>NZ_CP124038.1 GCF_030436345.1 [Borrelia] tanukii
ATAATATTATTTAATTGTATATAAACAGCTTGTTAACTAAAAAAAGAATAATCAATATAATATAGTTGAAAAAACTATCTATATATAATATTATTGTATATAAACAACTTACTTTTACTTGAATAAAATGAAACATACTGCTATTTTATTAATCTTTTTATTAATGTATAATATCAATTTATTTTGTTTTCAAGATAAATTAGCCGCTTCTCACTGGGAATTTCCTAAAGAGGATATAATTAAAAAAAAAATAAAAATAGGTATAGTTTACCACAACTATATAAATCCTATCTTTTATAATGAAGACTATAAATACATTGCCTTTATTGGAATATTAACATCTTATAATGAGTGGATTGAAATACAGCTCAGCCCTATAAATTTTTTTACTATTCCAATAAATAAAGATTTTGTTTCAAATAGTTATTTCAATTTAGCTTTCACCATTTACATTACTAAATATTCAATTTTAGCTGATACACTTACTATAAAATTCTTCATTGGGACCCAAATCAATTTAACTCTAAGAACTACTATATTTATAGGAAAAACAACTAATGCATTTCTCTACCCAATCTTTCCCTTAATTGCCTTAAAACTTGAAATTGATTTCATACCTAATAACTATAGCATTTATTATAAATTATCAACTTCTTTTAAAGAATTTATTCTTTTAGATCTAGGAATCTCTATATTTATGCCATAAAAATTTTTTTTAAGATAACTTTCAATTATCTTAAAACCACAAATCTTTAAAACAATTTTACTAAGGAATAAGAACTACATTTACACCTGAACTTAAAGACTTTTTAATAGCATTTTCAATATTAGAAAAACTTTTTGTAATTGCTCCCATATCATAAGAATCTGTCATCATAATACCAGTAATATTTAAATTTTCTCTTATAATATTAACAATACTTTTAGACATACTAGTTATATCTTTAGAAATTTTAGGAACATTTACATGGCCAATCATAATAAATTTAGCAGCCTTCCCAAAAACAAACGGTACGAAATTATTTAGCATTAAAAAGCTTTTACTATAAGGCAAAACCGCCAAATGTTTGTGTGTATCTATTGTTGTTCCCCCTAATCCAGGAAAATGTTTAATTGCCGAAAATACTCCATGATTCTGCATACCTTCAATAAAAGCTTCTACCATAAGTCCAATATTATAAGCAGAACATTCTCCGAATGTTCTGCTTAGTAATGGGGTATGTGGTGCAAATTTTATGTCGGCAACTGGAGCCATATTTAAATTAATGCCCAGTCTACGCAATTGTTTGGCAAGAACTTCACCAATTTTATAAATAAGATGCAAATCTTTAACACTCCCTACATACTCCATAGCCGGAAAATTATAAACTCCCATTTTTTTATTTTCACCAGCTCTACTAACTATTCCCCCCTCTTCATCAATAGCAATAAAAATATCATGTCCAATATGATTTTTTATTGCACTAATCAGTCCTTTTGTCTGCTCAGCATCTTTTAAATTTTCTCTAAATAAAATTATACCAATAGGATTAATCTTTTTTATTCTATTAATACCATCAGCATTAAGTTCTTGAACATTCTTAGAATTTGTTAAATTTCTAATCCCAATAAATAAGTTTCTATCTTTTAAAATAGTTTGAAAATCGAATTCACCTAAAAATTTCATCAAATCTACAAGATCTGATTTATCCTTGTTAAAATATTCATAATCTATTTCTGGCAAAGATTCTATCGCAAATAAATTTAAACAAACAAAGATAAAAAAGGGTAAAGCTTTCAAAAAGTCCATCTATAACACCCACGCAGCAAACCATAATCTTTTAACAACAAAGCAGAAAGATAACAATCCGAATCTTTAGTAGCATCATAATTATCAACTCTCTTTCTACTATGACATCTATCTCTACCTTCAAGATAGTCACTATTAAGCAACATATCGATAAATAACTTTGCAGGAAGAAATCTTTTATCTCTATCAACCGTTAAAATTAATGGATTTTTCATTATTTTTAACACTTCCCACGTTATTTGCTCAACCGAAACATATTTACCAATTTCTTTATCTTGCTCTATAACTCTAATGGGCATTTTTTCTATTATTTCATCAATATTTTTTATTAAATACTCTAAATTAAAAAGTCCAGTAGCGCAATTAAATAATAGCTTATTGCCCTTATTCTCAAATTCTTGTATAGTCTCTAAAGAAATCCCTCCACCAATATCAACACAAGTTAAGCAATCTTCACTATTTACTGCCAATACCCCCCCCTTAAAATCTGTCTTGCTTTTAAAACTAAATTCAAATCCAGAAGAACAATTGGTCAAAGCCATTACAGCAAGTGCCTTAAAATTAATTGTAAAGCCCATATTATCAACATTACCAATATATATGAATCTTTTTCCAGATTCATAAAGCTGCAAATAAATATCTTTTAAAATTTTAAAATTTTGACCATGACCGGCAGGCAAAGCTAAAATCGAATTATCATTTTTATTATCCTTGATAGTAAAATATCGATAACTAGAGTTATTCAGTTTTTCATAACAATAAACTAAAGGTTGAACAGCTGTAAAAATATCTTCTTTTTTAAAATTGCAAAAATTTACACTTTTAATCAAATCATCTACAAATAAATCATCCAAAAATTTCGAAATAAATTCATCCGTTTTGCAACTAGTCATTTGAAATATTGAAGGCTTAATTCTTCTACCATAAAAAGATTCATATCTTTTAGCAACCATTAAAAGGTGCCTGATTTTCAAAGCCAAAAATGAAAATCCAGAACTACCATCTTTGTTAATATAAGCTGGGGTTATGCCCTTTGGGAATTCTCCAAATTTTTCTTTAAATTCAAGTATTTTAGATTCATACCGCATATATAAATCTTCATTTAATCCCCCCCTATTTTTAGATAAATCAAAATAACTTGTTGCAGAGCCCCCATTTAAGATTCCAAAAGAAAGATATGGAAAAAGAGTAAGTCCCAAATTTTCAAGATCAGAAGAAGAAAAAATATAACAATCACCTTCTTCTGAATACAAAAACTTAGAAAAATCATAAAAATATTTTTTTAAATTATCTTCAACCAAACCTTTGTCAAACTTAAACTTCGAAATTTTATCCGAAATATTAAAAATATTTTCATGATTATCACACGGGAAATATTTAATGGATTCAAAATTATTAGTCCCTATCTCACCAGAATTAAGTTTTTCAAGTATCATTTCAGAAAAAATTTTATCAACTTTAACATTCATCAGTAAAAACTAAACCCCTTAAGATAAAGCTTTTAATATAAGCAAAAAACAAAATTTTTAAGTATAATAATATAAGCGACCATATTATTGATTAATTATAGCAATAATATGGCTGAAATATCAATGAGAAGAAATTTACATGCTTAAACAATATTCACTTAACATAAAAAATTTTAAAAAAGCTTTTGACGAGATGATATTTTCTCCTTCAGGATTTAGAAAAATTTTTGCAAAATCAAAAAACGAAGATTCAACAGAAAATGAAATAGGCAATGAAGATAAAGTACTAATAGCGCTAATAATCTTCACAATATCAAATTATTTTAAAAATGAATCCAAGCCCTATATTGGATTAGGATTAGACTCAAGACCTACCGGCAATATTATTGCAGAAATAACAATCAAAATATTAATAGCAAGCAAAGAAAAGATTAAGTTTTTTGGTATACTTCCAATAACTGAAATTTTAGCTTGTACGAAAAACAGTAAAGATTTAAAAGGCTTCATTTATATCTCTGCAAGCCATAATCCGATAGGGTACAATGGAATAAAAATAGGGTTAAACGATGGTGGTGTACTAAATTCTTCAAAAGCCCATGAAATAATAAAACAAATTAAAAATAATAGCCAAAATGAAAAGTTAATAAACCATTTAATTAATGCTCTAAATAAATTTGATGAAGATAAATCCTATTTAGAGCGTTATAACAAAACGATAAAATTAGAAATAAAAAATAAAAACCAATCTTACGAAGCATATAAATCATTAATACATGAAATAGCATATGAAAACGATATTAACAATAAGAATATCGAAATTTTTAAAAAAAGAATACTAAAAAATCCAATTGGAATAATAGCAGAAATGAATGGAAGCTCTAGAATTAATTCAATAGATAAAGAATTAATAAAATCTTTGGGATTAAAAATAGAATCATATAATGACAAAATAGGCATTTTTAAGCATAATATTATTCCTGAAGGAAAATCTTTAAATGAATGCAAAAAACTACTACAAAAAAAATATATACAAGACAATTCTTTTGAGCTAGGATATGTACCAGATTGTGATGGAGATAGAGGCAATTTAGTGTTTATAGACAAAGCCACAAATACTGCAAACATTATCGAAGCACAAAAAATATTTGCACTTGTAGTAATTTCAGAGCTCAGTTATCTTTATTATACAGGAATAAAAAATAACATAGCAATAGTAACTAATGATGCAACATCTCTAAATATTGAAAAAATTGCAAATTTTTTCAACGCCAAAGTTTATAGAGTAGAAGTTGGAGAAGCCAATCTAACAGAAATGGCAGATGATTTAAGAGCCCAAGGATTGATTGTAAAAATTTCAGGAGAGGGCTCAAATGGGGGTTGCATAATATATCCTTCAAGAGTAAGAGACCCAATTACTACTCTACTTAGTATTGTAAAATTATTAAAAATGAAAGAACTTTACCAAATATGGTGTAAATTGTCTAAAAACTACTATAAAGAAAAATATAGCTTAAAAGATATTTTAAATACAACAAATTTTTATAGCAATGTAATAGTATCATCCAAGAAAGCCAATTTAACAAATCTAAAAATAGAAAATCAAGAAATTTTAAAAAGAAATTATGAAAATCTATTGATTAAAGAGATAAAAAGCAATAAGTTATTTCAAGAATTATCAATAGTTGATTATGAAATTATTAACTATGAAGGCAAAAGACAATCTAAGATAAGAACAGGAGATGCCTCAGGAGGATTAAAGGTGCTGTTAAAAACTAATAAAGAAATTGTTGCAACATTATGGATGAGAATCTCAAAAACAGAGCCAGTAACAAGAGTGCTCAGCGAAGTTATTTATACAAAAAGAAACATTTTGTTCAAGCTACTAGAATTTAATAAAAACTTAATTAAAAAGGCAAATCTATTATAATAATTATTAATATTGTTTGATTTAAATAATAAGTTCATCGCCACTATAAGTTTAACATAAAATCAATAATTTTCATTCTTCATTTTTTATTTTTTCAACACTATATTTTATTCCATTCCAAGTTTTTGAAAGACCTATTAAATCTTTAACATCTTTTATTACTTTATTTGCAATAAACCTTGCCTTACTAGTGCCATCAAAAATGATTTCATCAACGTAATCTTTTTTTTTGGCCTCATAAAAATTCCTTTTATCCCTTATTGGCTTTAAAAAGCTATTTAAAGCTAAAAACAATTTTTTCTTAACTTCAACATCACCCACTTTGCCCTTCTTATATCTACTTTTAAGATCTTCAACTTCTTCATGATTACTATTAAAAATACTGTGATAAATAAAAACAGGATTACCTTCAACATTGCCAGGAACATCTGCCCTTATTCTATTTGGATCTGTATACATAGACATAATTTTTTTTTCTAACAAATTTTCATCATCGTTTAAAAAAATTGCATTATCAAGACTCTTGCTCATTTTATTTTTGCCGTAAATACCCACCAAAGGACGAGAATCCGTGAAAACAGATTCGGGTATTGGGAAAAAATTATTTTTGTACAAATGATTAAACCTTCTTGCAAGTTCTCTTGCAAATTCAATATGAGATTCATTATCACGCCCAACGGGAACTAAATTTGCTTTTGCCATTAAAATATCTGCACTCATAAGAACAGGATATCCTAAAAGGCCATAAGGAATCTCTTTAAGTCCAGCCGCAATGCTCATATCCTTTATACTTGGAATCCTTTGCAAACGCGCAACAGTAACAATCATTGAAAATATTAAATAAAGTTCAAAGAGCTCGGGTATGGCTGATTGCAAATATATACTAACCTTATCAGGATCAATCCCGCAAGCAAGATAATCTAAAACCATTTCCCTAACGTTAAAAGGTATTGTATTGATGCTTTTCAAATCGGGTTTTGTAGTCAAAGTGTGCAAATCGGCTATAATAAAATATGTTTCATACTCTTCTTGAAATTTCAACCGATTTACTACAGATCCCACATAGTGCCCTAAATGAAGAGCACCAGTAGGTCTATCTCCCGTAAGCATAACCTTTCTTTTCAAAATCAAATCTCCTTATCTTTGACTGAAACATGACTAATATTGCTTAAAATCTCAGAACCACCTAAAAATACAGAAAAAGACTTTAACCAACTTACATTATCAACTATTACCTTTACAATCACAGTAAAAGGATAAGCTATTAAAAGGCCTACAATACCCCAAAGCCATCCCCAAAAAAACAAAAAACATAAGAGCAAAAATGGTGAAATATCAAGTCTTTTCCCCTGCATTTTTGGCTCAAGAATATTGCCAATTAACATTTGAACAGAAGTATTATATATAAAAATATAAAGCACTATGTTTAAATTTGGGTAAAATTGAATCAAAGATGTTATTACAATAAAGAATACAGCCAATATAGACCCAATGCTGGGAATAAAATTAAAAACAAAAGTAAGAACTGCCCAAACAAGAGGAAAGTCTTGGCCAAACAAAGTTAATCCAATAAATACTAAAATGCCTGTTAAGCAACTCACAAGAATCTTTATTCCCAAATATTTGCCAATTTGATTATTAATCGTATCTAGAGCTTCAATAAATCTAGTAGATACTGGCTTTTTAAAAGCTTTATCAAGTTTCATCCCAAAAACATGTATTTCTGAAAGCAAAAAATACAACAACAAAAAGACTATTACTAAGCTACTTGTAAATCCAATAATCTCATTAGAAGCTCTTGTTAAAAATGGATAAATGTAACCAGAAAAATTCATGTCATTAATAACAGAACTATCAATTTTATAACGACTAAGCACATCTTTCATGATAAATGCCAATTGATTTTGATAGTAGGGCAATTGCTTCATTAAAACAGTAACACTGTAATAAACAAAATTAAAAATCAAATAAGAAAAAGAAAACAACAAAAAAAATATAATAAAAACTATTAAAAATTTTGGAACTTTGAATTTTGCCAAAAAAGTATAAACGGGATAAACTAAAAATCCTAACACTATGGAAATAGCCAAAGGTTTAAATACGGCTTCTGCTATTTTAAAAACCCCAATAAATATTAAAACTATGACAATAAAATAAAAAACAGATTCTACTCTCCAAGGCCTTAACCCTTGATTTGTATTTAAATCTTTAAACATATCCCCTCTTTTCGGTTTTTTTACTACTTTTATCAACTAAACAAAAGTAAGCTAAAAGTAAATTAAATGAATTTACACACTCAAGCAAATTTTCTCCATTATCCAATTATACAATTTAGTGCCCTTACTATAATTGGCCTCAGCAAAATCTCCCACTCTATTCTCATAAAACAATTTTTTTGCATTTGCATCATTTCCATGATATACTGTCAAGGTATTTTTACAATGATTTAAAATATTATTTAAGATTTCAAATGCCGGAATATCACTAAATCCATCTGCAATGTAGAATATATTTTTAAAAGGAATTTGCCTTTTACTCTTTGGCACTCTCTCATTAACCTTCTCATAAGACCCTTTATTGATTTCAAAAATAACTCTGGTTTTTATTGTATGATCTACAAAGTAGCAAACACTGCTTAAAACCTTATTTTTAGAAAATTTATCATCTCTAAGTTCATAAAAAGGCATCAAATACGAGTCTATAAACTCACATGCCCACACTTTGCTAACATAAGGTGCAATTTTGCTTCCCAAAATCATTTGCCTAAATCCGCTTGAAACAATATAAATCTTAACCTGCGAATTATTATTTTCCAACTTCTTATTTATTTCAGATATCTCATCAAATAAATCAATAACCCCTTCAAAAAATCTTAACTTAGCACCTAAATTAAATAATACTCTATTATCCAGACTTTTTAAAACGCCTTCTCTTACATAGGTTAAAAAATGGGATAAATATATCATTTCATTAGAAATGATATTGTAACCATTTTGCTTATAAACGTATTCTAAACTTTCAACTTCTTTCCAAAAGGAACAAGAATCAACACAATACTCATCAAATAGAACTTGCTGCATATTGCCATAAATAAGAGTATTATCAAAATCAAATATTAAAGCTATAATGTTTTCTCTTTCATTCATAAATTCAAAAACAATTTAATTTAATTATAAATTGTGCTTATTTATATATTTTATATTATACTAATATAGATTAATAAGTACAGTTATTTTAGCATTGAGATTGAATATAGAATTTATGATAGACATAAATGATTTAAATCAAATAAAAGATACTTTTTCAAGAATTTTAGACCTAAGCTTAATTAGTATCTTGGTATACTACATATATAAAAACGTGATCAATTCTTATTCTACAAATCTATTAAAAGGGATGTTGATCCTTATCTCTATAGGAATTATCTCCTATTATTTAAATCTCTATACCATTAGTTGGCTGTTAAATTATATAGCCAATATATTGCCAATAGCAATAGTCATACTTTTTAATCAAGAAATAAAAAAAATAATAATGCAAATTGGAAATTTCAATTTAGCTTTTAAGCTTTCAAATAAAAAAGAAGAAACTTTAAAAGTTATTTCTGAAATCCTAAAAGCCGTTAAACACCTGTCTGAAAACAAATCTGGCAGCCTAATATGCATCGAAAAAAAAATACAGCTGGAGCAAATAATAAACAAGGGAACTAAAATTGATGCACTAATATCTAGTGAACTATTAATATCACTATTTGAGCGCGAAACCCCTCTTCACGACGGAGCTGTAATAATCAGCAAAAATAAATTAAAATATGCAGGCTCATTTTTACCATTATCTAATGTTGATTCTATTAGCAAAGCATTTGGAACAAGGCATAGAGCGGGGCTTGGGATTTCTGAAAATTCTGACGCAATAACAATAATAACCTCCGAAGAGACCGGGTCTATTTCAATTACAACCAATGCAAAACTGGAATACAATTTAAGCTTAAATGAAATTAGAAATAAATTGAATCTAGAGCTAATAGAGTAAAATAATGAAAATAAGCAAAAAAATAACAAACATAATAAAGTTACTATTTGACGATTGGCAAAATAAAGCTATTTCCATTTTAATAGCTATTCTAATGTTTGTAGCATTTAATTTCAATAAAATAGAATCAATAACAACTGAAAAAGAATTCAACATTATCTTAAATGATCAAATAGCTCTCGGAAAAATTCCCGACTTTAGCAAAGTCAAAATTACAATAAAAGTCAACAAAGATGATTTAAAATACCTTGATCTTAATAAAATAATATTATTTATTGAAGCATCAAAAATAACGATTCCTGGAAAATATAAACTGCCAATAAAAATAAAAAATCTTAACTCAATACACATTGCAGAATATAAACTTTCAAAAACAAATGTATTGCTAAATCTTGATAATAAAATCTCTAAATCAGTTAAAATAGAGCCTAAGTTTAAACTTATAGAAAGAGATGGTAAAGGAGAATATTTTATTGCAAAATACAATATCCTGCCTGAACATTTATTAGTATGTGGCCCTGAACAAGAACTCAAAAAAATAAATACTATTCAAACCAACGTAAAAGAGTTTGATACAAGAACCCTATTTGTATCAGATTATCTTGAAGTGGTTTCTCCAAACCCCCTAGTTATGCTTGAAAAAAGTCATGTGGTAATCAATATTTATTTAAACAAAAAATATTCAAACACAACAATAAAATCTCCTAATCTTATTTTCAACAATCTTAAAAATGGTCTTGAGATCAAAGATAAAGAAAAAATAATAAGCTCAGAAAACAAAATGTTTGTAAAAATAAAAACAAGACTTTCTGAAAAACAAATTAAAACCCACATAAATAATCAAAATATAAGCCTTGCTTTTGACCTAGCAAATATAAAAGCCCCCGGGATTTACAACATTGCCACAAATATAATTCTTAAAGAGAATATCAATGAAACAGAAATATATGATTATGAACCCAAAAAAATAAAACTAGAAATAATTGAAAGCTCAGAGATCAAACCATGAAGTCAATAGGATGTGATATAATAAAAGTTGAAAGATTCAAAAATTTTTTAGAAAATAAAAAAAAAATGGAAAGATTCTTTACACATAAAGAAATTGAAAATTTCAAATTAAAAGGTGGTAGCATTTTAGAAAGTTTGGCTGGAAAATTTGCAGCTAAAGAATCTTTAATTAAAGCATTAAGTCCACTGTTGCAATATAAACTACGTTATGGCCTTAAAGATATTGAGGTAATAAAATCTTTAAAAGGAAATGCAAACTTTTGCTTGCATAATGAAATTGAAAAATTTGTAATAAAAATGAATTTAAAGCTACACCTAACAATATCCCATGAAAAGGAGTACGCTATTGCATTTGTAATGGTAGAAAATTAATTCATGAAAAAAATATCATATTTTACAAAAGAAAAAATTGAATGCCCTATATGCTATTTTAAATTTCAAAAAGAAGAACTTTTTACCGGAAGTAGCAGACTAATAGCGGGAGAGTTAAAAATTGATCTAAAAAGAGAATATATAAAAAACGACAAATATGGCAATATTTATCCTAGAATATATTCTGTAACAGTATGTCCAAAATGCTACTTTGCAGCATTTCCAGGCGAATTCAATTCAATCCCTAAAAACAAAAAAGAAATTTTGCAAAATAAAAAATCCGAAAGAAAAAAAATAACTGAGATTTTTGATGGTATGATCAACTTTAGCAAATCTAGAACATTAAAAGAAGGAGCTGCAAGTTATATTCTTGCTATGCTATGTTATGAGCATCTTGAGAAGAATTATAACCCCACGTTAAATCAAGCAAAATCAGCAATAAGAGCTGCTTGGACATTTGAAGACCTTGAAAAAGAAGAACCAAACAAAAACTACAATTATCTTCAAAAAATATTTTACCATAAAGCTGCATATCTTTATAAACTAGTTATAGAAAAAGACAAAGGCAATTCAGAACCTATTAGTGCATCAACCATATTTGGCCCAGATACAGATAAAAATTATGGCTATGACAGTGTTCTCTACTTATCAGGTCTTTTAGAATACTTTTATGGCAATAAAGACAATAAAGAATACAGATACAAACAATTAAACGACATAAAAACCACTCTTTCTAAAATAGCAGGAATGGGCAAATCTTCAAAAGAAAAGCCTTCAATACTTTTAGATAAAATCAAAGAAGTTTACTTTAAAATATCAAAGGAAATGAAAAATCTTAAATAAATGAAAAAAATATTAGCTGAGATCGCTTATGACGGATCTATGTACCATGGATTTCAAAGACAACCCAAAAAGCCTACGGTTCAAGGAGAAATTGAACAAGCTCTAATGAAAATCAACAAAAAAAAAATAAAAATCCATTCATCTGGAAGAACAGATAAAGGAGTTCATGCAAAAAGACAAATAATAACTTTTGATATAAATATCAATATTCCGATAAACAATTTAAAAAAAGCTTTAAATGCAATATTATTAAAAACCAGTATAAAAATACTAAAACTCAAGTACGTGAAAAGTTCATTTCATCCACGTTTTAACGCTAAAAAAAGAAAATACAGTTATTGTATATTAAACAGCGATAACTACTATCCCTGGGAAGGCTATCAAGCTCACTATGTAAACAAAAAACTAAACATTAGCAATTTAAACAAAATGGCTAAAATATTAATTGGAAACCATGATTTTACCACATTTTCATGCATAAAAGATAAAAGCAAATCCAAATTTAGGCATATACATTTTGCTAAATTTAAAAAAAGAGGGAAATATATTATTTTTGAAATAATAGGATCTTCTTTTTTGTGGAAAATGGTAAGATCAATAATAGGTACAATGCTGGATATCGAAATAAAAAACGAATCAATTTCTATTTTTGAAGCAATACTAAAATCAAAAAATAGAAACCTTGCAAGAACAACTGCACCCGCAAATGCTTTATTTTTAGATAAGGTTTACTATGAATAATAATATTTTAACTAAAAAACTTTTTTTACTTAAAATATTGAAAAATAATATTGAAGGCAAAATTACAGAAAATTTTGAAAAAATAGATAATGAGATTAAACAAGAAATAGAAAAAGTTAAAAGTGTTAAAATTTATCAAAAAAATGAAAATAGTAAACAAATTACAGAAATACCCATAAAAACCAAAAATTTAATGAACCTATTACCAAATAATAGTTTACAAGAAAAAAGCAACAACAATCATCATCATATCATAATATATATAAATAAAAACTATCTCAACGAACCTTCAAGGGATATTATAACAAAATGGTGCAAAAGCATAAACATACACAATTATAAAATAATAGACACTATTGAATCACTTAACTTAGAAATCAGCAATAAAAACCTTAAAGCAATTTTATCTTGCGAAGAAATAGATTTTTTCTTAAATCAACCGTTAAGAATTCAAATTGTAAGGGGAATAGAACTAAGATTTAAAGGTATTCCATTAGTTTTTACACACCTTCCCACAAATCAAATAAAAAATCCAGAATTAAAAAAAGAAATATGGCAAGATTTAAAAATAATAAAAGGCATAATAAAATATGGTTGAACACCATCACTCAACTTATTACTATGAAATTGCAATAAATATTCCTTTAAATAAACTTTTTTTTTACAAGTTTAACTTGAATCTAGAAATTGGAATAAGAGTAATGGTTAACTTTAATGGCTCCAATAAAATTGGAATAATTATTAAAAAATATTTTGAAAACGAATTTAAAGAAAAGTTTGAATTCAAAATAAAAGAAATTATTAAAATACTAGATAAAACTAAAATAATAACAGAGCATAACATTGATTTAGCACATTGGATTAGTAAAAAAACATTTTCGGGATTTGGAGAAACTTTATTCTTTGGGTTGCCCAAAAATTCAAAATCTAAAAAAAATCAAACATTGCCTTCAAATGAGCATACGTATCCGGATTATAAAAATCGCCTTCAACTAAACAACGAACAACAAAATATTTACAAAGAAATTATTGAATCAGAAAAAATTGATGTTTTTTACCTTTTTGGAATACCTGGATCTGGAAAAACTGAAATATTTATCAAATTGTGTGAACATTACTTAACACTAGAACAACAAGTACTTTTCTTGATTCCCGAAATATCATTAGGATATCAAATAATAAAAAGAATAAAACATGCATTAAATGTGCACCATGATAAAATTTATGAATATAACTCTAAAGTTCCAAATTCTAGTAAAAATTTAATATGGAATAAAGTTAAAAATGGAGAAAGCCTGATTGTTATTGGCATTAAAAGTGTACTAATGCTACCTTTTACCAAATTAAAATTAATAATTATGGACGAAGAACACGAAAATACATACAAATCTGAAAATACTCCAAGATTTCACTCAAGACACATATCATTTTTTTTGCAAAAAAAATTTAATGCTAAATTTATAATGGGAAGCGCAACGCCTTCTCTTGAAGCATACTACGCAATGAAACATAACCAAATAAAAAAAATATCAATGCAAAACAAATTCTCTCAAAGCAAAATAGAAGATATAAAAATAATAAATATGAAAAAAGAACCTAGCACAATTTCATCAGAACTGTTATACAGTATACAAAAAAGTTTAAATGAAAAAAGACAATCTTTAATTTTCATTAACAAAAGAGGATATCTGAAAAATCTCGAATGCAACGAATGCGGACATACAATTTATTGCCCAAATTGCTCATTTGGCCTGATTTACCACAAAAAAGAAAACAAACTTTTATGCCACTATTGTAGTTATAAAACAAAAACAACAAGCCATTGCCCCCAATGCAAATCAAAAGACATTAAATATAAAACTTATGGAATTCAACTTGTTGAAAAAGAATTAAAAAAATTTTTGCCAAATGCAAAAATTGCAAGAATAGATTCCGATATTACAAAAATAGAAAATATAGATTCAATAAGCAAGTTTGAAAACAAAGAAATAGATATACTTATCGGGACACAAATCATTGCAAAAGGATTTAATTTTGAAAATATAAAAACATTGGGTATAATCAACGCAGACATTGGAATGGGATTGCCTGATTTCAGAAGCAGCGAAAGAATTTTTACAACGCTCTCACAGATTATGGGAAGAGCCGCAAGATTTAAAGATGACAACACAATTATCATACAAACAAAAAATCCCAATTATTATGCCATAAAGTATGCTTATAAGCACCAATATGAACAATTTTACGAACAAGAACTAAATATACGAAAAAAATTAAACTATCCTCCATTTAACAAAATTATTAGAATAATATTTAGAAGCAAAAATGAAGAATCTGTTAAACAAAAATGTTGGGAATTTTTTGAAAAATCTAAAGAATTTTTACAAGAAGGAATTGAACATTTAGGCCCGTCAGAAGCTATTATGAAAAAAATATCTAAAAATTACAGATACAATATAATATACTTGTCAAAATCCTACAGTTTACTTGAAGAACTAGTTAACAAGACAAGAGAAAAGATAAAAATAACAAATACTGTTTACATTGAAATAGATTATTATCCAATATCATTAATTTAGATGAAATCTAGCCCTTCTTTACTTAAAGACTTAAGGAACGTTGAAAGCACATAAAGCGCTTTATCATTATGTCCCCCCTCGGGAATAATAAGATCAGCATATTCTTTGGTGGGCTCAATAAACCTATAATAACCCCATCTAGTGGTGTTCAAATACTGATCAATAACAGACTCTAAAGTACGACCTCTTTTAGAAATATCTCTCCTTAAGCGCCTAATAAATCTAATATCATTTGGGGTGTCAATGTATATTTTAAGATCTATTAAATTTCTCACTCTCTCTTCAACAAAAATCATAATACCTTCAACAATAACAACAGGGGTTGGAACAACCAAAACAGTTTTAAGTTGTCTTTTATGATTAATAAAGTCGTAAAGAGGCATATCTATTGGGTTATTTTTTTTTAAATTTTTCAAATGTTCATAAAACAAATTATTATCAAAAGCATCTGGATGATCAAAATTTACTTTAGAAAACTCATGTTCATAATCACCTACACTTTTATAGTAATTATCTTGAGAAATAAGGACAAACTCTGGAATAAACTCACTAATCTTGCTCACAACTGTAGTTTTTCCACTTCCAGAACCACCAGATATCCCAATAATTTTAGCCATCAATCAACTTCTTTTTTTTTCTGTTTGTGGCATGTCTTTCAAAGTACCAGCAACAAACACATTCTTAAATCCCATGCTTTTTAAAACTTTTTTAGCCTCGTAAGACTTATTAAAGCTTTTACCATAAACAATTATTTGGGACTCAAAATCGCCCAATTTATCCTTTTTAGCAAATAAATTATTAAAGGGAATATTAATTGATTTCAAATAATGAGACTTACTATATTCTTTGGGAGATCGAATATCCAAAATTTTTGCTCCATTTTTTATTTTTTCCAGCAAAAATAGATTAACCCTTTTCATCCTAAGGATAATAAAAAACCAAATATAAAAAAAAAGCAGAACCAGTAATATTATAAATTTTGCATAATTCATCGCCATAGTTTTATGAACATAATATCAAAAAAAATAAAAAAAGAGAAGAAAATTGTTTTTTTTGCAAAATTAATATAGAATTCAAGTAAATTATTAACTTATAGCTTAAAAGTAAATCTAACGTTAAGATGAAAAAGAAAAAAAAGATTCATTATCGTAGAATTAAAAAAAAACTCAAACTATTATTCATAATACTAGCAAAAAAATTAAAAACTATAATTAAAAATCCCAAATTAATATTTAATAGCACAATACAAATAGCTTTAGGCTCTGCACTAATGGCAATTTCCACAAATGTTTTATATATTCCTCATGGACTTCTTAGTGGAGGAATTGGGGGTATTGCATTAATGCTGCATTACTTATTAAGCTTCAATTTAGGGTGGACAATATTTGCATTAAACATTCCATTATTTATTATTGGAATAAGATTTTTAAATATAACATTCATCATTCAAAGTTGGATTGCAATGGGATTATATTCTATTATCATAAACTATTCCCAGTTTTTACAAAATAAAATACATCTTAACGATATGATGCTTGTATCAATACTAGCTGGACTTATTTCCGGACTTGGACTTGGACTAATATTTAAAGGTAAAGGATCTTCAGGGGGATCAGATATAATTGCGATGATCATTAAAGAAAAATATTCAATTAGTATTGGAACAACAAACTTCATAGTTAATCTAGCAGTATTAATACTTGCAACCTTTTTCTTTAATATTGAAATTGCTCTTTATACACTAATAGCATCCTTTGTAACATCTATCATGACAGATAAAACAAGCACCGGATTTGGTAATCAAAAAGCAATATTAATCATTTCAGATAAAGGAAAAGAAATTGCTTATCTTCTCACAAACAAGTTAAAATTAGGCGCTACATTAATAGACGGAAAGGGAGCTTGGGCAGGAACAGAAAAAACTATAGTATTTATAGTGGTTCCAATAATGCGCTTGTCAAGAATTAAGTATATATCACAAAAAATTGATCCAAATTGTTTCATTACTGTTATTAACACTAATGAAATCACTGGAGGCAAAATAATAAACTCAATCTCATTAAAACAAGAAATTTTAAATTAAAAATCTTTTAAAAAGAGAACCAAATTATCAATAATCAAATTCAATTCATCTTTCTTGTAAAAATTTGACAAAAAAATAACAAATCTTTTGGGAAATTCAGAAATAAATTTCTCTAAAGAATTTTTTCCAACATCAATTTCAAGCTTATAAGAATGCAGCATTAAAGTTATTTTTTTAAAACTGCCATCAACTCTGCCATAAACTTCATCTCCCAATATTGGAAAATTAAGATATTTCATATGCACTCTCAATTGATGTGTACGACCGGTTTTAGGTTTTAAAGCTAAAAGAGAATATCCCCCAAAATTGAGCAACAATCTATATTCCGTTAATGCTTTTTTACCTCTATCTTTAGAAACACTAAATTTTTTCCTATTATATTTATCTCTATCTATAAAAGATTCAATACTTCCAGAAAAACTATTAAAATTACCCTTAACAATTGCAATGTAAACTTTATTTGTCCTTTTATCTTTAAACTGCTGAGCCAAAACCCTCAAAGTATTAGTGTTTTTTGCACAAATTAGCACTCCAGAAGTATCTTTGTCTAATCTATGAACAATTCCAGGTCTAATTTTTTCTTCATTAAAATCAATTTTCAAGCTTTTTATATGGTATAAAAGAAAATTTACAACAGTATCATCCCAATGTGATATTCCGGGATGACTTAAAATTCCTTGCGGTTTATTCAAAACAATAATATTAGAATCTTCATAAATTATAGTAATAGGAATATTGTTGGGCTTAAGGCAATTAATTTGACTAATCTCTTCGTCAAATTCAATCATCATTTCATCGTCCTTAAAAACAGGCTTAGACAATTTTATCTTAAAAAATTTTCCATCACTCTTTTTAAAAGCTTCTACATTTCTTCTTTTAATCTGACTTCTAGTAAAAAATTCCAAATTGCTTGATAAGTAAAGATCCAATCTTAAAGCATTTTCTTTAACAGTAAATTCTTTCTTAAGCCTTATCATGTGTTGTCACTGAAGAAAATAATCAATCAAGGCAATAGTTAGTGCAACTATAGCCCCAACGGAAGCTGAAATAACAAATTTTTTATAAATTTCATCTTTTGAAAAATTAGGACCATTTGAAAAAGGATATGGAATGTAATTTGCATTCATTCCGCTATAAAAATAGTATCCTAGATCAAAAAAAAACAAGCTCAAAAATAAAACTATTGGGAAAGATCCAATACTAATAGCTGAAAACCTAAATAAATCTTTTACTGATTTTGACTCAAGATCATTCTCAAGATTTAAAGCTTTATTTTCTTGAATATTCTTGTAAAGAAAAGAATCGTCCTTATCAACAACAAGAATATTATTTTTTTCATGAGTAACAAAGTTGCCACTGGAAGTTAATTTATCTTGCAATGGCAAATTTTTGGCAATACTTAACTTTAAATAATTAAAATTTAGCTTGAAATAATCAAGTGATTTTGAATAAACATTCAAAACACTGAAAAACAACAACAAGCTTCCAATAAGCATAAATTTTTTACTTCAATAATTCTAACTTTAAAGTTTCAGTTATTTCATCAGTCTCAGAAGAACCAAAATACTGCACAGGACCTGGATATAAATACAAATTATTCAAAGCCCACTTATCACGATTTTCAACAAACTCCTTAAATGGTCTTCCTTCTAAATCAACTAGAGCTTTTCTTATAACAGGCTTTTGCGATCCATACCTCTCTTCCATGTTCATTAACATTGTTAAAGGCACTCCTCCTGCAACCCAATCCGTTGGTTTTGAATTTAAATTTTTTATACAAGACATATAACCTGTAAGGCCATTTAAAATCAGAGCAACAGCATTATATCCTAAACTATAGCAATAATCACTATCAAAATTAGAAGGAAAAGCACTTCTACCCTCATATCCAAAGAAATGATCAACTGGAATAAAGTTTCCCTTATATTCCCCCTTTTTTTTCATATCGCTTAATCTTGATTGAACCATTTCAATAAACAACTTTTCAGTAGGAACTCTTGAAACATTAAAATTTCCATGAGGATCTCTTTCTAAAATTGAACTTACAAGTTCAAATTGAATAAACAAAGGCAAAGACAAATAAACTCCCTTCATATAATCACTAAGCTTAGCAACGAAAACTTCTTTCATCCCTTCAATATTAAGCCCTTTAAACTCACTTTCATTTTTATCAAAAATATTGCATAATTCAACCATTAAAGACTTAATTTCTGGAATAAACTCAATCACGCCTTCAGGAACTATAACTATTCCAAAATTATCCCCATTTAAAGATCTCTTTAAAATAACAAACACCATTTCATCAACAATCTCAGACAAAGTTTTCTTTTTAGCCAAAACCTCTTCAGACACAATGCAAATGTTTGGATGAGTTTTTAAAGCACATTCCAAAGCAACATGAGATGCGCTCCTACCCATAAGTTTGACAAAATGCCAATATTTTTTAGTCGACATGGCATCTCGACACAAATTACCTATCATCTGAGAATAAATTTTCGTAGCAGAATCAAAACCAAATGAAATTTCAATATGATCATTTTTAAGATCAGCATCAATTGTCTTTGGAACTCCAATAACCTGAATATTCTCTCCCTTCTTTTTAAAATACTCTGCAAGAATAGCCGCATTAGTATTCGAATCATCACCACCAATAATAATAATTGCATCAAGATTGTTTTCTTTGGCAACAAATAAAGCTTTATTATAATGCTCTTCTGTTTCTATTTTTGTTCTTCCAGAAGATACAATGTCAAAGCCTCCGGTATTTCTGTAAAAATTTACTAAACTTTCAGTAAGTTCAATTTTATCATTCTCCAACAAGCCTAAAGGGCCTCCCTTAAATCCAAAAAGCTTTGAATTTGCATTAAATTTTTTTATTGCATCAAAAACACCAGATATAACATTATGCCCCCCGGGAGCAGGTCCTCCAGAAAGAATAATACCAATATTTAAAGCTTTTGAAAAAGATAAATTAGACTTGCCCTCAGTAAAACTTACAATTGGCAGCCCATAAGTATTCTTAAAAAATTCCTTTAAAGCCTGTTTATCTTGAATTGCTTCAGTTTTTTCTCCACAAACTAAACTAATATTCTTAAAATCTTTTTTTAAAATATCTGGCAATTTGGGAATATATTTTTGCCTTTCTTTCTGAAAAAGAGAAGTATTCATACATTTTCCTCCTAATTAATTAAATTAAGCCCTATCATAACTTAAATATAAAATAATTCACAACTAATATCTATATATGATTTAAAACTAACATAGCATCGCCATAAGAAAAAAATTTATAACCTTTATTTACAGCTTCTTCATAAGAACTAAACACAAAATCTTTGCCTGCAAATGAGGATACCAGCATCAAAAGAGTAGATTGAGGTGTGTGAAAATTTGTAAAAAGCATGTCGACAAACTTAAAACAATAGTTTTGACCAGGATAAATAAAAAGATTTGTACTTTGCTGACCTGTTTTAAACTTCTTAAGCTTATTATCATAAGATGACTCTAAGGCCCTAAGCGTTGTAGTACCAACTGACAAAATTTTTTTACCAAGAAATTTTGCATTCTCCAATCTATTAGCCACACTATCTTTTATTAAAAAAGTTTCAAAATGCATATTATGTTCTTCGATCCTTTTTGATCTTACAGGAAGAAAAGTGCCAAGCCCCACATGAAGAGTAATAAAATCATATTCAATATTTCTCTCTTCAAAAACAGAAAACAAATCTTTGCTAAAATGCAATCCTGCAGTTGCAGCAGCTGCAGACCCAATGTATTTAGAATAAACAGTTTGATATCGATCTTCATCTATTTTATCATAATCTCTTTTAATGTAAGGGGGTATAGGAACAAAACCGTGTTTTTCAAAATAATCTTCTCCAACATCATCATTGAATTTTAAAACAATCTCACTACCATTTTTCGACAAAATTTCACCTATTAATCCTTCAGGAAATTTGTAAACATTGCCAACAATTTGCCTTTTGGACTTAGAAATCAATGCGGTAAACAGAGCAGCACCAATTCTATCCAAAATCAAAAATTCAACATTACTACCAACTTCTGATTCTGCATACATTCTTGATTTTCTAACTTTTGAATTATTAAAAATAATAAAAGTATCACTATTTATATATTTCAAAATATTGTTTACAGAATTTTCATGGTAAATTTTTTGGAATTTGGGATCTAGTACCATTAACCTTGAAGATCCTCTTTTTTCACTTGGATATTGAGCTATTAAAGAATAGGGCAAATTAAAATGAAACTCTTTGGTTTTCACTAAGATCATCCTCTTTCATCTCTAAGTTTAAGTGAAGATACGCGAACTCAGTAGCTTTACGACCTCTGTGAGTTCTGTTAATAAATCCTTTCATAATTAAATAAGGCTCATAAAAGTCTTCAAGAGAATCTGCTGTTTCCCCTACAGAAATAGCTAAAGTATCAACACCTACAGGCCCCCCATTAAACTTCAATATTAAACTTCTTAAAATATTTCTGTCTTGCTCATCAAGACCTTCTCCATCTATTCTAAGCATTTCAAGCCCAATTGCAACAATGTCGCTTGTAACAACCAAACTTCCAGTTACCTGAGCAATATCTCTTATTCGTCTTAGCAATCTATTTGCTATTCGAGGAGTTCCTCTTGAACTTCTTGCAAGAAGAAAAGCCGCATCCTCTTCTATTTCAATATTTAAAATAATAGAATTTCTCTTTATTATCTCAACAAGCTCTATTTCGCTGTAAAGTTCAAATCTTGCAGTAATTCCAAATCTCGCATAAAGTGGAGATGTTACTTTTCCCGGTTTAGTAGTAGCTCCAATCAATGTGAATTTTGGAAGTGGCATTCGAACAGTTCTTGCATTAGCTCCTTGCCCGATTACCCAATCTAGCTCATAATCTTCCATGGCAATACAAAGCATTTCTTCTATTATTGGTCTAAGTCTATGTATTTCATCAATAAATAAAACACTCTTCTCATCAAGACCTGTCAAAATTCCAATAATATCTTTAGGTTTGTCAAAAGCCGGAGCTGACGTGATCTTAATTGAAGCATTCATTTCAAAGGCAATAATACTTGCAAGAGTAGTTTTTCCAAGACCTGGCGGACCACTCAAAAACACATGATCTAAAGCTTCATCTCTCTCTTTAGAAGCTCTTATAAAAATACTAAGAGTTTCTTTAACATTAGCCTGACCTTTAAAATCTTCAAAAACCTTAGGTCTAAGCTCATTTTCACCCTTATCATATAAATAATTTTCACTAGAACTTAAAAAGTTTGTACTATTTTCATCTTTCATAAAAACCCCTTAAAGACTATTTAATAATTACCAACAACTAACAATTAATTCGAAATTCTTTTTAAAACCTCCTTAAATAAAAACTGCTCCTTTTCAGAGTCTTTTAAATTCGAAAATTCAACTAAATTGGAAGCCTCATTAAGCTTACTATTAACAATTTTTCTGTCAAATCCCATGCTAACAATCGATTCTTCTAATTCTTTAAATCTAAAAAGACTAGGTTCAAGCTCATTATTAATCAAAAGCTTACCCTGAAGATGTAAAAACATTTTACCAGCCATTTTTTTACCAATGCCTTTGATTTTAGAAACAAGTTCAACATCTTCCCTATCAATAGCGTCCTTAAACTCATTATACCTTATATTAGAGAGCACTCTTAAAGCAGCCCTTGGCCCTATTCCACTTACTCCAATAAGTCCTTTAAAAGTTTCTCTTTCATCTGAATTCAAAAATCCAAAAAGCTTTAATTCATTTTCTCTCGTATAAAGATAGGTAAACAGTTCAACCTTGTCTGACAACTTAAAATTAGCAAGGCAAAATGTACTAACTAAAAGTTCAAATTCAAAAACAGTAGTCATTAAAACCAAACTAGATTCTTTTTTTTCTACAACTTTACCATGAATCTTATTTATCATATAATTAAATTATATTACACAGAAACATCCAATTTAAAGAAAAAGCATTAAATAAAAAAAGGACACTAAATGAAAAATCAAATTTTAAATAGCTATTTTCAATTAATTACAACTATTTTTTTAATTTCATCTATAACTGTGGCAGCAGAAGAACCAACAAACTCACTAAAAGTTCCAAATGGATTTAAAGTCGAAATTTTCTTAAACAATACAATTGAAAAACCAAGGGGAATTACAAGCGATCAAGATGGAAATATATTCATAGGATCTGGGAGCACTTTTGCATACTTTGCTACAAAAAACAAAAAAATCTATACTATAGCAAAAAACTTAAAAAAACCTATTGGCATTGCTTATTGGGACAATAAATTGTATATATCTTCTGTCGATAAAATATATATAGTTGAAAATGTAAAAGAAGAAATTAATAAAAGCATGAAATCAAATAAAGACTATACATGGAAAATGCAAATCTTTTCATTTCTACCAAAAAATAATTCCAACATGCACTCCGGACGTTATATTAAAGTAGATCCTAAAAATAACAAACTAATCGTAAACATAGGATCCCAACATAATGCTAAAATTCCTCCAAAAAAAGAAGCAATACTTCTTAGCATCGATTTAAAAACAAAAAAAGAAGACATAGTAGCCTTTGGAGTAAGAAACTCGGTTGGATTTGATTTTCATCCAATTAGCAATGAGATGTATTTTAGCGACAATGGCCAAGACGGATTAGGAGACAACATTCCCCCAGACGAAATAAACCTAATAATCAAATATAAAGAACATTTTGGATTTCCCTATGTGTTTGGCAAAAACCAAAAAAATTTCAATTTTTATAACAAGGCACCCAAAAATACTAAGTTTATCCCATCTATTTATGAACTTCCTGCTCATGTAGCCCCACTTGGAATACACTTTTATCAGGGAAATAACTTTCCAAGAGAATATATCAATAAATTATTCATAGCAGAGCATGGTTCATGGAACAGATCCTCTCCTGTTGGCTACAGGATAACTACACTAGACATTGATCCAAAAACCAGAATAGCAAAAAATTACAAAGTTTTTTTACATGGATTTTTAAAGTCCGATAGCTCTAAATTTGGGCGACCTGTTGATATAATCACATATTATGACGGCTCAATTCTTTTTTCAGATGATTTTGGAAATAAAATTTACAGAGTCTACTACGAAAATATTAAATAAAATTAGAAAACTAGCTTAATTCTTCTGGAATCTCTAAATTATGAATTACTTCTTGAACATCATCAAAATCTTCAAGCTTTTCAACAAGAAGAATTATTTTTTCTGCTTGCTCTTTGTTTAAAAAAATTTTATTTTCAGGAATTAACGCTATCTCTGCAACCTCTTCTTTAAATTTAGTTTTTAAAAAAGATAAGACTTTATCAAAATCATCAGGACTTGTAATAACTTCCGCTTCATTGTTTGAAACTAAAATATCTTCAGCACCAACTTCTAATGCAAATTCCATTATCTCATCCTCAAGATATTTTTCTAAATTGTAAACAATAAGACCCTTTCTGTAAAACATATATGAGACTGAACCTGGAGTCCCAAGAGATCCTCCACCTTTTGCAAGAACACTTTTTACATCACTAGAAGTTCTGTTTTTATTGTCTGTCAAGCATTTAATCATTAAAGCCACTCCATAAGGAGCATAAGCCTCATAAGTGATTTCAAAATATTCAACCCCCTCATTACCACCAATACCCTTTTTTATTGCCTTCTCAATATTATCTTTTGGCATATTGGCAACCTTAGCCTTATTAACAGCGACCCTTAATCTCGGATTAGACTCAATATCCCCCCCACCTATTTTAGCTGCAATAGTTATCTCTCTTATTAGCTTTGTAAAAATTTTATTACGCTTTGCATCAAGAGCACCTTTTTTTCTCTTTATTGTTGACCATTTGCTGTGACCAGACATTTATACCTCCACCAATTTTTCCAACCGATCTAAAACGTCAAATTTATTATTATTAATCAAATGAGCTTTAATTGTGTTAAACATTAACATAAGAACCGTAACAGGGCCTACTCCTCCCTTAACAGGAGTAATAAATTTAACACAATCTTTAATATTGTCAAAATCTGTATCACCTGAGAGGATTTTTCCGTTATTAGTCTCAATTTCAGAAATACCAATATCAATCACATAAGGTTTTCCACACAACATGCTTTTATCTATCAACTTGGGCTTACCGACAGCAGAAATAACAATGTCTGCCTGTCTTAAATAAACATCCAAATAAACACTTTTACTGTGACAAGCAATAACAGTTGCATCATAAGGCTTTGATGAGAGTAATATTGAAATAGGCCTTCCTACAAGAGGACTTCTACCAACTACAACAACCGTTTTCCCCGATGTTTTTATTTCTTCATCTCGCAAAATCTTTAACACAGCAAGAGCTGTGCAAGGAATAAACCCTTTTTTATCGCCCAAAATCATTTTACCTAAATTAATAAAAGACAAGCCATCAACATCTTTTGAATAAACTATGCCATTTAAAATAGAATTTAAATCCATACCTTTCAAAAGGGGCAATTGAACAATAATTCCATCTGTACTTAAATTTTTATTTTCTCTATCAATTACTTCTAAAATATCGCTTTGAACAGAATTCGTAGGAAATTTAATTACTTCAACATTCAAACCAATCTCTTTTGCAACTCGATTCTTAATTGAAACATAAAGCTTGCTTGCAGGTTCATCATTTGCTAAAACAACTTTTAATGCAATTTTATCTACCAAGTCGTGCTGCTTTAAGAATTCCTTTAGCATTAAATAGTACTTATTCGCAAAATCCTTCCCATTAAACACAGTATTCAAAATATGCCTCTTAAACTTAAAAAGATTACCTTAATATTATACCCAGATTGTCAATATAAGGAAAGATAAACCTCTAAATTTCAAATTGTAATTAAATTTATTTTCAACTATAATAAACAAGGATAATAATTTTAAAAGAATGGAGAATAATGAAAAGGTATCTTTTTATAACACTAATTACAATTTTACTAATTGGTGTAAACATAAAAAAAATTGAAGCCGCAGCCAATATTGACAGACATACAAACTCTACCTTAGGAATAGATTTAAGCATTGGAATGCCTATTTTTTACAACGACTTATCAAGAGCTTATTCTACCAATTTATATCCGGGAGGTATTGGGGCGATAAAATATCAATACCATATTTTAAATAATTTAGCAATTGGGCTTGAGCTAAGATATATGTTTAACTTTGACATTAACCACTCTTTTAACATATTAAATCCAGATTCAAGTGTAGGCAAAATTTTTTATAGTGTGCCTATCACATTTTCAATAAACTATATATTTGATATAGGAGAATTATTTCAAATTCCAATTTTCACAAATGTAGGGTTTTCTCTTAATACATATGGAGACAGAAATAACAATATTACAAATTTAAGAACTTTTGATGCACTCCCTACAATCTCTTTTGGATCTGGAATTTTATGGAACTTTAACTATAAATGGTCTTTTGGAGCAACAGCATCTTGGTGGATGATGTTTGAATTCGGAAATTCTGCTAAAATGGCACATTTTGCACTTATATCATTATCAGTTACAGTAAATGTAAATAAATTATAGGATAAAAATGAAACAAAAATATGAAAACTATTTTAAAAAAAGATTAATTTTAAACCTATTAACATTTTTACTACTAACATGCTCAAGCGAATCCATATTTTCCCAACTAGGAAATCTGCAAAAAATAAACCATGAATATAATATTTTAGGTAGTTCAAGTCCAAGAGGAATTTCTTTAGTAGGAGAAGCTCTCTATATTGCAGCTATGCATTTATTTAAAAAAGAAAACGGTAAAATTGAAAAAATTGACTTGAGCAATTCTTATGAGTTTATAAATGATATTGTAAATGTATCTGGGAAAACTTATCTTTTAGCACAAAACAAAAAAGCAGAATTAGAAGTTTGTGAGCTAAATGGAAAAGATTGGACATTAAAATTTAAAAAACCGCTAAAAGCATATAAATTTTTAAAATCTGTAGGAAAAGATGGCATAAAAGAAGCATATATTTTAGCTATAGATAAAAATAATCAAGAGAAAATTTTTGATCTACAAGGAATTGACAAAACACCATCGCAAGCTACTGAAAATGACAAATTTTATCAAATATCAAATACAGATAACTTAATTACAGGAAATTCACTTAAAATATGGCAAATAAATAGCAATACATATACAAGTATAGACTATCAACAAGCCAAAGAAATAATGCCTATCATTAAAACAAGCATTAGGGGGTTTTCTGAAATCTTAGTAATGACTGGTGGTCACAATAATTTAGATACAAAATTTAAAGTGTACTCAAATGCGAATAATTATACAACGCCAATATTTATTCAAGAAGAAGTAGGGGAATTTAGTGGCTACTTCGCAAGAGAATTTAATGATGTAATATTAATCGGAAGTAATAATGGATTTGCAGAATTTACAAAAAATAAAGAAGGGATTTTTGCTTTACAAGCGCCCTCAAAATCTGTAGCACCTGGCGCTTATAACAGTTCTCAGCTGAGCAAAACGGGCCTTAACGATATTATTCCTGTGTCAAACAACACAATTTACATATTAACTCAGGGTAAAGGTTTGTGGAAATTGGAAAACAAAAAATTAACTAAAGAATAAAGAATAAAAATTCGTTATAAATTTATCATATCTAGATTTATTAAAATCTCCATCATAATATTTTTTAACCTTAATTTTTAAATTGAAATTAATCTTAGATCTAAAATATAAATAATTTATATTATTTATATTAAAAATTCGACCCTCATCATTCATAACCTTAACCTCAAGATCCAAAAGAAGTTTAGCAAAAAAAATATCTCGAGTAATCACAAGACTGCACTTATCTGCTAAATTCAAAATAAATGCATCAACATTATCTACCACTTCTAAAGCAACATTTTCTGTTTTTTCTAAACTTAAAAACTTATTAGAAACCACAATAAGTTTTGATTTATTGTGCAATATAAATTTTTGTAAAAATTTTATTATCTTAAAATTACAAGAATCAGCATCAACAAAAATTTTATTTAACAATCTTATAGTCCACTACCTTAAAGGCCAAAAAAGAAACAATGGCATTTTTATTAATAGGCCCAAATATTCTAGAATCATTTAAAACGCTCAAATTGTCATTTAATAAAAAAATTTCATTTTTTTTTAAAACAAAACACTTAACCACCTCATCTGTATTAAAAAAATTATTCAACTTGTAATAGCTAACCAAATTGCCATTCAAATAAAAAAAATCTGTATCCTTTTTATTTACCAAAACATTCAAACCTCTAACGTACACAGAATCACCCTGAACAGCTGCTATTCTTGAGACCTTATAGCTTACTCTTTTAAAGATTTTATTTAAAAAAAAGAAATCTTTCATTAAAGCTAATAAAAAATTATTATTTACTCTAAAATCTTCATAAAGAACAATATCATTCATTTTCAAAGGAATAAAAAAAGACGTTATATGTCTTGCAACAAAAAATAAACTAGAATTTTTTGTTATTGTTGGCAACATTTCATTACTTTTAATCATAAAAATTTGCAAAACAAACTTTGTGAAAAAAAAATTTAACATTAAAAATGTTAAAACATATTTAAAAAAAATTTTTCTTTGCTTTTTCCTTAAAAGCCTTTGCTCGAAAGTTAAATATGGAGCCACTTTAAATAAATCCTACTCTAGAAAATGGAAGATATATTACCAAGGTTCTTCCAAGAACTTTATTTTTATTGATTACCCCAAAAAATCGACCATCATGAGAATTGTCTCTATTATCTCCAATTGGCAAAACATATCCATAAGGAACATAAATTCCATAATCCCTTATTATAGCTTTTTCCATATAATAATCAACATAAGGCATAAAAGCAGATAAATACTTATATTCCAATCTTTCAAGCTCAAACCTATCAATCACTCTAACATCAAAAAATGAGAAATCGGGGGTACTGCTTAAATTTACATTTAACTGACTTAGAGCAACAAACAGAGCAAAATCACTATAAATTTCATAGTCCTCGTTTGCCACAATTTTTTTAATATTAAAATTTTGATCAACCAAATCTCGATAAGAATCTTCTAAAATAAAATTTTCTTCGCCTTCGTTTTTAATATAAGCTTTACCACTGTTAAATCTAACAATTTTGCCATCTGCAAATACGCCTCTTTTTACGAGAAATCTAACATTAGGATTGCCATATTCATCTCTATCAAGATCAACAAAAGACAATGTTAACATGTAAAGTATTCTTTGAAAAATATCAAAAAAAACACCCTTTGATTTATACTCCGGATTTTCAAAAATAATAATATCGGATTCTTCTGGAGTTTTAAAACCATTAATCTTAAATAATCCTGGTAAAAGTTCCGGACCATAAGAAAATTTATCTACAAATAAAAAATCCCCTATTTGAAGAGTATTTTCCATTGAACCCGATGGTATTTTATAAGCTTGAACAAAATATTGATTTATTACCAGTACAAAAATTGCCGCCGCTACAAAATCAAATAAAAAGTTGAGCAAAAATCCTCGTTTCTTCGCCCTTAATTTGCAAAAATACTTTTTTCTTTTTCGATATGTTAAGTATTTCTCAACAAAATATACCAAAAAAGATGCAAATTTATCCAATTTTCTTAAATACATAATCTAACCTCAAGAATTAAATCATACAAAATATTGACACTTATTTAAATACTTTTCTATACTTTAAAAGATGAAAGAAAGTGATGAGAATTCAAATATTGAGCTTTTTGAAGTTAAATTAAAGCCAATCCTAGGAATAGCACCCAAAGTTTATGTACTTCTTACAGCAATAATATTACTTTTAAGTTTAATATTAATTTTAATAATCATACCCAAATTTAAAAATCCAGGAGCATATTTAAAAATAAATTCTAATATTGCAAATACTTACATCTATTTAAACGAAAAATATATCGGCAGAACTCCACTTAATAAATATATAAATACCACTGAAGGAATTATTAAAGCAAAAAGGATGGGATTTAAAACCTACGAACAAAACATAAAAATTCACAATAAATTTTTTGGAAACTACAATTTACAAATAAATTTAGAGCTGGTTGATCCCGAAAAGATTATTAAACAAAGACAAAAAGAGCTCTCTGTAATGGTTAAAATAAAAAATACTAATGAAAATATAAAATTAATTCCTGTATTTTCATTAATATCTAGTGAACTCAAAGAACATCCCAAATACATTAAAAAATTTCTAAAAGACTCTATACCTTACTTAAATTCAATCGAAATGTTTAAGGATTTTCTAGATTCATACAAAGTCGTATATTCAATAGGCCAAAGCAATAGCAATCAAGAAAAAATATGGAACTCTCTAAAAACAAATTTTGATTTAGAAAATAGAGCTATCTTTTGGTTTTTAGAAAACTTAGATAAAGATCTAAAAATGCTAACCAAAAATGAGTCTTGGGTTAAAACATTAGCCAAAACTCTAGACAATGAAAATATTCAATTAATTTCTAAAAATGAAAAAATTAACATAAAGTTACCTGGATTTAAAAAAATAAATTCAAATAAAATCGAAAAAATTCAAAATTATGAATTAGATTCAAAAAATATTTCACTAAAATCTACATATAATATAAAAGAATTTCTTATTCAAGAGCAAAATGTTACAAAATATGAGTATCAAGATTTTTTAAAAGAAAATCCAAAATGGACATTAAATAATAAAGAGAGTTTAATAAAAGAACAGCTTGTAGATGAAAATTATCTTAAAAATTTTAATCAAATAGGCTTAAATGAGGCTATCACGGGAATATCTTATTTTTCAGCATTAGAATATGCCAACTGGTACTCTAAAAAACTTCCCGATGGATTTAAAGCAAGACTCCCCATATCACAAGAATGGGAATTGTATCAAAAAGAACCAAACAAAAAACCATTAAATATTAATGAAATATCAAAAAAAGTTGGATTTTGGAATTTAATGCAAAATTCGTCTTTTAACGATATTGCAATATTCAAAAATGAAAAAAATTTTTATAACGAAAATTCAAATTTTTATTCATTGATAACAGAAATCAGAACATACTCTCATCAAAACAATAATTTACTCAATTCATCAACTAAAGCTTCTTTCTTGAAAAATTGGAGTTCTCCAAACATTGGTTTTAGATTGATTGTATCAAAGAAGGGATAGAAGGAATAGATTTGAAGACAAACACTTTGTTTCTTGAAAACAAAAAAGCAAAATTCAATTACTTTATTGAAGAAAAAATAAGTTGTGGAATAGTACTAAAGGGAACCGAAGTGAAATCAATAAAGGCAAAAAAATTATCATTTAATAATAGCTTTGCTAGCATAAAAAAAGAAGAATTATGGCTTGAAAACTTGCACGTATCAAAATATAAAGAAGGAAATATATTCAATCATGATGAATTAAGACCTAGAAAACTTCTAATAAAAAAACAGGAATTACAAAGACTAAAAAAATTTAAAGAAAAAGAAGGATATACTTTAATTCCTATTAGCTTTTATTTAAAAAAATCGATAATTAAAGTAGAAATTGGAATATGCAAAGGAAAAAAATTGCATGATAAAAGAGAAATACTAAAACAAAAAAGCATAAAAAAAGAACTTAGTAGAGAAGTAAAATATAAATAATAAATAAAAACTCTAATTTCCAATTACAATGAGTAATCACAATACAAATTGCAATCACTCATTTTTTTATAATAAATAAAACTAATAACTCTTTTTGAAAGACAGCTCAAACCCAAGAGCACTAGATTGGCCCATGTTAATATCAAAACTAGGCTCAAATCCTCCCAAAGCTATATTAAGGCTATTTTTCAGTTTCCTATTATAACTATTGGCAAATGTAAATGGAAGAATAATTTCTGTCAATCTTGTCACAGTCATAGTAAGCACACCTGCCAACATTATTCCCTTGCCCCAAGTCCATTTAAAAGCAACTTTTTTAGCATTATTACCTAAAGCTTTGATATCTAAATAAGCTCCCGTAAGTATTAGCCCTATACCAACTGCATCAAATCCAAGAATAAGAGAACCTCCAAGAACATCTCCTTGAGCAAAAGAACCTATCCCAAACCCTAAAAAAAGGTTCAATAAAAATGGCACAATAGGATCTTTTTTGTTAGTTTCATAAGCCAAAAGTTTTTCTCCTGCCCCCATATTAAAATCGCTTTTAGAATCATAAGCTTGGGCAAAGCTAGAAAAAACACAAAAGGTTACTAAAACAAAAATTAAAAATTTATTCATAAAAAACCCCTTCATTAAAACTGGTACTATGTTAGCATATTAATGAAATTTAAAAAAGGTTTTTAAAATTATTTAAATTTAACTTTTTTCAAATTGTTACTTGAAATTCGCTTCCCAATAGAACTTCTTGATTTGACCATAAAATTCGCAATTTCAATTTTTTTAATAATGTCTTTATTTGTCGAAAATTCTACAAATTTGGGACTTAATGAAAAATCTACAAATTCATCATTTTCTCCTAAAAATTCATAAACTTTATCTGTAATAAATTTATCTATTTTAAATCTTTTAACATAATAAAAATTGTCAAGTTTATTAAAATAAATTATTGAAAATATTTGTTCTTTTGAATTATTTATATCATAAACCAAAGCACATACATTCTTTTTATCTATAAATACCTTGTCTTCAATATTTTTAAGAACATAACTATTTTTCCTAAAAACCAATATTTTATCATAATAACTAGCATTTCCAATAAATTCACCATCAAAAAGACTAGTTCCTACAAAACCTTCTGCCAAGTTCAAATAAACTTTCATATTCTTGGTAGCTATTTCTTTTACATTTTTTGCTTTGATTAAAGAAATTTCCGTCTTCCTTTGATGTTCTTTAGAATACTTTGCAAGTAATAAATCAATAAAATTTATTGAATATCCCCTTATTGAAGAAATACTGCTATTTACACTCTTTAATTCTTTATTTAAAATTTTAATATCCTTAGAATTCTTATCAATATCAAAAAGACTTATTTTTCTAATTGGAATCTTAAGCAAATTTTCAACATCTTCTTTAAAAACTTCCCTTGAAAAAGATTCTTTGTAGCTTAAAATCTCTGACAATATTATATTTACAATATTTTCTTCTTTAGAAATTGTTTCAAGCAGTTTATAAATCTTTTTTTCAATAAAAATTTGCTCCAGTGTCTTATAAAATATTTTTTCAAGAATCTTGCTTTTTTGCAATTCAAGTTCCATTTTTAAAATTTTTTGAAGATGGGCTGCATGAAATTTAATAAGATCTTTAATAGTGTAAACAACAGGATATCTATCGCTAAGCAGCAATAAATTAACGGAAATTGATATCTGGCAATTTGTATAATGATATAACTTTTCAATCACTTCACTTGCATAAACACCCCGCGGCAAAGATAGTTCTATGGCCACATTCTCAGCAGTAAAATCATTAATGCTTGAAACTTTAATATAATTTTTTCTAATCGCTTTCTCAATCGAAGATATCAAGCTCTCAGTAGTCTCACCAAAAGGCAGTTCCCTTATTACAATTGTTTTTTCATCTATAGTTTCAATTTTAGCTCTAACTAAAACTTTACCGTTACCATCAGCATATTCATTAACATCGACTATTCCTCCTGTTGGAAAATCGGGATAAATATCGTAAGGCTCTCCAAGAAGTTCACTCTTTACTGCATTTAAAATCTCATTAAAATTATGAGGCAATATTTTGGCTGCCATTCCAACAGCAATTCCCTCACTTCCCTGAATTAAAATAACAGGAATCTTTGCAGGATAAAGCAAAGGTTCACTATTTCTTCCATCATAAGAAGATTCATAAATTGTTATCTCTTTGCTATAAAGAACATCAAAAGCTAAAGGGGTTAATCTACATTCAATATATCGAGAAGCAGAAGCGGGATCACCTGTAAACAAATTACCAAAATTACCCTGCTTTTCAATAAATAGATCTTTGTTGGCAATATTAACAAGAGCCTCGTAAATTGAAGTATCACCATGGGGATGATATTTCATTGTATTACCAACAACATTTGCAACTTTATGAAAATTGCCATCATGCATCTCAAAAAGAGAATGTATAATTCTTCTTTGTACTGGTTTAAATCCATCAATAACACTAGCAATAGCACGATCTTTAATAACATAAGATGAATATTGCAAAAAATTATCTTTAAGTACAGTTCTAATATCCATTAGATCAAATTCTCCATAATAAAATTCCGCCTTTCAGGAGTATTTTGTCCCATATAAAATCCTAATTTTTCTTTTATTTCTTTAATATTAAAAAGATCTACTTTTGTAAGTTTAATGCTATTAATATCAATAAAACCTTTAAATTCATTTGGAGAAATTTCACCAAGGCCTTTAAACCTTGTTACTTCACATACCCCCTTAAGCTCAAGAATAGCTTTTTGCTTCTCTTCCTCAGAATAACAGTAGGTTGTGATTTTTTTGTTCCTAACCCTAAAAAGAGGAGTTTCTAAAATATACATATGACCATTTAAAATTAAATCTTCAAAAAAAGTCAAGAAAAAAGTTAACAACAAATTTCTAATATGAAATCCATCAAAATCTGCATCAGTTGCTATTACAACCTTATTATACCTTAAATTTTCAATTGATTCTTCAATGCCAAGAGCTACCATCATATTATAAAGCTCTTCATTTTTATATATTTCAGATTTATTTTTTTCAAACATATTTTGAGGTTTCCCTCTAAGAGAAAATATAGCTTGGGTATAAACATCTCTACAAGACACCATTGAACCCGTTGCAGAATCCCCTTCTGTTAAGAAGATCATAGTTTGTTCTGATTTCTCACTATTGCTATTAAAATGAAATTTGCAATCCTTAAGTTTTGGGATTTTAAAAGATATTTTTTTTGCTCTCTCTCTTGCTTCTTTTCTTACACTACTTAGCTCTTTTCTAAGCCGTTCATTGTCAACTACTTTTTTCTCAATCAATTTTGCAAGTATTTTATCTTTGTACAAAATCTCAGAAATTACCTTTTGCACTTCCTTTGCAACATTGCCTCTAGTTTCAATATTTCCAAGCTTATTCTTAGTTTGACTTTCAAATATTGGGTCTTTAATTTTAACAGAAAGAGTTGCAACAAGACCTTCCCTAATATCTGTTGACGAATATGTTTTTTTAAGAAAATCGTTAATAGCTCTTACAAAGCCTTCTCTAAAGCCGGTCTGATGAGTGCCCCCATCGTTGGTATATTGCCCATTAACAAATGAAAAATAAGTTTCCCCGTAATTATTTGTATGGGAAAAAGCAAATTCTAAGGTTTTACTAGAATAATAAACAATATCATAAAGCAAATCATCACTTTTAATTTCTGAATTCAAAAAATCTAAAAGACCATTTTTGGATTCAAAAATTTGACCATTATAGTTTATTATAAGTCCTTTATTCAAACAAGCATAATGGAAAAACCTTCTCTTCAGAAAATCTTCACTGTAAGAATATTTTCCGAATATCTCTGAATCTGCTAAAAACTCAACATAAGTACCGTCTTTATCAGAAGATTCTATTTCTTTAGATTCCAATAAGTTTCCCTTAGAAAACAAAGCCTCAAAAGATTTGCCATTTCTTGTTGATCTTACCAAAAATTTTGAACTTAAGGCATTGACCGCCTTGGTTCCAACACCATTAAGCCCTACAGAAAATTGAAAAACATCATCATTATACTTGGCTCCAGTATTAATAACCGAAACACTCTCAACAACTTTTCCAAGAGGAATTCCTCTTCCATAATCCCTAATAGCAATAAGATTGTTCTCTTTTTTTATAAAAATTTCATTTCCATAGCCCATAATAAATTCATCAATTGAATTGTCTATTATCTCTTTAACTAAAACATAAATACCATCATCAATATTAGAACCATCTCCTAAACGTCCAATATACATACCAGATCTTAACCTAATGTGTTCAAGAGAAGATAGAGTGATTATTTTACTTTCATCATAATTTTGAGTCTTCATCTAAATCCTTGCTTTATAAATTAAATTTTAATAGTTTCAAGCTTTTTAACTATTTGATCTCTAATAATACTAGTGAGATTCTCTTTTTCATATTCACTTAATTTTAAAATATCTATCAAAGGATGGACATGAATATAAACAGATAGTCCAGAATTAAAAATAATATTTTTAATAAAAAAGTTATTAGTATTATAAAGAGTAACAGGAAGAATAGATGTTCCTGTCTTTAATGCCATCTTAATTGCACCTTTTTTAAAAACCTTAGTATCCCCTCCTCTATTTCTAGTCCCTTCAGGAAAAATTCCAATAGATCTGCCTTCTCTCATAACCTTTATTGCCTTAGCCTCAGCAGCAGCAGCAGATCTTATACTCTTTCTATTAACGAAAATAGCGCCCATAACAATTAAACCAATATTCACAAAAGGAACCCTAAGTAAAGAATGCTTTGCTAATATTACAAATGGATTATTAAACGTATAAATAAAAATTAAAGGATCCATAGCTGCAATATGATTTCCCATTATTATTACATTGCTTTTTTGGGGAATATTTTCAAAACCTGTAACAATAATTTTAATTCCAGCAAGCCATAAACTAATCTTAATGCAAGCCCGCATCATAATAAAACTAAATTTAATAACATAACGCTCAAGTAAAAAAAATTTACAAACCAAGTAAAAGGGAAATAAAAAAAAAATTAAAATTAAAAAGAACAATAAAACATTAAAATAAGTTATAATACTTCTCAATATTTTCATAAAAACTATTATCCTATTTTTTCTATTCGCTCAAGTTTTAATTTTTGCCCTTTAACTAAGCTTACATCATCTTTTAAAATTTTAATAGGATTAAGAATGATTGTAGAAAATTTTTGCTTTTGAACAACTCTCTCGTTATGTTCAAGGAAAAAAGATTCAACAATCTTATAACTACCCATATCAATTTCATATTCAAGAACAAAATTATTATTTAAAGGGAAAATATTAAAAATTCCATAATAAATTTTATTTTCATCAATATAAGTTAAATGGGGGTAAGAAAAATCATAAATTTTGTCCTTATATACGTAATTTCCACTAGGAATAAAATAAATATTATTACCTTTTTTTTTAACGTTTAAGACATTTTCATCAAATCTCTTAAATGCCCCTGAAAATCCACTATTATCATAAGAATTTGTACTAGTGTCAATTTTGATTTCAATGTTTTCTTTATCTACAATTTTTATCCAAAAGTTGTAAACTATCAAATCTGAAAAAAGAGACTTCGCACTAACATTAAGGGTGTTGTAAGCTGGCTTTGAAATATATTCAATCTTTGCAACTTCTTGAGAGTTTTTTCTAAAAAGATTAATCTCACTTGATTGCCTTTCAAAAGACAAAAATAAAACTTCATCAATATCTTTGCCCTGTTTTTTATTATAATCGTGGAAGTCGTACCAAACTCCATGCAAAAATCTATAAACTTCCTCTTTGCTTAAATTCTTTAAAGTTTTATAAATATTATTATCAATCTTGCCAACTTTTTCACTCACAGAAGAAAGATAATATTTACCCTGAACATGAGAATATTCATATTTTTCAATCTTGCTAATTATTAAATCTTCTCCCACTTTTTCATATTTTTCTAAAGAAATAGGATAGCTTTCTCTTGATCTGTTTTCTTCATAAGCTGAAGATCTTGTATACTTATTAATAAGAACAGTGCCATTAACTTTTTCAAAAAATATGGGTTTATAAGAAGACACATCATTTAAAACAGATTTTTGAAAAACGTACAAAACAGATTTGTCTTTTAAAAATCCCTGAACAACTATATTAAAATCATAATCACCCGTAATATCCTCAAGATACATGTTATAAGAATTTTTTGGATCAATATCTATTTGAGTTTTAAAAAGAATCGTTCCAATTTTAAATTTAGGATCAAAGCCAATAATAAACAAATACGCATTAAGATTTGAAAAATTTTGAGCTAAAACCACCTGTTCAAAATAAACATCTAAATTTAAATTTTCTTGCTGAACTGCAAGAATTTTATAACCTTTTAAATCTATAATATCTCCAAAAAAATCTTCCATTTTGTTAATTTCCAAAACATTAGAATTTAAATTTTCGATCTTGGGAGTATATTTTACATCTTTGTTAAAAACAATAAAATCTTTGCTTACTTTAGAACAAGCAAATAATGTAAAAAAAAAGAATAAAAACAAAAATCTATAAAAATAATTATAAAACCAAATCAATTCTTTACTAAAATTAATTTTACTATCAACTAAAACCTTTATCATAGCATTCATTTTTTAATTTTGACTAAAGTTTTGTAAAGCAAAAAACGACTCATTAAAATTATTAACAAAATCTTTTTTATTCAATAAAAAATCTGTAATCAAACCACTATTTGCAATGTTAAAATTGTCAATAAGTTTTTCATTTTCGATCTCTTTTTTGATCTGATTAGATCTTTTTTTAGCTGATTTAAGGAAAAACAAATAAACTTTTTTATTCGCTACAAAAGGTTTAGACCAAGAATTTTCTTTTAATCCAAAAACAATATCATAAAAAGATTTACTATTATTAAATTCAACCAACTCTTTTAAGGTATTGGGATATATGTTGACATTATAAGATAAATTAACAATTTCTTCTTTTAAACTAAACCGGTATTTTTCAAGAGCCTGACTTAAACTGCTAAATTTAACATCATTAAGAAAATCATTGAGCCTACTTTCCAAATAACCTTCAATAACACTTGGTTCATAAGTTTCAATATAATTTTTAACAGAGTTAATATCGCGATCTGAATTTTTATCAAAATTATGAACATTGCCAAATGCCTTATATATTTGATATTCATTTTTATTTTTAGTCTTAATAGGCTTGCTAAATTCACCTTCTCTTAAAGAAAAAATGGAATTTAGATCTTCTTTCTTTTCAACATTAAGATCTAAATCAAAATAATACTTATCCAAAGAAACAACACCTTTAAAATTAGCTATATCATCTGAATAAAGCTTAGCAAGCTCTTCAAATGGAGTTTTGTTTACTAGCTTGTCATAAGCATTCCTAGCATCATTCATATTTTTAAAACGAATGGATGCAAGCGATAAGCGTTTGAATAAATTTAAATTTTTCTCAGCATAAAATATTGTCTCTTTATTAGAAAAATCTTGATAAGAAAGAGAAAGATATGAAATATGCCTTTCTACAGTACTCATATCTTTAATCATATTAAAAAGAGAATCGGGAAATATTAAATTACTATTTAAAAAAATTTTAATGTTAGAAAAAAGTATATTTTCTACCATATCATCATAAATTTTAACTTTTTGATAATCAGAAACTTTATTATATCTTTTAGAACTAAAATTTCCACTAGAGTCTAAATACTCAGGAGACTTGAATAAATTTTTATTCAACATTTCCTTAGAAATATGAAAATTATATTTTTTTATCAAATCAAAAAAAGCAACATCCTCAGCATATTTCATAAATGCCAAATACCAAACATTATAATCTATATTAATATTTTTAGCATTCCCTTGTAATCTAGAATAAAGATTTGAATAATAATTAACATACTTGGCAAACTTACTATCTTTTTTATAGTAAATAGGTTGACCTTTATAAGAACCAAATTTTAAACCAGATGAATTAGCATTATCAAACACGCCTGGAAGCAAAGGTGCAATAATAAATCCAAAAACAATTAAAATAAGAGCAAAAATACCCCACACACCAACTTTTTTTTCTTTAGATTCAAGCACAACTAAATCATCTTTGACTTTTCTACTTCTTTTTTTCATGACACAACCTTTAATAAGTAAGCATACTAATAATTTAACTACTAAATTATCACAATTGGAAAATTATTGCAATTGAAATATCTAACTTAAGCTGTACGCTTAAGTATTATAGAAGTAAAAAAGAAAATATTACATTTTTAGTATGAAAACAAATCACTCTAGATCAAAAAGGAGAATGAAATCAAAAGTATATGAATGTAAATCAAAACAAATTCAACCTTAATATAAATATAACCAAGGAAGAGCTTTTAAGGTTAATAAAAATAGTTTACAACAATTTTGGAATCAACCTCAGCGAAAAAAAAAAGATGCTTATTGAAAGTAGATTATCATCTCTTCTCAAAGTTAAAGGATTTAAAAATTTTACTGAATACATCAACTTTTTGGAAAAAAGCGCTGGAAACATTCAATTAATTGAACTAGTAGACAAAATATCAACAAATCACACCTATTTTTTCAGAGAATCTAAGCATTTTGATTTTTTAAATAACAAAATATTGCCCAAACTTGCTGAAAAAATAATAAAATCAGAAAATTCAGAAATTAGAATATGGTCAGCCGGCTGCTCAAGTGGCGAGGAGCCATATACAATTGCAATGATACTAAAAGAATACATGGAAAATAATAAAGTAAATTTTAAAGTCAAAATATTAGCAACAGACATTTCAATTAGCGTACTACAAGAAGCTCGTGAAGGAATTTACCCTGAAGATCGTATAATAAATTTGCCCAAATATTTAAAAACTAAATATTTAAATCGATTTAAAGACGATAAATTTCAAGTTAAAGAAACTTTAAAAAAAATGGTTCATTTTAAAAAATTAAATTTAATGGATGAGAAATTTCCATTTAGTAAAAAATTTGATCTAATATTTTGCAGAAATGTCATGATCTATTTTGATGAAAAAACTAGAAACGATCTTGCCAATAAATTCAACTCCTATCTGAAAAATGATTCCTATCTTTTAATTGGACATTCAGAAACAATCAGGGGAAACAAGAATCTTGAATACATAATGCCTGCTACTTATAAAAAGAATTAATGATCTGATCATTAATTCTTTTTATAATAAATTTTCTATTATATAAAATTTATTTGGCTTAAAAAGTCTAAAATATTGCCTCTAAGTTAAGTTTACTTTCTCGCCTATTCTAATAAAATAGAGCAATTCACCAATTGTTGCTACATGATCGCCTACTCTTTCTAAGAAACTATTTAAAAATAATATATTTAAAAGATAATCCAAATTTTCAGGGTTTTTTTTCATTGCCTCAATAACAATACTTTTTTGCTTTGAAAATAACTTATCTATTATATTGTCATACTTAACTATCTTTAATATTTTAGTAAAATCTCCATCAAAATATGCGTCAAAAATATCAGACAACATCTCCTTAGCTGTATCGGCCATTTCTCTTAAAGGTTTAAAATACAGATTAAGAAAATCAAAATCACCCGAATCTGATTCAAGAAGAAGAACAACTCTTACAATCTTAGTAGCATGGTCTGCAATCCTTTCAAGAGAACTTATTATTTTAATAATTGCTAAAATTTCTCTAAGTTCTGTAGCAACAGGATGCTCAGTAGCAATTATTCTTCCGCATAAATCCTCAATATCGTATTGATAATCATCTATTATTTTCTCATCCTCATTAATTATTTTTTTAGCTAAACTTTTATCTTTAGATTCTAAAGCTATTAAAGAGTCCTCTATAATTTTAAGCACACATTCTTTCATATCCCAAAGATAATCTTTTATTATTTCAAGTTGTTTAGTAAGCCTTCTCCGTATCATATATCATTTCTCCTAAAAAAACCGCTTTAAAAATAAATATCTTATCTTGGCTTTCTCATAATAATCACTAAAAGGGTAATTATCAATGACCAATTTATAATAATACAAAGCCTTTAAAAAATTTTTATGTTTACTCTCAGATTCATAAAGCTTTCCCAAAAAATAACTATATTTATCTGAAAAGCTTGAATTAATATACTTGGGAAAGTACAAAGAACTAAAATTAAAAGCAAACTCATACTCTCCCACTATTACTAAAAATTCAAAAATATTAAGATAAATACTCTCAGAAAAATCAATATTCTTTTCAACCAAATACCTAGTATCCTCTAAGACTTCTTCTTTAATATTTAACTCTATACCAAGCTTAATTAGATCAAAAACAATGCTTTGAAAGCATCTGCTCTTCAATTTCAAATAATTTTCATAAGATTTCAAATAATCCCTATTTTTATAATAAATTTCCGCCTTCAATAAAATATATTTATCATCATTAAAATTATACTTATTAAGCAAATCTATTGCTCCTTTGTAATCATTTATGTAAGATAAATTTAAAGCCCTGGTAATAACCTCTAAAGGGGTTACACTAATATTATCTCCTCCAAGTTCAAGATTATTATTACCTTCAATATCCTTGCCTTCCTCAGAGCCACCACCATATGAAATTTCAACTTCAGGCTTCTTTGTAATTTTCAAGATAATTATTTTATTAAATTCAACGGAATCTTTAACATTTTGGTAGTTGAAAATCAACTTAATTTTGCCTTCCTTTTTAAAAGTTTGAAAAGCAAAAACAGCCCCGTTCTCATAAGATTCTCCAATCAACTTAATAAAAGCATCATTTTCATTGCTTTTGATATAAATCCAAGACTCATCTTTAAAAAAAAGATTGAACTTTGAATTAGTATTTACATTAATATCTACTTCTCTACTGCTAAAATCAAGCTCATATGAATCACCTTGACTTATAAAAGCTGGCTCAGGACAAACTTCAAAAACAACAAATAGCAAACTTATATAAATCAAACATTTTTTAATCATTTGGAAATTTCTAAAATCTTATCTATTAATTTTTCATTCTCCTTCTCAATATCAATGTTAAATAAATTTTCCTTTTTAATCCAAAGATCCTTGAAAAAATTCTCATCAAGAAATTTATTTTTAATCAACCCATCAACAACTAAATTTTTATTTAAATCTTCATTTAAAAAATCAGGCCTTGGAATAAAAAAATCATCCATATTCAGACATTCATTTAAATCAAAATAAAAATCTTCCATATCAACTAATTTAACCTTAGCGTCTAAATTGTCTTCAACAGACTTTTGAGATTTCTCTAACATTTGCATTGAATAGAAATAAGTAATACCGGAAACAATAAAAATTAAAAATATTAAAATTAAAAAATATTTTCTAAAACTAAACTTTCTATCTTGCACGTTAATTTCCTTAAATCTAACTTAATTATATATTAAACACCTTACTTTCACCATTATCAAGTGTAATGCCTATCAAATTTTCACCACCCTCAGAAACATACACATTATGAGTTATTACTAATAGTTGAATTTTTTTTCCTAATTCTTTTAAAAGTAAAGCAAGTTTTTTGCTATTCTCAAAATCAAGAGCTGCATCTATTTCATCAAGCATACAAAAACAAGCGGGAGAATAATAATAAAGTGCAAATAAAAAAGCCATACTAACCAAAGTACTCTCGCCCCCTGAAAGCATATTATTGTTTTTGACAAATTTGTTTGAAAAATTTATTCTAATCTCAACATTATCGGTATTTTCATTATAAAAAAGAATGGCGGTTCCTTTGAAAATTTTTTTAAAAAAGTAAGAAAAATTTTTATTAATCTCATCAAATGATTCTCTAAATTTTTTATAAATCTCATTTTTTATTTTTTTTTGAAGCTTTTGTAATGAATGTTTTGAAAGCTTTAAATCTTCTACTTGTAAACTTACTTTTTCAAAACGATCCTTAGTTTCATCAAATTCTTTATCAATATTGAAAAATACATAATCACCTAGATTGATTGCACTGATTTCTTTGTGCAATAGATCTCTGCTTGCAAGATCCTCTTCTAATTCAAATTTAGCAGACATTGCATTAGAAATGTTAAAACTTTCTATTTCGTCCTTAATACCTACATTAGAGTTCAAAAGAAATTCGTACTCTGTCTGTTTTTTTATATATTCATAATAATTAGTTTTTTTGAAATCATTTAAAAAAACTAAAGAACTCAAATCTTTCTCCTTAGAAGGCTCATTGCTGAATTTTGAAGCACCAATAAGATTGCTTAATTTAAGTTGAACATCACTCTTTTCTAAATTTAAATTTTCAAGCTTTGAATACAAATCTTTAAGCTCTTCATCAAGACTATTCTTCGATTCAAATAAAAATTCCAAATTACCATCTATAAGTTTGATTTCGTCCAAATTTTTAAATTTAGAAAGCTCTATATACTCAAGCTCTCCTAATACATCATTTAATTGAAGGGTCTTTTCTTCGATTAATCTCTCAATATTTGTTATTTCTTTAGCAAAATTTGTTTTTAAAGCATTTTTTTCGAGCAAAAATTTTTTCAAATTAACATTTTGATCAAAAATAGGTTCAATTTTATCCTTCAATAAAGCCAAAAGATTCTCATCTTTACTTATGTATTTAACTAAATTTACCCTAATCTCTTTAATATATTTTATGCTCAATGATTCCTCAAAAAGCTTAAGGGAGTCTAATATATTCTCTTTTAATAAAACAAGCTCTTCTGATTTTGCACTCTTTAATATAGATAAAATTAAATCAACAAGTTCAAAAAAACTTTTAGTATATCTATTAATCTCGTCACTTAAAGAAAAAAATTCATTTTTCTTTTCTTTAAGCAAACCATTTAATTGATATAAATCACTATTTATAGAATTTTTTTTCTCCTCAGACTTAGATTTACTCTTGACAAACTTATCTTCCAAATTTATCTTTATCGTCTTTTCTTGCTCTAATTTTTGAATCTTAATCTCCAGTCCAAGAATTTTAGATTTCGTTAGCTCAAGACCCTTTTCTAATGCTTGAATATTATTAACAATATTTTTTTCTCTAAATGAATAAAATTCTAATTTTTCTTTAAAACTAGAAGACAAAAATTTACTCAAACCATCTAAATTTAATTTGCTTTTCAAAACATTAAGATCAAAATTAATATTGAAAAGCTTTTTTAATGTTATTGTTTTTTCTAAAGATTTTAATTTTTTACTTAAATCTTGATGTTTTTTTCTCAAAAGGTAAGCATTTTTTATGTTATCGTACTTTTGCCTTAAATTTTCTTGTAGAGTCAACAAAGATGATAAATTTTGATTAGATTGCTTAAAATTTTTCAGAGCCTCTTCTTCTTCAATTTTTAAAACATCTATTCCACTTGCTTGTTCAATTAAGGATTTGAGATTTACATTTCTCCCCAAAGAAATGTCTTCAACTTTACCTTGAGTTATAAACATATAGGGCGAGTTTTTAAACTGGAACCTATTCAAAAGTCTATTATAATCTTGAAAATTTAAAATTTTATTATTAAAATAATATTCGCTTGAACCGTCCTTATAAAGGCGCCTACGAATATAAAAATTATCTCCAAATTCTCCTAAAGTTGATTTTTTATCATTAATATTACTAAAAAAAAGAGTTATTTCTGCAAAATTTGATTTTCCTAATTTTGAAACAGAAATTAAATCAGAAATATCTTCAACCCTTAAAAATTTTAAATTATCTTCTCCCATACAAAAACGAACAGCATCAATAAGATTACTCTTCCCACATCCATTAGGACCCACAATAAAACTTAAATTTTCACTTATTTCTAACTCTTGCCTATTTAAAAAAGATTTAAACCCAAAGAGTATTATTTTTTTTAAAACCAAACCAACTCCCAATTAAAAACCAATTACTGATAAATCTATAATTTCATATTATAATAAATAAAAATATTTTTATGAAAAGGCACATTATGATTTGCGGAATAGATGAAGTTGGAAGGGGTTGTATTTTTGGACCTATTCTAAGCGCTGCTGTAGTTTTCAAAAAAAAACCTAACTTTGTAAAAGAATTGGATGATTCTAAAAAACTAAAAAAAGAAAAAAGAGAATACCTGTCCTCATTAATACTTGAAAACTCATATTATGCATTCGCTGAGATTTCAAATATAACAATAGAAAAAATAAATATTCACAACGCATCTCTTCTTGCAATGCAAACTGCATACGAAAACCTAAAATTAAATTGCGACTTAGTATTTGTAGATGGCAAATTCGTCCCAAAAATAACAGCAAAAACTGTTAAAGCAATAATTAAAGGGGATTCAATAATAGACGAAATAAAAGCTGCTTCAATTATTGCTAAAGTCAAAAGAGATAAACTGATGGATGAATACGATAAAATTTATCCACTATATTTACTCAAAAAAAATAAAGGATACCCCACAAAAGAACATAAAAATGCAATAAAGAAATATGGGGTTTTAAGCCTTCATCGAAAAAATTTTAAACTAATTTAAAAAAATAAAAATTAATAATCCTTCTTTTTAAATCGCCCGCCTGACAAATAAGATTTCTTCTGAAATCTAGAATCGTCTAATTTAGATCTCTCTCCATATTCCTCATACCCCTTATTATGCCTTGCAGAAGAACCGCTAGATCCTGTAGACACTTTCTGCTTAATAACCGCTATTGCCTTAAGCAAATTGGATTCAAACTCGCTTATATTTTCTTCATATACAAAAATAGAATGTCTTTCAAAATCTCCACTTGGACTTCTTTTGCTCTCCACAATATTTAAAAAATAATCCCCTTTTCTATTTTCCTTGACATTAAAAAAATAAGTTCTCTCAGACTCTGTAAACAGTTTCTCAGAGTATACTTCCCCTCTCTCTCCCATCAATTTCCTCCACACAAGTTTTTGTACTTGACTACATTTAAGTTAAATTAATTGTACTTATTTAAAAAAAAAATTGCTAGCCAAAAATAACATTGCAATAAAATCTTATTGACATAAATTGATTTTTTTTATATAAGTAAAGTATTGTTTTGCGTCCTTCGTATAATGGCTATTACCTTAGCCTTCCAAGCTAATGATGTCGGTTCGATTCCGATAGGACGCTTTAAATAATTATACAATTTCTAAATTTAGCAATGCTTTTTAGAAATTGCACTTAAAGACAATCAAAAGAATAAAATAAATGGAGATGGCGGGAATTGAACCCGCGTCCTAAAAACAATACTATAGGCTTCTACAAGCTTATCTAGTATTTTATTAAGCAATATGGTTTGGAAATACTAGCAAACCGCCAAATTGCTCTCAAGTATAAAAGTCCCTAAAAATCAACTTGAAAATATTTTTAAGCAAGCTTTGATGTCGAAAAGAGTATAAGTGAATCTCAAAGCCAAATTCAACAAAACTCTCTGCTAACTTAAGCAGCCATTACAAGGTTTGAGCTTGTAAAGTTATTATTTTTTGCATTTATTTTAGAAGTTTTAAGAGATTCCCTCTGCCTGCAACTTATAATATTAGCATTTTCAGTCAAATCCAAAACATCCCCCCATGTACATCAATTTTATCATAGCTTCAAGCAAACAACAATACTACCCTATTTGCAAAAACTAAGCTAAAATTTTATAATAGTAAATCCAATATTACTACTAAAAGAGAATTTTATGTTTAATGAAATTTTATGGTTTGCCATGCTAATTACTACTTATTCATTTTTGATTATTATCTTCCTTTTTTTTAAAAAAAACGGATTATTTGCGTGGGTTGCAGTAGCAATTATTATATCAAACATTCAAGTTTTAAAACAAATTACAATATTCGGACTTAATGCTACATTGGGCAACATTATTTATGCATCATCATATATTGCAACAGATATTCTCTCAGAATTTTACGGAAAAAAAATTTCAAAAAAAGCAGTTTATATTGGGTTTATCAGCTTCATTGTCTTTGCAGTATTAACAAATGCCCAAATTCACTTTATGTCAAATAGAACTCAAGAAAATTTTAAAAGTTTAGAAAACATTTTCTCTTCAATACCAGCTTTACTATTAGCCTCTCTTGTTGCATACCTAGTATCCCAATTAAACGATGTATACCTATACCAATTCATTAAAAAAAAATTCCCCAAGTTCTTATTTTTTAGAACCAATGGATCTACGCTAATAAGTGGCTTAATAGATACAATAATTTTTGTAAGCATAGCAACCTATTTTAAAGTATTTCCAAAGCAAGCTTTTATAGATATAGTAATTTCCACATACATGATTAAAGGTTTAGCGGGAATTTTAGGAACACCTTTTATATATTTTGCAAAATATATAAAGCTTCAAAAATAAAAAAGTTTAACTTTATCTAAAATAATTAATTTGGTACAATTAAATGCTATGAATAAAGATTTGTTTGATTTAAACTTGTGGGCAGGAGTACTTCTTTTTACATATATAACGTTGGGAATTCTTTACCGATTTTTCGGAAAATCTGGCCTTTTTTGTTTCAATGCAATTGTCTCAACAATATCAAATATTATAATACTAAGAGATTTAAAAGCATTTGGAATGTCCTTAAATTTATCGGGTATTACTTTTTTATCGGCATTATTCTCTTTAAATTTAATGGTAGAAAAATATAACAAAAAAGAAGCAACAAATTCCGTAATATTAAGTCTTTTGCTAAACATAACTTTTACAATTATGATTAATTTTATGATAGTATTCAATCATAATATATTAGACACTTCAGATATTCATTTTAAAATGTTGTTCAATAACTTTACATACATTTTAACAATATTAATTGGAACGTATGTGTTTTTTCTATCCCAATATATAAACATCTTACTGTACAATTATTTTAAACAAATAAAAATAAAAGCTTTATGGATCATTCATCCTCTATCAAGGCTAATTTCTGGATATATTGCTAATTTACTAATTTCAATATCTATAAATACAATATTTAAATACTACCCCGAAACAAAAAATATTGAACTTACAAAAGGTTCTCTAATTATCACATTAGCAATAATTACAATCGATACCATTTTTTATCTATTTTTAAATTCTTGGAAAAAAATAAGAGAAGTTTAAGAATTAATAAGATTTTCAATAAGTTGATAATTTTTAACAACTTGTCTATAGTATTTTAATCTCAAATTTGATTTCTCAAATTCATTTAATAAGTAATCAATGCCACTTTTTCTTAAGCGAATCGATAAAGAATACATAACTATCGCAACAGCTACAGAAATATTATAACTTTGAGTAAATCCATACATGGGTATTTTCACATATAAATCGGCGGCTTCCAAAGCTTCTGCACTAAGCCCTGTTAGCTCTGTTCCAAAAAACACAGCCATTTTATTGTTAATTGGAAAATTTTCAAGATTTATTGACTGTTCATTCAAGGATGTGGCCACTATGCTATATCCATCAGATTTTAACTTATCAATTGCAAACTTAGTATCTTTATACTTATTTACATTTGTCCATTGCGAAGATCCTAAAGTAACTTCTGGATTTAAAGTGTACTTATTCTTTTTTTCAATAACATGAATATCACTAAGTCCTAAAATTTCACCTGTTCTAATAGTAGCACTTGCGTTTTGAGAATGAAAAATATCTTCAAGCACAAATGTTAAATAATTGGTGCGACGATTTAATACTTCCTCAATCTTAGCTTTTTTTTCATCCGTAATAAATTCAGACAAAACGCCTATTCTTTTTAATACATCGTCATTCATAATAAAAATCAAATTTTTAATAAAAACAGTAAAGCAATTCTACAATATATTTCAAATTACAAACTATTTTTTATATAATACAAAAATGGAAGTAAAAATTGAAGAATCTTGGAAAGAAGTTTTACACAATGAATTTAACAAAGAATACTTTACAAAACTTGTAAAATTTATAAAACATGAATATAAAACAAAAAAAGGGAAAATATTTCCTCCTCCAAAACTTATATTTAATGCTTTTGATTCCTTACCATTTGAAGACATAAAAGTGGTAATCATTGGACAAGATCCGTATCATGGCAAAAACCAAGCAAATGGACTTGCTTTTTCTGTAGATTCAGAAATAAAAATTCCGCCGTCTTTGCAAAACATATTCAAAGAAATAGAAAAAAGTTTAAAAATAAAAACCATCCCAAACGGAGATTTAAAAAGATGGGCGGTTCAAGGTGTATTCCTAATAAATACAATCTTAACGGTCGAAGAAGGTAAACCTTCTTCTCATAAAGCCATTGGATGGGAAATTTTCACAGATGAAGTAATAAAAATAATCTCTAAAAATTTGAAAAACATTGTATTCATGCTCTGGGGCAATTTCGCAAGAAGTAAAAAAAATCTCATTGATCCATCAAAGCATCTAATTCTTGAAACAAGCCATCCATCTCCATATTCAGCAAACAATGGATTTTTAGGATCAAACCATTTTAGCACTGCTTTACATTATTTAAAAAAACACAATAAAAATAAAATAAACTTTCAATAAAATTGACAAATTTAATAATAGTTATAATTTAAAATTATTTAACCTAAGGAAAAAACTCTCTAGGCAAATACTTTTTCATAAAATAGCACAATAGCAATCAATTTAAATTATTTTTCTTTCAAATTTTTTTCTTCAATTTCATTAATATTAGTATCTAATTCATTATTCTCATTATCCCAAAAAGTTGAACTATTCTTATCTTCCGTCTTTATGTCATTTAGAAAGCTGTTATCTGCTCTTCTGGTATTCATAAAAGATAACAAAATTACAAAGATAAAAAATAGCGCTATAAAAAATCCAGTAATTTTTACAGCAACGCTTGAAGACTTTGCCCCAAAAATAGAAGAACTACCGCCTCCAAAAACACCACCTATTCCATCACCCTGCTCATCTTGAATTAAAACTAAAAGGATAATAAAAATTGAAACAATAAAAAAAAATATAAAAACACAAAATCTAACTAAATCCAAAACAAACCTCTTTAACTAACAAACATTATTAATTATAGATAAAAAAGATTCTGCCTTCAAGGATGCTCCACCTATTAACGCACCATCAATATTGGGCTCATTCATAAGCTCTTTTACATTGCTTGAATTAACAGAGCCTCCATACTGAATTATAATATTATCTGAAGCTGACTTTGAATAAAGCTTCATAATCTCAAGCCTAATTGCCCTATGAACCTCTTCTGCTTCTTCTTTAGTTGCCGTTTTACCCGTTCCAATTGCCCAAACAGGCTCATAAGCTAAAATTATTCTTTTAATATCCGATTCAGAAACACCATCTAATCCCTTTTTAACTTGATTTAAAACAACATCTAAAGTTTTTCCAGAATCTCTCTCATCAAGAGTTTCTCCAACACAAAGAATTAAATACTTGAAAGAATGCTTAAGTCCTGTAAGAATCTTTTTATTTATTATTTCATCTGTTTCTGCTAAATACAATCTACATTCAGAATGACCAAGTATAACATATTCTACTCCAAATTCTAAAAGCATTGAAGGCGAAATTTCGCTTGTCCTTGCCCCACTTTCCATATAAGACATGTTTTGAGCCCCAAGAAGAATATTGCTGCCCTTAATACATTCTGAAACCTTAGACAACGCCGTAAATGGGGGAGCTATCATTATTACAAAATCATCTTTTAAGGCTTTAACTTCGGTTGCAATTTTTTTTGCAACAATAGAAGCTTCTGCACTTGTATAATTCATTTTCCAATTTCCCGCTAAAAACGTTTTTCTCACTTTACTTCTCCAAAACCTTAATACCTGGCAAAATCCTACCTTCAAGATATTCGAGTGATGCTCCACCACCTGTTGAAACATGAGTAATCTTGTCAGATAAATTAAATTTATTAACAGCTGCAACAGAATCTCCACCACCAACAACAGTTAAACCTGAGCAAGATGCTACCATTTCGGCAACCTTCGCAGTTCCTTTTGAAAACAAATCAAATTCAAACACACCAAGAGGGCCATTCCAAATTATAGTTTTGGCAGTTTTTACAACCTGTTCAATTTCTTTTAAAGTATTGCTTCCAACATCCATGCCAATCTTGTTTTCAGGAATATTAAAGGAATTAATATACTCAGGAGTAGAATTTTTATTAAAATCACTCGCTACAATGTGATCAAGTGGTAAAATTACTTTAACACCCAATTCTTTTGCTTTCTTTAAAAAAGAAGACGCTACATCAATATATTCGCCCTCTAAAAGAGATTTGCCTATAGAATATCCTTTAGAATGCAAAAAAGTATAAGCCATTCCACCACCAATCACAACTACATCTGACTTTGACAAAAGTGATTCCAGTACTGCAATCTTTGAAGAAACCTTAGACCCACCAATAATTGAAACAAATGGCTTTTCGGGATTTTTTAATACTCCCCCAAGAAATTTGTCTTCTTTTTCCATTAAAAATCCACCAACAGACGGCAAATAATCAGAAACCCCTACTGTTGAAGCATGAGCCCTATGAGCTGCACCAAAAGCATCATTTACAAAAACATCTCCATTCTCAGAAAGTTTTTTTGCAAAATTTTTATCGTTTTTTTCTTCTTCTGCATAAAACCTTACATTTTCAAGCAATACAACATCGCCATCCTTCATTTGCAAAGTATTATTTACAATTTCGCTTCCAATGCAATCAGAAAGCATCTTGACATCCTGATTTAAAAGCTCTGACAATCTATTAGCAACGGGTTTAAGAGAATATTTAAGATTTTTCTTGCCTTCTGGTCTACCTAAATGACTTACAAGTACAATTCTAGCGCCCCTTTCTTTTAAATACTCTATTGTAGGCAATGCGGACTTAATTCTAGTATCATCGCTAATGTTCCCCTCTTTTAGGGGAACATTAAAATCACATCTTACTAAAGCTCGCTTGCCCGCAAAGTTATTAAAGTCTTTTACTGTTTTTATTGACATTTTTTTACCTTACAAACATTTATACTTATTTTACCAATTTTTGAGCAAGATCAACTACTCTTGTAGAATATCCAAACTCATTATCATACCATGACAACACCTTTGCAAATCCATTTTCAAGAACCATTGTTTCTAAACCATCAACAATAGAAGAATGGGAATTGCCTTTTATATCTGAAGATACAATTGGATCTTCTGTATATCCCAAAATACCTTTAAGCTCAGGTGTTTCTGATGCCTTTTTAAGAACAGAATTAATCTCTTCTTTTGTAACATTTTTTTTCTTGAGTTGAACTGTAAGATCAACAATTGAACCTGTTGGCACAGGCACTCTCATTGAAGTCCCATTCAACTTTCCTTTAAGTTCAGGCAAAACAAGCCCAACTGCTTTTGCAGCACCAGTTGAAGTTGGAATAATAGAAAGCGCAGCAGCCCTTGCTCGTCTAAGATCAGAATGGGGAAGATCCAAAATTCTTTGATCATTAGTATAAGCATGAACAGTTGTCATAAGTCCTTGTTCAATTCCAAATGATTCATGAAGCACTTTTGCAAGAGGAGCTAAACAATTAGTTGTGCATGAAGCATTTGACACAGCTTTTAAATCAGAATTAATATCGTGATCATTTACACCAAGAACTATTGTTTTAATATCATCCTTAGCAGGAACTGTTAAAATAACTTTCTTAGCTCCAGCATGACTTACATGATCAAGATACCCTCCTTTATCACTAGTTGCTGATGAAAAAACACCTGTTGATTCAATTACAACATCAATTCCAAGCTTTCCCCAAGGAAGATTTTTTGGGTCTCTCTCAGCAATAATTTTTATTTCTCTTCCATCCACAACAATAGCGCCATCTCTTGACTCAATTTTTTTATTATATACTCCAAAGGTCGAATCATACTTTAAAAGATGTGCTAGGGTTTTAGGATCTGTCAAATCATTTATTGCAACAACATCAATTCCTCTTTCAAAAGCAATCTTAAAAACATTTCTACCAATACGACCAAAACCATTAATAGCCAATTTCATACAAAATCCTCCAATTTTTTGATTTTATTCTTACTAGAATTATTAAATCATAAACTAATAACAAGTGTCAAACTATCTTTTTACAAGCACAGTGGCTCCTTCTTGAATACAATCCTTTAAAAATGTAGAAGATTTTATGGTGCCTCTAGCAATATAATCGCCTATATCCTCAATTAAAATCTCTCCCAAAATATCTGATCTTTTGTAAACAATAAAACTAGAATCTTTAGCATCACTATTTAAAGCACCTTCTTTAAGAATCAAAAAAACATCACCCTTTACAACGCCGTTTACTTGGCCAAGATTAATAAGGGCATCGTCATTTTTAATTTGAAGGATCTTTCCTTTTTTAGGCAAATAATCATGAAAATCTTTAGAAAGGGAATTTAAAGCATTACTTAAATAATTAACACCCCCCACATTATAAGAGAAAGAACCAACCTTAATCCCCGTTTTCCCCGAAAAAACATTCGCTACCAAAGTAGCTGTATTTTTTAAAATATCTGCCTTAAAATCAAAAATTAAAAATAAATCCAAATTATTATTTCTTGAATAAGAAAATCCTTCGGAAAAATTATTAATCAGATAGTCTTTATTTTTATTGTAATCAAAATTATAATTAACTATTTCTATGTTTAAATTGCGCTCAAGCACCCTTTCAGCACATCTTAATATTAAATCGTTTGCTCCAAAAAACTTATTCTCACTTTGAGTAAAAATAGCTATTTTATAAACCATCCTGTCATCGTAAAGCTTATTAAAATCAGCAATGCTTTTATATCCGTATTTATAAAATAAAGACTTTCTAACATCAAAAGACACAACATCATAAAAATCCAAAACTCTAGAATCAGTAGAATTTCTTTGTTTTACTAAATAAAAAAGCTGCTCATAAGCCATAATATCTAAATTCATAAGCTTGTATATTTTTGAAAGTAAAAACCTAGCACTATCATTATCAGGCCAAATATCAACAGCATTTTTTACATTAAACAATGCTTTGTTTAAATTTAAAGATTTAAAAGCTTTAAGCCCCTCATTTTCATAATGTTTAGAAATTTTAACATTGGAATTATTTTTCGAAAAATTTCTAAAATTAGATACAAAAAAACTCTCTTCAAGGGCAATATTATAAAATTCTAAATCTTTTTTAAGATTTTTAGCTCGCTCCAAATTTAAAATAGCTTTTTCAACATCCCCAAATTTTAAGTAAGAATACCCCAACAAATAATAAAGCTCATCAGAATCTTTATTAACCAAAATAGCTTTTTGTAATGTTTCTATTGCATCCTCATATTTAAATTCATGCAAATAAACAATCGCAAGCAACCGATATGCATCAACAACTCCAAGATCTTTGTAAGAACTTTCAATTAACGCTAAATAATTTAAAGCATACTTTTCAGCAAGTCCCAAATTATTAATGTTAATATAAAATTCAGCTACTCTTTTATGAAAATCTGGAAAAGATAAAAAATTTACCCTAACTTTATTTATCAAATGTCTAATCTTATCATGCATTCCTAACCTTTGATAAATATCAATAAGATGTTCAAACGCACTATAATTATTTTGACTATAATCAAGAATAGATAAGTAATAATTAGCAGCAGCTATAAATAATCCATTTTTTTCAAAAATTGAAGCAAGTCCAACCAAAGCATCAATATTATTCCTCTGTTTAACTAAAACTTCAGAATAGATTTTTTTTGCTTGATCAATTTTATTATTTTTTAATAATATATTTGCATAAAGAATTTTATATTCGGTGTCTTCGTTAGACATTTTATAAGCTTTCTCTATGAAAAATTGTGCTTGAGTATATATCTTAAGAGAATAATAAATTGATGCAATAAATTTATAGGCTTCATAATAATTAGGATTAATTTTTATAGCCTCAATAAGCTCATCAATAGCATCATAATACCTTTTAGATAAATAATACTCATGAGCCTTTTGATAATGCCCCAATGCTGTAGTTTCACTGCCCAACAAAACACCAAAATTAAAAAGGAATAATATTAAAAATCGATTAAAATTCATAAACCTTCCTTCTCGGAAATCTTTATAACCTTAATATTTCTTTGATGCATATTTTTAATCGAAAAAACCAAATTGCTATATTCAACCTTTTCATTTTTCAAAGGAATCCTCCCAAAAAGATCATAAACGAAACCACCAAGAGTATCAAAGTCTCCATTTGGCAAATTTAAATTAAGCTTCTCATTCAAATCCTCTATTAAAATTCTCGCATCGCAAAGATAAGACCCATCATCAAGACGAACTATTTCATCAAGTTCATTGTCAAATTCATCCTGAATGTCACCTACTATCTCTTCAAGAATATCTTCAAGAGTTACAAGCCCTGAAACCCCACCATACTCATCAACTACAATTGCGATATGAACATGATTTTCTTGAAATTCTTTTAAAAGAGAATCGGTTTTTTTGCTTTCAGGGACAAACATCACCTTTCGCATAATATCTTTTAAATCTATTTCATAGAAATCTTTTTTACACATATGCAATAGTATGTCTCTTGCGTGAATTATTCCAACAATATTGTCAATAGTACCATGATACACAGGAAATCTTGAATGAGTGCTAGATGTTACAACCTTTAAAAGGTCGTCCTTGCTCTTAGCATAATCAACAAATATAACCCCTATCCTAGGAATCATAATCTCTTTTACAATGGTCTCTTTAAGGGAATTGAAATTTTTTATCAAAGAAGTTTCAATATTCGACTTATCTTCAAGATCATTTTTTGGGCTTCCTTTTTTCTTTTTTTTGTTTTTAAAATTAAAAAATCCCAACATCTAAAATACCCTTTTATTTTTTCTTAAGATATTTTCTTGAAGAATCAACATACCTTCCTTTTTAAAATCATTAGTTTCATGTTTATATCCCATTAAATGTAAAATCCCATGAATAGTGACACGCTGAAGTTCTTCATAAATTTCAACATTAAACTCTTGAGAACTAAACTTTAAATATTCAAAAGATATTATAAGATCTCCTTGTATTTTATAATTTATACCATCACCCAAATCTTCGTTAAGTTCATTATGTTCATTATAATTAAAAGAAAGAACATCGGTTGGCTCATTCTTGTTTCTAAATTTATTGTTCAATTTTTGTATATAAACATTATCACAAAGAATAACTGAAAGTTCAAAATCACTAATAGAAAGAGCATGCAAAACAGATAAAATAAAATCATAAAAAACACTAAGATGCTCAAACTTAATATTTTCTACTAATAAATTCAAATCGGATTTTGACAAATTAACTATACCTTAGAATAATACATATATAACTTACAAATATGCATCAATTGCTATAGCAATTAAATTATTTTATTTTGCAAACTAAAAACCAAAAAAATCCTTAATTATATTTTCAAAAGCATCTTCTTGTAAAAAGCCAACAGAAACCTTTGGCTTGCCATCAACAGGAATAAAAAGAATAGTTGGAAGACTTTGCACTCCAAGTGCAGAAGCAACATCTTGCTCTTTTTCTGTATCTACTTTGAAAAAATCAATAATGTTGTTGTATTTTTTAGAAAGCTTTTCAAAAATCGGAGAAAGCATTTTACATGGGCCACACCAATCAGCATAAAAATCAATTATTGCAGGCCTTTCGCCTTTAAAACTCCACTCCTTATTATTCTTATAATCAAAAACTTTATCAACAAAATCTTGTTTGGTTAAAGAAATAGCCATATATTTACATGCCCCCCTATCGACTTAAAATTATATCACAAATACAATATTAATAATAAGGAATTATAAGAAATGAATCTAATGTTAATAACTTTTAATGAATTTAAAACAGGAATTTCACTCAATGACACCAGAGCAGAACATTTGGTTAAAATCTTAAAATTAAAAGATAATGACAAATTTAAATTTGGCATCCTTGGGGAAAAAAATATTTACCATTGCGTTTACAAAAAAGATAAAAAACTATTTTTTAAGAAAATCTTTAAAATAGGAGAATCTAATAAACTTAAAAAATTAAATGTGCTAATTGGAATGATAAGGCCAATTGTTGCCAAGAGAATCATAAAAGAACTTGCTAGCATTGGAATATACGAAATAATTTTTTTTAACACTGAGCTTACTGAAAAATCATATTTAAATTCTAAAATCTTTAAAAACAATGATTACGAAAAACATTTAGTAGCCGGAGCAATGCAAGGGGGAGTAACACACTTACCAAAAATAAAAATTATGAAAAATTTAAAAGACAGTCTTCAATATATTAAACAAGAAAATTTTGAAATAAAAATATTGCTTGAAAAAAATAGCAAAAACAACTTAGTTGATATAGAACAAATACACAATGCAACCATTATTGTGGGACCCGAGAGGGGGTTTACAGAAAAAGAAAAACAATTAATAGCACAATATAATTTTTCCTCTTACAGCATATCCCCAAACATTCTAAGAACAGAAACAGCCATAATCGCCGCATCTATTATTACTACATCAAAACTAATTAATATTTGATTTTATGTTAAAAACTTTTTATCATTTTAAGTCAATTTATAACCGTTTGGTTAATAAGCTTATCATAAATATAAAGTTCAATCATAGAGCCTTTATAAGCTTCATAGGGCAATTTAATCAACCCTCCTTTTGACTTAAAGGAATAAATCAAAGAATTCTCACCGTCCAAACCTTTTAACCTAACAGATATATCAACATAAGATGGATGTTGCTTTAATTTATAAGTCAAAATTCCAAAAACAATATTATTGTCAACCTTAGGATTTGCAATAGTGATTAAAATTTTATCTGATTCATTTATTTTAGTTCCAGCTGGAATAGACTGAAAAACAATATTTCCAAAATCATCTGTATTCGCCAAATCAATATCAAAGCTAATACTATCACTTAAAAGAGAAGCAATCGCATCTTTATAATAAATTCCAATATAATTTTTAACATGTTTGTCCAAGCGATCTTTACCCTTACTAACTAAAAATTGAAGATCTGTTAAACTTGATATTTGACTACCTGGCAATGGATTTTGACGAATTATTATGCCCTTTGGCAATTCACTCTCAACTTCAAGAGGCTCAACAATATGGTAAAGTAATTTAGAATTATCAAAAGAATTGGCCTTTAAATTAATGATAACATCGTCAATGTTTTTGCCAATAAAACTATCAACTCTGTTTATTATAGCTCCTTTGCTAATGAAAATTATAACCTTATTACCATTCCTTAAAACAGTTCCTGGTTTTGGACCCTGCTCTATCACTTTTCCTTTGTCAAGAGAGCTTGAAGAAAATTTAAATTCAATGTGCGGAATCAACTCTTTTCTCTGCAATTCAATAATAGCATCTTCAATAGTAAGAGAATAAAGATTTGGAACAACTACAATCTCCTTGTTTTCTAAAACCATAAAAAAAATCGCAAAAGAAACAATTAAGGACCCAAAAATAACTAAAAGTAATGCCTTGATTGTAGTTTTAGGCAAAATTGGCACTTCATTATTACAATTTTTGCCGCTCTGAATCAGATCTAGTTTATTTTTAAACAATTCCTCTTCATTAGAAAATTTATTTTCTAGATTGTCATTATTATTAAAACTAATATATCCCCCCTATTGAAGAAAACACTTGTCCTATTAATTGCCTACTCCCATTATAAAAAGATTTAAAATCCAAAACCTTTTTCCCGGGTCTTTGAACTTCTAAGAGCAAAAGAATCCCTTCTCCGGTATTAACAAATAATCCTCTTTCAGGATTAAAATCAACAATTTCTCCTACTTTTTTCTCTTTATATAAATCTATTTTTAAAAAATCAGCTCTATGAAAAATAACGTCGCTATAATCAAGCCTAGCTCTCACAAGTGGCCAAGGATTGCATGCATTAATCCTGTTTTTAATCTCAAATGCGCTTAGATTAAAATCTATAAATCCCGTTTCTTTTTTTAAAAAAGAACAAAAAGTAGCTTCACTCGATTTTTGAGGAATTCCTAAAAACCCCTTGCCAACTTTTTCCAAGGCTTCTAACACAAGGCTTGGACTAAGGCTTGAAACAAGCTTTAAAATATCATAACTTGTATCATAAGATCTTATTTCAAATTTTTTTTGAACTAAAATATTGCCACTATCCATTTCCAAGGCCATGCTCTGAATAGTAATACCGCTAACAGAGTCTCCATTTAAAATTGCAGATTGAATTGGAGAAACGCCTCTATACTTGGGCAAAAGAGAAGGATGAACATTAATACACCCATTCGGGAAAATATCCAAAAATTCTTTTTTAAAAATTTTGCCATAAGAAAAAACCAACATTAAATCTGGATTTAAATCTCTAATTAAATTTAATGTATTGTCATCAAGAATCAAGGGATCAAAAACTTTAATATTTTTAGCAATAGCCTCCATCTTTATTACATTTTGACTTAACTTTTGTCCTCTGCCCTTAGGCTTATCGGGCAAAGTCAAAACCCCCACCACTTCATAATGCTTTACAATTTCCTTGAAAACTTCTAAAGCAATAGAAGAGGAGCTTACAAAAAATATTTTCATCTCGCCTTAAGACCTCTTTCTCTCATATAAGGCTTTAACAATTTATTTTTTATCCTTTCTTCGTAATAATCAATAAAAAGAACTCCATTCAAATGGTCTATTTCATGCTGAATAATTCTTGCCAAAAAATCAGAATTTTCTATAGTAAAAGATTTTCCATTCTCATCATAAAAATTTACCACAATAGCCTTAGGCCTCATTAAATCATAATAAACTCCCGGTATACTTAAACATCCTTCTTTGTAGGAATTAAGCTCATATGAAGTCTCTGTAATCAAAGGATTAATAAAAACCAAAGGCCTTGCCATTTTATTCTCCCTAACTACAAAAAGTGACAAATCAAGGCCTACCTGAGGAGCAGCAAGCCCAACTCCACCACTAATATCCATCAATTTTATCATCTTTTTTGCATAATCTCTAATTTTATCATCAATATTATCTATTTGTTTTGTCTTAACACGAAGCAAATCATTAGGATAAAATACCATTTCCATAAAACTCATCCCCCTTTCAAACAAAAAATGCTCATTTTATTTTTCCAAAAAGCTTCCATTCCTCATTTCCCAATAATGAAAAATAAATATTACCGATCCTGGACTTGGGAATAGCATAAAGCTTGTTTTCATCAATATCTTTAAAAACTAAAAATTCTTTAAGATCTGTATCAAAAAGAACAAGCTTTCTGTCTTTACCGTCAAACTTTAATCGCCAATCACCTTGTAACGTTTTATAAAAGAAGATCCTATCATTCATAGTATTAATTTCATAATTTTTTTGCTCTTTTAGAAAGCTTGTTGATTTTATAGACCCCATAACATAGTTCAAAAAATTTTTATCAAATTGTATACTACTCAAAGCGGTTCCTGCATAAGCTGCCTTTATTTGCTCATTTTTAGAATCTACAAAAAAAATAGTTGGACTTTTTTGTAGATTAATTTTATTAAAAATTTTATTATTCTTATCTATAACTAAAAAAATATTTTTTCTAGATACCGTGCGAACAATCTCATCATTTCTAAAAGAATTTAAAAAATCTTTTATTAGATTTTCTTTAATATCTCTGCCAACCAAAATTAAAACATTTTTATCCAATTCTTGAGCTTTTTTAATTGCAATCTCATAAGAACTCTCAAAAATAATATCTTCCGTTAAAGAAAACAAGTTTAAAAATCCCTGATTTAAAATCATTAAAAATGCAATTATAAATCTCATATTTTACTTGTAAGCTTTGCTAAAAATTCCAACTCCCCTTCATCATTAAAATGCTCTTTTAAAGTCAAAAATATACATTCATGATAATTATTGATATAGTTTAACTCATCTTCCGAGAGCATTTCTTTTACTATTAATTCTTTTTCAAAGGGAACAAGAGTTAAATTCTCAAACTCTAAAAAAGATCCAAAGTCATTTGTCAAAGCTTGCCTTACAAAAACTAAATTTTCAATCCTTATCCCATGACTAAATGTTCTATAAAGCCCAGGCTCAATCGAAACTACCTCAGATCCTTTAAAAGGATAATTAGAATTAGGACTAATAGAAGCTGGAAGTTCATGAACATTGAGAAAAAATCCAACACCATGTCCCGTACCATGAATAAAATTTAATTCATTTTTTAAAAGCGGCAATCTACAAATTCCATCAAGAAAAGCCCCGGAAGATCCATATGGAAACTTTAAAGAGGCAAGACTAATGAAAGCCTTAAGAACCAAAGTATAGTCATGCTTTTCTTCACTAGAAGCATTTCCTATTAGAAAAACTCTTGTAACGTCTGTTGTACCAAGTCCAAAATACGAACCCCCAGAATCAATTAAAAGAAGGCCATTGGAATTTATTTTTTTGCCTCTTTTGGGCTTATAATGTGGAAGAGCACCATTTTCCCTGAAACCAACTATTGAATCAAAACTAGAGCTAAAAAAATCTTTATTTAATTTTCTAAAATGTAAAAGCATATCAGCAATGTCCATTTCATCTAATTCAGCCAATTCAGCCTTACTTAGACTTTTAAATTTAAGTAAAAATTTAATCAAGCCAATAGCATCAATAACATGTGCTTCTTTCATCTTAAGAAGTTCATAATTGGTTTTTACTACCTTAAAATTGCTTACAATACTTTCCCCCAAAATAACATTAGCCTCACCAAGAACTTTCAAAACCCTAACATTAGTATAAAATGAAACAAAAAATTTACCTTCATTCTTTATTTGATTCAAGAAGCAATAAAAATTACTGTAAGGCTCTATTTCAAAATTATCCATTTCAAGTGTTTCTTTAACGCTTGAATCAAGTTTTTTTGTATCAATAAAAAGAACGTTTTTTCGATCTTTATTCCTAGATATTAAAAGAAACGAATAAAACAATGCAGACTGCTTAACATCTGAACCTCTTAAATTCAATATCCAAGCAATCTCATCAAGAGCAGTAATAACATAAAAATCTGCTAAATTCTTTTCTAAAATTGGAAAAGTAGATTTGATTTTTTCAGCTCTTTTATTATTCTTTTCAGCACCAATCAATTCAACTATATTACTAAACTCAAGCTGAGGTCTAGATTCCCAAATCAAATCAATTAGATCTTGATTTAAAACCTCGATATGTGTATTTTTACATTTTTCAGACAACTCTTTATAAAACTTTATACTAATCTCGTCAGAGTAAATTCCAAGCCTTGATTCTTGAAGATTTGAATTTATATACGTAAAAATATCAGGTGATCCTTTTACTCCAAGCTTTATTAATTCAACTTCAGTACCCTTAAGCTCTTGATCGGCTTGCAAAAAATATCTACCATCCGTGAAAAGAGCAGCTTTGGATAATGTTACAATTACCATTCCAAAGCTACCAGAAAAGCCTGTAATAAACTCGCGAGTACTATACCTTTCATGAGAATATTCGCTAAAATGAGGATCATAACCTGCTACCAAATAAGCATCAACTCCATTTTCCCTCATGTGCTTTCTAAGCAAAGCTAATCTTTTATTAATATCCAAAAAAATCCCCTTTATAAACTCTACTAGTAGTAGTATACCAAATAATTATCAATTTAAAAATAAAAAATTATTTGATATAATTTAGCTTGAAATTAACTCCTAAAGGATAAAATATGAAAAATATTAAAGCAGTTGTCTCTGATCTTGATGGCACTCTTTTACTATCAAAAAGCTATATTGGAGCATTTACAGAACTTGTAATCAAAAAATTAACAAAAGAAAAAAAGAAATTCATAATAGCAACAGGAAGAAGTAAAAATGAAATCATCCAAATTACAAAAAAAATAGATCAACTGCAAGCTTCATTTTTCATTACATTAAACGGAGCAAAAGTCTACAACCAAGAATGGAAATTAATAAAAAGTCGCAATTTATCTCCTGAAGTAGTAAAGAAAATTTTAAATTTAAGAGATAAAAAGTTTAGTCACATACCTCATTTTTTACATAAAGCAGATCAATACGACGACCAATTAAATATTGATATCAAGACTAAAATTGCAATGGATAAATGCCAAAAATTAAAAAAAGAATCTAATATCTTAAGACATGAAATAGTCAGTCCAATCAGTAAAATTCAAGAAATTAAAGACTTTAGCGAGCTTGAAAATTTTGAAAATGTTGCAAAAATAGTATTAGCTGGCAAAGAAGAAAGCCTAATAGAATATGAAGTAATGATTTTAGAGAAATACAGAGGAGAAATAAATGCATACCTTTCTACTCCAAATTCACTAGAAATTGTAGATCATAAAGTTTCAAAAGGAAATGCATTAAAAGAAGTTCTTAAAACTATCAATATTGATTTAAGCGAAACCATAGCTTTTGGCGATGGATTTAATGATACTGACATGTTAAAAAATGTAAAAAAGGGATTAATAATGGGAAATGCAAATTATAGATTAAAAGAAATGCTATCTTACTTAGAAGTAATAGGAACAAATGATGAAGAAGCTGTTGCAAATTACATTAATGAGAATGTTTTAGAAGAACCTATTCAGGAGGAATAAATGGAGAAAGATTTAATAAAATATGCAGAACTTATAATTTTAAAGGGAATTAATTTACAAAAAAATCAGTGTGTTTTAATTCAAGGATCAATCGAAAATTACAATTTTTTAAGAATATTAGCAAAAAAAGCTTATGAACATGGAGCTAAATATGTCAAGCTAAATATTAAAGACATTGATATTTTAAAATCAAGATTAAAATTCTCAAAAGAAAAAAGCTTAGAATTTATTCCAAATGCCGAAAAGGCCTTTTTAGAAGAAATGGTTCAAGACAAATGGGCAAGAATAAGCGTCGATGATACAGAAAATTTTGAAGACTTAAAAGAAAGCATTGGTCAAAAAATGTCAATTTATCAAAAAGCCTTAAGTTTGGCAAGCAAAACTTTATCGCAAGCAATAATGAGTAACGAAATAGCTTGGTGTGTTGTTTGTTCACCAGGTCCAAAATGGGCTTCCAAAGTTTTAAATAAAAAAGAAGAAAATAAAACCTTAGAAGAATTTTTCAAAATACAAAAGAAAATATTGTTACTTGACAGTGAAAATCCAATAGAAAAATGGGAATCCCATGGAAAAAAACTTCACAAAAGATGTAACATATTAAATGAACTTAACCTAGAAAAAGTAATTTTTAAAAACGAAAAAACAAATTTAGAAGTATATCTGCTTGAAACTTCTCTATGGACAGGCGGAAGCGAAAAAATCAAAGGAACAGAAATAGAATTCAATGCCAACATGCCAACAGAAGAAGTTTTTACAACTCCAAACTATAAAAAAACAAAAGGAATTGTGTATGCCACTCGCCCTGTCATGGTGCTTGGAACACTAATATCTGGAATATGGTTAAAATTTGAAAATGGAAAAGTTGTTGACTTTGGATGTGATGATGAGAAACAAAAAGAAATATTAAAATCACACATCGAAACCGACATACAAGCAAAATATATAGGAGAAGTAGCACTAGTTGATAGCAGCTCCCCTATTTATCAAAGCAATCTTATTTTTTACAGCACATTATACGATGAGAATGCAAGCTGCCACATAGCGCTGGGAGCCGCATATCCATCTTGCTTAAGTAACGAAGAAGATTTAAAAACCGACACCGATAAACTAACTTACGGATGCAACGTTTCATTAATACACACAGATTTAATGATTGGAAGCGACGACTTAAATGTCATTGGAGTAGGAAAAAATGGAAAAGAATACACAATAATAAAAGCTGGCAAATTCACAATATAAAAGGAGGTTTAATAATGATAATGGCATTGCTTACCAATGATCTTTTTTTATCTTGCCTTGTATCAGGAATTTCTGCTCAAGTGATTAAATATGGCATCCAAACCGTAAAAACAAGAAAGTTAAAACTAACTCCAGTACATCTTTTAAAAAAAATTTTTCTAGAAACAGGAGGCATGCCAAGCAGTCATTCATCAACAGTTACTGCTCTTTCAACCTCAATTGCACTAACTGAAGGAATAGGTACAAATTTTATAATAGCTCTTGCCTTTGCCCTTATTACAATAAGAGATTCTTTCGGCGTAAGATATATGTCTGGGGTTCAGGCAGAATATTTGAATGCATTATCAGAAAAATTAAAAAAAGAAATAAAAATTGACACAACAAAAATAAAAGTAGTCAAAGGGCATAAAAAGAAAGAGGTTCTAACGGGCATAATAATAGGAATATTCTCTGCATATATTGTATGCTACTTATAGCATAGGAAAAAATAAATGGTGCGTTTTTTAAGTTTTTTATGTTTAATTACAACAATGCCACTTATTAATTCCTGCGATATCGCTCAATTTGGAGACTACAAGCCCTTATACTTTACAAATGAAGCTGATCTGAAAATTGCTAATGAATATATAAATTCACTAGGGTACAAAACAATCTCAGAATACACAACTAAAATTGACATTTTAGACTTTCCCGAAAATAAAAAAATCACAATAAATGAGACAAACAAACTTAACAATCTTGATCTAAGGAAAAATATATTTTTAAAAAAACTACCCAATCTTTTCAACATAGAAAATAAAAAACTTCTTTATGTTGAAAACAGGTTTAAAACTATAAATTTTAAAAAACTAAAAAAAGATCTCAATGTTAATGTTGACATGCATTCTCTTGACTACAAAACAAAAATCAATTTTATTTCAAGCATAATATTTCTAATCATAATAATTTTATTAATTTTTTTAGACCCAGCAAATTCTATATTTACTTTAATTTTTCTATTAATTTCATCCCTTACTTTTATAATAAGCAAAGAAATAATATATTTTTATCCATTTACAGTTCTCTCTTACTTGCTATTTTCAATAATCAATAATTTTAACAAAAATTACAATAAAATATATTTAAAAGAAATAAATTTTTTAACACTAATAACAAAAATAAAACGATTATTATTTTTGTTTATATTCACAACTATATATTTCATTACAATAATAACTTTTTTTACTACAAATATTGATCCCACTTTTATTGTATTTACTGCAATACCAGCCCTCTGCATTTTCTTAATTTTCAGCTGGATAAAAACAGAAAGCAATTTTAAAGATACATTCTTATTCCCGATCGAAATTAAAGAGAAAAAAAAAGCTTTAAAATCAAAAATAGCAATACATCTACTACTATTTACACTCTCATTAATACCATTCGCTTATTCAAACCATATGCTAAATTCTTATAACAACATCAACTACCTTTACAGTAAAAAACTAAATTATTTTGATTATTTAAATCCTAATAATATTTATATAATGCTGGGATATAACAAAGACATGCCCAACATTGTAGGGTACCTATCCCATATTCTTTATCAAAACGAATTGAAATACAATGTTACTGCTAAATATGGGGAAATTACTAAAAATATAAAAGAAAATTACTTTGAAATCAAAAACAATAAGATAGAAATTAATCCTAAAACCGTTTACGAAGTAGACAAATCATTTATTGATGAAGCTCTTAAAAAAGATCTTGCTAGTCTGTTTTTAAAAAATAAAAACCCAATCTTAATATATAAAGAAAACAAAAATAATATCAACATAGATAAAAAAAATTACAAAATACTCTTCTTATTCTCATTACCTTTCTTTGTATTACTATTCCTATTTAAAGCAATAAGATTTACAATTCTTTTAAACATAAATGAAAAAACCTATAGAAAATATATTCAAGGATAAATAACTAATGCTAGACTTAGAAAAAGTAAAAACAATTTATAAAAAATATAATAAATATGAAGTGAGCATTGACGAGATTCAAATACCTGAGTATGCACTAATACCCCTTGAAATAGAAAATTCAAAATCTGTAACATACATAATTGAAAAACAAAAAATAGAAGAAAATCAAATTTTATCGAAAAATTCAAACATAGAACTGTACACATACTCTCCAATATCTGGAATAGTAGAAAAAATATACACAGCCAAATTTCCAGATGGGAAAGAATTAAAATCAGCACTAATCAAATTTCAAGGAAAAATAAAAACCGAAAAAATCCCAATTGAAGATGAAATCTCAAGAGAAAAAACACTGGAAAAATTAATTCAACTGGGAATCCCTTGGTTTAACGAAAGTTCTTTATTTCAATTCATAAACAAATGTAAAAAAATAGACAAAATGATTTTATTAACAAACGGAAAAGATGCATTTACAAATATTTCAGAAGCGCTGATGTCAGAAAAATTAGAAGAAATTCTTTCAGGATTCCAAATAATCGACAAAATATTTAAATTCAAAGAAATAACAATAATATCAAACAAAGACAAATTGAAAAAAGAATTGGAAAAATTGAGTATTTTTAAAAACAGAAAAATACAAATTAAATCCTTAGAAAATGCATATCCTTATACAAATCACGAAATGATAATGCACTTTTTATACAACAAAAACGCAAAAGATGATATAAATCCTCACAATAATATTTTATTAGTAAATATTGAAGATCTATACAACACAAATCTTGCTATAAAAAATAACAATCCTTATAAGGAAAAATTTATAGCCATAAATGGTAATAAAAAAATAAAAAGCAGAATACTGAAAGTAAAAATTGGAACTTCTTTCAGTCAAATAATAAATGAAAAAATTGATACAAAAAAATATGAAATTTTTTTAAACAACCCAGCCAACCAAATAAAAATTAAAACATTAAACATACCAATAACAAGAGATATTTATAGCATCACCATATTAAAGAAAAAGTCAATATATGACAAAATTAGAGCATTGTTTATACCTAGTTTTTCGCCATTGCAAATGGAAAATATTATTTTTTCATACTTAAAGAATAAAAAAATAAATGATAGCAACAAATTAAAAATATTTAAATATACAAACAAAGAAGCAGAAGAAGAAATACATAAAGTTCAAAAAGAAATTAAAGGTAAAATTCTAAATGAAAATCTAATAAATGGGGTAATATACACTGAAAACAACTTAAAAGATATATACTTTACTATCATACTAGCATTATTGCCCAGCTTAATATTTGCTTTCCTAAACAATACAAAATTCATGACAGACACTTTGCTGTTAATATTTATTAGCATAGCAATCTATATACCAATAATGCTAAAAATTAATTACAAATGCTTGTCTTTTTTTGTTTACAATGCCTTAATGATAAGCATTATATTGCCTTTAAATTTAGAAATTATGCTAAAAATAATCTCCTTATTATTTACTTTTTTAGTATTCTTTTACTTCTTCAGGCTATCAGCATTTTTAGCAAATCCTATATTAATTTCTTTTATGTTTTTTGTATTAAATTTTCCAGTAAGTTTTAAGCAAGCCTATCAAGAAGGATTTAAAAACTCAATATCAATAATTCCAACTTGGAACGAAATAATTAAAACAAATCCAAACATAAAAAATTTAAAAAGTTTGAATACCTTCACAAGATATGAAAACAAAAAAATAGATGCAATTGAAAATTTTGTAAATAAAAACATTTTTTCCGTTTTCAACATAATTGTCACAAGATTTCATATTGAAAGTCTTGTGGGAGTTAATAATGAAAAAAAAATATCTCCAATCTTGCTTTATTTTGGACTCTTATTAATAGTTGGCAAATATATAATTAATAAATTAATACCATTGTCATTTTATATAAGCTTAATGACAATCTCATACATAACACATAATATAGGGCTACTAAACCACATCAGTTCAGATATGCTAACATTGCTTATTTCTCCAATACCAATGCTCTTAATATTTACAATGGCAACAGAAATTCAAATAACACCTCACTTCAAATTTGAGCAAATACTCTACGGATCGCTATTGGCATTTATATACTTTTTAACATTAAGCTATATTCCTTTTGAAACTTTATCGGTCATAATATCTATTTTTATCTTACAAGCAAGCTCAAACTTAATAAAAAAATATAGTCTAACCTTAAAAATTAAAAAAATAATACATTTTTTGAAAACAAATAAAGAAAAAGCACTCAAAACTCCTCTTGAGAATGAAAAGGATATAATAAAATTATGACTAATAATTTAATTGCGTGCTTGATTATTAACAACTTGACTTTAATACACTTTATTGGATTTGAGGACATAAAAATCAAAAACAATGCAATCTTAATAAAAAAATACATCATAATAACAACTACCTCTTTATTAATATATTCAACATCATTTTATCTTTATAAACTGCTTGCAAAGAACAATTTATTGTTCTTAATGCCAATTTTTTATGTAATTTTAATTTACCTGTTGATATTATCATTTAAAGTATTAAATGATATATTTATTGCTTACAACAAAAAATCAAATTATTCAAACGATTTTATGCTTTCAAATAGCAGCTTAATTGCAATAACATTTTTTGCACTTGATAAGAACAACGGATTTTTTGAAGGATTAGAAATACTTATTCTGTCTGCACTTGGCATACTAATAGCTTTAATCTCAATAACATCAATAAAAAAAAACTTTGATAAAAAACCTAAAATCAAAATATTAGAAAACGAACCAATATATTTTTTTATAATGTTTATTTTATCTTTAATTCCAAATATAATTATATTAATAAACAATCAATAATAGTGAGAAATAAAAATGAAAGAAAAAATAAATACATTGCTTAAACAAGCCGAAGACATTTGGAGGAAGCTTTGACAAAAAAGAAATTCAAGCTAAAATCGAAAAATATGAAAAAGAAATAAACCAAAAAAATTTTTGGAATGATCCTAAAAGAGCCCAAGAAGTTATTAAAGCTCAAAGCATCTTAAGAAACAAAATTGATCCGTGGGAAGAGCTAATCAACAAAATCAAAGACCTAAACGATCTGTGCGAAATTATTGAAAATGAAAAAGATACTAGCAGCTTGGAAATCGAATTTAATGTACTTGAAAAACAGTACAAAGATTTGCTCACAATCTCTTACTTTAAAGAAGAGCTTGATGCAAATGGTGCTTTTTTAACTATTCATTCTGGTGCTGGAGGCACTGAAGCGTGTGACTGGGTTGCAATGCTTTACAGAATGTATTCAAGATATGCTGAGAGAAAAAAATACAAAACAGAACTTATTGATTTGCTTGAAGCAGAAGGTGGAATCAAATCTGTTACAATAGAAATCAAAGGTGAGTATGCTTATGGACTGTTAAAAAGTGAAGTTGGAATACATCGTCTTGTAAGAATTTCTCCGTTTGATGCTGCTAAAAAACGACATACCTCCTTTGCATCAGTATTTGTTGACCCTGTTATTGATGAAAAAATAGAAATAATAATCAAACCAGAAGACATAAGAATTGATACATACAGAGCATCAGGAGCCGGGGGACAACACGTCAACAAAACATCCTCTGCTGTAAGAATAACTCACATTGAAACAGGAATAGTAACTCAATCTCAAAGCGACCGAAGTCAGCACAAAAACAAAGACATGGCAATGAAAGTTTTAAAATCAAGGCTTTACGAATACTATAAGAGTAAAGAAGACGAAAAAAACAAATCCAAACAAGACACAAAAAAAGAAATTTCTTGGGGCAACCAAATAAGATCTTACGTATTTCAACCTTACAATTTGGTAAAAGATCACAGAACAAAATTTGAAAATTCAAACACCACTTCGGTTATGGACGGCAATATAGATAATTTCATAGAAGAGTATTTAAAATGGAAAAGCTTAAACTAACGCTAGTAATACCGTTACTAATATTTACAATACAAAAAATAAATTCTCAAAGTAATATCAAGTACAACTTTTCCTATATTATTAATACAAAAACAGAAAATATTGACCTTAAAAAAGGAATTGAAAAACAATTGGACAAAGTCTACGACAAAATAACAGAACATACTGTAAACAATAATGATAAGAATATCATTGAAGATATTTACATAAATCAAGATATAATAAAAACAGAACTTGAAATTAGTAAATTAAAAAAAGAAATGGATAAAAAAAAACTTCAAAATATAATAACCGCAAAAGAAACGCATAGCACCAAAACCAAAATTGATGAGCTTAAAAAAGATATTCAAAATATTAACAGCAAGCAAAAAAAATTTTCAGAATATTTTAACAATTTAAACAAACTAAAAGTAAAATATAAAAAAATCGAAGAACAAATAAACATCTCAAATTTAAATAAAGAATTTTTCATAAGAGAAGAATTATTTTTCATTAGCTATATTGATCTGAAAAAAATAGAAAATTATTATTTGCTAGAAATTAGCAACATTACTCCTGAGAAAATTGAAACTGAAAAAGCAGTATTTAAAACATCATCTTCTATTAATGAAATTGCAGATAAAATAACAAAACATAGTTTCAAAGAAATATTAGGTAGAGAATTTTTAAAAATCAATATTAACGTAAAAAACAACCCAGATGCAAAAATCTATATAAATGAAAAATTTGTTTCAAAAGGAATCTATTACGATAATATTTTTGACATTTCTAAAATCCCAAACAAAGAAATTGAAATACAAATCACAAGTACAAACTTTGAAAATTACTCTACTAAAAGAACGGTGAAAAATGCAGATTCAATAATATTAAATATTGACTTAAAAAGAACAATCTCTAAAAAAGTAGCAATTACAAGCAATGTAAAATCTAAAGTTTTTAGAAAAGGTATATTTATAGGAGAAACCCCAATTGAAATTGAAAAACCAGAAAATCAAGACATCATTTTGCTTAAATCTAGCGGATATAAAGATAGATTTAAGTTAATAAATAAAGAAGAAGATCAAGTAGAAATAGAAATGATAAAAACCAGCAAAAATAGACTTATCAATACAAGAGATAAGTTTTATGTTAATCTGGCTGTTTTTACATTAAGCACAATAGGAACCATTTTTGCAGGAACATTGCTCAACAATGCAGAAGCACTTTATAAAATAACTGGCAATCACTTTATAAACAAAAAATTACCAGCTGAAGATGTTTATATGGCAAAAGCAGAACAAATGACTGCAACATTCCTATTTGGAGCAGGCATTACTTTAACTATTGGCAGTTTTATTTCATTAATAACTCATTTAGTAGAATATATTAAAGAAGCAAATCTGGGAGAATAGATTTAACAATCAATATACTAGGAGAACAAACTTTTGGGCATTTTAGAAAAAATAAAAAATTTATTTAAAAGTAACCAACAAGAAAACATTATTGAAAACTTAGAAGACATTCTATTAGAATCAGACATTAATAATGAAATTGTAATAGAAATAATAAACAAATTAACAAAAGAAAAAAATAAAAACGAAAAAATTATTATTGAAAAACTAAAAGAACTTTTAAGCAATTATATTAACACAAAAAAATTTACTCTAGAAAACAATAAATTAAACATTTTGTTAATAGTTGGCATAAACGGAATTGGAAAAACATCAAGCATAGCAAAACTTGCAAATAAATTAAAAAATGAAGGTAAAAATATATTAATATCGGCTGCCGATACATTCAGAGCAGCCGCAATTGAACAAATGAAAATTTATGGTGAACAAATCGGAATCAGAATAATATCTCAAAACCAAGGAAGCGATCCATCAGCTGTAATATTCGACAGCATCTCAAGCGCTAAGCTTAAAAATTACGACGCATTAATTATTGACACAGCTGGAAGATTGCAAAATAAAGAAAATTTAATAAAAGAGCTTCAAAAAATAAACAATGTAATATTAAAGCAAATAAAAAAAACCAACATAAATTATCAAAAAATACTTGTAATCGATTCTACTATTGGAAAAAATACAAACAGTCAAGCAGAAATTTTTAATAACGCAATAGAAATAGACGGAATAATAATCACGAAACTTGATTCATCCTCCAGAGCAGGTGCACTAATAAATATTTCAAAAATTCTTGAAAAACCCATATACTTTACTACATTTGGAGAAAAACTAGAAGACATTAAAGAATTTGATATCAATGAATATCTTAATAAATTGCTATGAAAAAAAAACAATTAATACTTCTTCTATTTATACCACAAATTATTTATGCAAAAAGCTACTTTGCATCTGATGCATTTTTCAATAAATACCAAAAATTAAACGAAAAGCCAAAAACAGGGTTTTACATTGAGTACCATTCTATTGATGATACCGAGAAACTTTACTTATATAAAGACGCTGATTTAATAAAATACAAAACAATTCAAATCATAGAAAACACAATAAAAATCACATATTATGATACAAAAGATATAAAAAGAAAAGAAGAAGTTTACGACAATCTATATAACAAAATACAAGAAATTGAATATGACAACAAGGGAAAAATTCTTGAAACAGCAAATTACTTTTATGAAAACGGTAACTTAATATCCAAAAATTTAAAAACAATAAACCAAAAACCAAAATCAATATACTATTCTAAAGACGAAAATGGTAAATTACTAAAAATAACAGGATCAAATTTTCAAATTTGGAACTATGGAATTAATGGCGACATAAAATCTACATATTTTGACATCAAAAAATCAACAACAAAAGTGATAAAATATGATGATAAAAAAAGAAATTCAAACAGTACAATAATTGTTAATAATAAAATAAAATCTAAAGAAAAAAACCAATATCTAGATGAACAAAAAACAGTAAATACCTTTGAAGAAGAAAATACAAAAATCATATCTACCTATCAAAGAAACAATCTGATTAAAGAAGAAACATATAAAAATAATGAACTTATAAAAACAAATGATTTTCAATACAACTCATCTGATATGATAATTTTTCAAAACACTAAAGAAAAGGATAAAGACCAATACACCAATACCAAAATTGAATACGAATATAACCAAGACAATCAATTAAAAAGCAAAAAAATTTATGAAAACGATACAATTTATCTAAAAACCGAATATCACAATGATAATGAATATGAAGAAGAAATTTACTACAATAAAACCCCCGCTCTTAGAATAAAACACAAAAATGGAAAAGTTATCGAAGAAAAACCAATAGGAACAAATTAAATGAATATAAGAAATTTTTTGCTTAAAAAATTAATACTAGAAGAAAAAAATAGCCTAGCCCTCACAATTGTAATAATATTAAGCATCGCCTTAGGTGAAATAATAATAATCCTAACAATATCAATCATGAATGGTTTTCAAAATGATTTTTTCCTTAGCATTACAAATGTAGAAAGTGGAAATTTAAAAATAGAAAATGAACTTACTCAAGAAGAAATTAAAGAAATTAAAAAGATTGAAGGAATAAGACATATAAATAAAATATACGAAACACAAGGCATTGGAATTCAAAATTATTATTATCCAACCATTTTAAATATCATTGCAGTTGATATTAAAGATCTCAAAAAAGATCAAAATTTTATTTCATTTACAGGACTTGAAAAAGCTGAACTGGATCTTAAAGACAATGAGATCATTATTGGAAATGTGCTCTCCTATAATTTCAACTTATTTGAAAATGATACCCTAGAATTAATAATCACCGATGAAATAAAAAACCTTATATCATTAGGAAATGATATAAAAAAATTTGAAATAAAATCAATTTTCAAAAGTAATTATGCAAAAATAAATGAAACTTTAATTTTCATGAATATAGACTATTTTATTAAAAATAAAATTTTACATAATTCTAGCATTAATTACCAAGTAAAAACAAAAAATTTAAATCCAAGTAACAAATTAATTGAAAAGATCAAAGCTATTAATCCAAAATTAAAAGTAAAAACTTGGAATGAATACAATAAAGAATTCTATAAGGCATTAAAAATAGAACGAAATACAATGTTAATTATTTTAGCAAGCATTTTCATTGTTATTGCCGTTAATGCATATTATCTGCAAAAAAGAATAATAATAAATAAAAATAAAGCTATTTTAATATTATTAGCTATGGGACTTAGAATAAAAAAGATAAAGCAAATTTTTTTTATTCATTCAGTAATAATCTGCACTGTGGGAGGGCTTCTTGGATTAATACTAGGAATTTCAATTTCCCTAAATATAAATGAAATTTTAAAAATAATTGACAATCTGGTAAACACTTTAATAAATTTTTTAAATCAAATATTACCCTTAAAAATAGATAGCATTAAAATACAAATAATAAAAAATACAATTACTCCTAAATTATTTTTAAGCGATTTAGCATTTACTTTCTGCTTTGCATGCTTTTCCACAATATATTCAAGCATGAAAGCAACAAAAAAAATTGGAAATCAAAAAAACATTGAAACTATAAATGGATCGTAAAATGGAAAATATATTAATTATAAAAAATCTTTGCAAAGCATACAAAAAAAATAAAACAAAAATTCAAGTAATAGAAAATTTAAACTTAACTGTAACAAAAGGCGAATTTATTTCAATTCAAGGAAAAAGTGGTTGTGGGAAATCAACTCTTTTTAATATGATTTCGGGAATTGATAAAATAGATTCTGGAGAAATAATATCGTGTGGAATATCTTTGAAAAATGCAAATGAAAAAACATTAAGTTTATATAAAAACAGACAAATAGGTTTAGTATTTCAAAACTATAATTTAATAAATGAGTTTAATGTAATTGAAAATATAATTTTACCCAAAATTATCTCGGGCCAAGAAACAAAAGAAACAATAAATAAAAAAGCTCTAGATCTAATGAAAATACTAAACATAGAAAACAGAGCAAAACATTACCCTTCAGAACTCTCAGGGGGCGAATCACAAAGGGTTGCTATTGCTAGAGCGTTAATCAATGAACCTAATATAATCTTGTGTGATGAACCTACGGGGAATTTAGACTTAAGCACAGCTAAAACTGTAGAAAATCTACTTATAAATACAGCAAAAAATTTTAAAAAAACCTTAATACTAGTTAGTCATAACCCTCAATTTGCAAACAAAGCAGATTCAAAATATGAATTTAAAGATAGGACATTAAAAAAACTATGATGCTTCTAAAGCTAACAGAAATTACAAAAATTGCTTACATAATTTTTAAAAATTCAACAAATAAAATAGCCTTAATAGGTTCTGGAATATCATTAAGTTTAGTAATGATTCCATTAATTATTGTTTACTATATGTCTAGCAATATTATGACTTCTACTATTAATAAATATATTGAAAGTGAGGGATTTTCCATACAAATAGAATACAACGACACAAACAAAACTCATTCCCTAAAAGACAGGTTAAGCTCATTTAAAAAAAAATATAATTACAAAGATTTAAATTATTTTTTTGAGAAAAGAACTTACGGAATCATTGGAAATAATAAAAAACAAGGTGTATTAATAAGAGCAATAGAAAACGAATTCATATTGGAAAACAAATCAATAAAATTAATAAAAGGTACTAAAAATTTAAAAAAGGATTCCATACTCATTTCAAATCAAATAAAAAATAAACTTAATTTAAATCTCAATGAAAAAATTGACATTTTGATTCCAAATACAAAAAACAATAAAATAATGCCTAGAATAAAAAAGTTTAATATCTCAGGAATAATTGAAACCGGACTAAAAGATATTGATAACAATTTAGTGTTAATTTCTTTTGAAAATGAAAATTTAATGTCAAAAAAGTTTTCAAAAAGCATAATAGGACTTAAAACAAATTCCAATTCCATAAAAACCAATGAACTCTTGAAACAGAATTTAGAAACTGAATTTCAAGAATTCCAAACAAAAACATTCTATGAACTTTACTTAAATAAATATAATAATCTAGATATAAGTAAAAAACTTTTAATATTCATTATGGCTTTAATTATAATATTTGCAAGCATCAATATATCTTCGTCCCTTTCAATGCTTATTTTTGAAAATAAAAAGAAAATTGCAATACTAAAATCAATTGGAATGAATAATTTAAACATAAAAATAATATTTCTTTTGATATCGCTCACATTAAGCACCACCTTTTGTGGGATTGGAATAATAATTGGGAATTATTTAACACTTAAAATATCTTATTTAATAAACTTTGTTGATAATGTTTTAAACTTTTTTTTAAAAATATTTGGAGAAGAAAATTCTGAAATATTAAACTCAGAATATTACGTATCTGAATTTCAAATAAATTTAAGCCTGAGCTTTAATTTAACACTTCTTGGCTTATATATGCTAATAACCATTTTAACCACACTGATTCCGCTTAGCATTATCTCAAATTTAAAAGAAAAAGAAATTTTAAGATAATTTAAAGTGCTACTTAATCACAACATTATAAATTTTAATAGATGAAAAATCCTTTTCAATTGTAGGATAAATCTCACTTGGAAAAATTGTACTAATTGTGAAGCTCTGTTTAGATTTAGATTTTAAAAAAGAATTTGCAGAAGAAATTAATTTGCGTCTCAAAGACCTAATGATTCTACCTTCCTTATCAATATAACTAATTTCAATCTCTAAATTTTTAATAACATCCTTTGAAGAATTGAAAACTTCTATCACAGTATTTGCTTTACAAATCCCAAAAGACTCTTTAAAATAACTTCCAATATATTTAAATTTTAATATAAAAGAATCTGAGTCAAGATTTACACCAATTTTATCATCAACATTCTCAAAAAAATCAATCTCAATAATATCTAATACTATTTTTTTAGGATTAACATCAATAGCTCTTGGTATACTTGATATAACATCAATTGGAATGTAAACATTTTTACCCCATTTTGCAGAAAAATCACTTTCTTTGTCAAAAACCTGATTAAACACAGATTTACCAAGATCATCGTAAACTGTAACTCTGTAAGAAATCTTTTTAACAGGATTCGTTGTTGAGACAATCCCCGCTTTAAGTTGATACAAATGCGCATCTTCAAACACTAAAACTTTAGCATCCTCTATTTCTATGTAATATAAGCCTTTAGAGTGTGAAATAAGATTAGCAGCTTCAACTACTAAATCCGTAGCCATAGTAATAGGGGGAAGACCCTGTAATGCAAAAGAAGGAGTAAATTTTTCTTTTAAAGCCATTTTACCGCTCCCATTTACATTAATGAAACTCTGAAAAGATCTGTAAGTGATAAAAGAAATAAAAAATATCAAGATAGAACTCAAAGTTAATATTAATATTCTGTTCTTGGATTTTTTAAATTCATAGTAGTTGATTAAATCCAAATCGTTTCTTATTCCAAATTCTTTTGCCTGCAAACTTACATGGATCATTTTTTTTTTAGATTCTTTAGTATTTACCCTATCAGTAATCTCTTTAAAAAGAGAAAAAAATAAACTAAACATTGATTTATCGTGAAGAGAATAAAAATAGATAGATTCAAGCTCTCTAAAAGCAACATCTACCCTACCCATATCAACAAATCTTTTAACTCTTGTATAAGATCTTTTAAAATGAAGCTCCATATTTTCAATATCATTATCAGAAATACCTGATATTTCAATAATATTTTTAATACTCTTTTTGCTTAAAATTTTATTTCTATGCTTCTTAAGTTTTGATAAATAAATCTTAATTCTATCTTCAGATGTTTTACTCATTATCTTCTAATTCATCAACTTTTTTTAAAAGCCAATAAGCAATATTTCTGGCAGTAGTCTTTGTAATAGAAATTCCTATAAAAGAGTTAATTAGTACTATTTTACCCTCTTCTCCACGTTTTAATTCTTTTGAAGCCTCTTCTAAAACACCTTCTTTGGTTTTGGTGTAAGCAATCTCTTCAGAAATCTCTGTAGATTCGAAAACAAGATCACAAAAAATCTCTCCTGTGCTAGTTACATTCCCATAAATATTATTAACAGGAACCAATTTATAATCTTCAACTTTTTCAAACCTATAAATTACTTCTTTCATATAAACGAGTATATCATAATCAAAAAACATAGCCAATAAACAAAATTAATACAAAAAATAACTTCCAATTTAAAAAATAATTATTAATTAATAATTATTTTAAATTTTTTTGGGAAATATAAAATAATGCTATAATGATTAAAGCTAAAAATTAATACAAAGGAACTTGTAAGGATTATGGACTTCAAACAAATAAAAAGCAACGCTGAAAAGGTCAAGTTTTTAAGAAAAGATTTTCCTATTTTAAATAAAAAATTTAACAATAAGCATATAGTTTATTTTGACAATGCAGCAACCTCTCAAAAACCTAAAAAAGTAATTTATTCTAGCATAGAATATTATGAAAACTACAACGCAAATGTACATAGAAGCGGTCACAAATTTGCAATTCAATCTAGCATAACAATAGAAAAAACAAGAGAACTTGTAAAAAATTTCATTAATGCAGAATCTGCAAAAAATATAATATTTAACTCTGGCACTACAGATGGAATTAACACCATCGCAAACTCATTTTTTTACTCAAAATACTTTAAAAAAAAAGATGAAATTATTCTTACAACTCTTGAGCATAATAGTAATTTACTGCCATGGGCAAATCTTGCAAAATTAGCTAATCTAACAATTAAATTTGCTAAATTCAATGAAATGGGAATTATTACCCCTGAAGAAATTGAAAAACTTATTACGGAAAAAACAAAACTCATCAGTATTTCAGGAATAAATAATACTTTAGGAACCATTAACGATTTGGAATCTATTGGGAAAATAGCAAAAAAATACAATATAAGTCTTTTTGTAGATGCTGCACAAATGGCACCTCATATAAAAATAGATGTTAAAAAAATTGGCTGTGACTTTTTGGTATTTTCTGGACATAAAATGCTTGCTCCAACAGGAATAGGAATTTTATACATTTCAAATAAAATGGCTGAAAAGCTTCATAGCTCAAAATTAGGGGGAAACACTGTAGAAGAAATATTCATAGAAAATAAAAAAATTAAATTTAAATCATTCGATGCTCCTAATAAATTTGAATCAGGAACCCCAAATATTGCGGGAATTATTGGACTTAAAGAGGCAATAAAATATATCAATAATATTTCTATGGATTTTATTTTAGAACATGATCAGCAATTAATCGAATACGGGGTAAAAAAATTACAAGAGATTGATGAAGTCGAATTTTTACTAAATACAAATCTTAAAAGAAATTCAATAATATCATTTACGGTAAAAAATATTCACTCACACGATATTGAAACCTATCTAGATACAATGGGAATAGCAACTAGAGCTGGAAAAACTTGCTCCTATGTAGCATTTTTTCCAGAAAATTTAAATAAAAACCATCTTTTAAGAGTTAGCTTTTATTTTTACAATACACAAGAAGAAATTGATATTTTCATATTGGGGTTAAAAAAAGTAATAAAAGAGCTTTCATAAAAATCTTCATAATATTTTTTATTATTGATTTAATAAATCAAAGAAAATAAAATTAAATTATGCTCACTGAAGAAACTAAAAGAAAATTAATAAGGCTTAGTAAAGTAAATAATTACATAATACACAAAATAGAAACAAACCAAAATTTCAAACATCAATCTAAATGCGGGGATCAAATTTTATTCCAAATAATAGAAGCAAATAACGGAAAATTTAATTTCAAACATCATGCATCTGGATGCATGATTTTACTTGCAAGCGCTAACGCTTTAAACAAATTGTGCAATAATAAACTAAAACCCGAAATCCTAAACTTGGTACAAAAAGTAATAAGCGGCGATTTTACAAATCTAAACGAAATTGACGCAAGTTTAAAAATTTTTAACGCATTCACAAATACAAATAGAAAAGACTGTTTTTTATTGCCATACAAATCTTTAAAAGATAGTTTGGAAAACTACAAGCCTTTAAGGAGAGCTATTAGATGAAAATCTATTCACACTCATCAATCGGATATGAAGGAGAGCTAATTGAGATTGAAATAGATATTAAAAAAGGAATTTCTGGAATTGATATTGTGGGGCTTGCTGGAAGCGAAATTAAAGAATCAAGAGAAAGAGTAAAATCAGCTATCAAAAATTCAAATTTTCATTTCCCCAAAGATAGAATATTAATAAATCTTGCACCAGCTGGAATTAAAAAGCTTGGAACAGCTTTTGACCTTTCGATTGCTATTAGCATTATTAAAATCCAAGAAAACAAAAATAATGAAAATTTAGAAATCTTAGTATTGGGAGAATTGCAATTAGATGGCAAAATAAGATCAATAAAAGCGGTTTTGCCAGCCATTGCTCTTGCCAAAGAAAAGGAAATAAAATTTGCAATAGTTCCCTTCGAAAATTTAGAAGAAGCTCGCCTAATAGATGGTTTAAATATTTGGGGTGTTAAAAATTTAAAAGAAACTATAAAAATAATAGAACAATTAAACGACAATATACTTCCCCCAAGAACAAATATTAAACCACAACCAACAATTGAACAAGATTATATTTTAGATTATGACTTTAAAAATATAAAAGGACAACAAAGAGCAAAAAGAGCAATTGAAATAGCAATTGCCGGGGGACATAACATTATGTTATTTGGTCCACCTGGAAGCGGGAAAACACTTAGTATTAAGTGCGCCCAATCTATTCTTCCTCCACTTACAAACAAAGAACTGATAGAAACAAATAGAATATGGTCAATATCAGGAAAATTAATAGACAGCAAAATAATAAAACAAAGACCTTTTAGAAATCCTCACCATACTGCTAGTAAAGAAGGAATAATTGGAGGGGGTCCAAATCCTTTACCTGGAGAAGTGTCTCTTGCCCACAATGGAATATTATTTCTAGATGAAGCTTTAGAATTTAAAAAATCCATCTTACAATCTTTACGTGAACCTATTGAAGACAAATCAATTTCAATCTCAAGAGCAAGTTCCAAATTATTCAAATACCCCGCCAATTTCCAACTAATGCTTGCAATGAATCTTTGCCCTTGTGGAAATCTTGGCAAAAAAAATACAGATTGTTTTTGCTCACAACAAGAAATCTCAAATTATTGGAAAAAACTTGGAGCTGCAATGCTTGATAGAATTGATATTAGAGTTCCAACAAGAGCAATTAATAATGAAAAATTACTCAGCGAAACAAGCGAAAGTTCAAGCGAAATAAAACAAAGAATAATAAAAGCAAGAAACATTCAAAATATAAGATATGAAAGTTTTGCAAACATAAATAAAAATTCTGATCTTAATTCCGATCACATTGAAAAATTTTGCGAATTAAGTGCAATCTTGAAAAATGATTTAATTTACATTCTAAACAAACTCAACATATCTTCAAGAGCAACACATTCAATACTAAAAATTGCAAGAACAATCTCCGATTTAAAAGAAGAAAAAAATATTTCAAGAGAAGCCTTACTTGAGGCAATTGAACATAGAAAAAACGGAGAAAATATGCTTGAAAAATAAAAACCCCTAAAATATTTGGGGTCTTAAAACTAAAATTCTATTTTATCAATATAGCTCTTAAGCTGATTGGCAGAATTGTTAAACTTCTCAAGCTCTTTAGAGCTTATCTTAAAGTTTAAAACTTCTTTAACTCCTTCTTTACAAACTATAGATGGTGCTCCGATATAAATATCTTTAATTAATCCCCCATACTGACCATTAATATAAGAAGATATTGGCAAAATAATATTCTGATCTCCAATTATTGCATTTACAATATTCTTAATACCAAGTCCAATAGCATAATAGGTTGCCCCCTTTAACTTAATTACCTCATAAGCAGCATTCACAACCTTTTTATGAATTTCATCAAGCTCCAACTCAGTTATTTTACCTTCAGCAAGATATTCTGATAAAGGCTTCATTGCTATTTTTGTTTCATCCCAAGTAGCAAAAGAACTATCACCATGCTCACCCATAATATATGAATGTATATTTTGAGTATTAACATTAAAACGATCACTTAAAAAATATCTAAGTCTTGAAGTATCAAGAATAGTACCAGTACCAATAACCTTATGAATAGGAAATTTGGAATATTTCATTGTAACATAAGTCATAATATCCACAGGGTTACTTGCAACAACAAAAATACCATCAAACCCACTAGCTACAACATTAGTTACAATATCTTTAAAAATTTTAGAATTTTTATCAACCAAATCAAGTCTTGTTTCACCAGGCTTTTGATTAAGTCCTGCTGTAATTACAACAATATCTGCGTTAACACAATCTTTGTAAGTCCCAAACGATACATTAATATTCTTCTTTAAAAACATTTGGCCATGATTAAGGTCCATGACCTCACCTTTTGCTTTATTTTCATTAACATCAATAATTACAAGTTCATGTACAAGCGAATTGTCTATTGTCAAAGCATAAGCAAAGCTTGAACCCACCCCACCAGCTCCAATAAGAACAACTTTATTAGACTTAAGCATAATAACTCCATATAAATTTAAACTACATACAACTAATTTTAAATAAACAATGATAAAAATATTTTATCGCATTTCTAAGGGCTTTGCCAATAAAATACTTTCAAAAATTAAAAATACATTTAATTATCATTAGATTTCAAAACCGCAAGAAAAGCACTTTGCGGAATCTCAACATTCCCTACCATCTTCATTCGCTTTTTACCTTCTTTCTGCTTTTCCAAAAGTTTTCGCTTACGAGTAATATCACCACCATAACACTTAGCAGTAACATCTTTTCTAACAGGAGAAATTGTCTCTCTAGCAATAACATTAGAGCCAATAGCACCTTGAATGGCTATTTTAAATTGTTGTCTTGCTATTTCATCTTTCAACTTTTTACAAATCCCAATAGCCTTAGTTCTTGCACTATCTTTAAAAACCAATTGAGAAAGTGCATCAACCCTATCCCCATTGACCAATATATCTAATCTTACTAAATCTGTATACTCATAATCTAAAAGTTCATAATCAAAAGAAGCATATCCACGACTCACAGATTTAATCTTATCATAAAAATCAAAAAGGATTTCAGAAAGAGGCATTTTATAAATAAGCTCAACACGCTTAGTATCAAGATAAATTAAGTTTGTCTGCACTCCTCTTTTCAACAGACACACACTCATAATATTTCCTAAAAATTCTGTAGGAACAATAATATTGGCTCTAATATAAGGTTCAAGAACACTTTCAATAGCTTCATTTCCGGGAAATTGTTCAGGACTTTCAATAAAATAAGATTCTCCCTTTTTAGAAATTATTTTGTATCTAACAGAAGGAGAAGTCAATATCACATTTAAATCAAATTCACGCTCAATACGCTCTTGAATAACCTCTAAATGCAAAAGACCAAGAAATCCACACTTAAAACCATGCCCAAGAGCCGCTGATGAATCTTTTTCAAATATTAAAGATGCATCATTAAGCTTTAATCTATCCATTGCCTTTAAAAGATCATCGTATTGATTAGCATCAACAGGATACACTGAAGAAAACACTACAGGCTTAACTTCTTTAAATCCCTCAAGAGGGAATAATGCAGGACAATCACAAAGAGTTACTGTATCGCCAATCTTCACATCTGATATATTTTTTATTCCTGCAATAAAATATCCGACATCCCCTGCTTCTAACCTATCTTTTCTTTCAAGCAATATCTTAAAAACTCCAATCTCCTCAATTACATACTCGCTATTAGTATGCATTAACTTAATCTTATCACCTGTCTTGATTTGTCCTTCGAAAATCCTAAAGTGAACAACAACCCCTCTATAAGAATCATAATGAGAATCAAAAATTAATGCTCTTAATGGATCTTTAATACTTCCTTTAGGGGATGGCACATACTTACAAATAGCTTCAAGCAAATCATCAATTCCTATTCCATTTTTAGCAGAAATCAAAATAGCAATTTCTTCATTTAACCCCAAATCATTTTTTATTTGCTTTTTTACAAAGTCAATATTAGCATTTGGAAGATCTATCTTATTAATAACAGGAATAATTTCTAAATCGTGCTCAAAAGCCATATAAAAATTAGAAACTGTCTGAGCTTGTATTCCCTGGCTTGCATCAATTAATAAAAGGGCACCCTCACAAGATGAAATTGCTCTTGATACTTCATAAGAAAAATCAACATGGCCTGGAGTATCCACAAAATTTAACTCATAAATATCACCATCATTACTTTTATAAGTAATTGTTACTGCCTGGCTTTTTATTGTAATTCCTCTTTCTCGCTCAATCTCCATACTGTCAAGCATTTGACTTTTAAAATCACGATCAGATATTATTTTAGCCTTTTGAATAAATCGATCGGCTAATGTCGACTTACCATGATCAATGTGTGCAATAATGCAAAAATTTTTCTTACGAATACTAATACTTGCTCCCCCTAAACCATAAATCAAGATTTAAAAATTTACCTTTTTTTAAATACAAAATCCTTAATTTGACTTCTTGATTTCGTAATATAAGGAGAAAACCTTGGTGCAAGATCCACTATTAATTTCCAAGTATCTATTGCTCTAAATCTATAATTGCCATTAGAATATGCATAAGTAGCAACAGCAATATTGTAAACTATTTCCCAAAAATCTGTAGATTCAAAAGCATTCTTTATTGACTTATACTCATTAATTTTTTGAACAAAAGACCTTAAATTTTTAAACTGATACATAGGTTCATAATAACAAACATAATTATACATTCTTGTTAAAATCCCTACTGCGGCTATAAGCCCATGAGTAATTGAAAGTTCATAAGCCTTCAAGCGCAAATAAACTTTTGACAATAACTGATGCGTATCAATAACATTGTAGTTCTTAAATCTGTAAAGATTAAAGGTAAAATCAATACCAAAAGCTCCTCTTACTTGTTTTAAATAAGAAGTCAAATAAAATGAAACATTAAATTTATTGTTTGATGTACTATTTTCGCTTTGAGCATAATCATGATAACTATAATAATCTTTTTTAGTTGAAAACTTATTTAATATTTCGTTTAAATAATCAATCGTATCAACATAATTATTCTCAAGTTCGGCCATTTTGGCTAAAGAAAAAAGTATTTTTTTTTCAAAAGATCCATCTAGTAAATAATCTTTGTCTTCAAAAGACTTGTAAAGGTTTAATTTCTCAAGAACAGCATTGCCAGACATACCATAAGCTACTGACAAATAATAACTGGCTTCAGGATAAACACCTTTTCTAAGCAAAGCTTCCTGCAAATAATTAATAGCATTCGTAATATTAGACTTGCTAAACTCAGATTTAGAATAAAGAAATTGCCTACCTTTTTCAAGTAAAATCCAATACGGAAAATTTTTATTACTTGAAGAATTCAAAGAAATAGAAAAAGGCAGAGCAAAAAACAATAAAACCCAATTTCTCATAATAATAAATATATTAAATTAACTCATAAATTACGAGAAAACTTAATATTAAAAATAATAATAATCAAAATTAAACAAACTTGAATATCATTAAAAATACCATTACAAAAAGAGCAACAGATTCTATTAATCCTAAAACTAACAGGTATGTAGCAAATCCTTTTCCGGTCTCAGAAAAAGCATCACAAGCGCCTGCTGCCGCTTTACCTTGAGCAAATCCAGAAACAGCAATCGCAAACCCACCGCCAAGACCAGCTCCAAGTAACAACCATGGATTTGTCTGCATCATTACCTCATATAACGTGTTCATTAAAATATATCCATATATTATTTGAGTCAATGGTGCTGAAACAAAAACAATCAATAAAAATGGTGCTGGCTTTCCTTGCATATAGCATCTCTTCCATGCTCCAATAGCAGCACTGCCCGCTGCTCCCATACCCAACGCGGAACCTATTGCTGAGATTGTTAAAGCTGAATTAACTCCTATTAAACCTATATCCATAAGTACTCCTTTTTATTTATTTTTTTATTTTTCTAAAAGGCTTATAAGCATATCCACTCCATTCTTGCCCTAAATGGTTTGAAAATTCAAGCATATTAAGCCTTACTCCATGAACAATTACTGAAAGTAAAGATAACATTATATTTAAAACATGCCCCAAAAGAATAACAATAATTCCAACTACTATAAGACCAATATTAGAAGATTTTAACAAAGGCATTGACATAGCATTAAAACTTGCTGAGATTGAAAGCCCTGCAAGTCCAACTGCAAAAAGTCTAATATAAGATATTATATCTGCAAATCCCGACACAGTAGTTAAAAACTGCTCTATAATGCCCCCAAAACTTTTCAATATACACTTGAAAAAATTTGAACCATCTTGCTTGCCAAAAACAAACACAAGTGCAACGCCAAAATATATTGCGTTATAAACAGCATTATACATAGGAAATCGAGATTGGCTAAGTATTAAATTCAAAACAAGGTAATAAAGGCCAACTATACCTATGAGCCAACCAATCTGCGCAATTGAATGAATATGGGGCTTTTCTTTTACTTGTCTGAAAAAATTCCAAGCATGGGCTAATGAAATTTGCAAAACTCCTATTGAAAAGCAAATAAAGATAATATTTTGAACACTATTTTTATCTGTCAAATAACTAACTTTAAATGAATTCAAAATAGGAAACATTTCAAGAATTAAAGGACTACCAAACCAAGTTCCAGTCATAGAGCCATAAAGTATCGATGATACACTAAGATAAAATATTAACCCATGAACTGGAGTTAAAGGCTTGCCTTTAAGAATGAAACTCAAGCTAAAAAGAATTCCTATCAAAAAAAATATCACTCCATAAGCCGCATCACCTATTATCATCCCAAAAAACACAAAGAAAAATAACATAAAAATAAAACTTATATCCCTTTCTTTATATCCAGGAATTGTCTCTAAAATATTAAAAATAGGCGCAGCTAAATTGGCAATTCCTTTTCTTTTTATATAGGTTGGAATAATATCATTTTCTTCAGGATCTGCAAATTGAACTGCAAAACCTGCTTTTAAAACTGAAGTTTTAAGAGATTCTTGACTTTCAGCTGGAACAAACCCCGTAATATACGAAAAATCTTCAAAATCAGTTTGCATATCAGCTAAAACTTGCTCAAACTCTACGATTTGATCGTAATTTTTTATCTCATCTCTTAAAATATCAATATATTTATTAAAAAGAGAAATTTGGGTCAATTTTTGATCTAAAATCTCATCAACAACCTTTAATTTATTATTAATATAATCAAGATCAAAATTAAACTTAAACTCATCAGCAATTTCAATTTTTTGCTCAAACTCACCAACACTCACAAAATAAGAAGTATTTTTTACATTTTTAATCAAAAATACATTAACATTGGGGTCTCTTAATAAATTTTTATATTCACTTTTTTGGATTTTAAAAAAGTTAATATAAATGTTAGATTCTTTCAATTTATCAATATACTCTAAAGAAAAATTTCCCCAAACGGAAATCAAATTCTTTTCATGTAGTAAAGATCGTTTAATATCTTGAAATTCTTTGATCTCATTGCCCAAATTGACTATGCTTTTTGCAATATCTAAAAAATTTCCATTAGAAGATTTCAAAGCCTTAACGCCTCCATCTTCTCTGAGTAACGAAAGAGCTTGTATTAAAATTCGCCGATTATCAATGCTTTTTTTTAAAGAATCTGAATTTTTATTGCAAGAATTAATATGAACTGCTCCAAAATCTCTTAAAATCTCTAATGATTCTTTTTTATATTTTGATAAAGTTAAAAGTAAAACTTTTTTCATTTTTACAATCATAAGCTTGTTCCTATTTTTTTTTTATCAAACTAGACTTAGCAATTTTACCTCTTACAACAGCTGCGGTTTGTTGATCTCCAAGATACACATTAATTTTTTTTATATTAGCCTTAGCTGTTGGTATCATAACTTTCTCAAATAAATTAACTCTCTGAGATGTTACTCGAAACTCTTTTAAAAGCAAATCAATCTGTTTTTTTAAAATTTTAAGCTCTACATCAATTTGAATTGCAATTTTGAGAATTTCAATCCCCTTATCTACCCAATAAGGCGTAAAAAGCAAGTCGTGCCTTATATTTTCATATTCAATATAATCAAATATAGGAATTGCAACCCCTGCAATATTTACAGACTTTTTGACCACTGTTTTTACCTGAATCCAACTTTCAAAAGGAAATTTTTCGCTAAAAAGAGAAATCCAATTAGAAATACTCTCCTTAAGTTTTTGTTGCTCAAGATTTTTAATTCTGTAAGAATTCTCAATTCTAACAATTTCCATATAAAGCTGTTGTTTCTTAAGCTGCAAAGTAGGCAAATATCTTTTAAACATTTTAAGTTCATCTTTTTGCTTTTTAAGATCATTTTTGGTCAATTTAATTTTAGGCATAATCAATAGGTCTCTTTCTTAGGCCAATATTTTTCAATAAGGTCTGTTTTTATTCCCGTTTCTTTTGGACTAAAACAACTAGCAAGAATGTCCCAACCTAAATCTAAAGCCTCTTCTAAGGGAATATTAACAGATAAATCCATCATCTTGCTTTCAAACATGTTACTATACTTAAGCAATTTTTCATCCCACTTGGTCATATTAAATCCCATAGCCTTCTTTTCTACAGACTCTTTTGAAGATGCATAAAGTTTAATCATTGAGTCCATTATAGTCCTGTGGTCGTCTCTAGTCTTACTATTTACCATTTGCTTAAGTCTTGAAAGCGATCCAAAAGGTTCTATTCTGCCACCCTTTAAATAGTACTGACCTTCTGTGATATACCCAGTATTATCAGGAACAGGATGAGTAACATCGTCACCCGGCATAGTTGTAACCGTAAGTATTGTAATAGATCCTGCACCTTCAAAATCAATAGCTTTCTCATAACGATATGCAAGCTGAGAATATAAATCTCCAGGATAACCTCTGTTAGAAGGCACTTGTTCCATCGTAATAGATATTTCTTTCATTGCATCAGCAAAATTTGTCATGTCTGTAAGAAGAACTAAAACTTTTTTACCCTTCAGAGCAAACTTTTCAGCAACAGAAAGCGAAATATCAGGAACAGTTAAAGATTCAACAACAGAATCATTAGCAGTATGAACAAAAAAAATTGCTCTACTTAACGCACCTCCTTTTTCTAAAGAATCTTTAAAAGTTAAATAATCATCATGCTTTAGTCCCATTCCACCAAGAATTATCAAATCAACCTCTGCTTGAAGTGCAATTCTCACAAGAAGCTCATTATAAGGCTCGCCAGAAACAGAAAAGATTGGTAATTTTTGAGATTCAACAAGAGTGTTAAAAACATCTATCATTGGAAGGCCTGTCCTTATCATATTTCTAGGAACAATGCGTTTTGTAGGATTTGCAGAAGGTCCCCCAATTTCAATTAAACTATCATCAAGAGAAGGCCCTCCATCTCTAGGATTTCCAGAACCATCAAAAATTCTACCCAACAAATTGTCAGAAAATGAAACTTGCATTGAATGCCCTAAAAACTTTATCTCATCTGACGTGGAAACACCTCTTGTACCACCATAAACTTGAAGAGAAACTTTTTCTCGATCAAGTTTAATTACTTCGGCTAGAGAACTTGTATCTTTTGCTTTCACAATAGCAAGCTCACCGTACTTAATACCTTGAGCTGTAACAGTTATTACATTGCCTGCTATAGCCTCTATTTTACTATAGACTCTTTTCATATATATATTTCTCCAAACCTCCTAAATTACCTTTTTAAAATTTACCAACTCACTCAAAGCAAGCTCCAATTTATTAAACTTAGAATCTTTAAAATAAGAAAGATTCATGTCTAATAAATTTTGTCTTAATTCATTTATAAAATCTCTCGCTTGAAGCTTATCAGAAAACTCAAAATCGGTTTTAAGAATATTATATACTATATCAAACATATAATTTTGACGCTCTGAATTAACAGCAGCATCAACAGAATCAAATGAATTTTGTTGTAAATAGCATGAATCAAGTAGTTCAGATTTCAAATAAATTAAAAAATCACTATTACTTATGCCTTCTTCCCCAACAACTTTCATCATTTGATTAATTTCGTTACCTTTTACCAAAAAAGATCTTGCATATTCTGTCTTTTTAGGATCAATAACGCCTTTATATTTGCTCCAAGATTCAAGAGGGCTAATAGCTGGGAATTTCCTAGCATCAGACCTTTCCCTTGTAAGTCCATGAAATGCTCCTACAACCTTTAATGTTGCTTGAGTAACTGGCTCTTCAAAATTACCACCAGCAGGGCTTACAGAACCACCAACTGTTACAGATCCAATATCACCATTATTAAGAACTACAATGCCTGCCCTTTCGTAAAAGGAAGCAATAACAGATTCAAGATAAGCTGGAAAAGCCTCCTCACCAGGAATTTCTTCAAGACGACCAGACATTTCTCTCATAGCTTGAGCCCACCTTGAAGTTGAATCTGCCAAAAGAAGAATATCAAGGCCCATCTGCCTATAATACTCGCCAATAGTAATAGCGGTATAAACAGAGGCTTCTCTAGCTGCAACTGGCATTGAGGATGTATTGCAAATAATACAAGTCCTATCCATTAAAGATTTACCTGTTTTTGGATCTGTCAACTCGGGAAACTCTTTAAGAGTTTCTACCACTTCTCCTGCTCGTTCACCACAAGCTGCAATAATCACTACATCAACATCAGCATTTCGACTTGTAACCTGCTGAAGAACCGTTTTTCCAGCGCCAAAAGGACCTGGAATGCAAAAAGTTCCCCCTTTAGCAACTGGGAAAAATGTATCTATAATTCTAGTTTGAGTCAACATAGGCTCACTAGGAATAAGTCTCTCCTTGTAATTAGTAATAGGAATTTTAACAGGCCAATGAAAAGACATTGTAATATTATGCCTCATGCCAGAATCATCTTCAATTACAGCAATTTGATCATCAATCGAATAATCACCATCACTTACAATTTCCACAATTTTATAAGAATCTCTTTTATAAAATGGAATCATTATTTGGTGGTGGACAGTTCCTTCAATTACAAAACCCAAAAAATCTCCTGCAATAACAATGTCTCCAACTTTGGAGGTTTTTTTAAAATTCCATTTTTTATTTTTATTCAAGGGCCTTAAATATACCCCCCTTTCTAAAAAAAATCCACATTGAATAGCCAGTTCAGGCAAAGGATTTTGAAGTCCATCATACACTTGGGTTAAAAGACCTGGTCCCAATTCAACTGTTAAGAGCTTATCTGTAAATTCAACTTCATCTCCAACAGATATCCCTTTTGTTAATTCAAAAACTTGTGCATCAACTTCATTGCCTCTAATACGAATTACTTCTGCTTTTAAATTTCTACCAGCGGTTTTTACAAATAAAACTTCATTCATAGAAACTGAACCTTCTACTTCAATAGTAAGCAAATTTCCATTCACTCCAACGACTTTTCCTTTTGTCTTCATAAAATTCCTTTTCTAAACTTTTTGATTGGTTTTATCAATTAAATTTTGACAAATATAGTCAAAATTTTGAATACCCAATTTTTCTTTAAATAAATTATGCCTTAAAAATAACCTTAACTTCAAAAAGTAAATTATTACTTTCTCAAAATCAAATTCATGCCCAACTTCAAGATCAGTCAAAAATTGCCACTTAAGAAGGTCAAAACCTAATTCTATTTCAAAAGAATTTTCTTTCAAGCAAATATTTCTCAAAATATTCAGATAATAATTCGAGAAATAAGAAGATTCCAAATAAATATCCTTAGATAACCCCAACTTTTCTGCCCTTAAAGCTGCAAGTGTATATCTTATTGTATCTTCAAAATCAATAAAAAGATCAACGGCTCTTGATTTACCCTTATCTACCTTAAATTCTAGCAACCCTTTTAAAAAATTGAAGTCTTTTTTGCTTAAAGAAATTTCGACATTACTTAAAAAATCTGAAACGTTATAATCTTTTAAAGATCTTAAATCAATATAAGGCAAAGAAGATAAAACATAATAATATGAATCCAACACAAAAGTCTCCTAGACCACTTTTATAACTTCCTTAAATCTTGGATTAAGATAATCAAAAAGAATGTCTGCAATAGTTTCCACTGAAAAATCATAATGCAAACCAATATTCTTTTTTTGAATCTTAAAACCTTTGTTTATGCCTTTGAAAGGCTTAATTTCTATCCCTTCTTTAAGCTTATTTCCAAGTTTTAGTCTTAATATCTGCTCTAAGCTAGAAAAATCAGATTCATTTAATTGAAAAACTAATTTTTCTTCCTTAAGCCAAGAATCCGTTATTTTAATTATAAGCTCTGCTAAGAAATTATTATTACTAAAAACTTCTGCCACATTATCTTTTAAAGTATTTTCAAAAAGAGATTTAAGATTCTTCTCAACGCCAATAATTAAGTCTCTGATTGCTTGCCTAGAAGCTTCAAGAGCATGACATTTATAATCATCAATTTCTTTTTGTGATTTTGCCTTTAACACTCTGGCAGCTTCTTCTGCTTTAGCAACTATTTCTTCTGCCTCTTTTTTAGCCTTCAAAATAATATCATTAGATACTCTCTCGGCTTCTTCAAGACCATCTTTTTTAATTTTATTTATCAGATCCTTTACTTCAAATTGCATTAAAACTCCTTGTCATACAACATAAAAATAATAACTTAATACTTATTAGTAAACAAAACCTTTAAAAAGCATGCAATAAATTTTTAATACCAAAAATTTAATAATATTAATAAGACATATCAAATTAGCACACACTTCTTTAAAAAAATATATTTATTCTCAATTATTAGAAATAATACAACCATTAAAAAAATGGTCCAATAATTTTATAAACATTACCATCAAGCACTATATCGAGATTTTTGCTTGGAAATTTATTTTTAAGGCCCTCTCTAAAGATTTCAATACCTCTTCTATTTATCTTATCCCAAAATTCACCATCAACAAAATTTAAAGTTAATATCTCAATAATAATCAAATAACCTCTTCCAAACTTAGATCCATAGCCTGATGTAAAAGTTGTTGTAACACTAAAAAGACCATCCAATAAACCATTTGCAGCCTTACCTCTAAAAGGTCTATTGGGATGAATATCATACGAATTGCCAAATTCATCTTCAAGCACAAAATCAACATCAAGACAAATGTGAAACAATACATTTTCAAATTCATTAAATTTTGATATATTCACTTAAATTAAATCTCAACTATAGTTTTTCCAGCCCCTCCATCACTAGGATGAGCAAAATAATATTTTTTAACAAACTTCAACTCTTTTAACAAGTTGTGAACTTCCCTCATAAGATGACCCTCCCCCTTTCCATGAATGATCTCAAATTTATTAATGCCATTTAATATAATATTATCTATTTTCTTATTCAAAAAGTCTAGAGCAGCAACAGTTCTCATACCTCTAATATCAACGGTAAAACTTAACGGGCTTTCCTTATCATAATCAATTGAGAAGCCAAAATTTTTACCGCTCTCTTTTTTCTGTTCTGTAAAGTTTTCCAAAGATATCTCTGAACTAGAAACGCTAACATTAAAAGCACCTACACTAACAGTAATCTTCTTTTTAGAAATCCCAACTATTTTTCCTTTTGCATTAGAATTAACTATTCTAACTCTGTCTCCTATTTTAAAATCTACTGCCATATTTCTCTTACTGTTAAGAGAATCTACTTTATTTAACTTGAGGGCTACATTTTTCTCCAAATCTGATATAAAAGCTTTATTTTTTGAAACATCAATATTACCTTCTTTTATTTCTCTAACTAAATTTTCCAAAACTTTTCTTGAATTTTTTAAAAATTCATTATGTTCATTCAAAAGCTCTATTTCAATATTTTTTTCTTTTAATAAAAGATTTTGATACATATTTTCTATTTCTTTTTCTTGCAATTCTATTTGAATTAATTTCTCATTCATGCTTTCTTTAATTGCAAGCAAATCTTTCTCTTTCTCTATTAATCTTTCTAAAATTTCATTAACTTCTGTTTTTTGAGATGAATAAATTTCATTAGCACGAATTACTATGCTATTGTCAATCAAAACCTTACTAGCAACATTAAAAGCATAGCTTTCACCAGGAATGGAAAAAATTAAATCATAATTGGGCTGCATTGTCTCTAAATCCATGCGCACAGAAGCATTAATAACACCATCATGGGTATATGCAAAATATTTAAGAGCATTATAATGAGTTGATATTAAAACATAAGAATTAATATTAATTAAATATTCAAGAATTGAAATAGCAAGCGCCTGCCCCTGATCAATGTCTGTTCCTGAGCAAAATTCATCAAATATTACAAGGCTATTTTTTGTAGTATGTTTTAAAATATAGGAAATATTGCTCATATGGCTTGAAAAAGTTGAAAGAGAATTAGAAATTGATTGCTCATCACCAATGTCAATAAAAATGTTATCAAAAATTTTAAAAGTGCTAGACTCACCAACAACAATAGGAATCCCAAATTGAAACATTGCACTAAGTAACCCAATTGTCTTTAAAGCTACCGTTTTTCCACCAGCATTGGGCCCAGTGATAATTACAACACGACTTTCAGCAGGAGTAAAAGTTATTGCCCTTGGATCCTTTAATAAAGGGTGATGAGCATCAAAAATATTTAATACATTTGAAATCTCAGGAAATATCCCTTTAGTTTTGATTCCATAAATCGCTCGTGCTTTTAAAGAATCATAATACAAAAAATTATTATAAAGATTATCTAAAAGAACAATGTTGCTATGAACTTTACTAGAAAGATCCTGTAAAATTTTTAGAATTATTCTTTTTTTTTCTAAATTCAAATAATTTAACCTATTATTATCATTTACAATATCATTTGGTTCAATATAAAAGGTTTCACCTGATGACGAAATAGAAATAATATTGCCCTTAATTTTACCTTTAAAATTAGACTTAAGAGCAAGGGTATGTTTATTCGACTTATAATAAACAAAATTAGAAGCCAAATATTCTATATTCAAACTAATTATTCTTTTTATCTGCTTTTCAACTCGTCTATTTAAATTCTTAATTTCAAATTCAACCGAATCATATTCTTTTACAACGCCACTTTTCAATTCAAGAGCATCAAAATCTATATATTCTTTCAATTCACTAAGCAAATTTTTTAGCTCTGGACTTAAAAATAATAAATCAGATAAAATTTGAACATCAAGATGCTTGATATCACTATTTTTATGCAAAAATAAATTTATTCTCAAAACCTCATCTAAAAACCCCGCAATATCTCTCAAATTTTCAATAGAAACTCTTGAATTTTCTTTTGACAATAATGAAATGGGATATTCCAAGCTATTTATAAAAGAATTTGGATATCCTTTACAACTCTCAAAAAGCATTCTAATGAGGTTCACTAAGAAAAACATTTTCTCTAAACTTTCTCTTGTTTTTAATATTTTTTGATTATTTAGTAAACCAACAGTGTCCGGATTAGAAACGTATTCAGATACTAAAGATAAAATTTCATAAAAGTCAATATTTTTTAAATATTTATCTTGCATAATTTTTATAATTTTTAAGCTCTGATAAAATCTTTAAATAACTTTCGTACCTAAGCTTAGAAATACCATTACCCAAAGCACTTGTAACAGAACAACAAGGTTCACTAACATGTAAGCAAGATTTATATTTACAAAAACTAGCAAAATTTTCAAACTCTTTAAAATAATACTTAAGATTTTCAAAAGGCAATGTTTCAATTCCAAACTCTTTTATTCCGGGAGTATCAACTATTATCCCACTCTCAGAATGAAATGATATTGAATAAACGGTAGTATGTTTTCCTCTAGAATACTTATGTGAAATTTCATTTACTGATTGAGAAGCTTTTGAATCAATCAAATTTATTAAAGAAGATTTACCAACACCAGACTGGCCAATAAAAGAAGTTCTTGAATTTCTCAAGACCTCTTTTACTTCTTTAATACCCTCAAAAGTTTTAACAGAGGTTTTCAAAACTTTGTATCCTAGATTTTTATAAATTTCAGAAAATTCTTCAACCCTTTGGCTTATTCCTTTGTCAATTTTATTAATCACAATAACAGGAATAATATTTTGCTCTTCTGCAATAACAAGAACTCTGTCAATAAAAAAATTTTTCATCTCAGGAAAGTTAGCAGAATTTACAATTAAAACATTATCAACATTAGAAACAATTGTCTGCCTAAGATCTGCTTTCCTGTTATAACGCCAAAGAATATTTTTCCTGTTTACTCGCTTATCAATATACACCTTACGAGAACCATAAATATACCCTAAAACTACATCCCCTGGAACTAAAGGGCTATACTCCTTACAGCCTGTTTCTAATACCTTCCCCTTAAAAATTCCTTCATAAATTAACTTACTGCTAAGTTCTAAAACAGAATATATATTATTAACTCCCCAAATAACTTCAAATTCAAGATAATTCAAACTATCATTCCTTTAAAGTGGAGATTATATTTTTTGCAAAAATTTTGATAAAAGGTCAAATTTTCGTTTCTAGTTAAATAAAACTCATCTACAAAGTCAATATCATTTTTATGATGATTCTCTTTATATTCAAAAAAATTCATTGATCTAATAAGGTCTTGCACCACTAATTCGCGATTCTCATAAACAGGAATTTTTAAAAAATCTTCTATCATTGCCTTAAGATGCAAATAATGCGTACATCCAAGAAAAACAATTTCTCTACCGGTGTTTACAACTTCAAATTTTAAAGCTTCCAAGCATCTAAGAGCATCTTTTCTACACCTTTCCCCATATTCAACAAAATTAACAAGCTCTCCAGCGGCTTTTACAATCAAGTCATCATGCATACTCACTTGATCCTTAACAAATTTGCTTTCAAGGGTAGTATTTGTTGCAATCAAAAGAACTTTTTTTAAAGCAAGATCTGAAATTGAACTCACATCCGGTAAAGTATAGACTACCGGAAAAACAAAATTTAATTTATTGTATACACTAACAGAAATTGTATTGCAAGCTAAAACTAATGCGATAATATTATAGATCTTTTTAAGCTTCTCAATTAAAAACAAAACTGCTTCTAAAAGATATTCTGAACTCTTTTCTCCATAAGGAAAATTTTTATTATCGGCAACATAAATATATTGGTATCCTTCTATTTTACTTTTAATATATTTAAAATAAGAAAGTCCCCCTATTCCTGAATCAAAAACAATTATTACTTCTTTGAAATTTTTCATTACAAAATAATAATCACCCCTAAAAAGTAAAGTATAAATATTAATAAAGCTAATTTCAAGAATTTAAATAATAAAAATTGTTGAATGTTTTTTTAAAAAAAAGTTTTAAGCTATAATAAAATTGATTTAACAATATTAATAAGTATTTAGGGTGATGAATAAAATGTTTACAAGCATTAAAGATATTTTAGAAAATCCAATTTTAAACAGCAATGTTACAATAAACGGTTGGATTAGAACTGCAAGAAGTAATGGCAAGATTGGATTTATAGAAATTAATGATGGCTCAACGCTTAAAGGAATTCAAGCTGTAATAAACGAAGAAGAAAATCAATTTGGTGAAAAAGAACTAAAAAAACTAACAACAGGAGCAAGTATATCGTTAACGGGCCTATTAGTAGAAAGTCCTGCAAAAGGACAAAATTATGAAATAAAAACATATAGTTTTAATGTAATTGGAGAAACAGATCCAAAAACTTACCCATTACAAAAAAAAAGACATACTTTTGAATTTTTAAGAGAAATACCTCATTTAAGAATACGAACCAATACATTTGGAGCTATTGCTAGAGTAAGAAATAAAATTTCATACAAAATTCATGAATATTTCCAAAAAAATGGGTTTTTTTATATTAATACACCAATAATTACGTCGAATGATGGGGAAGGTGCTGGAGAAATGTTTAGAGTTTCCACGCTAAAATTTAATAAACCAAACAATGCACTTAACAATATTGATTTTAAAGACGATTTTTTTGGGAAAGAAGCTTTTCTCACCGTCACCGGCCAATTGCACGGGGAGGCATATGCAATGGCTTTATCTAAAATATATACATTCGGCCCTACATTTCGAGCAGAAAATTCCAACACCACGCGCCACGCTTCAGAATTTTGGATGATAGAACCAGAAATGGCTTTTTACAAACTCAACGACAATATTATCCTAGCAGAAGATCTTTTAAAATATATTTTAAGTTCAATTTTAAACGAATGCTCACAAGATATGGATTTTTTAGAAAATTACATTGAAAAAGGTTTAATTAAAAAACTAGAAAACGTAATAAATTCAAATTTTGAGGTTATTACCTATACTAAAGCAATTGAAATTCTTGAAAACTCAAAAAAAAATTTTGAAATAAAACCTTACTGGGGAATAGATTTGCAAACAGATCACGAGAGATACTTAACAGAAGAGACTTTTAAAAAACCAGTGGTGGTTATTGATTATCCAAAAAATTTCAAAGCATTTTACATGAAAATAAACAAAGACAATAAAACTGTCAAAGGAATGGACATACTTGTTCCAAGAATTGGAGAGATTATAGGAGGAAGCGAAAGAGAAGATAACTTGCAAAAATTAGAAAATAGAATAAAAGAATTAAACCTAAACATTGAGCATCTAAACTGGTATCTTGATCTAAGAAGGTTTGGCTCTACTCCTCATTCTGGCTTTGGACTTGGACTTGAAAGATTGGTGCAATACTCAACAGGAATCTCTAATATAAGAGATTCAATACCATTCCCAAGGACTCCTAAAAATCTTTATTTTTAATCAAAAAAAGGAAACAAGGAAATGAGATTAACAAAACTCTGCAAATTAATACTACTCTTTCTTTTTGCAACAAGAATATTTCCAGTAAAAGATGAAAGATTAAACAATAAATTAGAATTATTTTCAAACGTAGAAACAAAAATAAAAAAAAAATCTAAGACTTACGATCCAAACTCAAACCCCAAAAAGCCCCAAAAAGAATCGATTTTTAAAGATACAAACGGTAAAAAAAATATAAATTTCAATATATACATACAAAAATCAAAAAAAATTAATTACCCTAACAGGAATTTAAACAATAACATCAATCAAAAAACTACAAATAATGAAAATTATACAACAAATCGTTATGTCAAAGTTTACCCCAGCTATAAAAATGATAGCTTTGAGGTAATTAAAAATACTAACAAATTTCCAGTTAAAACTGAAAAAACTCATGCACTAATCGGCCCAATATTAAAGGATAACCTAGGAATAATAATTAAAATGTTAAAAACAAAAGGATACACTTTAATAGAATATATAGAGGACAATAATTAAGATTTATTTTTTGCTAAAAATTTTAAAACCTCATTAAACTCATCATCTATATATTCGAAACTATTCTTATATTCACTTTCATTTAATCCTATCAGCTCATGATTCCCATAATGAATCCAAGTATTTAATTCTTCTTGGCTAGAATATTTATTAACATAATAATCAGGAATATAATCTACAAATCCATGATCCTTATAATCATAAACTGCTATTTTAACATTTTTACTCTCTATACCCTTTTTTAAAACTTCACCTCTTAAATAAACAATAGTACGACCCGTATCAAAAATATCATCAACAAATAAAACTTTATCGCCTGCCCTTAAATATTTTGGATCATAAGTCCAACCATCTATCATTATCTTTTTTTGCTCATTAAAAATATCATAAGATCTAGCAACAACAGCCGCATATAAAAGAGGCTTATCTACTTTTACAAATTTAAAAAATTCGCTAATAATATTACCAAGATAGGCCCCCCCTCTCAAAGAGACATACATAATATCTGGAATAAAACCATCTTTATAAATTTTATAAGCAAGCTTAAACCCATTAATTCTTATTTCTTCATAAGAAACATATTTTTTCATAATCCAAACTTATTCCTTCCTAATAACAATAAATTTTATTTTGATTAAAATATTTATTTGTTAATTTTCAAATAAATATTTGCACAAAATAAAACATTACAATCTAAAACAAAGTTTAACAAATTATGCATAAAACAAAAAAGGGCTAAGATCAACTCTTAACCCAAAACTAAAATTTACTAAAACGAAACTTTAAAAGAATCGTTTCCTCTTAAAATTTTATAAGTATTTTTTCCAATCTCAAGAGCATCATAAAATTCTCTTAAATTAGAAACATTTTTTGAATTTACAGAAAGAATTACATCTCCTGATTTCATCTTAATACTTGATGCTAAATTTTTATCAATATAATCAACAACAACACCTTTAATCCAATTTCTTAAATTAAGCTGAGCTTTAATATCCTCAACTAATGGATAAACAACAAAGCCTGGAAGCATTTTTGAAGAAGAAAGTTCTTTATCCTTAGGTCTAACAGCAAGAATAATTTCAATATTTTTTTTGACATTACCCCTTAAAACTTCTACATTTACTTTCTCACCAGCATAAAAATCGCTAATATATGATGTAACATCTTGAAACACACTCATGGAAACTCCATTAATCTTCACAATAATGTCGCCTGCTCGAAGCCCCGACTTAATAGCGGGTGAACCTGGATAAAGAGAGGCAATAATTGCAGCTGAAACATCACTACTTTCAACTCCCAAGCTTTTTAGTACTTCAGAATCTCTTGTCTTTAACGGATAAAAAGAAATTCCAAGCCATGCTGATTCAATTTTTTTACCCTTAAGGAAAAAATCTACAGTACTTTTAATATTGTTAACAGGAATTGCAAAACCTAACCCAATATTTCCACCAGAATTTGAAGCTATCCAAGCGTTAATCCCAATAACTTCGCCTTTTATATTTACAAGAGGACCGCCCGAATTACCTCTGTTGATTGCAGCATCAGTTTGAATAAATAAATTTCTTGATTGCAAATTAGGATTTGCAGAACGTTGCAATCCGCTTACAATACCTGCTGTAACTGTAAAACTAAATTGAAAAGGACTACCTACTGCCATAACCCAATCACCTATTTCAAGCTTATCACTATCTCCAAGATCAGCTACTTTAATAGTTGAGTCATTACTTTCAAAGCTAATAAGAGCAATATCTTTTTTTTCATCTTTACCAATTAACTTAGCCTTGTGCTTTTTCTTATCATAAGATACAACTTCAAGTTCAGTTGCCTTATCTACTACATGACTATTTGTAACCACATAAAATAATGATTTTTTTTGGGAATCTCTACCAATTATTACTCCAGACCCCGCCCAATTGCTTTTTCTCTCAGAATCAAATTCTGGCATATCAAAAAAGAAAAATGGAATAGGGAAACTCTGCTTAATTACCCCTGTTGCATGAACTTCTACAGACGATGGTAAAATTTTCTTGGAAACTTCTCTAAAAGAATCTTGCAAAGCTTGTACTGTATTGTCCTTTTCTTCTGCAAAAACAATGTTGCTTCTATTAGAATCTAAGTAATGCATTCCAATAAAAAACCCAATACCCAAAGCCAAAAAACTGAGAATAAATCCAGAAAAAAACTTTTTTTCCACTTTTATAACCTCCACATAATTACTTAATTTTATAAACAAAATTTTAATATTTGATTAATTTAAAATTTAAACTTCACTTAAAATTAAAGGCAATCCACCAACAACAGCAACAGTGTGTTCAAAATGTGCAGAATAACTAAGATCAGATGCAAAAACAGTCCAACCATCACTTTTTATTGAAACCTTATGCCCCTTTAAGTTTACCATAGGCTCAATAGCCAAAACCATACCCTCTTGAATTCTAATATTTTTAAAAAAAGGAGCATAATAATTTGGAACACTTGGTTCTTCATGAAGTTCAAATCCAACACCGTGACCCGTATATTCTCTAACTATTCCAAAACCAAATGGCTTTATATAATCTTCTATTGCTTTTGATATATTTAAAATTCTATTTCCCACTTTCATCTCAGCAATGCCTTTGTAAAGAGCAGTATTTGTAACTTCTAAAAGTTTGTCGATACTAGAATCCACACTTCCCACTTTAAAAGTTTTTGCCATATCGCTATAAAAACCATCTAGAATAACCCCACAATCAATACTAACAATATCTCCATCAGCTAGCTTTCTTTTCCCTGGAATGCCGTGAATAACCTCTTCATTAACAGATGCACAAATAGTGCCCTTAAACCCATGATATCCTTTAAAAGCAGGCTTAGCTCTATTTTTAATAATAAAATCATAGGCTATCAAATCAAGTTCCTTAGTGCTAATACCAGGAACAATATTCCTTTCAACTTCTAACAAGGTAAGCGCTAACAAGCTAGCTGAAGCTTTTATTTTTTTAATTTCATCTCTAGATTTCAATCTCAGTTTAGTCAAAATTTAACTTCCTTTCTCTAAGCGTATCTATCATATTTTTATAAAGCCTTCCTTCATCAGTTTCGTAAAAAGAGTAAGAAGCTAAAATAGCCTCTTTGCCTTTTTCCATTTTCCCCAAATAAAGATAATTAATGCCTTGTTTTAAGTAGATTTTTGATACAAGCTCAAGCTCATAATTAGTACTAGTATCTCTATCATAAAAACTGCTAGGTAATAAAGAGATGCCTTCATTAAAATATCTTTCTGATTCTTTATAATCTTTCTGAGAAAAGCTTAAAACTCCAAGATTATAATAACTTCCAAACATATATTTTTGAGCCTTATTGTTAAGAATTACCCTTTTTGAACTAATAAAATCTCTTTTAAGGAAATAGTAATAAAATTTATAAAAATCATACCAATCTTGTTTATTTTCATAAGAATTATAAATTTTAAAAAATAAATCTAAGTCCTTTAAATCTGAATAAAGCAACAAATTCCAAGCCAAAAATTGAGCAATACTAGAATTGTACTCTGTTTTGTAAAATAGTCGCCACAAATAAGATTTTTTTGCCTCATACTCAGAATTTGCATAATTTAATGCAAAATAAATTTTAAAAAATAAAGGGTCTTCTTTGTAATTAGCCACAATTTCATTGGCTTTAGAATAATTTTTAATTCTAAAGTATATGTTTGCTAAATAATAACTTATTATTTTATTGTCTTTAAACACCTCATTAGCCTTATTTAAATAAGAAATTGCTCTTTTAGGATCATTCTCATTATTAGCTATAAGTGCAAGATTTAAATAAACAAGAACATTATAATCAGGAAATTTTGTATAAAGCTTTAAATATTCATTCTTAGCATTCTTAATATCTCCTTTTTTAAAATAAGCATCAGCAAGCAAAAAAAGTAAAGCGGGGTCATCTCCATTTTCAATGAACTTAAGATTGGAAATTGTAAAATCCAAATCATTAAGATTGTATGAAATATATGCAAGCTCTTTGAAAAAGTTTTTGTCTTCTTTAATTTTAAAAAGTATGCGCTTGGCAGCCTCCATGTTTTTTTTCTCTATATACAAAAACATTGCATTTACTAAAAATGCATTATTTTTAAGATTTAAACCTATCTCTTCAAAAACACGAGCATCCTTTTCTTTATAAATTTTATCAATAAATTTGTTAAAATCCAAAACTTCATTATCTGCACTTAAATTTTTCATAAAAACTTCATTATAAAGACCGCGATACTCTTCACTATTTGAAAGATATTGATTTGCAATTCTATAAGCGTCTTTTAAAGACCCAATTTTAAGTTTAGAATAAACTTCTAAAGCTCTCAGCTTCAAATTACCCGGCAAAGCTTTAACACTGAGATTTACTACATCCCCCATAAGACGGTAGTCGCCTGTATTTAAAGCCAAAACCTTAGCTCTTTTAATAAGAGCTAGCCATTTAAATTCAGTATTGGCATAATATAATGAAAATTGTATTGATTTTTTGGCATCAGAAAATTTTTTTTTATCAATATAAAAATCAATTTTTATAATAAGTTTACTAAAATCTTTCTCACCTTTTAAAAAATACAAAACATTGGGATTGAAATAGAAATAAAAAACACCGAAAAAGCCCGTTAATAAGAATAATAAAATGAACGCTAAAGTTTTATTTTTTTTCAATACAATTCTCCATATTTTTTAATAAAGCATCAAGTATACCATTTATAAATTTGTAAGAGTTTCTGCTGCCATATTTCTTGGCAATCAAAATTGCCTCATCAATCACAGCACGCTTTGAATTTTCAAAATTTTGGAACTTTAAAGAATAAACGCCCATTCTAAGTATTGCAAGATCAACCTTATCCATTCGATCTAAGGACCAATTTAAAGAAATATCCCTAATCAAGCTATCAATATATTCTAAATTATTAAAAGTACCATTCACTAAAGAAGAATAAAAAGACTTAATAGATTCATTTTCTATATCTAATCCTTTATCCTCAATATTAAAAATATCAAAAATATCGTCCATTGCGCTTTGATTAATATCAATACTATAAATCTTTTGAAAAGCCAAAACTCTAACTTCATGCATTAAATCCATACCCAAAATCATATAAATAAAAATATGTTTTATTTTAGACTAGAATCCAAAATTTGAATATTTGCAGACTTGTTAAGCTTACCATACACATCTTGCTGCACTTGAACAACAATTTGCTGTTGTTGAACATTAATCATATTATTTCTTATTGCATCTTTGACAATCAAATCTGTAGTAGGTGACACTTTATCATTCAAGCCTAAAAATCTCTGAGCATATTTTTCTGTAATTTTAACAATATGAAATCCTTCCTTTGAAGCAATAGGCGAAGATATATCTCCCTTATTAAAATTAAAAACCTCTTTCATAAAATCAGCCCCAAGAAGATTTTGAGCATTTTGATCGCCTCTTGACAAAAATCCAAGATCTCCATTTTTGGCTTTAGAAGACTCATCATTTGAATATTTTCTTACAGCTTCTTCAAAAGTAATTTTTTTTGATCTTATTTGACTTAAGATATTTTTTGCTTGATCTAAAACATCTGATCTTTTTTTATCTTTAGTAGAAAAAAATACATGACTAACTCTTGAAATATCAGGATTTACAAATTTAGTTTTATTAGCCTCATAATACTCAATAATTTCTTTCTCACTAGGAGTTTTAACTTCAGAAAACTTAGGCTGAGCTTGCTTTAAAACAAGTTTTTGAGAAGACAAAGATCTTTTCATTGAAAACAAAAGCTCGCTCCAATTTGTACCTTGTTTTTCTATCATCTGCTTTATTTGCTCATCAGTAAGATTTACAAGTCCAAATTGGGTTCTAATTGTTTGCATAACCTCATCATCTGAAATCTTAATTCCTTGTTTTGAAGCCTCTTGACTAAAAAGAACATCTGCTATTAAAACTTGCAAAACTTGCTTTTTCTCAGCAATAGTCAAATCTCGTCCTTGAGTCTTTTTAAATATATTAACCTTAGAGTCAAAACCAGTTTTAGTAATAATTTCATTTTTATGTAAATTAATAATAGCAACGGGAGTATTTTGAGCAAAAGAGTTAATCCCCACAGTTCCCAATATTACCAAAAATAAAAAACCCTTCATAACATAACCTCTTATTAAAGAATCACTTACCCACTAATTTAACAAAATTTTACATTTAAATCTAGTTAATAAAGCATTTTCATCTATCTATACAAAAAACTAGAAATTCCTTGCCCACCGCCAACACAAACAGATGCTATTCCTTTTGTTTTATTATTCATTTTCATAGAACGAGAAAGTGTTAATAAAATTCTTGAACCGCTAACTGCAAATGGATGCCCCAAAGCAATAGCGCCACCATTTACATTAATAATATCGCTAGTTATATTATATTTCTCAAACAAGGCCTTTTCAACGCTTAATGCTTGAGCTGCAAATGCTTCATTCACCTCAATCAAATCTATTTCGCTGGGGTTTAAACTTAATTTACTAATAATACCTTCAATAGCCATATAAGCTCCAAAACCCATATAAAGCGGATCAAGCCCCACACTTTTAAATCCTCCAATATAAGCTAATGGCTTTACCCCTAATCTTTTTACTCCTTCTTCACTTGCTAAAATCAAAAAACAAGCCCCATCATTCAAACTAGAAGAATTCCCCGCGGTTATTGTGCCTAATTCTTTAAAAACAGGATTAAGAGATGCCAGCTTATTTAGAGTTAAATTATCTCTTATTTCTTCATCACTTGAGACAACCCTACTAGAATTAGTCTTCTTATCAAAAACAGTCAAGGGATAAATTTCATCTTCAAAATATCCAAGTTCTCTTGCCTTTAGCGCCTTTAAGTGAGAATTATATGCAAATGTATCTTGCATTTCTCTTGTTATTTTATATTTTTCTGAAAGATTTTCTGCTGTAAGTCCCATGGAAATAAAATTTAAAGAATCTGTTAAGGCATCTTTCTGGATTGAATCTTCAAGTCCAAAATTGCCAAATTTAAGACCATCAAATCTAATCTTTCTAGGTAATAAATAAGGAGAGTTGGTTAAATCTTCCACTCCTCCAGCTAAAACAATATCATTGTCTCCAAGAACAATAGAATTAAATGCAAGCTCCAAAGATTTAAGACCAGAACCACAAACTTTATTAACACTAAATGCGGGCACAGCATCACCTAAACCAGACCTTAGGGCAATTTGCCTTGCAACATTTTGACCAAGTCCCGCAGATATTACATTTCCAATGATGACCTCATCCACTTTACATAACTTATTTCTTCCAAGTAAAGCTTTAACAACTTTTGAAGATTCATTAATAATATCCAAACCTCTAAAAGAACCTCCAAACTTGGCATTAGGTGTTCTAAGCCCATCAATAATAGCTACTTTTTTCATCACAATTACTCCTTAAAGTCTTTGCTAACTCCATTGAATTATACAATAGCTCACTATAAAAACTAAGTTTATTCAATTAAAAAATAAACTATTTAACCTAAATTGCTTAATAAAAAAGCTAAAGTGTTATAATTTTGTAATGCACTTTAAAAAAATAATTTTAATAATATTTATATTTATAATTTCTACTTTAAAAGTTTATTCTTATAATCATGCAATCCAATACAAAAATGAAGGTATTGACAAATATTATTTTGAAATACTAAATGATGGATTCGGATTTTCATTAAGCGATTTTTTTGATGATTCAAGAAGTGGTTCTCTAATTTTCACCTATGCTTCAAAATACAATTTTATAGTAAATTTAGAAGCACACATGTTAACTTTTAGAGGTTATAAAGACTCCCCAAAATCTTTAATTAGTAGAACAGACTTAATTGAAATAGGTTTCATGTATTATTTTCCAATTTTATTGCTAATTAATGGAAAAAATTTCGGAGAAATAGACTTGGGAATTGGAATTAAAAACTTATTATTTGGAGACTGGGGAGGTCACTTAATGCAAAGCATAATTCATCTCATCTTAAATCAACACCGTCCAATTCCAAGTATAAAAAGCTACGATAGCTACAATTATAGAGGATTTTTAAGCTTTGCTCTAAATTACTCTTACATGAATTTTTTAAATTTAGAAAATTATATAGATTTATCTTATTTTGCAGATTATTTTATCAAAAACAGTATTGGAATTACTTTAAAAAATGAAAATATTGGATTTGATATAAAATTTTACACCCAAATTCAAAATCAAATTAAAAGCCTTAAAACATATTCAAAAATACAAGAAGCAGAAACAGGAATTGGAATAAATTATCAATTTTACTCTAAAAATTTTTTCATAACAAATAATTTAAACATTAAAAATTTTTCAACCAAAGAAAATTTCTTAAGCGTTGGAGGATTTGGAATAATCATTGCGCCTGAAGAATATAAAAAAATATCAGAATCTAAAAATGAATTTAATATTGTAAGTAATAATTTTTACTTTGGATTTGATATTATGATCCCACTTAAAATAAGAAATTCGATATTTTATAAAATAAATGAAAACATCAATCATTACTTTTCACTATCAACAAATTATTACACCAATTATAATGAAACTAATAGTTTTACAAATCGATTATCGTCGGGCATCATGTATGAATTTTTACCTCAAAAAACATTCAATCCTTACATCATTTCGGGATTATTTTTTGCCTATAATCAAAATAACCGAGATATTAAAAACATCTTTAGACCAATAAGAATAAGCAACGTCATTCAAGCCGGAATTGAAAATGAATTGGGATTTTTGTTCAAAATGCTAAAATACCACAACACCGAGTATACTTTCAAAATATATTCAAAAGTCAGCTATGTTCCTCTAGCTTATAATCTAGATGAAAAAAAATTAGAAAAACATTCTATTAACTTCAATTATTTGGGAATTGGAATAGTCATTAAATAACAACATTAAATTAATAATGATGGTCCTTGTTAACAAACTTAGTAATGTGCGGTAAAAACAATATATCTGCCCTACCTGTAGGACCATTTCTATGTTTTGCTACAATAACCTTAGTTTCTATTGGTTCTATCTCAGCAGAAGACTCAAATTTAAAATCCTTATCTCTATGAAGTAAAATTACAATATCAGCATCTTGCTCTAATGCTCCTGATTCTCTTAAGCTAGCAAGATTAGGTTCACGCCCCTCTGTATCTCTTGTAAGCTGAGATAATGCAACAATAGGGATCTCAAGCTCTCTAGCAAGCTCTTTGAGAGATTTACTAATCGAAGCAACTTGCTCATGCCTTGGGAGATTTTTTGTTTCAAAAGAAATCAGACTGATATAATCAACAAATATTATATCTATACTATAAAATCGCTTAAGCTTTCTAGCTTGAGTTGCTAAAGTTAGTAAACTAATATTGGGAGTATCTTCAATATAAAGCTCAGAATCACTAATCTCATTTACAATATCATTTAATGATTTTATCTCTTGTCCAGATAAAATACTATTTTGAACTTTAAAGCTATCAATACAAGATTGAGACGATATTATTCTTTTTATTAAAGCATCCGCTGTCATTTCAAGAGAAAAAAATCCTACTTTTTTCTTTCCTTCTTTTCTCAATGCTATAGCAGATGCGATATTTAAAGCAAATGCCGTTTTACCAATACTAGGACGAGCACCAACTATAATAAAATCACTGTTTCTAAACCCTCCAATAAGAGAGTCGACCTTTTTAAAGCCACTCGGAATGCCAAAATTTGCTTCCTTTTTCTTCATACTACGTTCATATATCTCATTATGAACACGTTCTGCAATAACTTTAGCATGATAGAGGTTTTTACTAGAATAATCTAACTCAATTGAAAGAATCTTTTGTTGAGATTCTTCAACAATCTCATTAATAGTTTTAGTAGAATCATTTATATAATCATTAAGTTCTTTAGAAACATTTAAAATGCTTCTACGGATACTCTGTTCTTTTACAATTTTTGCATAAACATTTATAGTTCTATCTGTTGGCAAATAAACTGAAAGTGAATCTAAATAATCTGGCAAATTGATTAAATCTTTTTTAACCAAAAGTTGTGTCTTTGAAACATTCTTAGACACTTCTTCAAAAACAGTAATAGGATCAATATTTTCCCTTTTTTCATAAAGCGAAACCATTGCTTTGAAAATCAACTTGTGAGTCTCATTGTAAAAATCATCAGCTCTTACATGAAAAGCAATTTGCTCTAATTTATCTGAATTATAAAATATACTAGAAATTACCGCTTTTTCTGCACCATCATTAAAAAGAAGTGCAGAATTTGAAAAAGCTGCTAAAGCCACAAACTACACCCTTTCTCTTTTAATTTACTCATCTACTTTATTTAATTTTTTATTTAAAGACTTTTTATCCTCTTGCTTTTTTTCTTTTTTTATCTCTACTTTAATAATAGAACTAATGCCTTCATAAAGCTTAATTGTCACATCATAAATTCCAAAAGTCTTTAAAGTTCCATGATGTATATCTATTTTTTTTCTCTCTATGTCAAAACCAAGCTTAAAAAGTTCATCAGCAATATTCAAACTGTTAATGCTATGAAACAATTTACCAGAATCATTGGATTTCATAAAAAATTCTAATTTAACAAGATCAAGCTTAGATTTTAGATCATTGGCAACTTGCTTTTTTGCCTCTTGCTTTTTTAATATTGATCTTCTTTTTTGATTAAAAATTTCAACATTATGTTTATTTGAAAAAACTGCAAAACCTTTGGGTAGCAAATAATTTCTTGCAAATCCATCTTTTACCTCTACGGTATCTCCTTCTCTTCCAAGGTTAATAAAATCTTCCTTTAAAATAACTTTCATAATTACCCCAAACAACTATTTTTTTACAAAAGGCAACAAGGCCATATATCTTGCCCGTTTAATTTCTAATGCCAAGCGCCTTTGATGCTTAGCAGAAGTCCCAGTAATTCTTTTAGGTAAAATTTTACCTTGCTCGGTAATAAACTTTTTAAGAAAATCAAAATCTTTATAATCAGGATGTTTACCAGAATCACAAAATTTACATGACTTTCTCTTAAAAAATCTGAAATTTGAATTTTTTTTGAAACCATCTTGCTGATTTTCAAATCTTGAATCTCTTTGATTTACATCTCTATCTTTATACATAAATTTAAACTCCATTAAAAAGGTATATCTTCGCTAAATTTATCATCAACAATATCAATATCCTTACTTACATCTTCTTTTTTATAGTTTGACAAACTATTAATATCTGAATCTTGCATTTGAAAAGTATTAGAACCTGAGCTAAACATTTGTAAATTATCTACAAATATATTCACCTTGCTTCTCTTATCACCTGTATTCCTATCTTGCCAGCTCTCATATTTAAGAGATCCACTTACTACAACTTGTTTACCTTTTTTCAAATAATCATTGAGACTTTCGGCCCTTTTTGAAAAAATAACACAGTCAAAATATTGCGGATAATCAATCCATTCATCATTTTTCTTCATTCTTCTATTATTAGCTAAAGAAAACCTAAGAACAGCCATACCACTCTCTGTATAAGAAAGCTCAGAATCTCTTGTAAGTCTACCAGATAATACTAATGAATTAATATCAGCCATTAAAAACCCTTTTATTTTTCCTGAATATCTGCGTTTTCAGAACCCGTTGGTGTTTCAATTTTAGAACCACCCTTAAGACTGTCTTTGTCTTTGTCAATATTGTCTCTAAATTCCCTAAAATTTCTTCTTTTAATTTTTTTAGTATTGATCTTTCTAACTATTTTGACCAAAATCATATACCTAAGCAAGTTTTTAATTAACTTAAGCTTTGATTCAAGTTCTTTTAAATTATTACCTTCCATACTAAATTCTATTATTTCGTAACGACCTCTAGCTTGTTTTTTGATAGGATATTCTAAGGCTCTCTCTCCAATAAAATTGCTAACAACATCAGTTGCACCAAACAATTCCAAAGATTTTTTAACTTCTTCCAAAGAACCTTTATACTCAATCTCTTCACTTTTAAACAAAAAACATGCCTCATATCTTTTAATCATTATTAAAACTCCTTACGGTCTATCGCATTGCAAAATATGCAACAAAGGCTACTTAGTTAGTATATAAAAGAGATTAATTTTTTTCAACAATAAAAAACTTTATTTACAAACGCGAAAAAACAACTAAAACACAATCTCAACTCTCAATCTTCTTCTGATTCGCTAAGTTTATAGGTTTTTCCCAACTTGCCTTGCTTCTCAAGTTTTTTGTCTTCTTTCATCTCAATATAAGTCTTAAAGCCTTTTTTTACATTATCAACTGCAACCATAACACTAGCTTCAAAAAGACTTTTTGGAGAATAGGTATCAATAGCCTTTTTAATATAATATGCATTAGATCCATAAAAAAGCTGCACCTTACCATTAACAAACCCTATCTTAAGAACTCCGGCCTCTTTAAGCAAATTATTATCAACAAGCTCGGTATTAACAACATCTACATGTAATCTTGTAGAACAAACATCAAGCTTTGTAATATTATCAAATCCACCAAGACCTTGAATTAAAAGATGTGCAATCCCAAGACTCTCTAATTTACCTTCTTGACCTTCAAAAAATGGATCATCTGCAACAAATATCTGAAAATCAAAATATCTATAAAGCCAACTAAAAGTAAAATAATAAAGGGTAAAAAAGATTACTCCTAAAGGCACCGCACTAATCCAATTTGTCTTAGAATTTCCTTGAAGTATCCCAAACATAAAAAAATCCAAAAAACCCGTAGAAAAGGTATTGCCAATCGTAACATCAAAAAAATTAGCAAGCAATAATGCAAATCCTGAATAAATGGCATGAACGAAATAAAGCAAGGGCGCTGTAAAGATAAATAAAAATTCTAAAGGTTCGGTTATTCCTGTTAAAAAAGCCGTCAAAGCTCCAGAAAAAAGAAGAGCTGCAATCTTACTTTTATCTTCATGGACAATTCCCTTGTAAACCCCCAATGCTGCTCCGGGCAGTCCAAACATGATAGAAAGATAAAATCCACTACTAATCTTAGCAAAGCCTGATGAAAATTTACCAAGTGATGGGTCTAGTAACTGAGCATAAAATATATTCTTAAGACCTCTAAATGTCTCGCCATTAATCGTCTCCACCCCCCCTAAAGAAGTAAATTCAAAAGGAAAAGATAAAATAGAATGTAATCCCAAAGGCAATAACAGTCTATTCAAAAATCCATAAAGAAAACTACCTAAATATTCAAATCTAAAAACAAACATACCTAAGGATGCAATTAATTTGTCAAAACTTGACCAAATCAAGCAAAAAAATATGGCTAAAATAACACAAAAAGGCACAATTATTACTATAGGCACAAAATGACACTCTGAAAAAAAAGAAAAAGGCTTTGGCAGCTTCATATTATAAAATTTGTTATGTAAATATCCAGCTGCAAGACCTACAACTAAAGATCCTGCAATTCCCGTATTTAAAGTTTGAACACCAAGAAAATTTATGCGACCCACAGAAGACATTGCCTCTGCTTCAACAAGCCCTGAGAAAGTCTCAATAAAATAATTTTCAGTAATATTAAATGTTAAATAACCAACAAGCCCTGCTAAAGCAGCTGTTCCCTGCCCCATTCTTGCAACCCCAATAGAAATTCCAATAGAAAAAATTAAAGGCATATTGAGAAGAATAGCATTGCCTATCGCCTTCATTAAACCTAAAATATCTTGAAAGAAAAATTTATCAATATAAACGTAACCAGAAGGATTTGAAAATGCAGATCCAATACCAATCAATAAACATGAAACTGGTAAAATAGAAATAGGCACTCGTAGTGCTTTAGAAAATTTTTGCAAACTTGAAAAGTTAATTATTTTAATAAAATTAATCATGCTAAGCCTCTCCCAATACTAATTCCAGCAAACACTATTTATTATAAAGCTTTTTTTACAAAAAAAAACTTTACTTATTAAACAAGTCAAATAATAAAATTGAATAAATTCCGTAAGAATTTAATTTAATCTTGAGAAAAACTTACAATTAAAGTAATGTATTATATATTTTTTATAAACAAACGATTAAACGGAGGCAAAATTGTGCTTACAGAAGCCGAACTTAAAAATTGCTCATTAAGCGATGACAATACAAGCAAAATACCAAAAAATGAACTTTTTAGTTCTATATCCCATCTTTTTGGAATTATTTTGTCTATAATTGGAACAACAATTCTTATTACAATATCCGCTCTTAAGAAAAAAGATTTACATATATTTGTATTCTTTATTTACGGATTTTCAATGACTCTATTATATGCAATGAGTACTCTTTACCACATATTTCCAAAAGGAAGTAAAATAAAAAAAATATTTAGAAAATTTGATCATATTTCAATATTTATTCTAATAGCAGGAACATATACTCCTGCCTGTGCAATTCTTGTACCAAACAAATCAGGACTAATAATCTTATGTATAGTATGGAGTCTAGCTATAATCGGAATAATTTTTAAAGCAATATTTACAAATAGCCCTGGGTGGATCAATGGATCCATATTTATAATTATGGGATGGATCGTCCTTTTTAAAATTAAACCCATTTACAGGGCCCTTAACGGAAAAGGATTTTTTTGGCTAGTTTTTGGTGGGATCGTATATACAATAGGCGGAATAGTATACATTTTAAGTAAAAAATTTAATCCAAAAATTAACATGAAAATGCATGATGTATTTCATATATTAATAATAATCGCATCAGTATCACACTTTTGGCTTATGTTAAAATATATTTCTAATTTTTAATTAAATACATGTAAAAGACCTTTCAAATCGTTAAAAAGGCCCAAGCCAAAAAGAAACAGCGCTAAAAAAATACCAAAGCTATAAAAAGAATAAATGGTTTTGGCCTTAAATCTTTTTCCACGTAAAAGTTCAATAAAGGTTATAAAAATTTGTCCTCCATCAAAAATAGGTATTACAATAAAAAACAGATTCATACCAGCAAGAATTAAGCTTAATACAGAAACGCTATTAATCCAATGCAATAGCCCTAAAGAATAGGATGAAGAGAGAATACTTACAATTCCAACAGGGCCTGATATACTCTTAGAAGTATTTAAAAAATTTGTTATCAATAAAAAAATAGAATACAAAATGTCTTGCAAAGCGCTTAAAACCTTAAAAAAAGAATTTTTAACGGCACTTGAAACATTTTCTACTTTAATCATCCTTTTTAAAGGTGGTGAAAAATATATGCCAACAATTTTATTTTTATCCTGAAATACTAATTTTGAAGAAAAAATTTCTCCATTCCTAGCAAACTTAATCTCCACAACATCCGAATTTAAATTCTTAAGCAAATTATCTAAATCTCTCTTATTTTTCAAAAGAATATTATCAATGCTAATTATTTTATCACCCGATTTCATTCCTGCAATCGTAGCAGGAGAATTTAAAACTACATCTGCTATCACAAGATCAACCCAAGGGCCAATTTCTTTTAAAAAATCTTGCAAACTAACGGTCTCTTCAAAAGTAATATTTTCTTTTTCCCTTAAAACATCAAATGTAACTGTGGATTTTGCCTCCGGAATAATATTTCTCAAATCAGAAAAATATTCAATTTTTTTATTATTAACTTTTAATATAACATCACCATCTCTAAATTTATCTTTTAAAAAAGAATTTTTATTTAAAAGATTAACCTTTGAAGAATGATCAAAATATATAACACCCATCATACTTATAAAAATGAAAACAATAAATGAAAAAATCAAATTAAACAAAGGGCCTGCAAAATATATTAAAATTTTTTTAAAATGTGAAATTCCAAACAAAGAATCCTTATCTGCTTCTAATTCTTTATTTGCCTTAAGTTCTTTTTCTAAGTGATCAAATCCTTTAAGCTTGCAATATCCTCCTAAAAGGATTGGAGAAAGTTTATACTCAGTATTATTAATTTTAAACTTTAATATGCTAGGACCTATACCCACAGAAAAAGCTTCAACCTTAACTTTAAAAAGTTTAGCAAATAAAAAGTGCCCCAGCTCATGAATAAATATTATAAAACTAAGAGCAAGTACACTAAAAAGAATATACATAATTTCCTCCAAAAATCACTAAGATAAGTATAAATAAAATATCGGACCTGTTAAAAGAAAAGAGTCAATCGAGTCAAGAGCCCCACCTCTACCAGGAATGATTTTCCCAGAATCTTTTACCCCAGCACTTCGTTTTAATCCAGATTCAAATAAATCACCAATAATGGTGAGAACTCCAATCAAAATGCCAAAAATAATAGATTCTCCATAGCTTAAATTTATTAATCTAAAAACTACTGCAAATATAGCGGTAGACACAGAAAACAAAATACCCCCAAAAAAACCCATTAATGTTTTATTTGGACTAATAATAGTAGGACGATAGCTGTTTTTCCCTAAAAAATATCCAAAAAGATATGCAAAAGTATCATTTCCACTTACCATGGCAAAAAGTATTAACATTAAAAATGGAGCCTTAGGTAAAGTTGTAATAGAAACTATAAAAGACATTAATACACCAGGATATATGAGGATAAAAAGTATTGACGTTGCTTGAGATAAAAAGTTTCCAATCTCATGTTCTTTTATAAACACCAAATTAACAATCCAATTACTAAACACTAACGCTATAACCAAGTAATATACCACATTCATGCCTAAATAAAAAACATTAAAATGAATATACGTTAAAATTGGAGGAACAAACCCTAAAAAAAAAGATAATGTGCCTGAAAGTCCTGACGATTTAAATTTTAATAAATCATTAACTTCTTTTGCAGCAAAGCCACTAAATATAAAAATTAAAATGTTAAGAAACAAATAATTTTTAAAATCTAAAAATATTAAAAATAAAATTAAAGGAACAAAAAATAAGAATGTTCCCAACCTTGCAAAAAACGAGAATCTCTTAACCTTGCTCAATAAATCATCTCCCAAAATTTCTTATTCTAAATTGGAAACATTCCAAATCTTTAATATACCTATTGTTATAATATTCAGGCCACAAAACATTTGAAAAAATTAATTCAGAATAAGCAATCCTCCATAAGAAAAAATTACTTATTCTAATATTTCCACCTGTACGTATTAAAAGATCAATATCGGGCAATTCTGGATTATCCAAAAAATTGGAAAAAGTATTTTCATCTAAAGATTCTAAATCAAAATCGCTTGAAACAAATTTTTTAACAGCTCTAAGTATTTCATTGCGACCCCCATAATTGATTGCTAAATTTAAAATAAGGTTGTTAAAATTTTTAGAAAAGCTAGCAGAATCTTTTATAGAACTTTTTACTTCTTCACTTAAAGACTCAATATCTCCTGAAACTATTATTTTTATTCCATTTTTTTTGTAAAAATTAAATTCTGCCCTTAAATAACTAGCAATTAAAAACATTAAATTTTCTATTTCACAATCATCCCTTTTCCAATTTTCAGTAGAAAATACATAAAAAGATAAATATTTGATACCTACCTTTAAAGAATGCTTAACTATTTCTTTTGCTCTTTTAAGACCTTCTTTATAACCTTCTAAAAAAGACAATCCCTTACCTAAAGCCCACCTTCTATTGCCATCCATGATGACTCCAACATGCCTTGGAAGAGAACTTTTATTCATGGCTTTAAACTTCCATTATTTCTTGAATTTTAGATTCTAAAATAGAATCTATCTTTTTAATATAAACATCCGTGGATTTTTGAATATCATCTAAAATTCTTTTTAAACTGTCCTCTGTGATTTCCGATTCTTTTTCTTGCTTTTTAACCTTATTGTTTAAATCCTGTCGTATATTTCTAGTTGAAATTTTATGTTCCTCTGCTATTTTTTTAGCATGCTTTACAATATCTTGCCGCCTTTCACTAGTTAAAGCTGGAACCTTAATTCTAATAACCGAACCATCACTTGAAGGGTTCATAGAAAGATCAGAATTAAGTATGGCTTGTTCTATCTTATTCAAGATACTTTTATCCCAAGGTTGAATAACAACAAGCCTTGCTTCAGGAATCCTAATGCTTGACACTTGGGTTATAGGTGTTTTTTGACCATGGTATTGAATAAAAATCTTATCAAAAATATTACTACTAATTCTGCCTGTTCTTAACGTTTTATATTCATTATCAAGTGATAAAAGAACCTTACTCATCTTTTCATCTAGAAAAGCCCTATAATCTTCCATACAAACTCCTCCTTGCTGATAAAAAGCAGTATATTATCTACCCTATTCTTAAATACTTAAACTCAACTATTTCTATTTTACTTGCAATTGATTTTGAAATCTCTTCCAACATTTCCCTAACAGTGATTTTATCATTTTTTACAAAACTTTGTTCAAGAAGAGAAATTTCAGCAAGATGTTTTTTTATTTTCCCCGCAACTATACCTTTGACTATGCTTTCTGGCTTACCACTAAATTCTAATTGTTTAGCAAATATCTCTTCTTGCTCCTTAATATAATTTGGACAAACATCATCATTTTTCAAATAAATAGGAGCAAACGCAGCCACATGCAACGCTAAATCCATAGCAAAATTTTGTAACATTTCATCTTCAGTTTTAGAAAAATCATCCACTTTCAATTTTACTAAAACACCTATCTTGGACTGTTCACCATGCAAATAAATTTTTACAAATTCATTAGATTGAATCTCGGTAATAAAAATTTTTTTAACCTGAATATTTTCTTTTATCGTAGCTGCTAAATTTTTAAGCTCTGACTCTTGAGAAGCAGTTAAAGAATTTCTTCCGCTCTCTACCAATTCTTTAATTAAAGAATTGCCCAAACTAACAAAATTATGATTTAAAGCAACGAAGTCTGTTTCACAAGAAACAAGCAAAAGCCCAGCATGAATATTGTTTGAATATGAAAATACTCTGCCTTCTTTTGCATCTCGGTCAAGTCTTTTCTCAGCAGATGCAATTCCCATTTCCCTAAGTTTTTTTTTAGCCAATTCAAAGTCTCCACCAGCAGCAGATAAAGCTTTTTTACAATCTCCAAAACCAGCATTGGTTTCTTCTCTAAGCTTTTTTACATCTTGAGGACTAATAATGCTCATAAATCACTCTCCCCTTCTTCAATAGAATCACTTTTATCATTTTTAATTTCAATTTCTTTCATCAAATCTTCTTCATTCAAATTTTCAATTATTTGAATACCGACCTCTTTATCACTTTCTAAAATAGCATCAGATATTATTTTGGTAAACAAAGCAACAGAACGAATCGCATCATCATTGCCAGGAATTGGGCAATCAATAACATCCGGATTACAATTTGTATCAACCACAGAAATAATAGGAATTTTTAATTTTCTAGCCTCATTAATAGCTATTTGTTCTCGCTTAGGATCAATGATAAAAATAGCACCGGGCAGTGCTTCCATGTCTTTGATACCTGTTAAATTTTTAGCTAATTTTAATTTTTCACGATTAAGTTGTGAAATTTCTTTTTTACTTATCATATCAAAAGTTCCATCAACTTCCATCTTTTCTAGCTTTTTTAATTTTTGAACAGATTTTCTAATTGTATTAAAATTAGAAAGCATGCCCCCAAGCCATCTATTATTAACATATGGCATATCACTTCTTCTTGCTTCTTGTTCGATTATCTCACTAGCTTGCTTTTTGGTTCCAACAAAAAGTACCTTTTTACCATCCTTTATCACCCTTTGAACAAGCTCATAAGAATCTTTAATGCCCTGTAAAGTCTTTTGAAGATCTAAAATATGTATTTCATTTCTTTCAGAAAAAATAAATCTTTTCATTCTAGGATCAAGCCTTTTTACCTGATGGCCAAAATGAACTCCAGCTTCCAGTAAGCTCTTCATTGTAATAATTGCCAAATCAACCTCCTATTATCCTTCTCTTTTACTCACTATGACATCGCATAGCGGAAATTATACACTATTTTATAAGAATATAATAAAACAATCTAATTAATAAGTCCACTAAATCAAAAACAAACATCTTTCTCTTTAATAAAATTATTAACAAACCACATTAATAAAAAATATTAAAAGCTAAGTTGATATCTATCTTTACACAATTCCTTTAAAAATCATTCTTTTACAAATCGTTCTTATTTCTTTCAGAGAATTTAATCAAACCTATTAAAACAACTGAACCTAAACTAGGAAAAAAATAAAGAACAAGATCTATTTGCCTTTCATAATAATCAGAATAGAAAAAAGGAATAAAAAATAGAAATACAATGCCACCTAAAAAACTTATTAAATAAACTACTACAAACTTAAAATTCAATATGTTTAAAAACATAACAAAAAAGCTTACTAAAAAAGAAATAACAATGTTTGTTAAAATCAAATGAAAAAAAAATACTATCATACTTACCCCCTTAAAACCAACTAGTCAGACAAACTAAATCCCGACAAATCCCCAAGATCAATAAGAACACTGTAAGCATCGTCAACAATACTACCTACACCCATAACAAAAATTGCCAAATTATATTTAGGGGCAATATCTTTTGTAAAAAAATCGTCATTTATATGTTTTAGATCAATCGGCCTTTTATCTTTATCTAAAAAATTAGACTTTTTAATAGATTTTGAGAAACCTATATATTCCCCTTTATCAATGTAGGATCTATATATGTTTTGCTTCTCAAGAATAACGGGAGACGAAGAAGTATTTCCATTTCTTACAATAATAAAAGCTTCACCGGGAACATCTTTTCTTAATTCTCCAAAATTTATTTCAAAATATAAAGGTAATTTGCTATCGACCCATTCTTTATTTAATTTAAAAACAGGTTTACCCGAATAAATAGTAGAACTCAAATTTATTTTATAAAACCCTCTATTATTAAATTCACTAACATTGTCAAAAACACCCTTTAAGGCTTCAAAATCTTTTTCTACACTTTTGCGAAAACTACTTATATGATAATTAGCGCCCTCTGGATAAAACTTATAATAGATATCAAAACCTCTTAGCTTTTCAGCTGCTTGATTAGAAAAATAGCCTGCTGGCAAAAAAAAGGCTACAGAATCTCTAGAAATCCGATTATCAATCTTTTCTGGCGAAGGAAGTATTAAAATATTGTCTAGACCACATCCAAAAAACCCTAGACAAAATACAAAATATAAGATAAAAAAAATTATAAAACCTCCCCCAAAAATACAAATTAATTTTGCTTAAGTTCTAAAATTTTATTATTTGCTATATTTATGTATAAATTATTTTCATAAGGAAATTTAACAATCTCTTCATATACTTTCACAGCAAGATCTTTATCTTTTTCCTCGATCAATATTGCCTTACTCAAAAGAGCTCTTACCTTTAAAAAGCCCAAACTGGTACTATTAATAAGATCCTCATAAACCAATAAAGCATCTTCCTTTAATCCCATTTTTTCATAAATTGCAGCTTTATTAATAAAAGCAATTTCGCTTTCAATCCCTTTTGCCTTAATAACAATATCTAAATCTTTAATAGCCTCATCATACTGTGCTTGACTTTGCAAATAAACAGATCTGGCTAAATAAAACCTTGGAATAAAGTAAGATGAAATTTCTTTTTCCTTTGAAATAAGTTCCTTTATCTTAAGAGATATTTTTTCCTTCTCTTTAGCGTCATTTTCTCTTAAATAGTCATTTAAATCCTTTTCAAGATTTTCTACTATTTCTCCACCACTCTTTACATAATCTTTGCCTAAAGAACTATAAAAAACAACAACAATAGATACGAAAACAAAAACAATAGCACTAAAGAAAACTAAAAGACCGTTTTTAGCCATTATTCATCCCTCTTTAGCAAATTTTCAAATGGCTTATAAGATTCCTCATCATTGCCCTTAAACAAATAAGAAGAAATCTCTTCTCTTGATCTTTGATTTTCATACTCTCTATAAGAAAGAAGCACCGATCTGTCTTTAGAATCAATACTTGTTATTACCACTTTAAGCTTATCCCCAATGTTTAATTTTTCAAAAGTTTCTAAACTAGATTCCTTTGTGTCTCCTAGTTGAATTTTGCTAATAAATCCCATTATTTTATTATAAACTCTCACTTGAAAGCCTTTTGACTTTTTTTCTACAATCTCAACCTCAATAGCATCGCCTTTTTTATAGCTTTTAGAAAAATCTTCCCAAGGACTCTCTTCTAACTGCTTAATTCCCAATCTAACATTTCTCTTTCGTCTGTCAACCTCAAGCACTTTCCCATTCACTAAATCACCTATCTTGAAATATTCTTCAGGATCAATCTCTTCAAGCCAAGAAATATCAAACTTACTCACATAAGCATCTATGCCTTCTTCAATATTTACAAAAGCACCTGTTTTTGTAATATTAGTAACAACGCCTTGAATAACCTTTCCAATAGGATATTTCTCAGTTAATCTCTCCCAAGGATTCTCATTGATCTGTTTAATACCCAATGATATTTTTTGATTTTCTTTATCTATCTCTAAAATCTTAACTTCTACTATCTGACCAAGTTTTATTAATTCTTGAGGACTCTTTATTACTCTTATCCAAGAAAAATTACTTATATGTAAAAACCCCGACAATTCGCTGTCAAGCTCAATAACAGCTCCAAAGGGTAAAATTTTTACAACTTTCCCTTTTACAATGCTATCAATTTTATATTTAATATCTACAGAATCCCAAGGATTTGCTTTTAAGGCCTTAAGAGATAGTTCCATTTTGCCTGTCTGTGGATTTATCTTAATAATTTTCAACTTTAACTTATCGCCAACTCTAACAAAATCTTCAATATTTTCAACTTGATTAAAAGCAATATTTCTTTTATGTAAAATTCCTGTAACAAAATTTTTAATTTTTACAATCGCACCATATTCTGTAATACGATCAACCACACAATCAACCACATCTTCTTCGTTGTAAGAACTTACCAACTCTATTCTCTTAGCAAGCTCTCTTTCTCTTTCTAAAGTACGCCTATCAAGAATAAGTCTTAAACCATCCGTTTCGCTTGCTTCAAGAATATAAAATTCAACAATAAGACCTCTTTTTAATTTCTCATCCTTAGATTTAGAACTTAAATAAAAAGGCATAAAGCCAGAAACATTTTCATTAATTTGAATCTTATAACCATTCGAAAGTTCAGCTAAAACTTTACCTTTGATTATTTTTTTATTTTGAATATATTCAGTTACTTTATCTTGAAAATTTAAAGACTCAAGCTTTTCAACACTTAAAATCAGACCCAATTCTCCGCCTATTCTTACAACGATTGCTTCAAGCTTATCGCCAATTTTGGGAATATTTTCAAATTCTTCAATCTTGACAAAGCCTTCTGATTTATAACCAATATCTACTAGAACATAATCTTTCATAATGTTAACAATAGTACCAGAAACTCGACTTCCAAGCTCTACTCTTTCAAGTACTTTCAAATAATTTTCTTGTAAATCTTTTTGATTTTCCATTCTCACCTCTCTCTTACTTTTTTCAAATTAAACTTTTCTATTATAATATTACATACATCGTCTAATCCTTTGTAGCTTGTATCAAGGTAAAAAACCCCTTTTGATAATTTTAACTTACCATATTGTTTTCTCTTATCAACATCATCTCTTATTTCTAGAGTACGCTCTAATTCTTCTAAAGTCTCATTTCCATTTCTTTGCTTATATCGCCTCAAGGCTCGAACTTTAACAGAAGCATCAAGATAAATTTTGAATTCAGATTCTGGAAAAACAATAGTAGTAATATCCCTACCTTCTATTATATAATTATCATCGCTAAATTTAACAACCTCTCTTAATTTTTTATTCACAATATTTCTTATTCCAACATAAGAAGAATAAAAAGAAACTTGAAAATCAATCTTATCATTTAAAATTTGATTTTCAACATTCTCTCCATTAAGCAAAAAGCTGGAATTATTAAAACTTATATCATTCTCAAGAATCAAATTTAAAAGTCTGCTCTCGCTAATAAAATCGCAGCTATTCATGGAAGATCTTTGGGCAATTAAAGTTATTATCCTATAAAGATACCCGGAGCTGATAAATTTATAGCCCAGTTTTGCACCAAGCTCTCTTGCAATTGAACTTTTTCCTGATGCTGAAGGTCCATCAATTGCTATTATCATTTAACTTCTCCAGCCTGGATTTTAATCTATTTATCTTAACCAAAGGAACAATTTTTACCTGACCTTCCTTTAAACTATCCAAATTAATATTGCCAATTCTAATTCTATGAATTTTTTTTAAAAAAACATTTTTGCTTAAAAACACTTTTCTTATTTCCCTATTTTTCCCTTCATCTAAAATCAATCTAGCAGAATTTTTATTTAAAATTTCATAAGACTTTAATTTAAAAAATTCTTTTTTTACCTTTATACCCGATTTAAAAGAAATAAGCAAATTTTCATCAATATCTTTTTTTGATTCAATAATGTATTCTCTTTCAACTTTTCCCCTTGGATGAATAATATCATTTGCAAATTTACCATCATTAGTGAATAATAAAAGTCCAGAACTTTTAAAATCAAGCCTACCAATTGAAAATATACGCTCTTTAAACAAAGGCTGAACTAAGGATATTGCCAGCTTTCTTCCATTAACATCAAAATTGGAACATAAATAATTTTTAGGCTTGTTAAGGGCCAGATAAATTTTACTCTTACCTTGAAAGTCTTTAAAAACATAAACCTGTTTCTTATAAATTATTCTATCCCCTAAAGATACTTTATCACCAAGCTTAGCAATAGAGCCATTAACTCTTACAAGCTTCTTTTTTATCAGCTCCTCGCAAAATCTTCTTGACCCTACCCCCTTTTCGGCTAAAAACACTTGAATTCTGGGAGTTTTAAGTGCAATCATTAATTTCACAGCCTCGATACAATACTAATTTATTATTCAGATATCCTAAATTCACAATATTAAGCATTTTGCATTCAAGAGATACTAAAAAATAAGAAAATCTCTCAAAAGAATAATTGTCAGCATTAAAATCTAAAAGAGAATCAAAAATTATACTATTCTCTTTATTTAAGATAGAAATAATTTTCATTTTTTTCTCAAAAATTTTCAATTCATATTTATTACAAACAACTTTAAATTTTTTATTGCACAAAAAATTTTTATTAACAACTTTTTCCTTTAATGCACTAGAATTTTTCTTTAAATTTTTCTTTTTATTATTATCATTAGCAATCGCATTAATATTTTTAACAAAATTATCACTATTGCCAAAAATAAAATCTTTAATCATTTTTGAGTCATAGAATTTAAAACTCTTTACTTGATTTAATTGTAATTTTTCATTTTCTCTATTCTTGCTACGATCTATTAACTTTTCCACAGCTTTGCGCTCCACTTTATCTTTGTATTCAAGCTTTAATGGGAATAAAATTTGAGTTTTCCAATAAAACAAATTGTTAGCAAGATAAAAAAAATCAATCAATCCTCTAATACTTATATTAAGATCACTTGAAACATCTATGAACTCTTCAATTATTTGATTTAAACTTAAAGTTCTTAAAACATGCTTATTCATACTAACATATTCAAAAAAAAGCTCTATTCCGCCCGTAAAATTATCAAGACTGATAGAGTAACTACCTAATTCTGACACTTAAACTTTCCCTACTGTTCACATTCATCTTCTTTAAATCTAATAAAATTTACATCCTCTTGATCAAAATTATTAAAAATTATTTTTCTAAGTCTCTTATCCAAATCATTCGTAAGTTCTACTTCTCTGCCAAGATACTCAATAACACTCTCTCTCCCTTGTCCCAACTTATTATCTCCTAATGAATACCAAGAGCCTGTTTTTTGTATTAAATTATGCTTAATAGCAGCATCTAAAATCCCAGCTTCTCTAGAAATACCTTTCCCAAAATAAATTACTAATTCTACTTTACGAAAAGGTGGGGCAACCTTATTCTTCACAATCTTGACTCTAATCTTATTGCCAATAACATCATCACTTGAGCCTGACCTGGTTACTTGTTCGATTTTTCTAACCTCAAGCCTAAGAGATGCATAAAACTTTAAAGCATGCCCACCAGTAGTAGTCTCGGGATTGCCAAACATAATACCAATTCTCATTCTTATTTGATTAATAAACATAATGCAAGTATTAGATTTAGAAAGTATACCCGTAATCTTTCTAAGAGCCTTACTCATTAGCCTTGCTTGAAGGCCAATCTGAGAATCTCCCATTTCTCCATCTATCTCTAATTTAGGGGTTAAAGCTGCTACAGAATCAACTACGATTAAATCAATACCACCGCTTCTGATTAAATGCTCGGCAATCTCAAGAGCTTGTTCTCCAGTGTCAGGCTGACTAAGCCAAAGTTCTGCAACATTAACTCCCAAAGCTTTTGCATAAACAGGGTCAAGAGCATGCTCAGCATCAATAAAAGCAGCTATACCTCCTTCTTTTTGTACTTCAGCAATTGCTTGAAGAGTCAAAGTGGTCTTGCCAGATGACTCAGGACCAAAAATTTCTATTATGCGTCCCCTAGGATATCCACCAATACCAAGAGCTTCATCTAATACAATAGATCCACTTGATATACTCTTGATGCCTTTCCCGACGGGAGATTCTCCCATCTTAATAAGACTTCCTTTTCCAAAAGTTTTTTCTATTTGAACTCTTGCAAGTTCAACAGCTTCCTCTTTGCCTACTCTCTCCATACTAACAACTTTTTCTCTTTTTTCCTTTAACTTTGACATTCTTAAATTTTTCCTAGCTAAATTTTATGGGTTCTATTTTCTTTACAAAATATCTAAAATTAGTATTATTTATAACAAAATTAAGACTATCTCCTTCCTTAGAATCAAGCAAATTTTCTCCAAAAGGTGATTTATACGAAATAATGCCTTCATCAGGGTTTGATTCCCAAGGTCCAAGTATTAAATAAGATTCATCTTTACCTGTAGCTTCATTTAAAATGATAACCTTAGTCCCAAAACCAACAACAGAACTTTGAAGATCTTTAGTATCTATAACTTTTGCACTCTCTATTTCCAACATCAAGGAATTTAATCTTTTTGTCAAAAACTGTTGTTTTTCCTTAGCAGAATGGTATTCAGCATTTTCTTTTAAATCGCCAAGTTCACGAGCTTTCCCAATTTCTTTCGAATTTTCTGGAATTTCAACTTCCTTTAAATGCTTAAGCTCTTTTTGCTTTTTATTCAAAGAACTTAATATGGTTAAAAATCCAATTTCCATTCTCTCGCCTGCAAGTTGCATCTTTTCATCTTCAAACTCAACCGAATCAAATAATTGCCTTATTATAGACTTAATCTCTAAAAGATCCTTGGGGGGGAAATCTTTTACATAAAAACAGGTCATATAAACTCTCTTAGCAAGCTCTTCATCTTTCACAGATCCTAAGACTGATTTAAGATAACCGTCTTTAACTAAAAGATTAATTATCATTTTATAAATTCTTTTACTTGCAACAGAATTATTTTTATTATTAATTTTGATAACACTGTCTGTTAAAATTTTAATCAAATTGACCAAAAGATCTGAATCTGAATAACTCAGTTCAATAAAATAGGTTTTACAGTGCTTTAAAATCCAAATATAAGCATCTTTATAGATCTTATAATTTTTTATAACATAATTAAATAATTTTTCCACTTCTTTGGGATCTTCTTTGTAAAGTGATTCAACCAATTTCTTATTAACAGAATGAGGAAAAAGTTCTTTATAGTACAAAATCCAATTACTAAGTTCGCTTTTAATTAAAACAACCAATTCTTTTTTAATTTCTGCATTCAAAATTGAATCAAAAAGATCTACTATTCCTTTCGAATACTCCTTTAAAAGGGATTCTAAATTAACATCTTTTTCTATATTAACTTTTGATGATAATTCTTCAGAAAAATTACCTAAAGATTTAAGAATAACGTAAGAACTTATAACATGATGATCAACCTTTGTAAAATTGTTAACATAAATCAAAAAATAGTTAAGCATCTCTTCTTCAATATGCAAATCCTTAACAATTCCCTTAACATTGCAATAGTTTATAAATATTTCGTATCTTTTATAAAAATCTTTCTCAATTTTAAATTTATCATACATTTTTTCATTCAAATTGGAAGATCTTTCATTATATATATAACAATCAAGCTTTCCAGAATCCATAACAAAATGGGGATTATCTTTTAAGATTTGCTTTGCTTTCAAGCTCCATGAATTCCATGAACTTTGAGTCATCAAGCTTGGCACTAACTCTTTTTTTATTCCCTTTAAATCAATAGCTTTATAACTTTTTATAATAACTTTTATAGCCCACTCAATATCTTTTTTTACTCTATCTGCAAGTTCCTCTTTGGGTGTTATAGCCTTTAATACCCTAATATCCTCCCTGCTAAGAGGAGAAAGAGCCGACATCGCCATATCAAAGCCAATAAAATGACCTCTTTTTGAAACAAAATCAACGGTAATGCCATGATCATTTACATCCCTTACTATTCCAACAGACCAAGTCTGATGATAAACAAAGTTGCCCTTTGCAAAAAATAAATATTTTTCAAAATCCGAATATACGTCAACAAAATTTTTGTCCAAGTTTTCAATATCAGACTTTACAAGATAATCCTCAATATTCTTTACATCTTTATATCTTTCTCTTAAAAATTTAACTAAATTTTCTCTTGCTTTATGATTTTTATTATCAAGCTTCAAAATACCTTTTAAAATTTCTATTGTCTCATCAACATTATCAGTCAAAGAATAATGATCAAATAAATCTTCATAAAGAACTATAGCCTTTTTAAATCCAAGATCTTTTTCAATTTTTTGCAAAATAAGCAAAAAAGAATCAAAATCATCTGAAACATAATGAATAAGTTTGGCCCATACTTCTCTGATTCCTGACATTTGTTTTTTATCAATAAAACGATAAATAGCCTTTCTAAAATAAAAAATTGATTTTTGCAAATCAATAGTTTCATAATAAGTAGCAAGTTGCCTTACAAATACAGTGTCATCAATATCTGCTTCAACAATTCTAGTCCAAATACTTGGAAGCTTATCATTTTCATTATTTTGGGCATATATTTTTGCAAGAGTATAAAGAGCATGCTTATTCTCAGAAATAAAAAGCATTTCATTACATATATGCTCAACAAGGGCCCATTTTAAATTCTGAGAAAATAAATCAATAACAGCAAGCAAATTCATATCATTTAGCGGGCGCCTACTATATATAAGCATTCCAGAAATATAAAGACCTGCTATGCTTTTTTTAACATCCTTTAAATGTCTGCCACAAATATCAAGCACATCCTCTGTTAACCCCTCATCAATTATATTATCTATCAAATCATCCAATTCTTTTATTTTGGCAAGAGAATAGTTATTAACAACTATTCTTGTCCACTTATCTTCTTGCAAAATACTATCTAATTTTTCTATGGTAACATTAGACATTAAACTCTCCTAACATTGATTTTTAGTGTCAAGCAACTAATTTACATACTGTTGATAAATTCCCAAGTCTATTTCTTTTATGTACAACAAAATTTCATCAATGCGTGCTCTATCCTCTTTTATCCTTACATAATGATCAATAAGCCAAAAATACTTATTAATAAGCCTTGGAAGTAATATACTCTCATTTATTGATCTATAAGACTTTTCTTTAAGTTCATTGCGCAAACTATAAACAGACTGCTTTAGCTGTCCAAGCTCTATGGGTCTTAATTCTCTTTTAACATTAAAAACACCATTAAGAGAACCATAAACAGGAATCCATTCTTTTATAAGATCATCTGAAATGTTTCTGTCAGACTTAATAAGATCTATTAATCTTAAAATCATATCAGACTCAAGAGAATATATATCTATTTTTTGAGGATTGATAAAAAAAGCCTCTCTGAATAAGACTTTAGCCTCTTTAATTTCATCAACCAGCGCATAAGAATCAGCAAGCTCTGCAACAACATCTGCGTTTTCCTTAGCATCTCCTAATATTTGCAAAAAGACATTAATTGCTCTCTCGTAATTTCCCATACCTTTATAAGACTTAGCAATTTTTATTAAAAGGTCCAAATTTTCTGGATGCAGTTTGTATATATTTTTATATATGTAAAGACAAGTCTGAAACACAAAATATTTTATAGAATTACGACCTTGCAAAAAATTACAACCCATTTTTTTCAAATATCGACCTGCAAAACTATTCCACTCTCTTATTAAAAATTCTGCCTTTTCATAATCTTGCCCTATTCTATCGAGGCTTTCAACTTGACCATTCCAATACACAGAGCTTTTCAAAGCCGTTAAAATTTCAATATTATCAAAATCAAGAGAATGAGCTTCTTCGGATTTTACTAAAGCCTCTTTGAAATTGCCTTTTCTAAAATCTAAATAAATCTCTTTGATCAATTCAACGATTCTTTCTGATGACACATCCCCACCATTTTAAAAATATACAAAAACCCCCGTTATACTTAATATAATTATATCATTTATCAATTTTTAGTCAAACAAGAAATTAAGGCAAAATAACAATATTCCACTTATTATCTTTTTAAAATAAAATCTTATATTATAATATTAAAAAGAAAATTGTGGGGTCAAATTCTAGCTATATGGAACCTAATAAAATTATTAACAGGGCTATTTATTACTATAATTCAAAAAAATATTCACAAGCAATAAAGCTCCTAGAAAAAGAAATTTTTTTCTACAAAAATTACTATTTGTATCACTATGTCTTAGGAATGTCTTATCTTCGTATTGGAAACCTTGGCAATGCTCAAACATATCTTAAAAAAGCTTACACTTTAAACCCTAGCGAATCAAATATAAAACAAGCTATTGCTATACTTTTAGTAAGCCAAGGCAAAGAAGAAAAAGCTATTCAAATATGGCTTAAAATGATAGAAGAAAATCAAGAAGTCGATCGATCAGAGCTGTCTCTTGAAATTATTCGAAAAAATCCTATCAAAGGATCCGTTTTTTTAAAAAATAGCAACTTATATGAGAAACTGTTTCCAACAATTAAGGCAATACCCAATAAAATTTTAACAAAGTTAATCATAATAATTGCTATTGGGGGCATTGTATTTATTTCAATGTTAGCAATCTATTTTATTTTTTATGAACAAAAAATAACAATATCCACAAATCGAAAAACAGAAATAAACAAAAATTTAAACAACATTGCTGCTTACATTGACGGCATTAAAATAAATAGCAAAGAAAAAATAAAAAATGAAGAAGGCCAATTTATATTAATACTAACCAGCGATGAAATTAAAAATTCTTTTGAAAAAATCAAAGCTTATTTAAAAACAGGAAAAGATAATTTTGCAAGAGTAGAAATAAACAAAATATTAAATTCAAATGCATCCGAATCCATAAAACTAAAAGCCAAAAATCTTGCAAGTTTTATATCAAGACCAGATTTTATTAGCTTTAATGAATATCTAAACTTGCAAGACATTAAAAAAGATCCATCAATCTATTCAAACGTATATGTAAAATGGGAAGGCGTAGTAAATAATGTCGAAAAAAAAGACAACATAATTCAGTTCGACTTTTACGTGGGATACAACAAAAATGTACTCTCAGGAATTATCCCAACAAAAACAACCTTTGATATTGATATTGATTTTAAAGACAGTGTTGAAATACTTGGACAAATAGAATACAAAAATAATAAACTTGCCTTAAATGCAATAACAATTAGAAAAATAGATAAAAATGAAAATTAATCTTAATATCTTTGCCAAAATTTTTCAATACAATCAACATTTAAGATTAAAAAGGAGTGCACAGCAACTTTTCATTACATTTAATAAGATTTATTGACTCTTCAAAAGAAAGCAGCAACTCTTCTTTTTTCGTTAAATCTCTTACTTTCATTTTATTTTCCTTGTATTCTTCTTGACCAACAAAAACTAAAAATCTTATCTCTTTGCTTAAAGCATATTCTATTTGCTCTTTAATATTTTTACCATTTTTATTTTTAAAATATACTTCACAAGAAATATTTTTGATCTTAGAATAATCATGATTTCTAAACCTAGTAGCAAGTTCATAATAATAATTTTGCAAAGCACTATCTAGGTTTACAATTAAAACTTTAGATCTAGCCTTAGTTACAAATATTTTAATATAACTAAACTTTTCAAGATCAATTATATCCTTTATTCTGTCAACACCAAAAGATCCCCCAATTCCTGAAACTTTTTGAATAGAATTCGAAAACGAAGAAACTAAATTATCATATCTTCCCCCACTACAAACACTTCCCATATTACTACCAAACACCTCAGATTCAAAAACAATTCCTGTATAATAATCAAGCCCACGCGCTATTTTAAGATTTAAGTTAAAAGAATCTTGAATTTTTAATAAACTAAGGTGCTTGAAAACATCTTCTACTCTCTTAATAGATTCGTTGTTATCGCCTAAAATACTTTTCAGGGTTTTTATTTTATCTTTAAAAGTACCTTGCAAGTTCACTAAACTTAAGATTAAATCTACTGCTTCTTCTTCGATTTCAAGAAGCAACTCCTCTTTAACCTTCTCAATTCCTATTCTATCTATTTTGTCAATATTTCTTAAGATAAAAATAGATTTTTCTTTAATTCCTAACTGTTCAAAAAAAGAATTTAATATACCAAGATGAGAATAATGGATAATAAATTTTTTATTAATGCCTTCTATAAAATTCAAAAAAATCTCTTCAAGTCCATAATACACAACAGAAAGAATCTCGGCATCGCCTCTAAAACTATCCTCTCCAACTATATCAAAATCGAATTGCATAAATTCTCTGTATCTACCCTTTTGAGAATTTTCTCCTCTGAAAACTTTTCCAAATTGAGAACGTCTGAAAGGAAATTTTAAACCAGAAATATTTGTAGCAATAAATCTAGCAAAAGGAACAGTTAAATCAAATCGCATGGAAACATCTCTGCCTCCATTGTCTTTAAATCTATAAATTTGCTTTTCAGTCTCATCCCCACCCTTTTTTAAAAGCAGCTCTGAATATTCAAGGACTGGAGTATCTATTAACTCAAAATTATAAGAATTAAGAATACTAAATATCTGCCTAACAATATGAATTCGAATCAAAGAATCCTTCGGTAAATAATCTTTAAAGCCTTTTAAAGTTTTAATATCCATTACATTATACCCTCGCTACATAGTATCTACTTTTTCAGAATATAATAACATATAATAATATAGATACAAAAAAAAATGAATAATTTTTTACTTCATATAATCATAAAATAATTTAAGAGGTCCAAAATTCATGACCAAAAGAATACTTAATAACAAATATCGAATAAAAACAATATTAACAATATTTTTAGGCATAACACTGCTAACTATTTACAAATATTTCACACTAATGGTCTTCAATAACATCCCAGACAACATGATATCTTCAAAGTCAAGTGATATTGTCAGAAGAGGAACAATTTACGATAGAAATGGCAAACCAATAGCATTCTCTTCAAAGTCCTACTCAATTGGAACAAATCCTCAAAAAATAGAAAATATTGTCAGTACATCTGAAACTCTTGGTGCAATACTCCAAATTGATTCAAAAATTTTAAAGGAAAAGCTCTCTTCCAATAAAGGATTTTTATATATAAAAAGAAAAATAAAAAGGGAAGAATCGGATTTAATTAAAAGAATTCAAGCTGAAGGCAGACTCTCAAACATTGCTTTATATCCTGATTACACAAGAATTTATCCTTTCCGCCATGCTACAAGTAATATTACTGGCTTTGTAGGAACAGATAATCTTGGCCTTGAGGGTATTGAATTTTCTCTAAATAGCATATTAGGAAAAGATCAGACCAAACAACAATTTTTAAATGAAGAATTAGAAACAAACAACATCTACTTAACAATAGACATGAATATACAACAAGGTATTAGCAAAATAGCTAAAAAATACTTTGAAGAAAATAATCCTGAAAGTTTAATTACTTTAGTAATGAACTCTCAAAATGGAGAAATATTGTCTATGGTTCAATTTCCTCAATATGATGCAAACTTTTATTCTGAATATCCTGAAGAAATACGAAAAAACCTTTCTTCTTCGTTAACCTATGAGCCTGGAAGTATTAATAAAATTTTTACAGTTGCAATAATATTAGAAAGTGGAAAATTAAATTTAGAAGAAAAATTTTTAGACAACGGAATATATCAAAAACAATTTCCATCGGGAGAAAAAATTACAATCAAAACTTTAAATCCTCCCTATAAGTATATCGACTCTACAGAGATTTTAATTTATTCATCAAATGTAGGAATAGCTTACATTACCGATAAAGTTAGCAATGAATACTTTTACAAAAAACTTTTAGATTTTGGATTTGGTAAAAAAGTTGGATTTCCATTTCCCGGAGAAACAAAAGGACTCTTAAATCATTACTCAAAATGGTCAGGACGAAGTAAAGCTACAATTGGATTTGGACAAGAAATAGGGGTGTCAGCGGTTCAAATATTACAAGCTGCAAGCATACTAGGCAACAATGGAATAATGTTAAAACCTAGAATAATAAAAAAAATAAGCAACAATAAAGAAGAAATTATTAAAGAATTTGATAAAGAAGAAATAAAAAGAGCAATATCCAAAAATTCAGCACAAAAAGTTTTAAAAATGATGAGAGAAGTTGTAAATAAAGGTGGAATTCCAAATCTTAAAATTAAAAACCTTGACATTTCTGCAAAAAGCGGAACATCTCAAGCTATTGACAGAAAAACCGGCAAATACTCAGAAGAAGACTATACATCTTCTATCTTGGCAATATACCCCACAGAACAACCAAAATATATTATTTACATTGTATACAGATATCCAAAAAAAATAATATATGGAACAAGAATAGCAGCTCCAATGGCAAAAGAAATAATAGAATTTATTGAATACCAACAAAATACAAGCGCATATAAAAAAATCAAAATGCCATCAAAAATCAAAATTCCTAAAATTACTACTAATTATAAAAACGACACACACTTGCCCAATTTTATAAATCTTTCCAAAAGAGAAGTAGTAGACATATTAAAATACTATAAAAATACCATAAAAATAAAAATAAATGGCGATGGATTTGTCTACAAGCAAAGTATATCCCCCAATACAAAATTAGAAGATATAGCAGAACTTGAACTGTATTTAAAATAATCAGATAAATAAATTTTTAATTTCATTTTTATAAAAATTTAAAATATAACTTCGCTTAATATCCATTTTAATTGACATTTCCTTACCAACTTCAAATGGTTTTTCTAAAAGAGTAAACTTCAATATCTGCTCAAAAGGCTTAAACCCATTAGTTCTATTGATTAATTTTTTTATTTCATCATTTATAGCCTTAAGAACAATATTATTTGCAATAATTTGTCGTCTATTGCTAGCATCAAAAATTTTTTGTCCAACACTTTCTAAATATTTATTTATTTCTTCAAAATTTGGAAGAATAAGAGCGCCTAAAAATTTTTGATCTTGCCCTACAACAACCGCTTTTTCTATTAATGCTGATTCTTCAAGCTTAATCTCAATTGGAGCAGGTTCAACATTCTCTCCATTATTCAAAACAATTGTATCTTTTTCTCGGCCAATAATTTGAACAACATTGTCCTTAGATAATTTTACAATATCACCTGTGTTTAAAAAACCATCAGAACCAATAATCCTACAAGTTGCTTCTTTGTCCTTGTAATATCCAAGCATTACTTGGGGGCCTTTTACAAACAAAATTCCTTTTCCGGGCTTTTTAAGCTTATTTCCATCAGCATCTCTAATCTCAGCATCAGTTCCAGGTAAAATTTTACCACAAGTCCCAATAATCACTTTTTTATACTTATTAGAAGCTACTCCAGGAGAAGTTTCTGTCAATCCATAAGCATTAGCAAGTTCAATACCAATTGAATTAAAAAATCTAACAACAGATAAAGGCATACTCCCGCCACCAGTAATTCCAACAACAAAACTATTACCTAAGATCTTATTTATTTTATTAAAAATCAAAATATTTCCCAAAGCTTTAAAAGGGAATAATAAGATTAACCCAAATATTCCCAAAATTTTCTTTATAGGGAAAAATAAACTAAACCCATTGTCCGGATAAAGCCCCATTACCGATCTATAACAAATATCACTAAGAAATGCCAATTTTATAAAAAAATGAAAAATTATTCTAGAAATAAACGGTTTCTTAGAAACTTCTTTGTAAATATTTTGCCTTATTGCAATCCAAAGCCTAGGAACAGCTGCAATATAATGAGGATTAATATTTTTAATATCATCAAGCATTGCCCTTGGAACAATAGTGGAAAATAAACAAACCATACCCTTGAGAAAAATATTGTAAGAAAAAGATCTTTGAAAGGAATGCCAAATTGGTAAAATGCACATAAATATTTGACCCACTTGCGTATCAACCATTAAGCTAAAACTAGAAACCTGATAAAGAAGGTTGGCATGACTAAGCATTACCCCTTTTGGATGACCTGTTGTTCCAGAAGTATATATTATTGTTGCCATGTCATTAGAATCAACTTTACTTGCAATGTCAATAATTTCTAAGTCCTTTCTTAATTTTTCCCCAAATGAAATACAATCGCTATAAGTATAAATTTCAAAATCACTATACTTTAATCTATCTTCTTTGGCTAAATTTTCAATAATAATAAATATCGGTTTTACTGCAAATTTAATTTGAACAAACATATCAAGAAGATTTAAATTTTCTAAAATAACTACACATGGAAGAACAGAGTTAAAAATAATTTCAGCTTCAAAAAGAGTAACATCAGAACCTTTTGGAATATCAACAGCACCCAAAGATAAAATTGCAAAATCTATCACGGTCCATTCGGCCCTATTTTCAGAACAAATAAATATTTTATCTTGATGTTTAACATTGATTGACTTTAAAAAGGAAGCAAGCTTTAAAACATTGTTTTTTAAGTCGCCATAAGTAACATGGGCATATCCATTGCAAACTTTATATATTTGAGCAATCTTATCCTTTTGTTGATCAGCCACTTCAAAGAATGCCTTTGCTATTGACATATAATCCTCCTTTTAACAAAAATTAACATGGTTTATTATATCATTATTAACCATAAATTCATAAAAATTATTTACAAAGCCTCCTGCTGTAAAAAACATACAAAAAGCTAATAAAAATAAAAACTTGAAAAATCAAAACAAAGTTTAAAAAATATTTAATAAAAAAATAATTTAGAATCTAAAATTAAATTTCCGTTTTAATGTTTTCACAAATAATATTTTTCCTCAAAATACCTAAAACATCAAATTGTTTTTATAAATATAAAAACAATTCTATTGCTAAGATTTATTTTATCACCTTTAAGATAATCAGTCACTCTTTCTAAAAAATCTCTTTATTTTCTTTAGAAATGCAAGAAATATAATTAATTTAACAAAAGACATAAGGTGTAAAAGAGGAATTCTTTACTTATTACAGAAAACCCAAAAAAGTAAGTAAAATTCTACTCCCAAGCATTAATTCCTCAAAACAAAAAAATTAATCCCTTCTGTAGGGTAAGAACGATCCAAATTATCTACAATATCTTTCAACCTATTAACAATAGATTGATTGGAGGTATAAATAATCAAAATAAAATTTTCTTCAGGCCAAACACCATTTCCATGTTTTTCCCCTTTCTTGCCTTTTCCATAAACATTTTCTATCTTAGAATAATATATAGGCTCTCCTAACTCTTGCTCTATTTTTTCTATACATTCAAGAACATCAAGCTCTAAAGATAAGTTAGAAATTATTTCAATTCTATATCTATAAAATTTAATCATATCAATCCCCATCTTCTTCAAATAGATTATTATAACTACTTTTAGTTAAATTATTAATTTCGAATGGTTTTTCAACATCTACACTAGACGACACTCTTTTTAACCTAAGTTTAAAACTTGAAACAATATTGGAAAAAATTTCGAAAAGCATGGGAATAAAAAACAAAGTAAGAAATGTACTAGCTGTCATTCCACCAATAAAAGTGAATGCAATTGGCTTTAGAAGTTCATTTCCACTCCCACTAGAAAATGCCATCGGAATAAGCCCTATTATTGAAGTTAAAGAAGACATTAGAATTGGTCTAAACCTTGAACGGCAAGATTCAATAATTGCTTCTCTTAGGCCAAATCCTCTCTTGATCAATAAACCAGTATAGTCTACAAGAACAATTCCCGTATTTACAACAACACCAACAAGCATAAGCATTCCAATTGCAGCAAAAATAGAAAGTTTTTCTCCTGCAAGAAAATGTATGAGCACAACTCCTATAGCCGTTAAAGGAATTGTAAAAATAATAATAAAAGGTTTTAAGAAAGATTCAAATTGAGAAGCCATAATGCCAAACACAACAATAATAGCCATCATAATAATTATTTTAAACTGATTCATAATATTTGAAAATTCATTATACTCTCCTTCAACCTTAAGCGCTGTGCCCTCTTTATGGGGTACTTTATTATTAATAAAATCTATAACTTTTGCGGTTATTTGAGTTAAATTATCATTTGGAGAAATGCCCGCATTAAGATAAATAGTTAAAGCCTGATTTTCTCTGTAAATAGATTCGGCTTTATTAGTTTTTTCAAAGGTAGCTATTGACGAAAAAGGAATTTTAACTCCAGATGAATTTGTAATAAATATTTTTCCTAAATCTTTTAAATTTTGAACATCCATTCTATCAAGCTTAAGAACAATATCATAATTAAGCCCATTCTCTACATATTGCCCAGCAACAACACCATTAACATTGGCCTTCAACTCATTTAAAATGGTATTCATGTCAATACCATAATTGTATGCTAACGCTCTGTCTATCTCAACACTAATTTGAAGCTGAAAATCACTTACACTAAGCCTTGGATTTACAAGTTCCGGAATTTCCTTTTTTAACATAGAAACTAAAGTTTTTCCATAATCTTTTATATATTCGAAATCATTTGCTGAAATTTTAATTTTAATAGAATCTCCACCACCTAAAGCATTGCCGCTGGAAGACTCAATATTAAATTCAGGATAAAGATTTCCAATACGATTCATAATTTTATACTTAATAGCATCGTAATCTATACTTTTAATCAACTTGTCTCTTAACTCCTCCTTAAGAGGAAACAATACGTTGAAAGTTATTCTCTCGGCATTCATAGTAGAAATAATGCTTTTATATCCTTTAGCCTCACTTTTTACAATTTCTAAAAATCTATTAGAATAAAATTTTGCATATTCCAAATTAGTTTTATGAGAAAAATTCAAATTAATAAAAATTGAGTTGTCTTTTCCTCTATCAAAAGTTGTCACATCTAACAATAATCCTAAAAGCAAACTACCAATAAAACTAAAAAAAACAATAAGCCCAAAAATCAATTTGTGATTTAAAACTATATTTAATAAATTGATATACAAAAATTCTAAAAAATAATAAACACTAGCAAAAAAAGCATCGATTTTTCTAATAAAAGCACTCTTAATATTTTTTTGAAAACTTGTGTACAAACCTACATAATGGCTTGATAAAACAGGAACCAAAAAAATCGCAACTAAAAGAGAAACTCCCAAAGAAATAACAATCGTAAATGAAAAGTCTTTAAAAAAATCTCCATATACCCCAAGTTCTGATTTGAAAATAAGAAATGGACCAAAAACACAAATAGAAGTAAAAGTTGAAGATGTAATAGGCAACATCATCTCTTGAGCTCCTAGGATGGAAGATGAAATAAGCTTTGCTCCTTTTTGCCTATATTTATATATATTGTCTATTACAACAATTGAACAGTCAACAACCATTCCAATACCAAGTGCAAGACCTGCAAGACTCATAATATTAAGAGAAATATTTACAAAATACATTAAACAAAAGGTCAAAACAATTGCTATTGGGATAGAAATTCCAATAATTATTGTGGCTCTAAAGCTTCTTAAAAAGAAAAAAATAACAAATATTGCTAGCATAGCCCCAAAATAGGCTGAATTTACAACCGTTGAAATGGACGCTTTAATAAAATTAGTACTATCAGAAGCAATTTCCAATTTCATATCTTTAGGCATAGATAATTTTAATTTTTCTATTTCGCTCATAACAACGTTAGAAACTGCAATAGAATTAGCATCACTACGTTTTTGAACCGATAAAGAAATTGAAGGCAAACCATTATATTCAACATATTCTGACAAATCTTCAAAATCGGTTTTAATATTAGCAATATCTTTAAGTTTTATCTCAATAGCAGATGAATTTATGCCAGAAGAAATGTCTGGTATCTTATAAGCTATGACCACATTGCCTATCTCTTCAATTGATTTAAATTTTCCAGACACCTGAACCAAATATTCTAAGTTGTTCTCCAATATATTACCAGCTGAAAGTTCAAAATTTTGAGATGCTATAATCGAAGATATTTTTGACAAAGAAAGCCCATAAGACTCTAATCTGTTTTGGGAAACTTCAATTAAAACGCGTTTCTTGCTTCCGCCATTAACAGTAACAATTGCAACTCCATCAAGCCTTTCAAGCCCAGGTTTAATGATCTCTTCAGCATATCTTTTAAGCTCAGAAACTGGCCTTACAGAATTAATAACAATTTCCATTACAGGAATATTTTTAAGATTGTATCTAAAAATTCTGGGTGTCTGCGATTTACTGGGTAATGAGGACTTTACTAATTCAAGAGCATCTCTAATTTCATTTAAAACCAAATCTAAATCGGTTCCATGATAAAATTCAAGTGAAACAGTACTACTCTCTTTAGAAGAAATACTATATATATTTTTCAAATTCTTTACTGAACTCAAGCCACTTTCAAGAACTCTAGAAACACTCTCTTCAACTTCTCTAGGAGAAGCACCAGGATAAACAGTATGAATACTTATTTGAGGAATATCAATTCCGGGCAAAAGGTCTACTTTTAATCTTGAAAAGGTATACAAACTTATCATCATTAACAATGAAAATAAAATTAACATTGTTATTGGTTTGCCAACTATTCTCTTTACCAACATAACACATCTCCCAATAAATTAAATATTGCTTTCAGCTGAAAGACCTTCTCTTGTATCTACCAAATTTATTAGAGTTCCATTAGAAAGAGTAGACATACCCTCTATTACAATTAAATCATTCTCTTCAACCTCGCCCGAAAGAGCTGCAATGTTATCTATTTCAAAAAGTACTGTAACGGGTAACATTTGAACACTTTTACCCTCTAAATCAAGCTTAAATACAAAATTCTTACCTTCTCTTTCAACAACAGCCTCTCTTGGAATTTTAATTACATCTCTAAAGCGTTTAGTAATAAGTTTAATTTTAGAAAACATGCCAATAATCAGTTTATCTAAATTACTACCAATAGGTGTAAGATATACCTCAATAGTGCGGCTTTTAGAATCTAAAACAGGAGATATTTCTGAAACTTTAGCTTTAAACTTTTCGTTAGGATAAGCTCCAACCTCAATAATAGCATCATTTCCAACCTTAATATTTGAAATGTATTTCTCAGACACATAAGTTAAAATTTGCTTTGCATCTATTTTTCCTACTACTGCTATGCTGGACTGGGGATTAACCGTTTCACCAATTTTTTTTCTAATATTTAAAATATATCCTGAGATTGGCGCTCTTACTGGACTTTTCAAATATACAGAACCAGGCCTTGAAGGATCAAGAGTTGCAACTATTTGTCCCTTTTGAACGTAAGCTCCAAGTTTTATTCTCAAAGAGGTTATTTTACCTACAGCATCTGGGAAAATATCTGCCTTAACTTTTGTATCTACATCTCCATTTAAAGACAAATAATCGCTCAAAATTCCCTTTTTGGCTTTTATAGCAATTACTGGAAATCTATAAGAACTTTCCTTCTCTTTATTAATATTTTTTTCATCTAGCTTGTTCTTACCCACACAGGCAACCAAAATTAAAACTAAGCCTAATGAGAAAAGTGTAAAATATTTCTTTAAATATAAGTTAATATTAAAAATCAAATTCATAAAAATACCTCTTAATGCTTCTTAATCTAATGAATTTATTAAATCCTTATATTCAAGTATAGAATTGGAATAATTCAATTTATCTTCAATGAACTTCAAATCACTCTGCTTATAAACAAGCTCAATATCATTCAATTTAGAAAGATCCATGACTCCGGAATTAAAAGCATTAAATGCCATTTGATAATTTTTATTAGCTAATTCTACATTAATTTTAGAAGCATCAAGAATCGCTTTATATCTTCTAATATCTTTTCTTTTTTGCACAATACTAGATTTTAAATTTCTAATTTTAGCTTCAATATTGTTTTGCAATATTTTTAGTTGGTAATTGTTATCTTGAATTTTTGTGAAACTCTTTGAAAATGGAAATATTTCAGTTAAACCATAATTTAAGCTAAAAGACGCCAAAAATCCACTTGAAAAACCTTTAGAATTTTCATGAAATGATCTATAAGGAGAGTAAGAAAATGACAACGAAAGACTTGGTAAAAAAGTATCCAGCCAAAGCGAATCAATAAGCTGCTCTGCCGTTTTTAAGCGCATATTTAGCTCTCTAATCTCTAATGCTTCATTAAAATCTAACGCCTCATTAAATACGGAAAAATCTATCGTCTCGTCTGGCAATTCTCCAATAATTTCAAAATCTTGATCCGGGTCTAATCCTATTAATAATTTGAAAATTTCTTTCGATTTTTCAAAATTAATAATTTGACCATCTAAATCTGGTTGCGATTTTTTATGCTTAAGCTGTGCATCAAGAAAATCTATTTCTGATATTAGTCCATTATTATAAGCAATTCTAGCTTGCTCAAATTTAAGCTTACTATTTTGTATTTGACTCTCAAAAACTTTTAAAGTACTCTTTAGCGCTATCAATTGATTGTACGATTTAAGAACATTTAGCTTAATATTACGAACAGCACTCTCTCTTTCTATTTTTGCATTTTCATACTCTAACATAACAAGTTCAATTCTCTTTAAAACAGAAGGGGACAAAGAAAGACTAATCGCAACTCCAAAACCCAAACCCCAATAATCTCTCTCAAACTCACTCAAAGCAGAAGAATTCCTGCTGAGTGTAGAGCTAAGGTTAACATTTGGAACAAAAACATTCCATGCATTATTTTTATAAAGTTGTTTCATATTTTCCTTATATAAAGCATTTTCTGAATCCAAGCTGCTTTTTAAGGCCATATTTACAGCTTGTTCGGGTGATATTTGAATAATTTCAGCAAAAGAAAAAGAGACAGTCACAAAAATTAAAAAAAATTTTTTAATTTGAAGCCACCTTTGTAATAAAAATTATAAAACCTAATTAATATTTTCAATCCGTTTGATTAATTATTATAATATAATACAATTCTAAATATGAACATTTTTAAGATTTTCTTTATCTTAAATTATACTCTTATTTTTTTAATAAAAATTTACCAAAACACTTTATCTAAAGTATTTGGACTACAATGTATATACAAACCTACTTGCTCAAAATATTCAATTGAATGTCTTAAAAAATACAACTTACTAACAGCATTAATATTAATGACACTAAGAATAACAAGATGTAATGCATTATTCAAAGGAGGAAATGATTTTATTCCTAAATACAATCCTATTTTAACATCTTTAAAAGAATTTCAAAAAAGATTAATCAAATAAAGTCTTATATTTTTCTGGAACCCACATTTTTACAATTTCTTTATTCTTTTCAACAAATTCAACTGCATTGCGATACTCTTTGCCAGGCTCTTTATCATTTCTATTCATTAAAGGCAATATTAAATCATCATTCCAATAAAAATGATCAAAAACATAATATGCATCAAGATCCTCCTCTTCAAGACCAAGTCTAACAAGAGTGTGCACGCTCTCAATACCCCCCATAATTAAATCAGGATCGTCAAGAAACTTAATATCATACCTAGAAAAAGCCCAATGGGGCTTCCACAAAGGAACTAAAATCCACTCATTTCTCTTTATTGAAGAATCCAAACTTGCAAGCATAACACTCTCGCTTGAAGGAACTAGCTCATACTCTTTACTTAATCCATAATAATCAAGTGCTTGTTCTGTAACAATCTGAGTTCCCGCACCAGCATCTATGCCAATCATTTTGTTTTTGAAATTAGAACCCTTACCCTTAAGCTCACTAATACTAGAAATTGGAACATAACTTGGCACCACAAACCCCTGAATGGTGCCTTCATAATTTGCACCAAGATCAACAAATTTTGTTTTCAGTTTTTCGTAATAAAATTTATCAGCTGTGGGAATCCAAGAAGATACTGTGCCATCTACTTTGCCAGACGCTAAATATTGATACATTACGGATGTGGTAACTGAAAATATTTCTGCATTGTAACCCATTTTTTCAAAAATAACCTTCAATACATTTGTAGCTGCTGTTTCTCCACCCCAATTTACATATCCAATTTTTACCGATTTCAAATTTTTTGAATTCTTACTTTCATCACAAGACAAAAAAACAAGAAAAACACAAAATCCAATGAATAATTTACATACAAAATTCATAAAATATCCCCCCATTTACTTATTATATATTTCTAAAAATCTTTTAAACTTATTTTCTCGCTTTCCTGCATAATGATCTGTATTTAAATAACTAAATTTAATAAAGATAGACTGCATAATTCTATCTAAAATAATAGCTATAATAACAACTGCTAATCCAGATATTAACCCTTCACCAAAATTTAATCTTTCTATAGAGTAAATCACAGTCCTACCCAACCCGGATGATCCAACCATTGCAGCAATTACTATCATAGATATCGCCATCATTATTGACTGATTAATACCTTCAATTATACTCTGAAGAGAAAGGGGAAGCTGAACCTGCAAAAGAATACGCAAATTACTACTGCCAAAAGACTTGGCCGCTTCTATTACTTCATCTGAAACTTGAACAATTCCCAACCTTGTATATCTAATAACAGGAGGCATAGCAAAAATTATTGTAGCAAAAATAGCAGAAGCTGTACCCATTCCAAAAAAAGGAATAGCGGGAATCAAATAAATAAATGGGGGCATAGCTTGCATTAAATCTAGAATGGGTTTTAAAAAAACGTAGAATCTTGGGAAATATCCACCAAAAATACCTATAGGAATTCCCAAAACAACAGAAACAAACACAGAAACAAATATAATAGCGATTGTATCCATTGAAGCTTCCCAAAGATTAAAATACAAAATAAAAAAGAATCCGGGCAAAATTAAAAATATTAATCTCTTTTTCAAGAAAACAAAACTCAGTAAGCATACAATCAAAATAAAAAGAATAGGATTAACAAAAAGAAATAAATTTTTTAAATTTTCATATAAAAAAATTATACTCTTAGAAAAACCTACCCCATCAGAAATTGAAAAATTATCAACCAAAAAATCAAAAAAATTATCTATTTTTAATATAAAAAAATCTTTACTCATAAATTCCTATCTTGACAATAAATTTGAAATTTCATTTAAATTAATATATCCAACAATATTTCCCTTTTCTTTTATTATTAAATAGTCTTGCTTATTCAAGTATTCAACAATTTTTTTTATTTCGTCATTTAGCTCTAAATTTAAAGATACAATATTATCATATCTTTTATTAAGAACTTTATCGTATAAACTAAAATTTTCACCTTGATATTTAATAACGACATTTAAATCATTATCACTACCAGTTAAATCAAAATCATCTTTTAAAATATCTTTAATTTTTAAAATATTTAAAACAGGCAAATTTTTAATAAAATGAGATATAAAATCAGTACTAGGATTGGTTAAAATTTCTAAAGGTTTTCCAACTTGAATAATTTTTCCATCTCTCATAAAAGCAATTCTATGTCCTAATTTAAAAGCTTCGATTAAATCATGAGTAATAAACACAACCGTTTTTTTAAGCTTAGCTACTAACCTCAAAAGTTCTTCCTGCATTTCTCCTTTAATTAATGGATCAAGCGCCGAAAAAGCTTCATCCATTAAAAGAATATCTGGATTAACCACCAATGCTCTTGCTATTCCAACTCTTTGCTTCATTCCTCCAGAAAGTTCATTAATATACTTATATTTTGAATCTTCAAGCCCTACAAGATTTAATACCTCAATAGCACGTTCTTCTCTGATCTTCCTGGGGATATGCTTGACCTCAAGCCCATAAGTAACGTTTCTCAATACATTCATATGGGGAAAAAGTCCAAAGTTTTGAAAAACCATTGCAAATTTATCTTTTCTTAAATTAGAAAGATCTTTTCGATTTATAGCATTCATTTCCATGTTATTTACCAAAATAGATCCTGAATCTATTTTGTAAATACCATTTAAGCATCTGACCAAAGTAGACTTGCCACAGCCTGACATACCCATAATAACTAAAATTTCATTTTCATAAACATTAAGATTAATATTGGCATTTGCAATAAAAATAGAAGATTCTTTGTAAATTTGCATTCTATCTTTGCCGTTTTCATAGTCTTTTATAGCTTGACTTATCTGCTTTTTGTCAACATAATAAGAAAATACTTTATAACAATCTTTAATTTTAACAGCAACCCTACTCAAAGCAAACTCCTCAATAAGCCTGCATTATACTTTATAACACATTATTATAAATTATACTAAAATTATTAAATTTTGCCGATCTGAAATAAAAAACCAAAAGATCCTTTAAGGGATCTTTTGGTAATAACTTATACTAATTAACTTAAAATTTTATCTAAGCAATGACAAAACATTCTGAGGAACTTGATTAGCTTGCGCAATCATTGCCATTGCAGATTGTGTTAAAATACTATTAGTTGTAGCAGCTACAACCTCATCTGTCATTGTAGCATCTTTTATTTGAGCATAAGATGCTTTAAGATTTTCAATAGCATACTCAGTACTATTCTTTATAGATTCAAGTCTATTTTGGAAAGCACCCAAATTTGCTCTTTGATCACTTACCATTCTAATAGCATTTTCTATTTTAGCAAGTGATGTATTAGCATCAACTGTGGTTGTAACATTAACAGGAGAATTAACTCCGCCTTGAGAAGGTGCTGTAGCAGGTGCTGGCTGTTGAGCTCCTTCTTGTTGAGCACCTTCTTGAACAGGTGCAGCCTGAGCAGTTTGAGCTCCCTCACCAGAAAATAGATTTGCAACATTAGCTGCATAAATATTTACAGCAATCGCTTCATCTTGATTTGCGCCCACGTGAACTCTTAAGGTCCAAGAAGCTTGAGATCCTGAAAGTGATGCTGGTGTGTTAATTTTTGCAGGTTGCATTCCAAGCTCTTCAGCTGTTTTTACATTTTGAGCAGCAGATTTGTTTGACAACATGTGCATTTGGTTATATTGAGCTTGATCAGCAATTCTATTAATTTCGTCTGTAAGTTGCTCTATTTCAATTTGTATAGAACCTCTGTCTGAATCTGAATATGTGCCGTTACCTGATTGAACCGCTAATTCTTTCATTCTTACTAAAACTTTTTCTACTTCATTCAAATTACCTTCTGTTGTCTGAATAAAATTGATAGCTTTTGAAGTGTTTCTAGAAGCTTGTGATAAACCTCTTATTTGAGCATTAATTTTACCAGAAACCCCCATTCCAGCAGCATCATCAGAAGCTCGATTAATTCTGTACCCACTAGAAAGCTTCTCTTGAGTTTTACTAAGATTAGCAGCATTAATAGCATTATTTCTTGAAGCATTAATAGCTGATGTATTATGATTTATAATCATATATCATTCCTCCATGATAAAGTTTAATTATTTATTTTTGGCAAATCCTTTTGCCTTTTAAAAAGAATAGCACAAAAAATTAAAAAAAAGAAACACAGAGAACAATAGCATTAAAATAATTGTTATTACCTATTTCTTTGATTAAAATCAAAAGCCCTTAATGTATTTTCCTGATCTTTCATTCGCTTAACGGTAAAATCTAAAGTATTAAGCTCGCCTTCTACTTTTCTCTCTCTATCGTCGTACTTTTTTTTATAATCTTCGACTTTATTTTTTTGATTAACAATTTTTAAGTCATAATTTTTTATTTTATTATAAATAACTCCTCCAGAAGTCACAAGAGGCGACAAGCAATCTCCTAGCATTTTGGCAATCCCATTATCATATACTCTGTCACCATTAAGGTCAAATAAAAAAAGTTCTCTAACATTATCGATGTTATTGCGAATTGATTCATCAAACTTTTTCTCATCAAGTCTCAAATATCTAGAAAGCCCACCAGAAGAAGAAATAGAGTTGGTAAACACTCCCATCTGATTAATTATTGAAAAATTAGGATCACTAGTAACATAGGGTTTAAAAATTATTGATTCTAATCTAGATTTAAGATTTTTTAATAAAAATTCAGACCTTAGAACGCCTAAGTTTTTATAAGCCTCTTCTTTTTGAGACTCACTAAGATAAGTCAGCTCTTCAACTATATTAGACTTTTGATTACCAAATTGATCTTCATTGGAACTTACAATGTTAATCTCAGCAAGAACTTCATTATAAGCGCCAATAAAATCCAAAAGAACTCTCTTAATCCCCTCATAATCAGGCTCAATTTTAGCCTCAACCATATCACTTGAAGCCTTTTTTAGACTTAATGTTACATTCGGAACTAAATCATTAATAACATTTGAATCTCTCTCAACATCTACTCCATCAAATTTAATTTTTGCATTCTCAGCAAAACTTTTAGCATTTATTGGCAAATGGCCGTCTCTATTTTTTGGATCAAAAACTTCGACATTACTAATCACAACTACCTTATTATTTGCTTTATTTTCAATATTTATTTCTTCTAGATTAGAAAGAGCTCCAACATCAAGTTCAATTTCTTCAAAGTTATTCGAAATATTTATTGAAGGAAGCTCCAAAGAACCTTCCTTGCTAGATATTTTAACCATATTCATTTGAATATATTTTTTTTCCAAAGAAGTTTTTAAATCAGATCCAAGATCAACTACACTATCTTCACTGTCAACTTTTGCATCCTTAAATGTAGCTTCTCCGGGATTAAAAATAATCTTACTATCAGGCTCTTCTAAGCCTGTATCAAAATACTTAACTTCAAATTTAATTTTACTCCTAGATGTAATTTCAATATCTTCAGGAATTTCAATCGATATCTCTGAAAGCGGATTTAAAACAAGACTATCATTTTCAAAAGCAAGTCTATTATTACTACTAGATTGATTTGCAGCAATATCTGAAAGAGTGGGACTAAAATTGGTTTTCAGCTCGCTTAAAATGCCAATCTGCTTAGCAAAAGACAACCCTTCCCCTTTGATAACAAGTTTGTTCTCTTTGCCTTCCTTCAAGGATTCTAAAATAAAACGACTATTCCCATTTTTATCACTTTTTACTATTTTTGCAGACAAAAAGCCCTTTCCCTTATTATTAATATCCCTCACAAGCAAATCAATGTTACCATTACTTTTTACATTAATTTCTTTCTTGCCAACTAAAAATATATAATCACCCTCTGGAATTGTAACTTTTTTAGGATCAAAGTTTGAAGACAAAAATACATCAGCTGAAGCTATTTGATCAACAATTAATTTGTGAGTCTCATTCTTAGATCCATACCTAGTAGACAAGGTTAAAATTTCGCTATTACTAGAATTTCCTGACATTAGATTAAAAGGACTATTAAGTGATGTGATTTCTTTTGCAAGAGAATTTAAAGTAGAAATTTTCCTATTAATTGACTGCCAAGCATTTTTCTCTTGCTCTAAAGATTCAAGTTTCTTAAAAGAAGAATCAATTTTGGCTTTATCAGGCTTTAAAATGGATTCACGGATTTCTTTAGTATTATATTTGCTCTCAAGTCCAGGAACAAAAAATCCTGATGCCATAATAATGCCCTCCAAAGCATATTATATCATTAATAAAATTGAAAATAAAATATAATAAATTTAAAAACATAAACTTTAAAGCATTCAAACCCTTTAAAATAAAAATTTAAAAAGCAAAATATTTAAAAAAGATTAATGTTTATAGTAAAATAAATTAAAAGGAACATGAAAATGCCAAATTTTTGCTTATTCAACTCAAAATCCGTTTTAACTGGAAATGACAAACTAGATAATTCAGCAGTCCTAATTAAAGATAATAAGATTTTTGACATTGTAACATCTGACAGACTTAAAAAAATGGATCTGAAAGAATACCAAATGATTGACACAAAAGGCAATTATATAACTCCTGGACTTTACGACAATCATATTCATGGATTTCACGGTTATGGTACAGATCAGTGTTCAACAGAATCAATACTTAAAATGTCAGAACATTTAGCACAATACGGTGTAGTTGGATTTTTACCAACTCTTTATCCAAGACCAATAGATGAAATGATTCAAACAATAAAAGCTTGCACAGCAGCAATTGGAAAAGAAAAGGGAGCTAAAATTTTAGGGCTTCACCTTGAAGGGCCATTTTTTTCTCCCGAAAAAAGAGGAGCACACCCTGTTTCTTATCTTCACGAACCTAGTATTAAAGTTATGCAAAAACTAATAGACGCAGCTGGGGGAGTATTTGCAGGATCAAATGGCAAAAAAAAAACACACATAAGTACAATGACTGTTGCTCCTGAGCTTAAAGGCATGAGAGAGCTTGCAATATTTTGCCTTGAAAACAATATAAACCTTCAAGCGGGACACACAAACGCAAAATATGAAAATATGATAGAAGGATTTCAAGTTGGAATACTTCATACAACCCATTTTTTCAACGCAATGTCAAAACTTGACCACAGAAATCCAAATGCAATAGGGGCAGTATTAATTCACGGTGATGTTTCTTGTGAAATTATTGCGGATGGCCATCATATACATCCAAAATTAGTTTTAATGATTAGGAAGCTTAAGGATATAAGTAAAATAGTACTTGTAACTGATGGACTTACTCCAAATTTTCAAACTTCTGGAAAACTAATTGCAAACGGAGATGAAGTTTATATTGCAGAAGATGGATTATTCCACAGCGTAAAAAGCAATACAATAGCTGGATCAACACTCACAATGATACAAGGTCTTAAAAATTTAGTAGAATTCGGCTACAGTTTAAGTGATGCTGTTCAAGCAAGCTCCTATAATCCAACAAGAATTCTCAATATTGATAACAAGGGGTTAATATGTCATGGATATGATGCAAACATCAATGTCTTAGATAAAGATTTTAACCTAAAGTTAACAATGATAGAATCTGAAATAATTTTTAACAATCTCTAACTTTAAACCATTTTAAGGAGATCGCAATGAGACTAATAATCAGACCTACATATGAAGACATATCAAAGTGGGCAGCCAATCATGTAGCGCAAAAAATTAAAGAATTTTCTCCAACAAAAGAAAAGCCGTTTATCCTTGGACTTCCAACAGGTAGCTCCCCAATCGGTATGTACAAAAATTTAATTGAATTAAACCAAAATGAAAAAATTTCATTTCAAAATGTCATAACTTTTAACATGGATGAATACATAGGAATTGAAAAAAACCATCCTGAAAGTTACCATTCATTTATGTGGAAAAATTTTTTTTCTCACATTGATATTAAAAAAGAAAACATAAATATACTAAATGGAAATGCTTTAAATCTCAAAAAAGAATGCGAAGAGTATGAAAAAAAAATCAAATCTTTAGGAGGAATCATGCTTTTTGTAGGTGGAATCGGACCTGATGGTCACATTGCTTTTAACGAACCAGGCTCCTCTTTAACATCAAGAACAAGAATTAAAACTTTAACCCAAGATACAATCATTGCTAATTCAAGATTTTTTGAAGGGAATGTGGAAAAAGTTCCCAAAAGTGCACTAACTGTTGGAATTGGAACAATTATGGATTCACAAGAAATTTTAATAATAGTAAATGGGCATAACAAAGCAAGAGCATTAAAGCATGCTATTGAAAAAGGTATTAATCATATGTGGACAATTAGCGCGCTTCAATTGCACAAAAACGCAATCATAGTATCTGATAAAAATGCAACTTATGAATTAAAAGTTGGAACAGTAGAATACTTTAACGACATAGAAAGAGAAAACTTTAACAATGACTTAAAATAAATTACTTAACATTTTAGAATAAAATAAAAACTAATTATTAGATTCATTATAAATTTTTGAAACTTCTTCCCAATTCAAAGCCTTTAAAAAAGCATCGACATATTCAATTCTTCTATTTTGATATTTAAGATAATAGGCATGCTCCCAGACATCAATGCCCAAAACTGGTTTATAAGACATCATTATAGGACTATCTTGATTAGGCATTGAAATCACTTTAAGCCCACCATCAGGACACAACACTAACCATGCCCAACCACTTCCAAAAATTTTCATCGCAGTATCTTTCAAGCTAGACTTAAGAACATCTAAGCTTCCAAAAGTTGTATTAACATCATTTTCAAACCTTTCCAAAAGATTACTCTTGTTTCCTGGTTTTAAAGTTCTAAAATATAAAGTATGATTCGAATAACCCCCAGCATTATTTTTTATTAAAGTTTGAAACTCCTCTGGAAAATCATGAATATTTTTTAATATGTATGACACGTCTTCTAAATGACTTTTTCCCATTTTTTCCAAAATAGAATTCAAATTCATTACAAACCCATTATGGTGCTTGCTATGATGAATTTCCATAGTTTTAGCATCAATATAAGGCTCAACAGCATCATAATTATAACCAAGTTCTGGCAATTTAAACATAAAAACCTCCTCCGGTTCTAACTTTTACCATGACAATTTTTATATTTCTTCCCACTTCCACAATAACAAGGCTCATTTCTGCCTATTTTAGGGGAACTTCTAACCACTTGAACATTAGAAACGTTTTTATTCTCATTAATAACAATTTCTGAAAGTTCTTTATGAATTGAATTAACATTTTTAGATTTCTTTGTTGACTTAAAATCAGAAAAACTGCTATCCAATTTTAACTGAAGAACACGCCTTATGGTAGAAACTTTAATGTCTTTAATAAGCTCGCTAAATATTGAAAACCCCTCTTCCTTGTACTCTGTAATTGGATTTTTATTAGCATAAGACCTTAGATAAACAGCCTCTCTTAAAGAGTCTAAATTTGCAAGATGTTCTTGAAATTTAAAATCAATATTCTTCAAATATTCATATCTTAAAAATCCATTAAACAGATCCCTACCAATCAAATTTTCCTTCTCATCTAAATTATCCTTTGCTATTTGCATTAATTTAGCCTTTAAATCAAAAGGATTAATGTTTTCAATAGAACCAAGACTCTCAAGCATATAGGCAAAAATCAAATTTACTTCACTTAAAAAAACATTTGAAACTACACTACTTTTTGTCCCCTCAAGCAAAAAACTAAGATATTCTTCTAAAGCAATAAGGATACGATCCTTAATAGCTGTATCTTCAAGAATAGAATTTCTCTGAGCATAAATAAAATCTCTCTGCTTTGTAATAACATCGTCATACTCTAACAAATGCTTTCTAATTTCAAAATTTCTGTCTTCTACTCTTTTTTGGGCATTAATCAAAGATTTAGTTAAAAGAGAATGCGTAATAGGCTCTCCTGTTGCCATTCCAAGCTTACCCATTAATGACCTCAGGTTGTCTCCAGCAAAAAGACGCATTAAATCATCCTCAAGCGACACATAAAATCTTGAACGCCCAGGATCACCTTGTCTGCCGCTACGCCCACGAAGCTGATTGTCTATTCGCCTTGATTCATGACGTTCACTACCAATAACATAAAGCCCACCAAGACTTTTAACCTCATTATAATCTTTTAGATAATTTTCTCTTTCATTTTTAACAGCCTCTTGAAATTCTTCAAGGCTTACATTAGTTCCAATTTTTTTTCTAACCCTGTGTTCAATATTGCCTCCAAGTTTAATATCCGTACCACGACCTGCCATATTTGTTGCTATTGTAACTGCATGTTTTGCTCCAGCTTCAGCAATAATAACTGCCTCTCGAGAATGATTTTTTGCATTAAGAACTTCGTGCTTAATCCCTCTATTTTTAAACATAGCTGATAAAATCTCAGATTTCTCAATAGAAACAGTTCCCACTAAAACCGGTTGCCCCTTTTTGTAAGTTTTATAAACCTCATCTGTAATTGCATTAAACTTAAATTCTTCCGTATAATAAATAGTATCGTCCTCATCTATTCGTGCTAACAATCTATTTGTTGGAACTACAACTACATCAAGATTATATATTTTATGAAATTCTTTAGCTTCTGTGTCGGCTGTACCTGTCATACCAGAAATTTTATCAAACATTCTAAATAGATTTTGAAAAGTAATGGTTGCCATGGTCTTATTTTCATTAGCAACTCTAACCCCTTCTTTAGCCTCAATGGCTTGATGAAGCCCATCAGAATATCTTCGCCCTGTTAAAACTCGACCAGTAAATTCATCTACAATCTCAACCCCAGAATCACCAACAATATATTCTCTATTTTTTAAAAAAAGCAAATGTGCTTTCAAGGCTTGAGTCATATAATGAACATAATTGAAATTTGAATCAGTATACATAGACCCACTAATAATACCTTTGGAAACTAAAAGCTGCTCAAGATTATTAAGTCCTTTAGCGGTAAAAGAAATTCTTTTGGCTTTTTCATCAACAGTATAATCACCATCAAGATCGTCTATCTCTAAAGGATAATCACCTGTTTTGGGGTCTTTGGAACACTCTTTTAAAAAAGATACAAGAGAATTAACCTCAAGATAAGCATTGGTATTTCCCTCAGTAGGCCCCGAAATAATCAAAGGTGTTCTTGCCTCATCGATCAAAATAGAATCGATCTCATCAATAATGCAATAATTGAACTTTCTTAAAGATTTTTCATTCAAGTCATAACGCATATTATCTCTTAAGTAATCAAATCCAAGTTCATTATTTGTAACATAAGTAATATCTTTGGCATATTGAGCCTTTCTTAACTCATAATCCATATTAGATAGAACAACCCCAACACTAACGCCCAAAAGATCAAAAACTGGCTTCATCCAATTGGAATCACGCTCCGCAAGATAGTCATTAACAGTAACAATAATAACTCCATCTCCTGTCAAACTATTTAAATAAGCGGCTTGAACTGACGAGAGGGTTTTCCCTTCTCCTGTTTTCATCTCTATTATCTTGCCTTTGTGAAGAGCAAGTCCTGCAATGATTTGCACATCATAAGGCCTTTCTTTAAGACGCCTTCTAGCAGCTTCTCTAGACAGGGTAAAAGCTCGCTCTAAAATATTTTCTAAAGAATTCCCCGATTTTAATTCATCTTTAAGCTTTTCAGTCTCTTTTGAAAAATCTTCATCTGCTAACAATAATGCCCAACGCTCAAGTTTATTAATATTTCTTAAAGTTGGAAGATAGTCTTTTAAATCTCTTTTACTTTTTGAGCCAATAGTTGTCTCAAGTACTGCTTTTAACATGGTAGGTATTAATTCTCCTAAATAATTGACTTAAAGTCATTTTAAATAATAATATAAAAATATGAAAAAGCACTATAAAATTTTTATATTCAGCTTGCTTTTTGCAATTATATCATGTAATACTAAAACTTTAAACGAACTGGGAGAAGAACAATTCAAAATACCATTCGGAACACTTCCTGGCGCAATAATGCCCCTGGATGACAAATTTACAAATTCAAATTTCGATATCAAAACGTATAATGGACTAGTATACATTGCAGAAATAAAAACAAATAAATTAATGATTTTTAACTCTTACGGAAAATTAATACAAACTTATCAAAATGGAATATTTAAAACAAACCCCGATTTAAAAATAAAAAAAATAGATTTTGAAGGAATTCAAGCAATATATCCACTAAAAGATTTTATTATTGTTGCAGATAAGCTAAATAATAAAAAATCAAAGTTCAATCAAAAAGAAAATATTGCCTACTTTATGAGAATATTAATATTAAACAAAAACTCGTCTGTAGAAGTTTTGGGTCAAGAAGGTTTAAACGGCACACCATTTCCGCAAATTTACGATGTTAACGTTGATGAAAATGGCAACATTGCAATAATATCAATATATAGCGAAGGATACATAATATATTCTTATAATAAAGAATTTTCCCCGCTTTATAAAATTTACGTCAATAAAAACCTACTAAATATGGTAGACGACCAAAATAAAAAATACAATATCTCAATAGACAAGGTTTTTTTTGAAGTTAACAAAAAAACTCTTTATGTAAAAATCACTTACTACGAAAACATTGGAGACAATGAAAACATAAACGATCTTGGAATTAAAATTAAAGATCAATATATCTATAAAATGAGTTTAAAAAAAAATAAAGAACTGGAAATAATAAGTAAAATTGCTCTTCCTAAAAACTTGCTAAATGATAAACAGGAAAGCTTTATAAACATTATAAAAATACAAAAAGATAAAATAATAGCATCTACTAATATGAAAAATTTATCTAACAATTTAATATGGAAATTGGATAACAAAGGCTCAATAAAAGACCAAATAGCTTTAATTGAACCTTCAAATTTAATATTTCTCTGTGAAAGTTTATCTAACGACGGAATACTTAGCATACTTTATGGCGGAAAAACTGGTGTTAGTGTCTATTGGTGGAACTTAAATACGTTATTAAAGCTGTAATTATAAAAGGTTAAATTTGCAAATCTAATGAAAAAGATTAATTGCAATCAACAATTAGAAATTGAATACCAAAAAAAATTAAAAAAACATATCATTGTTGGAATAATCTTTGTTATAATTCTTTTATTTTTTAAAATTTTACTAATTCCCAGGATTCAAAATTACGAAAATAATAAAAACAATATCAAAATGATAATAAGCTATAAACAAGACAAAGGAAGATTATCCTTAAAAATAAACATAAAAACAAAAAAAATATCTAACCTGGGAAAAGCCAAGATAGATATTTACCTGGATAACAGATTAATTGAAAGCAATATGCTTTATATAAGCAGCAAAAACTTTACAACATATGCTAATATAATCTATCAAAATGAAAGTTTATTAAGTATAATACTAAAGAGCGCTGGTAGTAAAAATGTTTTTTATAGCAAAAGAATAAAAACTAGGGGATAAAATATGATGCAAATATACTTCATGTCTGTTTTGCTTAACATCTTAGGGGGAATAGTACTTGCATTCCCAATATTAGTAGAAAAAATAAAATTTTTTAAAATTTTTGAAGATTTTGTAAATTTAATAAATGATAACAAAAAGGTTAAAAGCGTTTTTGGATTATTATTTTTAATAACTAGTACCCTTGAAATAATTAAGCCCTACAAATTGCCAATAATTGGAAATTTGATTCCAGCTATAAGTTTATTTTTAATTGGATTTATCTTGTTTTTAAAACAAAAATTGCCTACAGAAGTTCAAAATAACCAAAAATATGGCAAATTTAAATCAATACTTGAGAATAATCAGCAGTTAATCGGAATTATATCAATCATTATAGGAATAATTCATTTTTTAGCAGCAGAAATACCTTTGTTGTAGATTAAAAATAAAGATGCAATTTTTAAAGAATAAAACTACTAAAAAGCAACTTGACTTTGACATGTGTATTCTAATATTATTAGGATTTAATTATTACAATTTAATGTGATTTTAATTACCACCCAATAAAAACCGTAAAATGGTATAAAGGAAAAAGATATAATGATATTTAGAACATATAAACGTTTAAAATTAATGATAATAATACTTATGTCGATGCTAGGTTGTGCTTTTTTTAAAAAACCACAGTCTGTACAACAAGACAGCTATACTGGAAAGCCAATAAGCGATGAAAAATTATATTTAATATCGGGTAAAATTTTGAATAAAAAATTGCCAGTCATACATGGCAATCATGACATAACCTGGATAAAAACAAAAGCAATGACAATCTTAGATGAATATGGACAAGCAATACCAGAATTTAAAAACAAATTTGGATACTCCTATATACTATCTCCTATAAAAATGGACGATAAACATAGTAATTTCACATCACTATTAATCCTTTTTGAAACAACTAAAAATGGAGATAAAGAATATGAAATTGAAGATATTAAATTTATAACAGCTGGTTCTAACCTAGAGCTTAAAAATTCTTTTCTAGTTGTTGAAAATTCACAAGAAGAAGGATATGTTACTGCATACCCATTTGGAATATTAATGAGCGACGAACTTAAGAATGCTTTTAAATTAACATATCAAAATGGTCATTGGAATTATATGCTTGCAAATTTAACTGTCAAAAACAAACTTACTCAAAAAACTAAAATTTATAAAATTTCTCTTAATTCAAAATTAATTATTGAACTTTTAAAAGAAGTACTACAAGAAAATCCTATATTAAAAGACATAGCCGGAGATCTATTTGAAGATATATAAATATAAACAAAAAGGAATATTTTATGAGTCTTAGAAAATTTATTTTAACTGCGATAATTCTTCTTCTAACTAAAAATATTTTTTCTAAAAACGAAATTAATATATTCGAAGATAACAATTATATTGTAAAAGAAAATGTAAAAACAAAAATTAAAAAAATAAAACAAAGTTTTTTACTTTCATCTGTTGATATTGCCATTAGCCAGCCTTACATGGAATTGGTAGATTTAAATGGAACCTTGATACAAGAACTTGTTGGAATTAGCTACTCATTTATAAATGTATTTTCAAAAATTGGATCTTCTGCTATTATTTCATTTGACCTATCAAACGAAGCTTCTAAAAAATACAAAATCACAAAATTAGAATTTTTAACTCCAGATAAAGGAAATTTTATTAATAATCTAAGCATCCTCACTAGTGGAAAGCAACAATCAGAAAAAGAGCTTTCAAAAGATGCTTATTCATTTGGTACATTAAGAACTGAATCTCTCTCAAAAACAATTGCAGAATATTACAAAAATAACAATTGGCATTATATTTTGGCAGCAATAACAGTAGAAAACAATATAAACAAAGAAACTAAAAGATATGAAATTAGAATTAACCCTAAAATATATAACGATTTCCAAAAAAAATTGAGATTACATTTTAAAGACAACCAAGTAAAAAAATTCCCAATACCCATTATAGAATAAATCACAAGCTAATAGAAAAAAGATTTTTACTTCTCTAAGAAAGCTAAATATATGATAATAAAGCAATGAGCAGTAACAAAACAATAATAATAAATTTAAATAATTTAGAGCATAACTTAAATTTAATTAAAAATAAAATTGGTGAAAAAGAAATAGTGGCCACCTTAAAAGCCGACGCATATGGCCACGGCCTTATTAATATCTTTAAATTTTTAAAATCAAAAAAAATAAATTATTTTGGACTTTCCAATATCAAAGATGCTAAAACACTTAAAAAAATTGATAAAAGTACAAAAATATTGTTGTACATTAAAGTGGATAAAAAAGAAATTAAAAATTTGATTAAACTTGAATTATTACCATTTGTTGCTGATTTTGAATATCTATTTTTAATAGAAAAAGAATGTGAATTGCAAAAAAAGAAAATAAAAGTTCACTTAAAAATTGATATTGGCATGAATAGATATGGAATAAAAACAGATAGTGCCCTTGAAATAGCCACATATATTCAAAATTCAAAATTTCTAGAGCTAGAAGGAGTCTGCTCACATCTCCCAACAACAGAAAACTTTAAAACCACACAAAAACAAATAGAACAATTCTTATTTTTTTTGGAAACACTTAAACAAAAAAATATAAATCCAAAATTTGTTCATATTTCTAATTCGGGACACATTCTCAACTACAAACTAAACCCACAATTTAATATGGTAAGACCGGGTCTTATTCTTTACGGGTATTCCCCATTCCTAAAAAACAAAAAACCTATCCTAAATTTTAAACCCGTATTAAATTTATTTTCAAAAGTTACATTTATTCAAAATGTAAAAAAAGGGGAAAAAATTTCATATTCAGGCATATTTCAAGCCCAAGAGGATATGAAAGTAGGAATTATTCCAATTGGATATTTTGATGGAATACCTCAAAATATCAACAATAATTTTTATTTTTTAATAAACAATAAAAAATGTAAAATAAGAGGAAAGGTTTGCATGAATATAACAATAGTAGAAATCCCCAAAGACTTAAAAGTTAAAACGGGTGCAAAAGTAGAAATTGTATCAGAAAAATTAAGTATAAATCAAATGAGTAAATTTTCTAAAAGAAGTCCTTATGAATTACTATGTAATATAGGAAAATATGAAAAGAGAAAATACTTAGATTAAATTACCCAAAGAATCAAATTTTTGAAAATCTATTAAATTGCCTCTAGCATCATAAATCCACTTATAAATTGAAAATCCCCCAACGTCATCTCTTAATCTCAAATCCGGACCATGATTTGACTGTTTTGATATTTTCCCAAATTTATTGTACTTATATTTATAAACACTAACTCCATGAATATCGTCCTGCAATTGTCCCAAGCTACCAAAATTCTTTTGAGAAATAAGCCTATTTTGTTTATCATATTCATATAAATATTCAAAAACAAAATTACAATCAGCAACCAAAACTCCATCCTTAGAATAATTTTTCTTTGAAATCATATTGCCATTAGAATCGTAACTAAATTTATACTTTGAAACTCCTTCAAAATCATCTATTGGGTTAACAAAATCTCCACCAAAATGTTCTTGAGCAATCAAAAATCCTTCTTTGTCGTAAGAATATCTGTAAATCATCACACCTTTAACATCAGCTATTAAATTGAAATTTTTATCAAAAAAAATATTTTCTATTAGATAAAATTTGTCATCATATTTATAACTATAAATAGCAATGCCTTTAAAATTATCCATTATTTCATATTTTTCCTCATAAACAGTCGGAATATCCCTATTATAATTTTTATTGATTTTATTACTATAATTTATTATCCTTTTTTCATTATTTTGAATATAAAAAATAGTCTTCTTCATGGCATAACCATTTTGACTGATTGTTAAATTATTATCATTGTCATAATTATATTCTTTATAATAACAATCTTTTTCTTTAAAAGAATACTCGTAACGATAAATTGCTACATTATTTTCATCAGGGGTTAAGTTATTATTAATATCATAATTTAAAATCTCAATAACTTTTCCATCAACATCATAATGATATATTTTAGTAGCTACAGAAAATGGGTTTGAAGCAATGTAAGCTGATTTATCAAGATATTCCTCTTTAATAAGATTATGATTAGCATCATAAGTCAATCTAAATCCACAAGTACCATTTTTTGATCTTACAATGTAACCATTCTCATCGTAATACAAAACCGTTTTAACAAATTTACCATGATCATAAGTAATCTTTGTAAAATACACATTATTTAAATCTTTAATTTGAATCCCTGACTCATTAAATCTGTAAACACTAAACTCTCTCTCATTATCATATAAAAAATGATAATAAGAAACATCATATCTATCCCTAACCATTTCATTGGATCTATTATAATTAAAAATATTTTTAATCCTGCCATCACTCATGTACTCTATACGTTCAATATAAACACCATTATTATTTTTAAAAGCAAGTCCCCTATTTAGAAATATACGTCTTTCACTGTGCTTAGATCTTTCTATTTTAATTTGGTTTGCATTAAAAAAAGAAGGCATTAAAATGCTAAGCTTACCAATATAATCAACTAAAATAAGATTATTATTGCGATCATAAGTGAATTTATATCCATACTCTTCCTCAGACTCTTCTTTTGTAATTTCATATTTACCTACTATGCTGTAATTAACAGAATAATCTGCAAACCTATAGTAAACTTCTTTTGAAAAAAGAGAAGCGCTCACAAAAAACATTATAAATAACATGAATAAATTCCTTGATAAATCAACCTTATTTTGATAGATTTTATTATACAATAAATCCATCAAAAGGAGCTTTAAAATGGCAAAAATTTCTAAAAACGCACAAAGAGTAGGTTCAAAAGAACTAATAAGTCGATGGGGAGGGAAAATTGTAATGAAATCAAAATTTGAAAATGGAAAAATAAAACATTATGCAGAATGTCAAACTTCAAAAAATACAGCAAGAAAGCCAAGGGATTTATTTTAACAAATAAATCCACTTACTTGTAAACACTATTTTTTTTGTATCCTATCACCAAATTTGACCCATGCTTCGTCTTGTTCTTGTTTTGTATAGTTCTTATTTACTGCTTGCTTAGACGTTGCACCTTTTTTGGGAAAAGAATTTCTAACTTGCGCTTTTATTTCTTCTCTTTGTTTTCTAATTTTTTCCAATTGTCTTTTAACTCTTTCGTTTGAATCAAAAAGACCGCTTCCACTTTTGTTCAAACCAGCTCTAAAATCCAATCTGGACAAAGCTTCTTTATAGCTTTGATGTTTACCTGTCAAAAACAAAACAATTCTTTTAAACAAACTCAAATCTTTATAAGCAGCATTCAAAAGTGAATACAAATCAAGTTTATATATTTTATATAAAGGTAGCAGTTCATTACTATTCTTAAAATATTTCGCTGCTTCAACTTTAATTAAATCTTTAATATGGACTTGAACACTTTGTGTTTTATAAATTCTTCTGTAATGAGAAACAATAAGATCAAGAAATTTGACTTTATTTTTTAAGCAATACTCGTTCATAATATACCGAGATACCACTAATCTATTGATAACTTCTTCTAAGCCTTCTTCTGTGAAAATAGAAGAAGGATCATCCCCAAAACTAAGAATTTTAAATATACTAACTCTCAATTCACTATTAAGAAATTGCAAAACCTTTTCATATTCTTCCAGGAAAAATTCATATGCAAAAGGTTTGTACAAATAAAAATTTTCTTTTACTTGAAATATTTTGGGCAAAATATCATGAATTTTAGATTCAAAGAAATACATATTAGCAACTAATAAAAAATTTTCAGGATCGTTTAGACCTTCAGAATAAACTTTTAGAATGCTAAAAAACTCTCCCGTATCAATTGAACCTTTTTTAAACTCCAAAGTCTTTTCAATTGCTTTTAAAGATTCATCAATTTTAATAGCTTCTAAAGCCTTAAGCTCTTCTAAGTCTTTTTCATTTTTAATAAAAAGATTAAGAAAATCCAAAAAAACAAAATAATTTTTTGAAAAGGTGATTCCTTTCTTGCCAAGAACTTCATCCTTAATTTCAATAATGCCAGAGAGAATCTTGGAAATAGCACCAATAACATTCTTACCCTCTTCTAAAGCTCTCTCATAGTCACTAAGCTTTAATCCTTTTACTCTAACGAAAACATCTTTTACAATATTGTTAGAAGCAATATTAAAAAATATTTTTTTAACAAAATCAATAAAATATAAAGCCCTGCTCGATGGAATTATTAATGATTTCCAAATCAATATTTCTTTCAGTTGTGATTTTGTTTCAAAAAATTTATAGTTAATATCTGAATCTGTAATAGTTATAAATTCATTTTGAAAAACCAACAAACTAGATTCCACATTCTTAACAGTAAGCAAAGAACTAAAAAGCTCTATTCCTATATAAGTTTTTAAAAATAAATCGTCAATAGAATAATAATAAAAATCATAACTGGCTTCATCGGTCAAAATTATGCCATCTGGCAAAAATTCTCCATCCGTTGCTATTTTATTAGTAATTATTCCTCTTTTAACTTCATAAAGCTTTCGAAATAAAAAATCAAGCTCCCCTTTTAAACCTCGTATTTTTACAGAATGCTCTTCTATAAAAGAAGAGTAATCTATGGCATCTTTTTTATAAGACAAAATCGTTTTCAAAATTGATTTTTGGGTATCAGAAGATATTCCTAGTTGAGAAATTAAAATATCTACTTCTTTGCTACTCATATAAAAAATTTCTGGTAATTTTTTCATATTGTTCCCTTATATTACATTAAAATAATAAAGCATATTACATAAAAATATATTAACAAGCTAAAATTAAGATCATATAATCAATAAAAGTTAAATAACATTAAATTATACAAAATATATAAAAGCAAAAAAATTAAAGAAATGCCTCTACTAAAAACCCCTTTAACTTTAACAACTAAAAATAAAACTAAAGTTATAAAAACCATTATACTAAAATCTAAAATATAAATATCTTGCAACAAGATAGGGCTGAAAAAACTACTACTAGCTAAAATAAACCCAATATTAAAAATATTGCTACCAATAATGTTCCCAAATGCAATATCTGATTCTTTTCTAATTATTGCAAAAAGAGATACAACAAGCTCAGGAACACTTGTCCCAAAAGCTACAACTATAATTCCAATTAACTTTTCACTAACATTAAAAACATTATTAGCAATATAAAGAGCCCCATCCACTAATAATTTCGACCCTAAATAAAGAAAATACATGCTAATAAAAAAGCTTAACGTATTAATAAATATGAAATTTAAACTCTGATTTAAATTGCTTACACCTTCTTGAAAAGAATTTTCAAAGCTAGCATGTGCTTTCTCTTCTCTATAAAAGAATAATAAATAGGATAAAAACAAAATTAAAATACTCAATGAACTGAACCGATTATAAGGTGTTACAAAAAAAGAATAAGATTTAAAATCAAATGAAAGCAATAAAAGAAGAAACATTAATAAAAACAGAAACATAAAAGAAAGTTTAAGTCTTTTATAATCTGCCTTAATACTTAAAAAGAATCCCGCTAAAGGCAGGGCAAGTAACATATTAATAATATTGCTACCAATAACATTAGAAACAACAATTTCGTTTTTACCCTTAAAAGCCGCTACTAAACTTGTAAAAAGCTCTGGAGCACTTGTTGAAAAAGATACTATTGTAACTCCTATTAAAAGTGTTGGAACTTTCAAATAATTAGCAATGCCAACTGAACTTTTTAGAAGTAAATCACCACCAAGATACAATAAAAAAATACCAAATCCTACATAAAAAAATTGAATTAAATGTTCCAAATGAATCTCCTTTACAAGAAACAGCATTTAAAAAGAATCTAAATATTCTTTCAAACTACCTTTAACCATATAATAAACATTAGATGCGTTCCAAAGACTAAAGCCACTACCAAATGACTCTTTGACCCCTTTAAGCTGAAACTTTAAATATTTCAAATAAATCTCGTCATCCACAAACTTTTCTTTTCCTAATAAAAAAGCTTGAACATAAGGCCTAATGACAACCCCGTCTAAAGAAAACATAAATGCTCTATCGCTCCCCTCTTTATAAATCCTATAAGCTCTTTTTGTATAATAAGAATTGCTTGACAAAAAATCATTGGTATAGTGCGAAGGATAAAACATAGGAGATATGACGTCAACATATTCTGATAACATTGCAATATTTTGCCCAATACTATTAGTAGGAAACCAACCATTGTACCCATAAATATCAACAGAAATAGGAATATGAAGTTGTTCTCTTGCCATAATCAAAAAAGATTCAAGAGCATCAACGGGTTGCATCTCATACTTATTCATTCTTGAAGTTGCAAGAGATACAGGACCATCTGATGGAAATCTAATGTAATCGAATTGTATCTCATCAACTCCAAAAGATTGTATTTCTTTTGCAATAGAAATATTGTACTCCCAAGTAGCAGGAGAAAAAATATCTACCCAATGCTCTACTTGCACATATTTCACAAGACCATTAGAATCAACGTTTTTAATAAAATGAGCCCAAGGTTTATTGGTCTTTTTATTCCAAAGAGCATGCTTAAAATTGTTATAATAATACAATTTTGCATCTTTAAATACAACACATCTAGCAATAACATAAATTCCAAATTCTCTAGCTTTTTTAAGAATATAAGAAACATCAATCAAATTTTTAACAGATCCTAAATTATTGGGCAAAGAAAGCTTACTAGAATAAGTTAAATTACCATTATCATCTTTAAAATCAATTACAACAGCATTCATACCCGAATCTTTAATAAATTTAAATCTTTCATCAACTGCCTTGTTATTACGCAATGTATATGATGTTAAATAAATAGAACCTTTATTTTTAGCAAGCTGCATCCTTTGAGATTTTTCGAAAAAATCCTGATCTTGCAAAGATAATTTTCCAATAAATACCCATTGCTCATTAAAATAAGAATAAAAATGATTGTCATATGTTCTCACTAAAATTTTTTCCAAATTATTGCTAGATAAATCTAAAATACGTATTATTTGTTTTTTAAAAGGAAAAGAAATTTTTTTAATAAATCCACTTTTCTGGCTAATTAAAAAAATATCTCCATAAACCCCAGAAGAAAAATATAAACTATTTGTATCTTCTTTTGAAAATTCAATAGCACTAATAATGTCATAATACCCTGCACCCAAATAAATCTGCGGAATTAAACGATTTAAATTTCTAAAACTAACAGCCCCATTAACACTAAGATAAATACCATGAATCGCAGTTCCAATAGCAATACGCTTATCCTCTCCTTGGGAAAAGGCACTAGATGTAATATACGCACTACTGTTAAACTTATTAATTCCCACTAATTTTCTAAAATTTTTTGAATAATCATGAGAAACGTATAAATTATTGCTTGTAGTCAAAAATGAAGTTGGGGAATAAACATCTTCATAAATAGAAGTAATTCGACTAGGAGCAAGTTTTAAAAAAGGGTAAACCCACCTAGAATCTATCCCCTTAACCTGAACTTTAGTTATTTTTCCATTAACATTTTTACTCAAAAATCCTTTATGGACAAAAAATAAACTATATTTTTTAAAAAATTCTTCATCAGTTAATGCATATGTACTAAAAACTTTAAAAACAAAAAAGGAGAAAATAACTATCCAATAGATAAAAATTTTCATATACATTAATACATGATACTTGCAAATCAAAAAATATTAAATAACAATGATTTTTATTTGACCAATTGAATTTCAATTAAATTCACAAATGTTGAAATTTTATAACAAATCTCCTCTAAAAAATCTTAAGCTCTGCCATAAAGCCTTGTAATAAAACTTATATTTTTACTCAAAGTAGTATCTAAATCACTTTCTAATAATCTAAAAATCCAATTATCCAAAGCACTTTTTGAGCTATTTGCCCTAAATTCATCTCCTAAATTAATATAATCTTGCATTGGCACTATTACATTGTCAGAAACACTGCTCATAGCACTTCTTATCATGTCCCAAACAACAAAATCTTCATTTGTATTTAAATAATCAAAAATATACTTTTTATGCAAATCATCTAAAGAGTCAACAAATTCTCGTATTGTATCATTATCATTAATTCCTGTGTAAACTATACAATTTTTAATATAATTATGAGGAAGATTCTGATTGCCCGAATCAAAATCAAAAGCAAGCTTCATTATTCTCATTCCTGGAAAATTAAAAAAATCTCTTAGTCTTGAAACATCTTCAAGATCATTTTCAAAATCTTCAACCCAAATTTTTAAATCTTTAATTTCACTTAAAATAAAATTAAAAAAATCTCGTCCTGGCGACTTTACCCACAGCCCATTAAAAGCATAAGACTCTCCAACACTAACTTCCCAAGTAGAAACAAAACCTCTGAAATGATCAATTTTAATTACATCTGCATACTTTCTTAAAATCCCGATCCTTTTTGCCCACCATTCATACTTAACTTTTTTTAAAACATTCCAGCTATAAGCTGGATTATCCCACGCTTGCTCTTGTTCTAAAAAATAATCCGGAGAAATTCCTGCAACCTTATCTTTGCTTGCATCAAATCTCAACTTAAAATATTTTTGATGTGCCCAAACATCAGCAGAATCATATGCCATAAAAAGAGGCACGTTCACAACCAGCTCAATTCCCTTATCATTTGCATAGCGTTTTAAAGCTTGAAACTGTGAAAAAAAGAAATACTGCAACACCTCTTGCACTTTAATCTCTTTCGAGAGGATATTTCTCAATTTAAATAAGTCTTTTTCATTTCTTTTAAGAATTCCTCTATCAAAAAGAACATTAAAAGCGTCCTTTGGTTCTTTTAAAAAATATTCTTTAAATGCAACAAAACTTGCAAAATCCAAAAGCCAATAAGAAGACTTTTTTTTAAATTTTTCAAAGCTTCTAACCTCATCAAACGAAGCTCTATTAATAAAATTTAAAGCAGCTTCTTTAAGAAATTTATCTTTAAAGCTTATTTTTTTTAAATCAGAATACCTAGTTTCATTTTCCTTTAAAAGATTCAAATCTGAATCTATAAATTTGTCAAGAGCTTCTAAATCAATATAATAAACATTGCCAGCAAAAGCCGAAAAAATTGAATAGGGGGGAGATCTTGTAAAATCAATAGGGGAATAAGCAAACATTTGCCAATAACTTTGCGAAGATGCAAACAAAAAATCTATAAATTTATAAGCCCCTTTACCCAAATCTCCAATGCCGTATTTAGATGGCAAAGAGCTTATGTTAAGCATAATACCGCTTTTTCTTTTTAAATTTGAATTAATCCTTATTTTTTTATATTTCATATAAAACCTCTATTAATTAATAATTTAAACAATTGCTTGGTGTATTATAAATTATAATCAATATCAGATAAGAACAAAATATTAAATAGCAATTTTAAGAAAAATTTAAAAATTAAATACTTTTATGATAAAATCTATAAATGAGTGCCAAAGCAGTTGTGCTATTGTTACTATTATTTTTGGTTCAAACCTTAGCTTTGTCTTCTGAGATATTTGAATTCAAATACATTAAGGGTGCAAAGTTTAGATTAGAAGGTACAGATAATCAAAAAATATATTTCAACAACCGTCATAATTCAAATTCTACAACCAATATTCAAATTTCAAGTGAAATAAAAGACACACAAGAAAACTTTGCAAACATTAAAGCTTTTTTTAGAATCTTAAAAAGAGAAAATATTAATGAACCTTATTTATTAAATGAAGAGTTTGAAGAAACCTTCAGCGTAAATAAGCAAGGAGAATATATAATAGGAGCAAATCAAAAAAGACCCTCTGTTAGAGGCATTCCAAGATTTCCAAAAACACCTATTAAAATAAATGAAAAATGGACATATCCTGCAGAAGAATATATAGAAGCGTCAAAAATAGATAGGACTATAAAAGATTTCGTTGTAAAATTTAATGTTAACTATGAATATAAAGGCAAAGAAGAGTACAACGGGAAACATTACCACATAATTCTCTCGAATTATGAATCACAATACAATATAAAAAACATCTCTTTTTATCAAAAAGTAAACCAAAAAATTTTTTTTGATAATGAAATTGGCAATACATATAAATACACCGATGAATATATATTTGAAATAACGCAAAATAACAACCAACATTTTAAAATGATTGGGAACTCCCTTGGCAGAGTAGTTTCAATTGAACTTCCAAATGATAATTTCATTGAAACTGAAATTGAAAATTACCTCCAAGAAAAAAAAATAAAATCTATTGGCGTTGAAAAAAATAACAAGGGAATTAATTTAAGTTTCGATATTGAATTTTATCCTGACTCATTCCAAATACTGGAAAAAGAATATAAAAAACTTGACCTTATAGCTAAACTTCTTGAAAAATTTAAAAAAAATAACCTGCTAATAGAAGGACATACTGACCAGTTTGGATTGGAAGAAGAGATGCACGAACTCTCTGAAAAAAGAGCTCGTGCAATTGGAAATTATTTAATAAAAATGAAAGTAAAAAACAAAGACCAAATACTATTTAAAGGATGGGGATCTAAAAAACCCAAATATCCTAAATCGTCCCCATTAACGGCTAAAAATAGACGAGTAGAAATTACAATATTAAATAACTAGCTTAAGATGTATCATCTTTTGCTCTTTTTTTCTTTTTTTGTCTGACAACTAATACATAAAAAGGCATAAGGAATCGCCAAAAGTCTCTCTCTAGCAATCTCTTTTTCACAAGCCAAGCACTTACCATAAGAATTTTGAGAAATTCTATAAAGCGCTTGATTTATTAAATTCAACTTCCTCTTTTCAACAAAACCTAACGCTTCAAGATTATTTCCATCCATATTATCAAAAGCAATATCAACAACATCCTTTGGATACATATCATTATTAATTATTTCCTTTTTGCTATTTTCTACAGACTTAATAGAATCCAATATCTCTCTTTTTTCAGTTAAAAGAAACTTTCTTATCTCTTCAATAAACTCATGCTCAGAACTAGCTTTTTGCATGATACCTCCCTATAAATTACATTTTTAAAAAACTCCGTGTAATTATATACACAATTTCTTATAATGTAAACAAAAAATAATGCTTTTATTCTTAAAAAGAATAATTGAAATGATATGTTTAATCATGTAAAATTTATCCTATTAGAGAAAAATATGGAGGTTGTCTTGAACATTAAAGAAGAAGCTATTGAAACTGAAGGAATTGTAAAAGAATCCCTTCCAAATACAATGTTTAGAGTAGAACTTAAAAACAAACACATTGTACTTGCCCATCTATCTGGAAAAATGCGAAAACATTTCATTAAAATAGTTCCTGGTGATAAAGTAAAAGTTGAACTATCTCCTTATGATCTTACAAAAGGTAGAATAGTATACAGGGAAAAATAAAATTAAGCCCTTTTAAAAAATTTTAAAATATGTAAATATTTATTTTTTAAATCAAATTATCTTTTAAAGACACAACAAAATTTTTGTGAATCCAACCCTGAAGTCCATAACTTGTTTCAATAAGAACAAAATCGTCTTTGCTGTCAAGGATATAAACACTCGCATTCCCTTTTAAAAATCTCCAACTCCTTGAAAAGTTGTCAGGAACTTTATAAAGGGAGACTAAATCGCCTTTAATTATTCCTACCTCAGATTGTTGCTCAGAATAAAAATAATATGTTTCAAATATAGTAAAACAAATCGCAGAAAAAAGTAAAAATATAATTATTTTTTTTAAATTTTTTGCTAAAAATCTATAAGAAATAGATACGACTAAAAAATTTATTAAAAATAAGCTAATAATAAAAAAAATATTAGAAAAGATAAAACTATTGTTACGAATACTATCTGTAACTCCATTTTTAGCTTCAATTAAATCAATCACCTTATAGGGGGCCTCATTATTTGGAGAAGCCAAAAATGCCTTATAAGCTGAATAAATAGCATCAAAATCTCTATCCATTTTACTTAAAACAAGAGCTCTATTTAACCAAAGTCCTGAATAATTTGGATATTTTTTAAGAATATTATCAATCTTAATAAGTGCCGCATCATAATTCTGGGTATTATAATTTTCAATTAAATCATTTATATTTTTTTCTGACAATAGACCATCATTTACAGCATTTAAACTAATGCCAACAGCCAATATTAAAATAACTATCCCAAAACTTGATGCTGCAAAAAATTTTTTATAGCTAATTAAAATAGCCAAAGATAATAAAAATCCCGGAATCAAAAGTAAATAATAGTATGAAACAAAAAATAAAAACGTTTTATTTTTGTAATTCAAAATATCAGCATAAGATAACAGTTTAAAATCAGAAGCTACATTATTCTGTATCTTGTTTATGCTATTAAACCCTCCCAAATATTCATACTTCAATTTTTTTCCTTTAAGGGAATAAACTGTTCCATTATCGGGATCTAAATAATTAAAATCGCCAATATTCAAAAATACACTGCCTTTAGTGCCGGGCTTAACTGTATAAATTTGAGAAATACTGCCCTTGTACCCACTTTTAGAAGGTTTAAAATTATAATTTTTCTTTTTATTAAGAATTTTAGAATTATAAGTTTCAATCTCTGGAAAGTAAAAATGTGGAAAATTCCCTTGACCTGTAATTTTTATTAAAATAGTAAATATATCTTGCTCAATTGTCGAATAAGTTGGGGTCTCATAATCAATTCTAAAAGTTCCCACTGCTAAAGATTTAACCTCTTTGGGAATCGGTTTAACTTTTAACAAAAGCTCGGGGGTTTTCCTAACAAGACCAGAATCAATATTAAAAGAAAAGCTAGGAATCAAAACATTTTTTGAATCTTTAAGAGGAGTTAGTACAAAGTTATAAAAAGGTACATCTAAAATTTCTTTATTATTAAAAGTTCTATATTTAATATCCCCAAATATAGGCATCTTTTCAACCATTGCATCCTTAATAGCAGGCAAAAATCCAGACATTTCATTAGAATTGCCATCTGAAAGCCAATTCGAACGCAAAACAAGCCCAATGCTTTGATATTCATAAACTTCTTTTTTATCAATATCCCAATATAAATCAACGGGCAAACCAAAAGAATTTATTTCATCGGCTCTTAGAACACTAACTTCAACCTCTGAGGATAAATAGAAATCACCTTTATAAATTACTTTTAATGGGGGAATCTTAATAAATCCTAGATTCTCAAAAAGATATTCAACTTTAATCTCAACAAAAGAAAAGTTGTTATTATCTGTTGCCCTAGATATTGATAAAACATTAGAATTGGATTGAACTTCTTTATTGATTTCAACTTTTAGCAAATTTATATCAATATCTTGCAAAGGATTGTTAAGCCTTACAATCTGAATAAATTTGTCGCCTTTTAAAACTTTAATATTTTGAACAAAATCAATACCCGTAAGAGAATAAAGTCTTGCGATTGAAAAAAAATAAATAAAAAATATTACCAATCTTCTTTTGGAACAACCAGGCTCTCGTCTATTTTTCTCAACCATACAACCCTCTCAAGATTTTCAATATACCTTAAAAAATTTTCATTGCTTTCAACAAAATTTTTACTTTTTTCTACACTTAAAGAATTCAAACTATCACGCACTGTTCGCTTTTTTATTATTGCAAGTTCAAGATTATATTTAGCATTATAGCTGCCAGGATTAATTTTCAAAGCCTCCTTAAAAGCTATCTCGGCCTTATGATAAAGCCCTTGATTATAGTATATTATTCCCTCGTTATAATTGACACTAAAATTTAAAAAAATATCATTGGTTTTCTTTGCATAAGAGAATATTCTAAGAGAACTTTCATACTCCCCCAAAGAATAGTATACAATACCAAGATTGTAATATCCCCAAGCAGAATATTTTTTATCCTCTACAAGATTGTAATAATTTGAAATTGCATTTTGGTAATTTCCTCTAACATATTCATAATTGCCAATAGCCATTAAAGACATCGACTTAACATTTGAACAAGACAAAAAACTTAAACACAAAAAGCAAGCATATAGAACTGCTAAAAAGTTTCGTCCCACTTTATCATCCTGACAAATAAATACATAAAAATAAACAACAACGAAATAACCAAAAAAATTTTATACCTTGATACATCAACTAGTATAATATCATTTGACGTTCTTCTTATTATACCATTTCTTATATCATTGACAACAAAGTTAATCCCTTTCAAATACAAATTATAATATGATCCTTTAAGAGAAGCGGAAAGAAGAAGTAAATTTTCTTCATTTATCACAGTTTTAACAAGATTTCCATTTTCATCCTTAATACTTAAGTTATGATCAAACAAAACGGGATTATTCCCTCCAATCCCAACCACAAAACTTTCCAACTTCAAATTATTGACAAATTTAGAAAACCTATAATAATTATTTTCTCCCCAATCATCACCATCTGTTAAAATAACTAAAAAATTATAATAAGAGTCATCTTGTATGCTAGAGATTACACTAAAAACAGCATCTCCTAAAAAACTCCCAGGGGAGCTTATTAAATCGGGCTCTATATAATTCAACATCTTGTTTAAACTGTTTTTATCCTTAGAAAAAGGCAAAACCAATATAGGTTTGCCTTTAAAAATAGTCAGGGAATATTCTGCACTCTCAAAATTGCTTAAAATTAAGCTAATCATATTTTTAGCACTCTCAAGCCTATTAATAATTTTACCTTCATCCACACTTAACATGCTACGAGAAATGTCAAAAATAAAAGAAATTCTCAATTTACTTCTCTCATCCTCAACAGCTTTTTGTCCCCAAGAAATATCCAAAATGGATAAAATTAGGAAAATCAAGCTAAAAATAAAAAATATTGTCATGAGAACTTTTTTAATGTAGTAATTTTGAATATAAGAATTGTCTCCATACATAAAGCTTAAGGTTTTAAAAAACGGAATATTTCGTCTAAAGTTAAGCACACACACAAAGAAAATCCACATTAAAATTAAAAAAAAGTATAAAGCGCTATAATTATTTATACTCATAGTATCTCTTTTAAGAAAATTTTTGAAAAAATAAAATAAACAAGCAATAGGCAAAACGCTAAAACCAAAAATTCTTTATAAATATCTTTATTGTCCACGGCTATTTTAATTTTTCTCTCCAAATTTTCCTTTTTTGAAAAATCTTGAATTGCAAATTGAAAAGAAAAATCATCATTAACAGAATAAAAAAGTCCTCCTGTTTTATTTGAAATCTCAACAAGCATGCTAGGATCATAAACCTCTTTCAAACTTCCTTGATAAAATTTTCCAGATCTTAATTTAAACTCAACACTAAATTCCTCAAAACTTCCAATACCAATAGAATAAATCTTAACATTTAAACCTTGAGCAAGGTTAATTACTTGATCTTTATAAATCTCGTCTGAATTAACAACCCCATCTGTTAAAACCACTATTGATCTTTTAGGAGCTTCAGAATACTTTAAATGAGACAACGCAATAGAAATGCCTAATCCTAAAGCAGACCCATTGCCCAGATCCATAATATAAATATCATCTAACTTTTTATTAAAAAAATCTCTATCTGTTGTTATAGGCACTACTATTGAAGCATCTTTTGCAAAAGCTACCAAGCCAATATTATCATTTTCACGTTGAGAAATAAAACGTTTAATCAATTCTTTTGAAAACTCAAGTCTATTCTTAGAAGAAAACTCAACAGCCCCCATACTAGGCGATATGTCAAGAACAATGACAATGTCAGCACCAGCACTAAGATGCATCATCTTCTTTTTTGAAACCGAAGGACCTGCTAAAGCAAACACCATAACCATTGCAGCTAAATATAAAAAAGAATAAGTAAAAAAATACATCAAATTTAATTTATAATCCTTAAGCTTTAAAGAATTAAAATTGCCATAAAGCGATATTGGAAACTTTATCTTGCCCCCTCTATTTTTAAAAAAATGATTAAAATAAATTATTAAAGGAAAAATTACCAATAAAAATAAATACAAGGGCTCATTAAATGTTAACATTAGCACCTCTATTAAATTCTTCAAAATTCGATGCTGCAGTTTTTAAATCCTCTAAAACAAACGGCAAGCTATCAAATGTTAAATCAACACCACTAAATTTACTAAAATCAGAAAGCCTTAACGTATTAATAAAAGTTGAACGAATCTCGTAAGGAACCTTAAGATCTTGCAAAATTATAGAAATTTCTGTTGTAGTAATCGCATTAAAGTCGAAACCTGTTTTTTTAGATAAATAAACCCTTAAAGAAGAATTTATTAAATTATAAAATGTACTTTGATCCCCACCTTCTCTAACGTATTTGGACAGCATAACAAACTGTCTTTGCAATACTTTATAAGGCTTTCTAAGTCCATGCTTAACTATCAGGTAAATTAAAAGTCGATTTAAAAGCTTTAAAAGCTTAATAATCAAATAAGGGATCAAAAATAAAACAAGAATAAATAAAACCAAATAAGTACTTGTTCCAGGAATAAATAAAACGCCTTCTATATTTTTAATTTTAAAATCAGAATTATTAGATACTAGTTTGTCTGTATTGATTTTTACATTTTCTAGAACAACTTTATTTTTTTTACCATTGCTAATTACATCCCCAATATAAATAGAAGGAAGAGAACTACTTCCAATATAAAAAGAAACAAAATTAACTATTATTTCATTTGTTACATTATTAAAGCTAATCGAATTTACTTCAACAAATTCATCTTTAATCTCTTTAAAATCTACAGGAAAAAATTCCTCACCAGCATCTAAAATTAATGAAACTTTAAAATCAACAGAATCACCCACATAATAACGAGTTGGCATAAATATTTCATTCTTTATTTCATAAGAATGTAAAAATAAGGTTGAAAAAAGAAAAAGATTTAAAATAATTCTCTTCAAAACCTATGATCCCTTTTTAAGAAGAATTTTAAGTTTTTTAAAAACATCTTCTTTAGTATCAATCTCAATAAAACTAATATTTTTTTTAATACACTCTTTTTTCCATTTTATTTTATCAAGCGTCCAATAGTTTTTATAACCACTTAATGTCAACTTGCTAAACCCCGAAACCAAAAAATTTTCTCCGGTTTCAACATCTTCGCAAATCAAAGTTCCAATTTTAGGAAAATTTTCATCAAAAAAATCTGTAATTCTTATAGCAATAACATTATGTCTCTTGCTCAAAACATTTAAAGATTTGAAATAAGCATTAGCCTTAAAATCAGAAATAATTATAACCAAAGATCTTTTTTTATAATATTCTGCCGTATTTTTAAAAATATAAGCTAAGCTACTACCCGGCTTAAGATTTCTATTGATCGTTTCACTTAATATCAATCCTAAGTGTGAATGACCTTTGCTAGAGGGTATGAACTTGTCTGTTCCACTTGAGAAAAAGGTAACACCTATTTTATCATTATTAAAGAATGCCATATGTGCAAAAATAGAAACCAACAAATCCTGAACATCCTTTTTATTTACCTTACCCCCCAAGCTCATGGAAAGTGAATTGTCTACAAGAAGATGAAGATTCATTCCCCTATCTTCTTTGAAAACCTTTGAAAAAATACTATCGGCTTTTGAACTCACATTCCAATCAATAAATCTAGCATCATCAGAATCTTCATACGGTCTAAATTCATGAAATTCAAGACCAAGTCCTTTAAAAATTGAACGATAGCCACCAAAATTAAGCTCTGAAAGCATTTTTCTTGAAAAGAACTTTAAAGCTTTTATCTTAGTTTTAGTACTACTACTTATCTCATTATCTTCTATCATTTAAAAAATTATTTCCTAAGGAAGCGCTACAGCAGAAAGAAGCATTCTAATAATATCATCAATACTCATTTCCTCTACCTCTGCCTCGTAAGATGGTGTAATTCTATGCCTTAATACACTGTAAGCTACAGCTTTAACATCTTCTGGTAGAACAAATATTCGACCCTCATAAAGAGCATTAACACGAGCACACTTTAATAAACTAAGAGAAGCCCTGGGAGATGCACCAAATTCAATATATTTGGCAAACGGATAAGTTTTCTTATCTCTCTCTCGAGATGCAGAAATTAAAGTAACAATATAAAGCATTATTTTGTCATCAACTTTTACCCTGCCAACCGTTCTCTTAATATCAGCCAAAGAATAAGCATTCATAACCTTTGCAACTTTAATGTTTTCAAGACGTCCATCCACTGAAAATATTTTCAAAAGTCTTACTTCATCCTGCACTGATGGATAATGAACATTGACTTTTAATAAAAATCTATCAAGCTGAGATTCTGGCAAATTATAAGTCCCCTCTTGCTCTATTGGATTTTGAGTAGCAAGAACAAAAAACGGATCCGGAAGCCTATGAGTTTCATCTCCAAGAGTTACTTGTCTTTCTCCCATAGCCTCAAGAAGAGCAGATTGAACTTTTGCAGGAGCCCTATTAATTTCATCTGCTAAAATAATATTTGAAAATACTGGACCTTTTCTAACCTTAAAAGTCCCTGTAGCACTTTTATAAACCATATTACCCGTAAGATCAGAAGGCAAAAGATCTGGAGTAAACTGTATACGCTTAAACTCTAAATCAAGAACATCAGATACAGTTTGAATTGCAAGAGTCTTGGCAAGACCTGGAACCCCTTCAAGCAAAACATGCCCCTCTGTTAAAAGCCCCATTAAAATAGCATCTATCATTTCTTTTTGACCAAGAACCCTACTTGAAACCTCTCTTCTAAATTTATTTATCAAATGTAATGCATTCTCTACTTCTGAATCTATCTGAAAACTACTCTTCATAATACTCCTAGTCAAAATCACTCTATCTAAAATATAAATTGAACCTAAACGATACTAATATTATTTGTAAAGTAAAACCAAATTTCTGTCTACGCTTAATTTTGGATTTAAAGACTTTACTTCTATTTTGCTAAACAAATCTTTTATTTGACTAACTTCAAGGTTGATTTTATCAAATTTACCCTTATATGCCATAATCAAGCCTCCATCCTTTAAAAGATTCTTTAAAACTAAAGCATATTCATTCATATTTCTAAAAGCTCGAATTGTAATAAATTCGTACTTCTTTTTTTCTCTTTCAATCTCATATTCTAAAATTTTTACATTTTCTAAATCAAGTTCTAATTTTATCATTTTCAAAAAAGTAGACTTTTTTTTACTTCTCTCTAAAAGATAATATTTTCTAGAAGTGTCAAAAATAGCCAAAATAATACCTGGAAATCCAGCACCACTTCCAACATCAAGAATTTCAGAAGGATTAATCTCTTTAATAGTAGGCAATCCCAAAAGAGAATCTATAACGTGTAAATTAAGAATAGCATTGAAATTACTATTGCTATTTGAAATTAAATTAAATCTGGTATTTAAAAGTAAAATTCTCTTTATATATAAATCTATTTTTTGAAGATCTTTGTAAGCGAACTGAAAATTAAACTCTGACAAAGCAAATTCAATATCACTTATCATAAAGAAAAATTTAGAACTACCTTATTTTTAGGATTTGAAAAATATATAAACAAAACAGTAATATCAGTATTTCTTATTCCAGGAATTCGACTTGCTTGAGCAAGAGTAGCTGGTTGCACCTTGGAAAATTTCTCTCTAGCTTCTCTTGAAAGGCCTTCAATAATCTCGTAATTAAAATCAAATGGAAGCTTGACAAGTTCTAGATTATGAAGTTTTTTAATCAAGTCTTTTTGTCTATTAATATAACCTTCATATTTAACATCTAATTCAACTTGCTCTAAAATTACTTTTGAATCATTTAAACTTGGATCGATCTTTATCAGATTATCCAAACTAACAGAAGGATCTTTTAAAATATGATAAAAATCTTTGCTAACATGCTTTTTTAATTGTTCATCAGCAACATCTTTTAAGCTAAGACGCCTTTGCCTTAAAAGCTCCTTTATCTCTTCAACTCTCCTTTTCTTAAAAAGATATCTTGAATATCTCTCCTCATCAACAAGTCCAAGATCATATCCAATCTTAATCAAACGCTTATCACTAGTATCGTGCCTTAAATTAAGTCTGTGCTCAGCCCTAGAAGTAAACATCCTATAGGGTTCTTTAGTTCCTTTGGTAACAAGATCGTCAATAAGAACTCCAATATAAGAACTAGTTCTTGTTAAAATCATTGGCTTTTTATTTTGAAGTCTAAGAGCAGCATTAATTCCAGCCATTAACCCTTGAGCTGCTGCTTCTTCATATCCTGAAGAGCCATTGGTCTGACCTGCTATAAAAAGCCCTTTAACTCTTTTGCTCTCAAGATTTGGATAAAGTTCAATTGGATTTATATAATCATACTCAACAGCATAGCCAGGCCTTGTAATAACAGCATTCTCAAGTCCTTCAATACTATTAATCAATTTTTGCTGAACATTTTCAGGCAAAGAAGAACTAAGACCATTAAGATACATTTCTTCCGTATTAAATCCTTCAGGTTCAATAAAAATTTGATGTCTATCTTTATCTTTAAACTTTACTATCTTATCCTCAATAGAAGGACAATATCTTGGGCCATTACCTACAATTTCGCCGGAATAAAGGGGTGACAAATGCATATTTTCACTAATTATTTCGTGTGTTCTTTTATTGGTATAGGTCACGTAACATGAAAGTTGAGATTTGTCTAACTTGCCATTTGAAAAAGAAAAGGGGATGATATCTGAATCTCCAAATTGAACCTCAGTCTTTGAAAAGTCTACACTTTTTCTATGAATTCTTGCCGGAGTGCCCGTTTTAAGCCTACCCATTTCAAATCCAAGACTAAGCAAAGTTTTATCAAGTCCATAAGCAGAAAATTCAGCAAGCCTACCCATATTAGCTCTATACTCACCAATAAATATTTTACCTCGAAGAAACGTTCCTGTTGTAAGCACCACAACACTTGCTCTAAACTTATTACCTCTCTCTGTAACAACACCTTCAATTTCATTTCTCATAGAATTAAGAAGAAAATCAACAACTGTATCTTGAAAAAGATCAAGATTGTCTTGACGCTCCAAAGTTTCTTTGGCCTTGGTTTGGTACATTAATTTATCAGCTTGGGCACGTGGAGCTTGAACTGCAGGACCACGACTTTTGTTTAAAACTCTAAACTGAATCATGCTAAAGTCAATAATACGGCCCATTTCACCGCCAAGAGCATCAATTTCTCTAACCATATTGCCCTTAGCAAGTCCGCCAATAGCAGGATTGCAAGAAAGCTTGCCGATTGTATCTAAATTTTGAGTAATCATTAAGGTTTTAAAATTCAACCTTGAAAGAGCAAGAGCAGCTTCAATCCCCGCATGCCCTCCTCCAATAACAATTGCTTCAAAATCCATATTTATTTCCCCAAACAAAAATTCTTAAACATATTGTTAAGAACATCTTCACTACTAACTTCTCCTGTTATTTCCCCTAAACAGTTAATAATCTCATAAGCATCAAATGCTAACATATCATAACTTACTTGGCGATCAATTTTACCCAATAAATCTACAATCAAAGCATAAGCTTTTTCTAAAAGTTGCATCTGACGTCTTGATGATATTATTATATCATCAAGTCCAACCTCTACTCTCTCATAAGAGATTAGCGCCTTTATTTTGTCATAAAGAATATCTATTCCTTCTAAATTTTTAGTGCTAATCATTATCAAATTTGAAGAATTTAAGACACTAGAGCGAACAAATTCTTCAGTAGATTTATTTATTTTTAAATCTATCTTATTTAAAACAAACAATATTTTACTATTAGACTTATTTTTATCAATAAATAAGATATCGTCTCTTGTTAAATTTGAATTAACATCGATCACATAAATTACTAGAGATGCTTCTTTTATTAAAGAATTACTTTTCTCAATTCCCAATCTCTCAACAAAATTGTCAGCATCTCTAAGCCCTGCTGTATCAAAAAGATTAAATAAAATACCATCAAGCTCAAAACTTGCTTCAATATAATCTCTTGTGGTACCAGGATATGAAGAGACAATTGATCTATCTTTTTTGAGAAATAAATTAAATAACGAAGACTTCCCAGCATTAACAGAACCTGCTAAAACCAAAGTAACCCCATGATCGATTTTTTCATAAATCTTATAAGAATTAATTAATTTTTTAAGCTCAGCTTTACTGTTTAAAATCAAGTCAAAAGGAATGCTAATTTCATGGTCATCAACCTCATAATCAAGATAAACACTAACAGCTGAGAGAAAATTTAAAATACTTTTTTTTATTGTATCTATTTTAACAAACAAGGCTCCAGAAAGTTTATTAACTGCAAGAGAATAAGTTTTATTGGTCTTGGCAAAAACAATCTCATTAATTGCTTCTGCCTTTGTAAGATCAATTTTTTTAGCAAGAAATGCACGCAAAGTAAACTCACCAGGCTCAGCCATTCTAAACCCACTTTTTAAAAACAAATCTATAATCTTTTTAATTCCAACCACAGAACCATGAGCCATAACTTCAATAGCATCTTGCCCCGTAAAGCTCTTTGGAGCTCGATACAAACACACAACAACTTCATCTACCTTGCAATTATTCTCATTATCTAATATATAACCATAATGAATGGTATTCCCAGATGCCGAATTAAGAGCTGAATGATTTGAAAAGATTTTAGAAAACTTAGAAATGGAAGAAGCCCCGCTACTACGAATCACACATAAAGCGCTACTTAAAAAAGGAGTTGCAAGAGCTACAATATCATCATCTCTCTCAAAAAGCTTACTCATACCTTAATGTATTATAACACAATAAAAAACAAAGTTGATTTGTAAATATATTTGCAATGACTTATAATTAACTTTATAAAAATGAAAGCAAAACTTGAAATTGAGCTAAGAGAAATTTTAAAAAAAGAAATTCTCTTGGTAGAAGAAATATATAGCGCATACTTAAAAATAAAAGAAAATATTGACAATAAAAATGAAATGGGACTTAAAGAGATTGTAAATAAAACAAAAATATCACTTGAAAACTTTAAAGAAATTGAAAGCGAAAGAGACGAAATTTGGAAAAAATTTACCAAAAATGAAAACTTTGGGTCAACTTACGAAGCTATAGAAAAATTAACTACAATTTGCAAAAAAGAAATATACGACTATCTACATAAATTGAAAATTGGAATACTGAATATCAAAAATTTAAACTACATAATACAAAACTATGTAAACACATCCCTTGACATGTTATCAATAATATTTCAAGATATCCAAGAAAGTGTAGAAAATGTAACTTACAAAAACCCTTACGGGCCAAAAATTGGACGCTCAAACGAAGCTTCCGTTTTAATAAATAAAAAACTTTAAAGGAGTTTAGAGTGGATTCAACATTCTCAGGAATAGAAATTGGCAAAAGAAGTTTATTTGCACACAAAGATGCCATGAATACAGTTGGGCACAATTTATCCAATGCTACAAAGCCCGGATATTCAAGGCAAAGAGTAACAATGAAAACCGTAACCCCTCTTTATGCTCCACAACTAAATAGAGCCAAAAAGCAAGGACAACTGGGTCAGGGAATCATGGTCCAATCTATAGACAGAGTAAAGGATGAACTACTTAACACAAGGATCATTGAAGAATCTCACCGACTAGGATACTGGACTTCACAAGACAAGTTTATATCAATGCTAGAAGATGTTTATAACGAACCTGAAGATCAATCAATAAGAAAAAGATTAAATGATTTTTGGGAAAGTTGGCATGATCTAGCAAATCAACCACAAGGTTTAGCAGAAAGAAAGATAATTCTAGAAAGAGGCAAATCTTTTTGCGAAGGAATAAGAAGCAGATTTCATTCTCTTGAAAGAATTTACATAATGGCAAATGATGAAGTAAAAATTACAACAGATGAGGCAAACAATTACATTAGAAACATTGCAAATCTTAATAAACAAATTTCAAAATCTCAAGCAATGAAAGACAATCCAAACGATTTAATGGATGCAAGAGATTTAATGGTTGAAAAATTGGGAAATTTAATAGGCATATCAATTGAAAACAAACAAGATCCCAATGAATTTTTAATTCACTCAGAAGGAAGGCACCTTGTACAAGGTTCAATTGCTAATGAATTTAAACTAGAAGCTGCAAATGGACCTACCAGGACCAGATGGAACATTTTATGGGCAAATAATGACAAAGTTAACCTTAAAACGGGAAAGCTGGGATCTTTGCTTAACATAAGAGATGAAGAGATTAAAAATGAAATCGATGAACTGAATAATATAGCTGCCAACATTGTAGAGCTTGTTAACGAAATACATGAAGTAGGACATGGAATGGACAAAAAAAGTGGGAGAAGCTTTTTTTCTCAAGAACTAAAACTAACTGATGATCGCGGTAGATATGATACTAACGGAAATGGTCAATTTGATTCCGTTCATATTTTCAAAATTAATAGTACAAACGAAATATTTCCAGAAGAAAAATTGGGATTTTACGGAACTCTTAAATTTGAGGCTACGAATAGCAATGAGATAATAGAAATACCTTACAATGCTCCAGATACAGTTCAAGATGTGATAAATAAAATAAACAATTCCAATGCACAAGTTACAGCAAGAATTAACTCAGAAGGCAAGCTTGAAATAAAAGCAGTTAAAGAACAAGAAAATGAGAACATAACATTTAAAATCAAACATATAGAAGATTCTGGCTTGTTTCTAACAAAATATACAGGGATATTAAATGAATCTGGGCCTGAGGGGGCTTATGATTATAAAAATATTGACACAACAGATAAATTAACACCTAACTCTACTTATTCAATCTCACCCCTAAAAAATCCTGCGGCATGGATAAAAGTTGCAGACACAATAGACTCAGATCCTTCAAAAATAGCAGCAGGAATCAAAAATCCAACAAATGAAATATCTATTGGAGATAACCAAGCAGCACTGAGAATCTCCTCTTTCGGAAATTCTCAGATTATGATTGGTAAAAATTCAACATTAAATGATTACTTTGCAAATACAGCATCAAATATAGCAATAAAAGGACAAATATCAGAAATAACAAAAGAAAGCCAATCTCAAATATTAAAAGATTTAACAGATTTAAGACTGTCTATTTCTGGAGTAAATAAGGATGAAGAACTTGCAAATATGATCGAATTTCAACAAGCTTTTATTGCAGCAAGTAAATTTATCACAGTTTCTGCTGAACTAATAGACACAGTAATAAATAAAATGGGAGTATAAGCATGATAAATAGAGTAAGTCATCCATTAACATATGAAAATTTAAAAACCTCTGCAGCAGAGCAAGAGTCCAAAATTACAAAACTTTTAGAAAATTTATACAAAGGCGGCAAAAGGATTGTAAAACTAAGAAACGATCCAACAGGCGTTACTCACGCAATAAGACTAGATAATGACATATTTAAGCTAAATGTATACATAAAAAACATTGGTGCTTCTAAAAGCAACCTACGGTATACAGAAGGATACTTACAATCTCTTGCAAATATTTTAACACGAGCTAAAGAAATTGCCATTCAAGGAGCAAGCGGAACTTACGAAGCAGATGACAAAAAAATGATATCAAAAGAAGTAAATGCTTTGCTTGAAGATGCTGTTGCAATAGCAAACGCTAAAGGACCTGATGGATACAGTATATTTTCGGGAACCAAAATTGATAGCGAGGCATTTAAAGTAACCAGAGAGAACAAAATAAGCAAAATAAGTAAAGACGGTGAAGGCCCTCAAATAATCAAAGTAGAATACAGCGGCAACCAAGCTGAAAAAAAAACAGAGGTATACAATGAAGTACACATGTCAAATAATTACCCTGGAAATGAAATATTTTTCTCACAAAACCAACATATTATCTCATCAATAAACACTAATGGGTTTACTGTAAAAGAAAATACAAAAATTTATATTGACAACATTGAAATAGGACTAACAGCAGGGGATACTGCTCTTGACATTGTTGCAAAAATAAATGAATCTTCGGCGCCTGTTGAAGCAAGCATTGATCCAGTTTTAAACTCATTATCTATTAAAACTACAACTCCACACCAAATTTGGATAACAGAAGAAAAAGAATCAAATGTTTTACAAACACTTGGAATACTTACTAAAAACAATGATACTAAGCTACCTCCCTACAACCTTTCTAGCAGTACAGAAGTTAGAAGCAGATCCATTTTCGATGCTCTTATTGAGCTTAGAGACACACTTTACAATAATAAAGAAGAGCTTGTTGGAAGTAGAAGCCTGGCAGAAATTGATGAAAGTTTAAAAAGATTACTTATATCAGTTGCAGATCTTGGAGCAAAAGAAAATAGACTTGATAGAAGCTATGAAAGAATAAGCAAAGAGGCTGCAGACATGAAAGAAGATATGGTCCAATACACCGATCTTGACGTAACAAAAGCAATAACTAATTTAAATATGGCAAGCTTAGCTTATCAAGTATCTTTAGGAATCTCCGCTAAAATAATGCAAACAACTTTATTAGATTTTATTAAATAGAATGATACATGAAAAAAGTATAGAATTTGATTTCCCCGAAGGGATACTTGGATTTGAGAACATTAAAAAATTTATAATAAAAGACTCTAAATATAAGCCTTTTTCTATTATGGAATCCATAAATAAAGACGTAAGTTTTTTAGTGACATCTCCTTTTAATTTTTTAAGCGAATACTTACCAAATATCCAGGAAAAAGATTGGTTGGACATTGAGGCAAAAGCAGAAGATGAAAAAGTTATACTATGTATAATCAATATGCACGTTAATGATTATAAAGACATTACAGCTAACCTAAAAGCACCAATCATAATAAACAAAAAAAAATTACTTGGAAAACAAGCTATATGCACAAATGAAAAATACTCACTACACCATAAAGTTTTCAAGGAATAAAAATGCTAGTATTGTCAAGAAAAGTAAATGAAAGTATTAAAATAAACTCTAACATTGAAGTTTTAATATTAGAGATAAAAAAGGATACTGTTAAAATAGCAATTAAAGCTCCTGAAAACATTAAAATATTTAGATCTGAAATTTATGAATTTATTATAGAAGAAAATAAAAAATCAATACTAAAAGACAAACACAATATCGGCAAGATTAAAAGTCTATTCAATCACTATTTCAAGAATGAAAATTAAGCTCTGCATCACTTTGTCTTACATAAAGAGGTCCCGACAAAATATCATCGCTTTTGCGATTTTTTAAGTATTTAGCTATCCCAAGTTCTGTTAAAATTTTTCCAAACGAACTTAAATTTTCATTGATTTTAAATTTATAATTGAATTCTTTGCAAACATCCTCAAGATTGTTCCCAATAAGCACTGAATTTGAATCAATCTGAGTTAGATATTCAAATAAATCTTCCTTAGAAAAACACAAAATCTTCCCTATTAATCCGCAATTTTTATAACGCCCAAGAAAATATTTACCGGCAGTAAAAGTTAATACAATTACATTGGAACTGTTTTTAGCCGAATTTGCAAAAACATCCAATGTAGGAATATTGACAAAGGGAATAGAAAGGCCTAAGGCAAGACCTTTGACAAAACTTAAACTAATTCTAAGACCAGTAAAAGAACCAGGTCCACAAGAATTTATAATTAATTCAATTTGATTAATATCGATGTTATTTTTAATTACAAAATCATTGAAAATTTTTGGAATACTAAAATTAGAATTCGATTTAAATTTAACTAATGAAAAATCCTTATTATTCATTCTGCAATAAATTATTAATGCTTTATATGAATACTCAAATGCAAGTGCATTAATCATTTAATTCTATAATCCTGCCTGAACCAACTATTTTAAAAGTTAAAGAAAATAATCTGTCTTTTGGAACAATACTCAAAGCAATTTGTGGCCATTCAATAGCAATAATTGAATCAAGATCCATAAGTATTTCTAATCCTCCAATAAGTTCAAATTCTTCTAAAGAAAATACCCGATATAAATCAATATGATAAAACTTAAAATCTACAAAATCATAAACATTGAAAATGTTATAAGTTGGACTTGTAAAATAAGAAATTCCAAGGTTAAGGGCAAGTCCCTTTAAAAAACTAGTTTTTCCAGACCCCATATCACCAATTAAAGCAAATATTTTACCAATAGGTAAAGGATAAAAAAAAGATTTGGAAAAATTTATCATTTTTTTTTCTGATTTAAATTCCAAAATCAAGAAAGCTTCCCCTTAAATTCCAAATCAATTACACGCCTTTTAATTGCAACCATTAACTTTAAAACGGGATAATTCAAAGGATCTACAAAATCAATAGTGACATGTTTTTCTCCTAAGGGTGTAGCCTCAATAACAAACTTTACTTTTTTGGTTTCCAACACGTCATTATACTTATAAACAACATCAGCAAAATATACATTTCTATAATGAATAAAACTTTCTTGCTTTTCAATATTATTAAGAGAAACAAGCTGCACAATAACAATCCTTAAAATAAATCAAACTCCCAAAAAGCCAACATAAGAACATTTTTATTTAGCGCTATTTTTCAAGGCGGAATTTTGATTCTTAACCTTTGAATTGCATTTAGCTATCATCGACTAAAAATTTTCAAATTCCTAAATTTAATGAGATGTCGCAAAAAAATAACTCCAATTCTTAAAATTAAACCCCCCAGGAGTTTTAATTTTTCATTTTCTTATTTCTAAAACAATTGCTTTAAAAGCTTCAGCATCTTCAATTGCCAAATTAGACAAAATTTTTCTATTAATTTTTATATTAGATTTCAATAAACCCTCAATAAATCTTGAATAACTAACCCCAGTATCACTTAAAGCAGCAGAAATTCTTGAAATCCACAAGCGCCTGAAATCTCTTTTCCTAGCTTTTCTATCTCTTGTAGCATACATCATACCCTTTCTCAAGGTATCCTTAGCTTTTTTATAGTTACTCTTTTTTGTACCCCAAAACCCTTTTGTTTTTTTTAAAATTCGCTTACGCCTTGCAACATGCACTGTGCCGTTTTTAGCCCTAGCCATATCTATCTCCTAAAATATTTTAACCATAAGGTAATAAAGTTTTAATTCTTTTAACTTCAAAACAAGAAATATTGCCCAATTTCCTTAAATTTCTCTTACGCTTAGAAGACTTTTTTGTCAAAATATGCCTTAAATTTTGCTTTTTATACTTAACCTTACCATTTACAGTAAAAGAATACCTTTTTTTTGCACTTTTTCGTGTTTTCATTTTACTTGCCATTTTATCCCCTTTAATTTAGCATTTATTTTTTAAACTTAGGCGCTACAATCAAAAACATTGTTTTACCTTCCATTTTAGCTGCAGACTCCAAAACGTAATTCACATCTCCTACTTTTTCAAGAATACTATTCAAAATACCATATCCTAAATACGTATGAGCAAGTTCACGACCTCTAAATCTTATTGTAACCTTAACCTTATTACCCTCTTTGAGAAAAGTTAAAATGTTTTTTGATTTAAAATCAAGGTCATGGGTATCTATCTTAGGCTGCATTCTGACTTCCTTAAGCTTAATTACTTTTTGATTCTTTTTCTGCTCTTTTTGACGCTTTTCTTGATGAAATTTATATTTTCCATAATCAATAATCTTGCAAACCGGAGGAGACACATTGGGAGAAACCTCAACCAAATCAAGTCCAGCTTCTTTTGCTTTTTTAATAGCATCTTCAATTAATAAAACCTCTTGTGTTCCATTTTCAAAAATAACTCTTACCTCGCGAGCCTTAATTCTGTAATTAATTTTCAATTCTTTGTCATTTGATCTGGACCTATCCCTATCTCTATTGGCATTTCTATTTATCATCTAAAAAATATATACTCCTAAAGCAATTAATAATTAACATTAATACTTAATTCTAATATACATTCACCAAAAAGTAAATTCAAAGAATAATGTTTGCAAAAATTAACAACATTAATAAAAAATAAATATCCAAATCACACAAGTTTTTAACCAATCAATTGATTTAAAAAACATTTAAAAGTAGAATTATAATTGCAATGAATTTATTTTTATTAACGAGCCTACCATTAATATTAAAAATTTATATGAATACTCAATTAAAACAAAGTAAAACAAAAAATGCTCAAGCCCATGTTTTAGTAATATTTTTTGCAATAACAATTTTTTCTTTTCTTTATTTAACTCAAGAATTTATTCTATACAGATCATTTGAATTAAATTACACATCAAGAATAAGCCTAGGAATTTCAATATTTATCAAAGAACATTTATACTACTATATATTCCCACTATTAATATTTATATTTTTTTTTACTCTAAATGAAAATTCTTCATTTAGAAAAAATTTAACAATTCTTATACATTTTGCATTTGGATTAATATTTTCTAAAAACCTAGAAATAGCAATCCTAAATAGCAAAATTTTTGGAGTCTATGAATACATTGAATTACCAATAATTAATACAATAGAGTTAATATTTTCAGCCATAATCTTTGAAAAGACAATTAAAAAATGCCAAAAATATTCGGTAAAAGAATACAAAATCATCCTTTCTCCTATTCTATTTTTAGGATTATTTATTGCAACCTTAAAAACATTAATTTTAACCAATATGGGTATCTATACATTAATAATATTTGCATTGGTTTTAATATTTATAGCAATTAACAATAAATATGCTAGGAAATAAAATGCCTAGTCCAAAAACACTTGCTATAATAGCACTCTTAATAATTTTAACACAAGGGTGCAAAGAATCTTCCATTATTGAAAAACAATTTAATTACGCAATAATTTTCTCGGATGCAACCGAATATTTTTTTGAAATTCAAAAAACTCCATTCATAAAAAACGAAATACTATTTATAAATGACAAAAACTTAGAAATTGTAAAAGATAAACTCAAAACAACAAAAAAAATACTATTAACCCACAAATCAAATAATGAGCTATTAAATAACGAAATTCTAAAAGAGAAAATTTTTTATCTATCAAAAATAAAATTTTCTCTAAAAAAATCTATTGATTTTCTGCTTAATGGAAAATCAATAAATTTGCAAAAAACATTGTTATTTAGAGACAAATCTCTAAATAACGAAGATCTTGAATACTTGGAAAAAAAAGGTAAAGAAAAAAACGTTAATATCACCCTAATAAACGAAACAAACATATCCTATATAAAAACATTCATTACTCCCCAAATAAAAACAATAATATTATTCTCTTTAAGAGATAATAATATTATTTTAAAAAGGATATCAAATTCACCTTTTTTCAAAAATATAAACTTTGTACTAATTGGCAATACAAGAAAAGACTTAAAAATTATTAAGCTAAAATATATAATCACTCTTAAAGAATCTGATTTGATGAAAATAGTAAAAGACGTTGAAAAAGATTTTCAATATGAATTTAACATTTACAAACAATGAGAATTATTAAATTTGCAACTAATAATAAAACATGCAAACTGTTTAAATAAACAATTTAATGCAACAATAAAAGATCTTTAAAACTATTGTATACGGCAATAGCAACATCATTAACAGAGCAATTTTTAATCCTTGCAATCTCAAGACATACATATCCTAAAAACAAAGGCGAATTTATTTTACCTCTTAATGGCGCTGGAGCTAAAAAAGGACTATCCGTTTCTATTAAAAGATCGTTGGTATTTAATTTGCTAGCAACAATCCTCAAAGGTTCTGCATTTTTAAAAGTTATATTACCCGAAAAAGAAACTTTAAATCCCAAATCAATAAATTTCTTAGCACATTCATAATTTCCTGAATAACAATGCAATATACCCCTATTAAAAAAATTTAAAGACCTTACAATATTATAGGCATCATCATAGGCATCTCTTATATGCAAAATAACTGGCTTTTTATATCTATCAGCCAAATACAATTGCTCTTCAAAGGCCTTAATTTGAAATTTCTTGTTATCTGCCTTAAAATAATCAAGACCTATCTCACCAACAGCAACAACATTCTCATTAATCAAAATTTTTTCAAGCTGCTTAATATCATCTTTAAAATTATCACCTAAATTTAAAGGATGAATACCTGCTGTTAAAAACACATTGGAATAAGAGCTTAAAAGATTTTTCCTATCATTAAAATCACTAGGGTGCAAACCAACGTCAAGAAAATAAGAAAAGCCGTTTTTAAAACATTCATTAATAATATAATTGACATCCAAGGACTTTTTCTTTAATTCATAAAAGTGAACATGAGTATCTATTAATTTATCAAAAAAAATAGATTTTTCAGTTTCAAGTAAGCAGTCCATCATTCCATTTTTTTCCTAAGAGCTGTAAGATAGTCAATAACAACAATATTTTTCATGCCAAGATGCAAAAAGCTTGATAAAATATCAACAGCATTTCCAATCTGTCCTAATGCCTCATAACATTCAGCAGCACTAACATATAATGCTGAATTTTTAGGATTGTTTTTAATTAAGCTTTTAATAGCTATTAATGCTTCTTCATATTTACCTTGCTCCTTTTGAAGAAGGGCAAGTCCAAGTATAGCAAACATATCAAAATCAACATCAAGAGCCTTTTTATAATAAATTTGAGAATTTTCATAATCATTCAAATAACGATAAGCATCTCCTATCCTTGTAAGAACCAAATTATTTTTTGGATCTTTTTCGATAATATCAAACCAATACTTTAAAGCCTCTTTATACTCCTTATTACCCCTATAACAATCAGCAAGTCCAAAAACAGCATAAAAATTGCTAGGTGAAATTTCTAAAGCTTTTTGAAAAAAATAAATTCCTCTGGTAAATTCCCTTAGTTTACGATAACAATTGCCAATTGAAGTTAATACTCTAACATCAACCTTGGATTGATTTAATTCGTACATTTTAAGCCAATACTTCAAAGCCTCTTTATATTCTTTAAAGTCGTAATATAAATGGCCAATCCCCACAAGCGCATAATCATTCTCAGGCATTAATTCCATTACCTTAAGATACGTTTGCTTAGATTTTTGAAAATTTTTTAGCTTTCTGTAAGATGACGCAACTCTTGTTAAAACCGTTATATTCTCAGGATCATATTTTAAATACTCTTCCCATATCTCTGTAGCTTTTTTATAATCATCCAAATTTCTGTAGCAATCTCCAAGTCCAAAAAGAGCATAATTATTGTTTGGATGCTTTACTAGGCACTTTTGATAATAAACTATTGCTTTATCGTAATTATTCTTCTTCCTTTCAATATCCCCAAGTCCAACAAGAGCATAATTATTCTCATTATCCTTTTCAAGGATATCAGAAAACAAACTTTCTGCTTCAGGAAGCCTTTCTTCTTTGATCAACTGATACCCTCTTTTTGATTTCTCAGTGACATCAAGAAGCTGATCATCAGAAATGCTTGAGAGATCCTCTAAAGCATCCAAAATTTTTTCATTTAACATAAATACCCCTTTTAAATCGGTTTATCAAAGATATAACTTTAACTACCTTGAACACACCACAAATAATAATACGCAAAGCTCAATTTATATACAAATACAACAAAACTTAATCTAACTTTAATATCCAACTTAATAACATTTATTATATAAAAAAACATGAAAAAATATAATTGATTTTTTACTCAAGCTTATTCTATTTATTCCAATAAAAGCAGTTTTAAAAAATCATATTGAAATAAAACATAAAAATGCGCATCCTAACATGAAACTTGCCAAAAAGTCTAACAAAAAAATCTAAAATTAATATAAACTATTACTATCTTTCAGGAGAAATCATAATGTTTTTAGAAAAATTAAATTCAGCAACAAGTAAGATTAAGTCAATAGAAGAAAAATTGCAAGATATAAACCTAATTAAAAATCAAAAAGAATATTCTAAAATAATAAAAGAATACACGCATTTAGAAAAAATAAATACTAAAAAAATTGAATACGAAAAAATACTAAGTCAAATCAATGATAACAAAACCATCTTAGAAAAAGAAGAGCAACAAGAGATGAAAGAACTAATAAAACAAGAGCTAATTGATCTGGATAAAAAAAAAGAAGATCTTGAACATCAAATAAAAATACTACTTTTACCTCAAGATGAAAATGACAGTAAAAACATAATAATTGAAATTAGGGCTGGAACAGGCGGAGAAGAAGCCGCTCTTTTTGCAAACAATCTTTATAGCATGTATATAAAATATTCAGAGAAAAAGAAATGGAAAACAGAAATCATAAACTTTAATGAAACAGAACTTGGGGGATTTAAAGAAATAATTTTTGAAATCAAAGGAAAAGATGTTTTTAAAAAATTAAAATACGAAAGTGGTGTTCATAGAGTGCAAAGAATACCTATAACAGAGTCTAACGGAAGACTTCAAACCTCGGCTGCTACTGTAGCGGTACTACCTAATATTGAAGAAACTGAAATTGATATCAATGAAAAAGATTTAAGAATTGATGTTTACAGATCATCTGGAGCTGGTGGACAACACGTCAATACAACCGATTCTGCGGTTAGAATAACACACTTACCAACAGGAATTGTCGTACAGTGCCAAAACGAAAGAAGTCAACATAAAAACAAAGATCAAGCAATGAAAATATTAAGAGCAAGGCTTTATGAATTTGAAGATTCCAAAAAACAAGAGCAAAGATCAAACAATAGGAAACAGCAAGTAGGCTCAGGAGATAGATCTGAAAGAATTAGAACCTATAATTTCCCTCAAAATAGAATAACGGATCACAGAGCAAACATCACTCTTTATAAATTAGAAGAATTTATGCAAGGAGAACTTGATCAGCTTCTTGATCCCTTGACAATAGAACTTCAAGAAGAAATATTAAAAAGCAACAACATATAGTAATGAATGTAAACGAAGCTATAAATTATGCTAAAAATAAAAATTTAGATACAATAGAAGCACTACTAATACTTGAATTAATTTTAAAAACCAAAAAAGAGTTAATATTTACAAATATAAAAAAAAGCTTAACAAAAAGGGAAAAAAAACTTTTTTTTGATCAAATAGATAAAATAGAAAAAGGAACCCCTATTCACTACATACTACAAAAGAAAGAATTTATGGGCATTGAATTTTACCTAAACAAGCATGTCTTAATTCCAAGGTTTGATACAGAATGTTTGGCAGAAGAAGCCTTAATTCAAATTCAACAAAATGGCTTTAAAAAAATATTAGACTTATGCTGCGGCAGCGGATGCATAGGGCTTTCTATTGCCTATTACACTAAAAAAAAAGTAATGCTCTCAGACATTTCAATAAAAGCTTTACAAATAGCCTCAAAAAATACAAAAAAGCTCAAACTTGAAAAATTTGTAGAAATAATTCACTCTAATTTGCTAAAATGTATAGGGATGGGGCTTGATATAATTATTACAAATCCTCCTTATTTAAACAAAGAAGAATTAGAGATAAAAAATAAAATAAACAAAGAACCCACAAAAGCTCTTTTGGGATTTGGAAAAGATGGACTTAATATTTCTAGAAAAATATTAAGCCAAGCAAAAGAAAAGCTTAACCCAAATGGACTTATAATAATAGAATCAGCTCCTTGGCAAATGAAAAGCTTGAAAGATTTTGCAATCAAAAAAGGATTTACACATTTAAAAACCATTTATGATCTTGAAAAAAGAGCAAGAGCGCTGGTATTAGGACAAAGAGCATGATACAAGCATATGAAATTGCACATTTAATAAAAATAAACGATCTTGAAAAAGCTAGAAATATTTTCAAAAAAACTGTTGAGAATACCTACAAGGATGAATTTGAACGAAAAAGCATATTTAAGGCTCTAGAAATAGCAGAACAGCTCCACTATGGCCAATACAGAGAAAGTGGGGAACCTTACATTATTCATCCAATAATGGTCTCATTATTTCTTGCTAAATTTCAACTGGATTTTAAAGCAACTATTGCTGGACTACTCCATGACGTACTTGAAGACACAAATATTGAAAAAGAAGAAATAGTAAAAGAATTTGACGAAGAAATTCTAAGCTTAATCGACGGTGTAACCAAAATTCATGATTTACACAATAAAACAAGAAGCATAAAAGAAGCTAATACTATTTCAAAAATGTTTTTTGCAATGACGCATGACATTAGAATAATAATAATAAAGCTGGCAGACAAACTTCATAACATGACTACTCTCTCTTATTTGCCTAAAAACAGACAAGATAGGATTGCAAAAGATTGCCTTTCAACTTATGTTCCAATAGCAGAACGCCTTGGAATCTCATCTCTTAAAACATATCTTGAAGATCTTTCATTTAAGCATCTTTATCCTAAAGACTATAAAGAGATAAAAAATTTTTTATCTGAAACAAAAATAGAAAGAGAAAAAAAATTATACAAAGGCAAATTATCAATAGAAAAAGAACTTCAAAAAAGCGGAATTGAAGCAGAAATTACAGTAAGATCAAAACACTTTTATTCAATATTTAGAAAAATGCAAGCAAGAACAAACAAGCTTACCCAAATTTTTGATACTCTAGGAATAAGAATAATTTGCAAAAAACAAAAAGAATGTTATGAGATATTAGAAATTGTTCACAGAGTTTGGAAACCAATCCCAGGAAGACTTAAAGACTATATTGCAAGTCCAAAAGAAAATAAATACCAATCACTACACACTACCGTAAGAATACCTGAGGACAATCAGCTTATTGAAATACAAATTCGAACAGAAGAAATGGACAGAATTGCTAATTATGGAGTTGCAGCCCACTGGATATACAAAGAACAAATTGAGCTTAAAGCTGATGATCTTTCATTTATAAATCGAATAAAAAAATGGCAACAAGAATCGGCTAACAAAAGTCAATATTCGATGAACGATATACACAAAGAACTGCTAAATACATTCATATATGTTTATACCCCAGAAGGAGAAGTGGTAGAGCTTCCTTTTGGATCAAATTCAATTGATTTTGCATACATAATACACACAGATATTGGAGACCAAGCTCTTTATGCAAAAATAAATGGGAAAATAAGTTCAATCACAAAACCGCTTAAAAACGAACAAATTGTTGAAATATTCACATCAAAAGATTCAAAACCAGACGTAATATGGCTAAACAGTGTAAGAACAAAAAAAGCCAGATCAAAAATCAGATCATGGCTTAACAAAAACGACAACACAATTCTTGTAGACAATAATATTATTGCGTACCTTGTTGGAGCAAACAAAGAACAAAGAAAGCTTTTTAGCCTATTTAAAGCTTATACTAAAAACAAAATAAAAAGAATTGCAATAGACTCTGAATGCAATCCCACAACAGGTGAAGATATTATTGGAATAATACATAAAGACGAGATAATAGTACATAATGAAAATTGTCAAAAGCTCAAATACTATAAAAAAAATCAATTGATTGAAGTTGAGTGGGAAGCAACACCAACTAGAAAAGTACATCACATTATTTTGCTTTTGAAAGAATTGAAAGGAATATTTAGTTATCTTGAAAACATTTTCACAATCAATGACGTAAGACTTATTAGCGAAAAAATAGAAGACTGTGGTAATGGTCATGGAATAACAAACATAATAGTCTCGTCAAATGCTAAAAGTATCGCAAAAATTATTTCCGCTTTAAAAGAAAACCCAAATATTTTACAAATAATGCAAGTAGAAGAAGACATTAAAAATTATGATAATTAAGATAATATTATCATTATTGTTAATCAACTTAACAAACACCCCCATTGCGCCAAATAAAATGGAAAAAAATGTATCCAATCCAAGCAATAAAATTGCAAACATAGAAACTGAAAATAATATAAAAGCTCATATTAGAAAAATTAATCAACTAAACAAAAAACAAGAAAATATAATAAACACTTTTAATTATATAAAAAAATATTTTAATATAAATGAAATTAAATATATGGAATATTCTTTACAAGAAATTGGATTTATTGGGTATTCGCAAAAAATAATACATTCCAGAATCAAGGGGAAAAGCACAGCTATTTATAATATAATCATTCCAATTAAAATACAAAATAATTTAAAAAATAATTTAGCAATTGGAATTGCTATTGAACTTTTAAACAAACTTAAAAATACTAACCCTGAAAACAATATAAATTTTTTTTTTGTTGAGGATGATTCTTTAGAAGAAAATACAATAATTAGCAGCAGAATTTTGCTTAGCAATAATTATTTAAGAAAAAATACAAACACAATATACTTAATGCTAAACGAAAATAGAATAAAAAATAAAATTAGCTTAAAAAATGAATCTTTCATAACAAATTCAAAAACAAATTTGGGATTTTTAAAAACTATTATAAGGACCTTTGAAAAAAATAAACTTGATTTTAATACAGCAAAAATAACTGAAAAAAAATTAAACAACTTATACAATCTATATTGGGATGAATCTATACCCTTTTTAATAATAAATAACAATTTGAATCCTATTTTAACTCAAAATAAAAACAATATTCTTAAAATTTACAAATCAATCGAAGAAGCGTTGACCAGTCAGTACAAAAGTAAAAATACTAATGAAATACACTATATTGTAATTGATACTCCTTTTAAAAAAATAATAATTAATGAAATTGCCTTAATAGCATTAATTTACATTTGCTACAACTTAATTATAATTGTATTTATTAGAAAATTTAAAGAAGCTGGATTGGTCTTGAAGAAAATAAAAAATAATTACTACAAATTGGTAAGATTGTTTTTTACTTTATTTTTAAGCACGTATCTATCCTTATTAATTGCAAATAAAATATTTGTAAGCTATGAAAACACAGCGGTTTACAGTATAACAAATCCCAAATATCTAATAACCTTTTTTACAACTTTACTCATACATAACCTTTTGTCTCTTTTTACATATAATTTCACAATATATTTAAATTACAGACAACTTAAATACCTGGCAATATCAACCTCTATTATTGAACTAATAATATTAATGTTTATTAAAATAGAATTTATTTTAATAATTATAATAAAAAGCATACTGCTATTATTAAAACCAAATAAAAATACTATTATTCAAAAAATAATAGTATTAATTATTTGGATAATCAATTTTGTATTAATAACATTAATACAAAATACTACATCAATCACAAATACACTTACACTAAGCTATCTAATCTCAATTTGTCTTTTTTCTACAATATTTATTAATGCCTCAGAACATTTAAAATCTAAACTCTCAAAAATTAAACAAAATTTTAAAAAAGCTGAAAAACTTGGCTTTGTAACCTTTTTTTTAATAATCACAATCATAATATATAGCAATATCGACAAAGAAGGGCATGTAATACAAATAGAGCAAACGGTTAGCTTTCCAGAAAAAATAAATAAAATAAAAATTGAATACCTGAAAGACAATAAAAATCCTATCCAAATAATTTCAAATGATTTTAACCTCACTTTACAAGCAAACGAAAAAACATTAGAAACTAGTATTAAAGTCTATGATGAGCTAATGAGTATTGATTTTGAAAAAATAGATATAGCAGAAAGAGCTGTTTATAGCATCAATTTGGTTACTCAAAAAATTGCAAATCAAATCGACTTACATTTTAAAAACGCATCTAAGCTAATAATCTATCAAAGCAATACTCCTTACAAAATATTGGCTAATAAAATTATCTTTTCACTTAAAAACATTAACTCTAAAAAAACAACAATTGCATTTACTCTTAAATCTCAAGATGACATAGAATATGAAGCATTTGCAAATCTTCATATTAAAAAAAATCAAATTAAAATTTACAATAAAACCAATAATGCAGAAGAAAAAAATATAAAAATAAATTACTCTTACAAGATAAAATATTCAGGAATATTACCTAAAGCAGAAAAATACAAAAATCTTGAATACTTCAAACTAAAAAATGATAAAGAGATTGAAAACCTAAAAACTTTAAAATTAAATTAATCTTCTAATCTTCAAAATTAATCCTTTTTTTCCTATTAATGAAACTCTGAAAAGCATAATCAATTAAATTATCCACCAGGTCTTTAAACTGAAGGCCATCATGACTACACATTTTTGCAAACATAGATATATCAGTAAATCCAGGAATAGTATTTATTTCATTAAGATAAATTGTTCCTGATTTTTTTTCAACAAAAAAATCAACTCTTGCCATACCTCTGAGTTCTAAATTCTTATAAACAAGAAAGGCATATTCCTTAATGCTTAATAGCTGATTTGTCTCAAGATGTGCGGGGATATTAAAGATAATAGAATTTCCAGGAATAACAGAATATTTAGCATCATAATCATAAAATATAAAATCCTGAACAACAACTTCTCCAGGAGAAAATATTTTAATCTTTTCATTCCCAATAATAGAACACTCAATCTCTCTAGCCTCAATAAATTTCTCTATTACAATAGTAAGGTCATACTTTAAAGCTTCCTTAATAAAGGATTCAATCTGATTCTCACTGTAGGCTACATTTATTCCAATCGAAGACCCCAATACTGCGGGTTTAACAATAACAGGATAGCCCAAAGATTCCTTTACATTTCTTTTTATTTCCTCTTTATCTAAAAAATAATCATACTGTCTAAATCCAATAAAAGGCACTAAAGGGATATTAAAACTTTTAAGCAAAAGTTTGCAAAAATACTTATTACTAGAAATAGCACTCCCCATAATACCAGCACCAACACAAGGAATGTCCATAACTTTTAAAACTCCCTGAATAGCACCATCCTCACCGGTTCTTCCATGAACAACAGGAAAAACAACATCAATCTCAAGATTTTTGTTATTCGCAAAAATTCCAAGACCTGGCAATAGACTAACAATAGGCAAAACATCTACATCGATGGGCTTTGGGGGATCAGAAACAGAATCTAATAAATACCAAATACCTGTACACTTATCAATATAAACAGGATAAATATTATACTTATTTAAATCTAAAAGGGTTAAATAAATGCTATAAGCAGATTTACAAGAAATTTCATGTTCAAAAGAAACACCACCAAATATTAACATAAGATTTTTCTTCACATTACTTCTCCTTTTCTGATTTTTTTAAACTTAAAATAGCATTTTTAACTACCTCTTGTTCATTCCAAAAAATCTCTTTATTTTTATAAATTATTGAACTTTCATGGCCTTTACCCAAAGCTACAACCAAATCCCCTGCCTTTGCAAGACTTATTGCTTTTTCAATAGCCTGCTTTCTATCAGGAATAAAAAATAAATCCTTATTTACAACTTTATTAACAATTCCTTTTGCAATATCTTTAATTATACACATACTATTCTCACCTCTTGGATCTTCATCACAAAGCACTATTAAATCAGAATAAATATCTGAAATTTGACCTTGTAAAAATCTTTTTGCAATATCTCTTTCTCCTGCAGAGCCAAAAACAGAAATCAATCTATTTGTAACAAATTTTTTAAAAATAGGAAAAAGTTTAGAAAAAGCACCAGGTGTGTGGGCATAATCAATTATTACAGAAAAATTTTGTCCCAAATTAATACTATTCATACGCCCATCAAGACTTTTAATACAAATGAGACTGTCAACAATGTCTTGAATATCGCTATTTAAAATCTGAGAAACTAAAATAAGAGCAGCCATTACATTCTCAACATTAAAACTCCCCAACAGGTTAACATTAGCAAAATATTTAACCCCTTTGTGATAAAATTCAAACTCAGTAGAATCTGTTTTTTCATTAATAAAACTGACAAAAAAATCTGCTTGACTATTTTTTAAACTATAAGTAAAAGATTTTTTAATAGCATTCTTAAAGTCAGAAGAATAAAAGTCGTCAAGATTAATAACGCCAAAGCCAGCATCATCACTAACAGATCGAAAAAGACCTAATTTTACATTTAAATAATTTTGAATTGTACCATGAAATTCAAGATGCTCATGTCCAATATTAGTAAAAACAGCTGCAAAATAATTAACATCAATAAGCCTTGCTGTTTCAAGATCAAGTCCATGAGAAGTAGATTCAAGGATTGCATATTGAACCTTATTTTTAACCATATTGCTTAAAAATAAATGTATTTCTGTAGACTCAGGGGTTGATTGTCTGTAAGGATTTTTAATCAAACTCCCACTCCCATCATCAAAAAATACAGTTGATATAAAACCTACTTTAACACCTTTTTTTTTAAAAAGAAGGTATATATAATAACAAACAGAACTTTTACCATCAGTACCAGTGACTCCAATAACTTTTAATTTTTTTGAAGGCTCATCATAAAAAATATTTGAAAAATTAGACATAAATCTTCTTATGTTAAAGTCATCTATCTTAATATAAGTAACATTGGGACTATAAAAATCCATATCTCGTGAACACACAATAACATTGCTGCCCTTTTGAATTGCAATTTCAATAAAATCATGTCCATCAAAATGAATCCCTGGAAGAGCAAAAAACACAAACCCAGGTAAAACTAATTTAGAACTGTAAGTAATTCCTGATATTTCCAAATCAAGAGAACCTTTTACATATTTTATTAAATCTTGATCTAATTTAAATAAAACGTCATTAAGCTTTTTCTTCATACATTAAAAGTTTACATAAAACTAATAAAAATAGCTAAGAAATTCAAAATTATGCTTAAATAGAAAATATATTTACAATTTCCTATTTTTTTAATAAACTAAGCAATGTTACAAGGCGCTGTACCCAAGTGGCTAAGGGAGAAGTCTGCAAAACTTTGATTCGCCGGTTCGATTCCGGTCAGCGCCTTTAAAATCAAATTAAAAATATTTTTATTACTTAAGAGTATAATTTAAAGCATTTTTATTAAAGATAAATTAAAATAATACATATATGTTAGAATTAATCGTGATACTACTATTTATAATATTATCTGCTATTTTCTCAGCATCTGAGACAGCTTACACTTCCTTAAGCATAATTCAAATACAAGATATAAGAAAAAAAGGGAAATCAGGAATATCGGTGTACAACTTGGTTCAATCTCCTTCAAAATTAATCACTACTATTCTTATTGGTAACAATATATCAAATATTATAGCAAGCACACTTACAACAAAATTTGTACTTGAAAAATACGGAAATAGTGCACTTGCAGTATCAACAGGCCTAATAACAATAATCGTTCTAATTTTTGCAGAAATACTTCCAAAACAAATTGCAATTCTAAATAATGAAATCATTGCTCTATCTACTTCATTTTTTTTAAAACCATTAATTTTTATATTTACCCCACTAATATATATAATAAATAAAATAATAAAAAAAATATTAAATCTCTTTAAAATTAAGACAAACCATAAAATGACCAAAGAGAGCATTAAAAATATGCTCTCTTTAGCAGGAAATTTGGGAATTCTAAAAAACGACTCTAGAATATTTATGCAAAAAATGTTAGACATAGATCAGGTAAGGGCTTCTGAGATCATGACTCACAGAACAGAGGTTTTTTCACTCTCAAGCTCATCAAAGCTAAAAGCTGTAATTAAATTGATCAAAGAGGAAGGATACTCTAGAATTCCTATATACAAAGGGCAAAGCAGAGAGCAAATAATTGGAATTTTAATAGCCAAAGACCTCATAGAAGTCAATAAAAAAGATATGAATAAAAACGTTTCTCAATTTATTAAACCAGCTGTATTTGTACAGCAAAACAAAAGAATAAAAGATATATTAGACATTATGAGAAAAAAACAAAAAATAATGGCAATCGTAATTGATGAGTACGGTGGTTTTTCAGGAATACTTACAATAGAAGACATAGTAGAAAAAATTTTTGGAGCAATATCTGACGAATACGATATTAAAGAAGAAAAATCTCTGATTACGCAAATCAACGACAATACTTACTCAATACTTGGAGAAACCACTTTTGACGAGATTGAAGAGATAATTGGAATATCTATTAAACATAAAGAGTATACAAATACAATTGGGGGATACTTAATAGATTTACTTGACAAAATACCAACAAAAAACGAAACCGTAAAAACAATCGATGGAGAATATTTTATTAAGGAAATTCAGAATAATAAAATCGAAACAATAACTTTTATCAAATCTAAAAAGTAGCGATAAAATTCGCTTACAAAAAAATAATTAAAAACATTGGGAGAAACAAATGTTTGAAATAAAACAAATTTTTAATAAAACTTACGAATATTTAATAATTATTATTACTTTAATACTAATATCAATAATACTTATTGCAAACATATTCATAGTCGGGCCATCAGAAGAGGCAATTGTACTTCGTCTTGGCAAGCTTAATAGAACTCTTGATTCAGGAATACATGTAAAGATTCCATTAATCGAAGAAAAGTTTATCTTACCTGTAAAAATAGTCCAAGAAATTAAATTTGGATTTATAATATCTCCAAACGATATTAGAGAATATGACAATGCAAGCGATGAGGGCATGATTATCACTGGAGATTTAAATATCATAAATATTGAATGGCTAGTGCAATACAAAATAAGAGATCCTTACTCATTCAAGTTTAAAGTAGAAGACCCTGAGACAACAATTAAAGATATTGCAAAGTCATCAATGAATAGATTAATTGGAGACAATACTATTTTTGAAATAATCAATGATAACAGAGTGGGAGTGACAGAAGGTGTGAAATCTTCTATGAATGAAATAATAGATAATTATAATTTAGGTATTGATGTAGTGCAAGTACAAATTAGAAATGCCCTACCCCCAAAAGGAAAAGTTTACGAAGCTTTTGAAGACGTAAACATTGCCATTCAAGACAAAAATAAATACATAAACGAGGGTAAAAAAGAATTTAATCAAATAGTTCCTAAAATTAAAGGTGAAGCATTAAAAGTTATTGAAGAAGCCAGAGGATACAAAGAAAGCAGAATAAACAATGCATTAGCGGACACAGAAATTTTCAATGGTATACTAGACGCTTACTTAAAAAATCCCGACATTACAAAAGAAAGGCTTTACAATGAAGCTATGAAAGAAATACTTGAAAACAAAGATAATATTGAATTAATTGACAAAAACTTAAAAAATTTTCTACCATTTAAAGAGGTAAAATAAATGAAATTTATAATAAATCTTTTATTATCTACTGTAAAAATTGTAACCTTTGCAATAATAATTTGCTTGACTATTTTATCTATTTTTCAACCAATTTATATTTTGAAAGAAAATGAAATTTCAATAACCACTCGACTTGGAAAAATTCAAAGAACTGACAGTTTAGCTGGGCTTAAATATAAAATCCCATTAATTGAAAATGTACAAATATTTCCCAAAATTATTCTTAGATGGGATGGAGAACCTCAAAGAATCCCAACAGGGGGAGAAGAAAAGCAATTAATATGGATTGATACAACAGCTAGATGGAAAATTGCAGACATAAATAAATTTTACACAACAATAAAAACAATGAGTAGAGCTTACATTAGAATTGATGCAGCAATTGAACCTGCTGTTAGAGGAGTTATAGCAAAATACCCTTTGCTTGAAATTATAAGAAGCTCAAACGATCCAATTCAACGTTTGTCTAACGGTGTACTAACTCCACAAGAAACAAAAATTAATGGTATTTATAAAATAACAAAAGGACGAAAGATAATCGAAAAAGAAATAATTCATATAGCAAACAACAATACCAAAGACATTGGGATTGAAATTGTAGATGTACTAATAAGAAAAGTTACTTACGACCCAAGCCTTATTGAATCTGTAAACAACAGAATGATTTCAGAAAGACAACAAATCGCAGAAGAACAAAGAAGCATAGGATTAGCTGAAAAAACAGAAATTCTTGGAAGCATAGAAAAAGAAAAGCTAAGGCTATTAAGCGAAGCAAAAGCCACTGCTGCAAAAATAAAAGCCGAAGGGGACCGGGAGGCCGCAAAAATTTATTCAAATACATATGGTAAAAATATTGAATTTTACAAATTTTGGCAGGCATTAGAAAGCTATAAAGCAGTACTAAAAGATAAAAGAAAAATTTTCTCAACAGATATGGATTTCTTTAAGTATCTTCACAAAAGAAATTGAAAATTTATTGTATAAATTTTCTCTTTAAATACCTATAAAATAGAAATTCTAAAGTACTGTTACTACAACTAAGCATCAATGTAAACCTTTATTTAAATTTAAAAAACACATAAAATCATTTAAAAAATCCCCAATAAAAAATAATCGCTTATTTAAAGTCCAAAGCTAACTATAAATCATTTTTTAGCACTACGTTCAAAAGCTACTCTTTAAAAAGAGTTGACAAACATATTTACTTATGAAAAAATTAAGGTATTAGAATAAAAACGCTGCTGTAGCTCAGTTGGTAGAGCATAGGACTGAAAATCCTTGTGTCAGGAGTTCGATTCTCCTCGGCAGCATGTTAATTAGATTACAATTGTCGCTGTAGCTCAGTTGGTAGAGCATAGGACTGAAAATCCTTGTGTCAGGAGTTCGATTCTCCTCGGCGACATTTATTTAAAGATTAGAAGGATCTAAAAGTGATACTTAAAGAATTAAAGCAAATAAAAGATCTAAACGAACAAGACATAATTTTTGCAAGAATAGGAAATTTGTCAAAACTTGGCACAAGAGTAAATGAAAAAATTATTAAAATACTTGCTAAAGGCAATACACCGTACATTCCTGTACTAAAAAAAGAAGAAGATGTATCATATGAGGACCTGATAAAAAAAATAAATGAAGAAATTTTAAATGATGATCTTGGCTACTTAAGAGAAAAGCTAATAGATAATCTAAAAGACGTATACAAACCCTTTAAGGAAGACGACCCAATATTTTCTGCCAAAGGGAAAAAGCCACTCATGAAAATAAATACATTGATGGAAGCTGAGCCAAATCAAATTTATTGGAAAGAAATATTGGAAGGAAGCTTTAAAATACTTCCAAGACATAAAATAGCATCATTGCAAAAAATTTTATTAGAAATATATCATTATTTTGATGTTCAAAAGCTTAGAACAAAAGAAAACCTTAAAGACAAAAAAACTTTAAAAAAATTATATTTATATTCGGCTAGAAGAGATTATGAATTTTTTAAAGGAAAAGTCAAAACAGAAGGCGATTCAATACTACTACATTCAGTCGACACAACAATTTATTTTCTAATTACAATTGCAAATTTAAACAAAATAAGATCTTTACAAAATGCACCTCGCTCAACTATCAAATTTTTTCTTGATAAAACTGAATATACCGAATTTACAGAATTTTTTTATGCAGAAGACATGATACTACAAGCCGCACTTGGATCATTGCTCCACTCAATAGGATTGATGCATATAACAATATTAGAAAACATAGGAAATAAAATAAGCCTTAAAGACAAAAATTTCAAAGAGCAGCACAAATTAAAAATAGAACACTTGGAAAAAAATATTAACATTGCTAAGAATTTGTTTAGAATAAGAGATGATATTTCAGCTATTACAAAAATGATAATCAATGGACAAAAAGAATACCTTGATGCCACTGGATATCCACAACTAAAAATCAACAAATTTATTCATGAACTTGTTAGAATTTTCTGCATAATAGATACTTACGATGAATTGGTAAATCCAATAATAATAAAAGAAAGCGCTAACCCTTTAGAAGCTATTAAATTCCTAATAGAAAATAGCGAGAAATACTATTGGAGCAGAAAAGACCCAAACGAGCAAACAAAAAACAAAAAATTTGACATCAAAATGCTAGAAAATTTTTTAACAATACTTGCGCCCTTTGATTATGGGCAAATAGTAAGTGTAAACAAAAAAAATAATGATGAAAATCTTTTTCAAGCTGCTGTTATTGAGTACAAAATGAACATTATGCCAAATTTATCTATAATAAACAAAAAAAACCAGACTTACAAAATAGAAGAAATAATAATGGATCTTGAAAACAAGGAAATTTTAATAAAAGATGCAAATGGAAATTACAAAAAAAATCCATTAAAAAATGTGGATGATTTTGTAATAAAAAACAATATTCCAGAATTAAATAAAAATGAAATTCAACTAATTCTCTTTAGCTATGACAAAAAATCAAATCCTACAATATTTTCAAAAAAATAAGTTTTGATCCCCCATATCTTTTCAAATTATAAACTGAGAACTTTGATGTATCTATGTCTAAATCTTCGCTAAAAGGACAATGCATAATGATATTAACTTTATCATTTAAAATTTTACCTTTTAAAATAATCTCAAGCAGATTAACCTTATTTTTATAATTAAAAGGGGGATCAAGATAAATAAAATCGTAAAAAAGATCTTTTTTACTCAAAAAATCCTCTGCTTTTTGGAAAAAAAATTTATAAAATTCCTCAACAAAACTAAAATTTTTCACCAATGTAATTTTAGTTTTCTTATTACATTCAACAAGATGGGCAAGACTTGCTCCCCTGCTAAGAGCTTCAACAGACATTATGCCGGTCCCTGCAAAAACATCCAAAAATTTTGAATTAACAATATCCTTGAAAATAATAGAAAAAAAGGCTTCTCTGACAAGAGACATGACAGGACGAACAGCACAAGTCTTGGGAAACAAAATTTTTTTACCTTTATATTTACCCGAACTCACATACATAAATAAAGATTTTAAAACAATTTCAAAAAACATTGAATATACAAAATTAAATTTTTGCTATAATCTTATTTCAAGAGAGAAAAGTATGAAAGGCATTATTCTGGCAGCTGGATATGGGACAAGATTTTTACCAATAACAAAAACAATTCCAAAAGAAATGTTACCAATTTTAAACAAACCAGCCATAGATTATATTATCCAAGAATTTATCGATTCAGGAATAAAAGACATTTTATTAATAAGTTCAAGACGAAAAAAAGTTCTTGAAGATTATTTCGATAGAGAAATTGAACTTGAAAATATCTTTTTAAAAGAAAATAAAAAAAATGAATTAGAAAAGATTAAAAGCAAAAAAATTAACATAAGCTTCATAAGGCAAAAAGAAATGCAGGGCACAGGAAATGCACTACTTTATGCAAAACCTTGGATAAACAGAGAACCTGTAATTGTGGCTTACCCTGACGATCTTCACATTGGGAATCCACCACTAAGCTTACAATTGATCAAGCTTTATGAAAAAACTGGAAAAAACATAATATCTATCATTGAAAATCCAGAAAATATAAACAGATACGGGGTAATAGATCTTTACAAGGACAAAATCCATGTAAAAAACATTGTTGAAAAACCAAAAATTGGAAGTGAGCCTAGCAATAAAGCATCTATTGGAAGATTTTTGTACAACTATGAATTTTTTGAACATTTAGAAGAAGGATTTAAACTGCATCAAAAAGGTGAATACTATCATATTTATGCTTTAAAAAAACTGATGGATCAAAAAAAAGTATTATATAAAAATATTAAGGGGAAAAGAATTGACATAGGAACTCTTGAAGGTTATCTGGAGGCAATAATAAATTTTGCAAAAAAAGATAAAAATTTAATGGAAATTATAAAAAAAGGAATAAATGAAAACACTTAAAAAGGATCCAGAATTTTATGATTCCCTTGCTACATTAAAAAAGTACATAATAAAATATATAGAAGAAAAAGTTTTAAAATACAGTATTTTTTCCCAACTTTACAAATTAGAAAAACCTGAAATAATTGAACTTATAAAAATTAGCAATGATTATGAAAAGGAAAAAAATGTATTAAATAATTCACTCGAGGAATACTACTACAAAAAAACTCAAAATGAAATAATTAAAAAATGGATACTAGAAATAGTAAGAAGTAAAAACTTCGCTCAAATAAGCAAAGAAGCCAGCTTCAACACCAAAAAACTAGGAATAACATATAAACTAAAATCTAACAACTTTTTAAAACTAATTGAAATACAAAATAACCCTTATTATTCTCAAGAAAAAAAAGATATTTACAAACAAATTATATTAAATTTTTCTAGCAACATTAACATTGACAACTTAGAGCAAACAATAGATATTCTAGTAGCTGTAAGAAACAAAAATAAATCTAAAATATTAAATATTTTAAATAAAAATTCAAAAAATCAATCAGAAAATCAAAAAGTTTTTAAATCAAGCTTAATTAATAAAGAAAGCAGACTAATAAAACTAACAAGAATACTAATACTTACATATTGGCCGGTTGGATGTTTAAGTAAAAACATTTTTATCAAAATTTTAATAAAACATTACAAATACTTAGAAGAAGAAATTCTAGCACTAAAATACAATGAAATTTTAAACTACTTACGCGCAATAAAAGCTTTAAGTCTTAATGAAATTTTTTATAAAGGTTCGAGCAAAAATATTAATTTTAATTATTTTTTCAGTGATTTTACACAATACACTCCAAAGGATTTTCAAGGCACATTAAAGTGTTATTTATATGTAGTCGAAAAAACAATAACAAAAAAATATTTAACTTGGTTTTTCAAGGATAAAATATCAAATAATTGGGAATCTTTCATATATGCACTTGAATACATTGAAAAACACAAATTAATCAACATAAAAGAAAAAATTAAAGAAATTATAACTGCAAAATTTCAAACAGAAGACTTTTTTATTTCTTTTGACAAAACAAATTTCAACCCTTATGAAAGCTCAATCATATTTAAAGAAGAATACATTAAAAATGCATTCTTAGAAAGCATCATAAACCATGTTGAAAAAAATTCTCAAAATATCGAAACTTATGGATGGATTGCATTCTATATTTATGCTGATAATAAGGATAAAAAAAATTTTTGTCAACACATAAAAGAATTTTTCAAAACTAAAACCTTTGAAATACAAAATCAAATATTTGTATATTTTTTATCTTTTTATCCCAATATTGAAAATAAACATTTCAAATTTATATCAGATATACTGCTTTACCTTGACGAAAATAAAATTACAATACCTAAAAAAATAATAAAAATACAAAAAATAAATCCCAATCAGCTAGATTACCAAAGATCATATCTTTTAATAAAATCACTAAAAACAAGATCAAGAATTTTAAAAATTATTCTCAAAAATATAAGATTTAATCTTATTGAAAAACTGGAAGATGAAAATGAGAAAAAATTATTACCTGCAATATGCTATTTAATATATTGTGAGAATCTGGTAGAATTAAGAAACAATGTAAAGATAAAATCTAATGAAAAAAATAGTTTATTAGAATTTATTTCTTTTTTCAAAACAAAATTGAAGCAAAAAATAAATTTTAAAAAAGAGCTTATGAAATCTAAAGGCATTTAGTCTAAATTAAGTATAATGGAAAAAAAATGAAAGTTTATTTATTATTAAATAAAAATTGTAAAATTTTTATTTTATTTTTACTTTTAATATTTAATTCAAAATTGGCATATTCTCAAAGACTAATTAGAATCGGCAAAGAAGAAATGAAAAACAAAAATTATATTCAAGCAATCGAAACACTAAGCGACGCTATTAAAAAATATCCAAAAGTACAACTCGGCTATTACTTTTTATCAATAGCATACAGAGAAAATAACCAACTAACAGAAGCAGAAGGAGCCTTGCTTGATGGAATTGCAGTAGGAGGTGAAATCGATTACATACTATATTATGAATTAGGTAACATAATGTTTAACAGAGGAGAAGGTTACTATCCTCTAGCAATAAAATATTATTCTAATTCTATTAAAAGTAAACCCAATTATGACAGCGCACTGCTAAACAGAGCTAATGCCTACGTTCAACAGGGCAAAATAACATCTAAAGAAAAAGAATACCAAAAGGCTTGGGACTCATATACTATGGCTATCCATGACTATTCACAATTTATTACCCTTAGATCAAAAACAGAAAAAAAAGACAGCATTTTGCTTATAATAAGCTACTTAAGAAATGAAAAAATTAATCTTGAAAAACTTGACAAAAGTTTAAAGGGACGAACCGATCATATTGTATACGCAAAAGAAGATAAAAATCAAATACTTAAAGATAGTTTTAAAGACAACCTGGAAACAAATTCTTTAATTGAGCTAGAAAAACTTAATTGGCAAGAGGAGTTATACATAGATGAATAAAAAACGTACAAATTTTTCGGTATTATTGCTTTTAATTTTCTTACTTATCTTATCATTTGGTGGCTTTGGTTACTATATATATCAAAGCAAATTAAATGACAAAAATCGAGAAATAATGCTAAACGAAGTTAAAAATAGTGTAATAGATCGAAACTATAAAAAAGCATATTCTGTTGCAAAACTTCTGCAAGACAAATACCCAAAAAATGAGGATATTGCGATGCTTACAAATACACTAGCAGAAATTGCCAACAGTAGCCCTTTTGAATCAAACGACTTGCAAAAAGATTCTGCAAATCAAATACTAGATAAAATCAAAGGTAAAGACAATGCAAAAATAAATGTAAACGAAAATTTTGATATCGCATTTAATAATAGATACATTAAAGACAGCGCAATAACAGAAAACTACTCTGACAGAAACGATGACGTTGGCATTGAAGATGAAGACATATCTGAATTTAAAAAAAGCAAAATCCCAGAAAAAATAAACCTAAATACAAAACCAAAAGAAGAAGATCAAACAATACAATCCCCAAATTCAAAATTAAGCGCCAATGATCAAAAAAATTTTTTTAATTTGGAAAAACTAAAAAAAAATTTAAGTGAAAAATCAAATAATGAAAATATTTTAAACAATCCTCAAAAAATAGAAAATAATAAGCAAAACACAAATTCTTCCAAAGAAAAAAATTTAGAACATATTTTAAAAACTCCAGACAACAGTAAATATTTAAACAATGATAATGCTACATCTTTAAAAAAGATTTCTTCAAATTCTAAAAAAGAAAGTGATCTTTCTCCATCTAGTCAAACAATAATAGGAAAAATTCATAGACCATATAGTTACTTAATAAAAAAAGAGCTCTATGAAATATTAGACGATATTAATACTGGTAGAGTCACACTTGGAAAAAACAGATTAAAAGAATTAATTAAAAAAGGTTTAAGCGACAAATTTCAAAAAGTAAATGAGTTGATTGAAAGCTTAAAGCATAAAGAAGCCTCTAATTTACTATTAACCTTAATAAAAAAAGATATTGAACCAAATTTAATTAATGTACCAAAAGATACTTACAAAAAAGACATTCTTCAATTAAATAAAGAAGACAAGAAAACTCAATATTTGGAAGACCTTAAATCTAAGGTTTATTCAATAAAACCTGTTGATCTTGAAAACCCAAACACCCGTCAACAGGCCATTAAAGATCTAAACGAATTCTTGACAATCAATCCCAATGACATCCATGCTTCTAAAACTTTAGCTCAAGCCAATAAAATACAACACTTAGAAGACCTTAAATCTAAGGTTTATTCAATAAAACCTGTTGATCTTGAAAACCCAAACACCCGTCAACAGGCCATTAAAGATCTAAACGAATTCTTGACAATCAATCCCAATGACATCCATGCTTCTAAAACTTTAGCTCAAGCCAATAAAATACAACACTTAGAAGACCTTAAATCTAAGGTTTATTCAATAAAACCTGTTGATCTTGAAAACCCAAACACCCGTCAACAGGCCATTAAAGATCTAAACGAATTCTTGACAATCAATCCCAATGACATCCATGCTTCTAAAACTTTAGCTCAAGCCAATAAAATACAACACTTAGAAGACCTTAAATCTAAGGTTTATTCAATAAAACCTGTTGATCTTGAAAACCCAAACACCCGTCAACAGGCCATTAAAGATCTAAACGAATTCTTGACAATCAATCCCAATGACATCCATGCCTCTAAAACTTTAGCTCAAGCCAATAAAATACAACACTTAGAAGACCTTAAATCTAAGGTTTATTCAATAAAACCTGTTGATCTTGAAAACCCAAACACCCGTCAACAGGCCATTAAAGATCTAAACGAATTCTTGACAATCAATCCCAATGACATCCATGCCTCTAAAACTTTAGCTCAAGCTCATGAAAACAATGGAGATTTACTAAAAGCAGAAAATATATATGAAAAAATTACTAAGCTCAAAAATACCAAAGAAGATTACTATAAACTTGGAATCATTAGATTCAAGCTTAAAAAATATGAACATTCAATAGAATCATTTGATCAAGCAATAAGGCTCGACCCAAAACATAAAAAAGCACATAATAACAAAGGAATAGCTTTAATGATGCTAAATCAAAACAAAAAAGCAATAGAATCTTTTGAAAAAGCAATACAAATTGATAAAAATTATGACACTGCCTACTACCAAAAAGGAATAGCAGAAGAAAAAAATGGAGATATGCAACAAGCATTTGAAAGTTTTAAAAACGCCTATAATATCGACAAAAAGCTTAATTACGCTTTAAAAGCTGGAATAGTATCAAACAACTTAGGCAACTTCAAAAAAAGTGAAGAGTATTTAAGTTTTTTTAATGACAATACAAAAAACCCTAACGAAATTGCTATTTATAACCTATCAATAGCAAAATTTGAGAACAATAAACTTGAAGAATCTCTTGAAGCAATAAACAAGGCCATCAATTTAAATCCAGAAAAAAATGAATATTTATATTTAAAAGCATCTATAAATCTTAAAAACAAAAATTACCAAAATGCTATATTACTTTACAACTTAGTAATTGAAAAAAACCCTGAAAATACTTCAGCCTATATAAACCTAGCAAAAGCATACGAAAAATTAGGAAATAAGACTCAAGCGATCTCAACTCTTGAAAAGATAATAAACAAAAACAATAAATTAGCCTTAAACAATCTTGGAATACTTTATAAAAAAGAAAAAAATTATCAAAAAGCAATTGAAATTTTTGAAAAAGCAATAATCAATTCAGATATTGAAGCAAAATATAATCTTGCAACCACCCTAATTGAAATTAATGATAACGCAAGAGCTAAAGACCTTCTAAAGGAATACACAAAATTAAAACCAAACAATCCAGAAGCCTTACATGCACTCGGAATAATAGAATATAATGAGAATAACAATGATCAAACATTAAGAGAACTTGTTAAAAAATTTCCAAATTACAAAAAAAATGAAAATATTAAAAAAATCATAGGAATATAAATTTTAATGAACAAAATAAGATTCTTAGATAAATACTTGGTTCAAAAAATAGCAGCGGGAGAATCAATAGACAGACCATGTTCAATATTAAGGGAATTGCTAGACAATTCAATAGATTCTGGAGCTACTAAAATTGAGGTCTTTCTTGAAGAGGGGGGAATTCACAAAATCTTAATAATAGACAATGGAAGCGGAATAAGTCAAGAAGATTTAAAAATCTGCTACCTACCACACACTACTTCAAAAATATCATCAGAAGAAGATTTAAGAAAAATAGGAACTCTGGGATTTAGAGGAGAGGCGCTCTCCAGTATTGCAATTTGCTCTAATATTTCAATAACAAGCTCAACAACTAGCAATGAAAGCTATCAAATAGAAGTAGAAAATGGAATTGAAAAATGCTTTAAAAAACAACCAGCCATAAACGGAACAATAGTAGACGTTACAAAAATATTTCACAACTTTCCAGCAAGAAAAAGATTTCTAAAACAAGAACCCATTGAAACAAAAATGTGTTTAAAAGTTTTAGAAGAAAAAATAATAACTCACCCCGAAATCAATTTCGAAATCAATTTAAATCAAAAATTAAGAAAAATTTACTTTAAAGAATCGTTAATTGATAGGGTGCAAAACGTATATGGAAATGTAATAGACAATAATAAATTTAAGGTCTTAAAAAAAGAACATGAAAATATAAAATTAGAAATATTTTTAGCACCAGCTAATTTTTCTAAAAAAAGTAAAAGACATATTAAAACATTTGTCAACAGAAGACCTATCGATCAAAAAGATCTCTTAGAAGCAATAACTAATGGTCACAGTAGAATACTTTCCCCTGGCAACTTCCCAATATGTTATTTATTCTTAGAAATAAACCCTGAATATATTGACTTTAATGTTCATCCTCAAAAAAAAGAAGTAAGATTTTTTAATCTTCCATTTTTATTTAAACTAATCTCCGACAATATAAATAATTTTTTCAATAAAGACATAAATAACTACAACGATATAATAATAAAAAGACAATTAACAGAAGATCATCATTTAATAGAAATGATAAATCAATCAGAAAACTTTAATAAACTTGACGCATATGATGTATCACAAAACAAAAATTTAGAAACAGAAGATAATGTAAACGAATTAAACAAAAACGCAATACAAAACGATATTAACCTTGTAAAATATAATTCAATCATACAAAATAGACCATCGCTTAAGGAAAGCATTACAAACATTTTCTCTGACAACTTTTTAGAATTTGAAGAGTCAACAAGCAAACCTGAAAAAGAAGAAATAAAATTTAACTATATTGGACAAATATTCTCTGAATTTTTGATCGTTGAAAGGGTAAATGAAATTTACTTCATAGACCAACATGCAGTTCACGAAAAAATAATATATGAAAAACTTAGAAATTCAAAAAAAACTGTTCAAAAGCTTCTAATACCAATTGAATTCACAATAGCTGATAAGAACATAGAAGAAATTGTCGATAGTGAAATCGAAGAATACAAAAAAATGGACATTATAATCTCTAAAATAGGCCCTAAAAAATATCAACTTGAATCTATTCCTAACATTTGCAATCAATATGAAAATACTCTTATTAACTTTTTTCAATCAAGAAGAAGTAGAACAATAAATTCTCTTGAATCTGATTTATATGCAACTATTGCCTGCAGAAAGGCTGTTAAAACAAATGACATATTAAGCATTGAATTTAGCAAATTTTTAATAACTGAATTTTTTAAACTAGAAATCAAACATTGTCCTCATGGACGAAAAATTTATTATAAAATATCTAAATTTGAGCTTGAAAAAAAAGTTGACAGAGCATAAAATAAAACCAGAGTTCCCATGATGAAAAAAATCAAATCTGAAATCAGCTCGTTAAAACTAGAAAAAGAAAAAAGTTTAATTGAACTTGGAAAAATATTAAAAAGTAGCAATATAGTAGAATTAAAAAATTTAAACCACTATCCTAATCTAAAATCAGTAGAAAAAGAATTGTACCAAATGAAAAGCAATTTAAGCAAATCAGAAGAAAATGAAAACACATTAAAAAATTTAAACAAACAGATTTATATTCTTAAAACAGAATACAAATCCGTCAGCAAATCATATAAAATAAAACTTAAAGAAATTGCTAAAACAATAATCAAAACCTATCCTCAAAATCTAGAATTAATATCAAAATACAACATGAATTTTTCTAAATTGAAACTTGAAAAATATCAAAAAATAGAATTAGCAAGTGATTTAAAAACAAAAAATTCTTTACAAAGAATAATACTTAAAGTCGCCTCAGCAATAAAAAATATTATAAATATGATAAATGTATACAAAATATCAAAAGAATTCGAAAAACAAGTATTCACAAAATATTACCTTTCTGAAAACTTTGAAAGCATAATTAATGAATTTTCATTAAATCAAAAATTAAGCAATGCAATTATTAAAGAATTCAAAATAATAAATGAAATCAAAACAAATATAAAAAACACAAAAGAAGAAATAAAACAATTAATATATACAAGTAAAAAAGAAAAAACATACAAAAAGAATCAAATAAAAAACGAAATCAATGTTATTATAAAAAACAAAGAAAATATTTTAAAAAAAATTGCTGAAGAATTTATTGAAACCACAAAAAAAGATAAAATTACAGCTAAAACCAATGCAATCAACTCAGTAATCCAAAAAATAGAAAAAATAAACCAAAAAATATTAAACTTAGGTAACGATTTAATAAAAATAACAAAACAGGAAGAAATAAAAAACATTCAACAAAAAATGCAAGCTCTAACAAAAGAAAAAGATAAAATTAATAACAAATTAGATGCATTAACTTCCAAAATAGAAGTTATTCAAAATGAACTTGACAATGAATAAAAAATAAATATAATAAATTAAAGCTAAGGGCCCATAGCTCAGTTGGTTAGAGCACCCGACTCATAATCGGTAGGTCCCAGGTTCAAGTCCTGGTGGGCCCAACTTGATCTTTTTAATTGACCTTAAAAAAAAGATTTGAATTTTTTTCGACATAATAAAAACTTATATAATTATCTAATGTTTTATCAATCTCTAAAGTATCTATTGAATCAATTTTAGCAACTGAAGAGGCAGGATATAGCTTATCTTTAAAAGTTTTAATAAAAAATACTTGAGAATTGCTTAACTTATTTAACATTGCCATATCTTTAGACTTATATACATAATTATGAATATCATCTAAATCATATTTTGACATACCTAAAGAAACAACAAGCTCTTTACTGTATACCCTCATACCCTTATCAAAAAGACGAACACACGAAGTAAAGTCTTCAAAAGTTTCATCAAAAAAATTAAACCTCAAATCCCTACAATATAGAATATCCTTGCCAAGACTAGAATCAATAAAAAAAGAGCTATAATTATTATTAATCACTTGAATAAACTCATTAGTATTTTTATTCTCTATTGATAATTTAAAAACATCTTTTGGATTGAAAACTTTAATTGCAAAATCAAAACTCATAAAATAATCTAAGCGATTCTCAGTAAAATAATAATTTATCTTATAATCAAGCTCTTTTATCTCCGGGTAATCTATTTCACAAGAACAAACAACACAACAAAAAAACAATATTAATTTAGCTTTTAATCCGCTCTGCATACTCTTTGGTTTCAGAATTAACTAAAACTTTATCTCCAACGTTAATAAAAAGCGGAGCTTTTACTACAAGCCCTGTATTAAGAGTAATATTTTTCATTGCATTTGTTACAGTGTCGCCTTTAACAGCTGCTTCAACCTCTACAACTTCAAAAGCAATCTTTGGAGCCAACTTAATATCAATAACCACATTGTCAAACGTTATAAGAGAATAGATTTCCGATTCCTGCAAAAAAGGCACCTTATCTTGGAAACTAGCAATTTCCTTTAAGTCCAAACTAACTTGATCATAAGTTTCCAAATCCATGAAAACCAAAACGTCTTTATCTTTGTATAAATACTGAGCACTGACCTCATAAATTTCAATCGCTTCTGCAGTATCTGCACCTTTTAAAGTTTCTCTAATGACAAATTTGTTTTTTAAGTTCTTAAGCTTTAACCTTACTATTGCCCCTCCCCTACCTGTTTTTGAAAATTCTCTTTCAAGAACAATGTGGGGAGCCCCTTTGATAAGCAAAAAAGAACCTTTTTCAATCTCACTAGATTTCACTACCGCCATTTAAATACCTCGCAAAACTTAACATACAAATCTAGTAGTAATTTATACCAAAAAATTAAAATATTTGCTATTATTCCCCAATTATAACTCAGTCAATAAAGTATAATTGACTTATTTTAAATTAATGCTATTATATACTTAAACAAAGGAGTTTACTTGATGAAAAAATTTATTATCTTAATTTTTATGCTATCAACAAGTTTATTATACAACTGTAAAAATCAAGACAATGAAAAAATTGTACCAATTGGGGGATCTACAACTGTAAGCCCAATACTAGACGAAATGATTTTAAGATACAATAAAATAAAAAATAATACTAAAGTAACATACGATGCACAAGGAAGTAGTGTTGGCATAAACGGACTATTTAACAAAATATATAAAATAGCTATATCATCAAGAGATTTGACACAAGAGGAAATTGAACAAGGAGCAAAAGAAACTGTATTCGCTTATGACGCTTTAATTTTCATCACAAGCCCTGAAATAAAAATTACAAATATTACAGAAGAAAATTTAGCTAAAATATTAAATGGAAAAATTCAAAATTGGAAACAAGTGGGGGGCCCTGATGCTAAAATCAACTTTATTAATCGAGACTCCTCTTCTGGCTCTTATTCGTCTATAAAAGATCTACTTCTTAATAAAATATTTAAAACTCATGAAGAATCTCAATTTAGACAAGACGGAATAGTAGTAAAATCTAATGGAGAAGTAATTGAAAAAACAAGTCTTACTCCATACTCAATAGGATATATAGGTCTTGGATACGCAAAAAATTCAATAGAAAAGGGTTTAAATATACTTTCTATCAACAGCACATACCCTACAAAAGAAACAATAAATAGCAATAAATATACTATTAAAAGAAATTTAATAGTAGTTACAAATAATAAATATGAGGATAAAAGCGTAACTCAATTTATTGATTTTATGACAAGCTCAACCGGACAAGATATCGTTGAAGAACAAGGTTTTTTAGGGATAAAAACATAATTAAATTAAAGAAAAGATTACTTGACTTGCTATTAAGTCAAGTAATACAATATATCACTGAGATGAGCTTTAAGGGATTCTTTTAAAAAATGCATCTAAGCTTAAAGACAAAAAGAAAGATAATTGGAATTATTTTCAAGTCTTTTATTCTTATATCTGCAATAATCAGCTCCTTATCAATAATGTTTTTAGGTGCGTTTATATTAAAAACCGGAATAACACCATTTATTAATAACAAAATTAAAATTTTCAACTTTTTATTTAGTACAAATTGGGATCCTACTAATAATCTACAAAAATCTTATGGCATCTTATCGTTCATTATTAATTCCTTTTTAACTACACTTTTTTCTATTTTAATTGCTTTGCCAATTGGATTGGGATTTGCAATATATTTACTTGAAAAAGCAAAAGGATTTTATCGAAAATTTTTGCAAACAGTAATAGAGCTTTTGGCAGGAATTCCTAGTGTGGTTTATGGATTTTTTGGAAGCACATTTATTGCCGCTTTAGTAAAAAACATTTTTCAAAGGGAAGACAATTTGGGATACAATTTAATAAGCTCATCACTCATATTAAGCATAATGATAGTTCCTACAATAATTAGCGTTTGTTATTCATCGCTTAAAGCCGTTCCCAAATCATATAAATTTGCATCTCTTGCATTAGCAGCAACAGACTGGCAAACAATATATAAAATAACAATACCATCAGCTAGTCGCGGCATTTTAGCAGGAACAATATTAGCAATAGGAAGAGCTATTGGAGAAACAGTGGCAGTATTAATGGTCGGGGGGGGATCTCCTCTTTTTATAAAAAATGTATTTTCTCCCATTAGAACACTAACTGTAAATATTGCTATGGACATGGGATATGCCTCAGGCACACACAGAGAAGCGCTCTTCTCTACAGCTCTAGTATTATTATTATTTTCAATAATTACAAATTTACTCAAAAATTTCATACTATCTTCAAATAAAAGGCTAAAGAAAAAGTGACCAAAACTCAAATAAACAAATTGATTAACAAGTTCTATTTCTTTATAATCAATTTTATTGCTTATTTTTTAACAGCGCTATTAATTTTTCTAATAGCGTATATATTGTACAACTCTTTGTTTTATTTCAAAAAAAAACAAACTTTATTTTTAAATAAAACTCAAAACTTTGTACCATTTAAAACAGAAGACGACAAAGAAATACAAATTGCCTTTATTGTTAATAAAAATATAAATATAGATAAAATCTCAACAGAAGACATTTACAACATATATAATAATAAAATTTCACACTGGGGAAGCATTTCAGATCAAGGAATCGATATTATACCTATTGCCAATTCAATTGATAGTATATCTAACAAAGCTATTCTAAGAACACTAATCAAAAATAATGAATTTAATAAAAGATACATAAAAATCGAACCATCTACCCAAAAAATACTTCAAACCATAAATAGCACAATAGGTTCTGTAAGTTACCTAACAAAAGAAGAATTCGAATCCTTGGATTTTAAGCTATATCCCAATATTAAAGCTTTAAAAATAAAAACTATGTCTGTCCTAATAAGTAAAAAAACTTTAACAAAAAACGAAAATGAAATCATCAATACGCTGGGTGTTGATGAAGTTGAAAAACTTATTAAAGGTAAAGAAAAATGGATTAATTTAATATCAAAGGATATTAAATTAAAAATAATAAAATATTTTGATCAAAAAGAAAAAATAATACAAACTATAGAAAAAACAGAAGGCACACTAGCAGTCGTACCTTGGCATTATTTTCAAAATATTAAAGCACCCTTTATTAAAATGCATTACTTTGATAAAAGTAGTCCTTTGAATTTAAATTTCATATTATCTATTCCAAGAGATTCTGGTGCATATGGTGGGATTTCTTACTTAATTTTAAATACTTTTTATGTAATATTACTAACAACTGCTATTTCAATATGCATTGGCATAGGAACTGGTATAATGCTTGCCGAATATACTTCTAACAAAATATTTTACAAAATACTATCTATGAGTGTTGATATTTTGTCTTCAATTCCTGCAATAATTTTTGGACTTTTTGGGCTAATATTTTTTGTGCCCATTTTTGGAATGGGAATACTTTCAGGAGCAATAACAAGTTCCTTAATGATATTACCAATGATTGTTAAAACAACTGAAGAAACATTTAAAACAATCCCAAAATCATACAAGTATGCTTCATTCGCCTTAGGAGCAAACAAAACAGAAACCATAATTTTAATTATGGTTCCGGCAGCTATTCCTGGAATATTAACGGGAATAGTTCTTGCAATAGGACGGGCTTTAGGAGAAACAGCTGTATTACTTTTTACAATGGGAACAAACTTGGGGCTCGCAACAAATTTAAATGAACCATCAAGAACATTAACTGTGCACCTACTGATGTTATTTCAAGAAGGACACCTGGACAAAGGATTTGGAACGGCTTCAATACTTGTAATAATGATACTCATAATAAATTTAACATCAAAATTTTTAATAAACAAATTATATAGGATTAAATAAGTGGTAAAAGAAAAAGATAAACCAAAAAATGAAATTATAATAGAAACAGAAAATTTAAATCTATTTTATACAGATTTTAAGGCTTTAAATAAAATAAATATTAAAATACTAAAAAATAGCATTACCGCTTTAATAGGACCATCTGGCTGCGGTAAATCAACATTCTTAAGAACTCTAAACAGAATGAATGACCTTGTTGAAGGCATTAAAATAGAAGGCAATGTAATATATGAGGGGAAAAACATTTATTCAAATAATTTCGATGTCCTAGAGCTTAGAAGAAAAATAGGAATGGTATTCCAAACTCCCAACCCATTTTTAATGTCTATCTACGACAATATAAGCTATGGTCCAAAAATTCACGGAACAAAAGATAAAAAAACACTAGACGAAATAGTAGAACAATCACTAATAAAATCTGCACTCTGGAACGAGGTCAAAGACAAACTTAATACAAATGCCTTAAGCCTGTCAGGGGGTCAACAACAAAGACTCTGCATTGCAAGAACTCTTGCAATAGAACCGAATGTAATACTAATGGATGAACCTACTTCTGCACTCGATCCAATATCAACAGGCAAAATTGAAGAGCTAATAATAAACTTAAAAGAAAGTTATACAATAATCATTGTAACTCACAACATGCAACAAGCCGGTAGAATATCTGATAGAACTGCATTTTTCCTTAATGGATGCATTGAAGAAGAAAGTCCAACTGATGAACTATTCTTCAATCCTAAAAATACTAAAACTGAAGAATATATCAGTGGAAAATTTGGATAATTTCAACCTAATGAAACATCAAGAAACATCATTAATGTAAAACCAATAACACCAAATATACTTGGCACTTTATTATCAATGTCTTTTCTCTTAGCTTCAGGTATTAATTGTTCAATTGACACATAAATCATAGCTCCTGCTGAGAAAGCTAAAGCAAAAGGTAAAATTCGGGTAAAAGAATAAACTGCATAAGCACCCATAAGGCCCCCTACAATTTCCACTAATCCCGACATTTGGCCATAATTAAAGCACTTTATTAAAGCAACATTACCTCTTCTTAAAGGCAGAGAAATAGCTGCTCCTTCAGGAATATTTTGAATTCCAATACCAAGCGTAAGAAGCATAGCCCCAACTAAAGTTTGAATATCTGGATTAGACGCTAAGGCTCCAAAAGCAACTCCAACAGCCAATCCTTCTGGGAAATTGTGCAAAGTAACAGCAGTAAAAAGTAAAAAATCTTTTTTACCGTGTTTAGTTAAATCTTCATCAATAAAAGTAAGCTTATCAAGATCTGGAACAAATACATCTACAATATATATAAAAAATGCTCCAACAAGAAATCCAAAAACAGCGGGCACCCAAGTAATGTATCCAAGCTCTTCAGCTCTTTCTATAGCCGGCTGAATAAGCGAAAAAAAACTGGCCGCTATCATAATACCTGCTGAAAAACCAAGCATAGCGTCCATTATTTTATTATCTACCTTCCTAAAGAAAAAAACTGCTCCTGCTCCAAAAGCTGTAGTAAACCAAGTGAAAGTAGAACCTAAAAGTCCTAATAGTACAGGATGCAAAGTCAACAAATAATCCAAAATTGAGTTTATCATAAAGCCTCCTATTACAATAAATCAACAATTAATAAACAATTTTACTCATCAATCAAAATAGCTTTTATTCTTCTTATACCTGAAGATGAGGATTGTTCTTTTTGTATTTTAAAAGTACCAAGTTCATTGGTATTCTCTACATGAGGGCCTCCACAAACTTCAAGTGAAAATCCATCTATCTCGTAAACGCTCACCAAATTATCATATTTTTCTCCAAAAAGAGCCATAGCGCCTTTTTCTCGAGCCTCACTTAATTCCATTATATATTTTTTTACAGATAAAGAATTTTTTATCTGTAAATTAACAATTTCTTCAACTTTTTTTATCTCATCATCAGTCATCTTTTCAGAATGAACAAAATCAAACCTTAATCGCTCAGCAGTAATATTGCTTCCTTTTTGCTTAACATGATCACCTAGTACTAATTGAAGCGCCTTATGAAGCAAATGCGTCGCCGTATGCAACTTAGTGGTTTCATAAGTATAATCAGCAAGCCCTCCTTTAAAGACTTTGTCACCCCCTTTCTTTGAAATCTTTTGATGCTTTTTAAAATACTCATTAAAACCTAATTTATCAACATTAAAGCCATATTCAAAAGCAAGCTCTTCTGTTACTTCATATGGAAAACCATAGGTATCGTAAAGTTTAAAAGCAATATCACCAGGAATAGTCTTGGAAGATAAATTTCGTGTTACTTTAATAAATTCTTGCTCACCTTGAAATAAAGTTTTAAAAAACTTTTCTTCTTCTGTACTCAACTCCTTTTTGATAAAATCTTTTTTTTCTGTTAACTCACTATAAAAAGATCCATAAATGGTCTCTACAGAATCAACAAGATCAGCTAAAAAATGGGATTTTATTCCAAGCTTCTTTGCATATCTAATCGATCGCCTTATTAATCTTCTTAAAACATATCCTTGGCCCAAATTCGAGGGAAAAACAACAGAACTATCAGCAAGAATAAAGCAAGCCGCTTTAATATGATCAGAAATTATTCTAATACATCTATCATCGTCTTCTTTTTGGCCATAAATTTTACCAGAAATAAATTCTATTCTCTTTATTATGGGCATAAATGCATCTGTATCATAAACTGAAGATTTGCCCTGCAAGAAAGCAATTGTTCTCTCAAGTCCCATTCCCGTATCAACACATTTTCGATCCAATTCTATGTAATTACCATTTTCATCTTTATTGTATTGCATAAAAACATTATTCCAAATTTCAAAATACTTGCCACAAGAACACGTAATATTACAGTCAAGAGAGCACTTAACCTTTCCGGTATCCACATATATTTCAGTATCTGGTCCACAAGGCCCTTTAGATCCAACAGGTCCCCAAAAATTATGGTCTTTAGAAAGATAATATATTCTATCTTTGGGAATACCCAAGCTTTCCCAAACTTTAGCCGTCTCTGTATCACGAGGAATTTCTTGATCGCCTTCAAAAACACTCACATAAAGACTGTCTTTTGGAATGTTTAAATAATCAGAAGAAGTCAAAAATTCAAAACTACACTTTACAGAATACTCTTTAAAATAAGCTCCAAGAGACCAATTTCCAAGCATTTCAAAAAAAGTTAAATGGGTCAAATCTCCAACCTCATCAATGTCTCCTGTTCTTAAACATTTTTGAACATTAACAAGCATATCTCCTGATGGATGCGCTTCCCCAAGAAGATAAGGAATAAGAGGCTGCATGCCAGCTGTATTGAAAAGAACTGTAGGATCATTTTCGGGAACCAATGATTTACCCATTATTTCAAAATGTTTTTTTGATTTAAAAAAATCAATATATTTTTTACGCAACTTATCAAGTGTCATTAAATAAATTCCTCATTTTTTCTATATATTACTAAATCACCTTTTAAAGTTAAATTTTTAATATAATTAATAAAAGATAATGTCATGGTTTTTAAATCTTTTTTACTTATTTTTCCTAAAAAAGCTTCTTCATCTAAAATAATTTCTTTACGCCTTTTTGAAACATTTGAAAGCATTTTATCTCTAACCTCATCGGTTTTATCTTTAATAATAATTGCAATTTCTTTGTCTGTAAACTCTCTTAAAATATTATGCAGATCATTATCCATGATTCTCAATATTACATTAATATCAAATATTTTTTCTCGAATTTCACTGTCCACAACAGGATTTAAATCCCTCATATTAATCTTACTAAGCAGATTTTTCTCTTCATTAGAATCCATATAGCTTAAAATATCAACAAGTATCTTAGATCCATCAAGCTTATCTGTCTTAAGACTTCCTTGTATCTTAAATCTATCTTTAAGCTTATTTGAAATTGCCTCTATTGTCTCCATACTCAATTGCCTTGGTTTAGCAAGATCTTTTATAAATTCTCTTCTATCTTCTTCTCCTAGCATCGAAAAAACATACTTTTTTTGATCTTTATTTAAATAATTATATAATATAACTAGCGTTTTAATATTCTCATCTTTAATTAATGCCCAAAGTTGTTCATGCTCAATTTGAGATAAATAATCAAAAGGAATAAAAATATCATTGCCAGTAACTTTTTTATAAATTGATTTTGCTTTAGATTTTCCTAACGTTTTATTTAATAATTCATAAGCAAAATTATCATCAACCTTAACATACCTTTTTTCATTTCTTAATAACTCTTCAAATTCTTTAATAATATGATCTTTTTCTTCTGGAGCAATATAACTAATCTTTGAAATTTCTCTGGTGATCAAGATTATATCCGAATCATCAAGCTCAGACATAATCTTTGCAGATCTTTCAAGTCCAATAGCCAAAAAATATTTTGCAATCTTTGTAACCTTACTCTCTTTGCGAATAAATCCTGGCTTTAAATCATTAATATTATCAGATTTAGATTCAATAGGTGCTTTATTTTTATTACCCTTAACTAAACTTATCCAAGATCTAAGCATAGAGCCTTGAATCTCTGAATCGGAAAAGTTTTTATTTAAATTAAAAGTATCAATTTCTTCAACGGTTTTTTTGCTTAAATTTTTAGTATTTTTATACTTAGAAAGCCTAGGATCCTGCATAACTTTCATCTCTTTTAATGTTTGTAAGAACTAATAAATTTGGATGCTCTTTGAGAAGTCTGGCTGGACATTCATTAATAGAACTATTAAAACCTAAAAAATTTTCTAAAGCACGCTTTTTGTCAACTCCCATAAATAACAAAACAACAGCTTTTGAATTAAACAAGGTTTTTGGCGTCAAGCTTATTCTTTTACTAGGAAATTTGGGAGAATTGTATTCATACTGATAACCTTCTACATCTGAAAACAACAATTTACTTGAAGGAAAAAGCGATGCAATGTGACCATCCTCACCAGCAGAAACTAAAATAAAATCAAAAATATTAAACCTAGAATTAAATTCAATATTATAGTCATAAATAGCAGTTTTTTCGTCTATTTCGTTATAAGTAAAAGCATGAAATTTGGAAATGCTTATTAAATTTTTATCAACCATTTTGGAAAAAAAATTTTTATTCAAAAGATTATAGTTGCTATTCTTGCTATTCAATGGAACACACCGTTCATCAACTAAAAAAAAATGTGCTCTTTTAAAAGAAAAATTTTGTTTAAGAAACACACTTAAAAAAGTGACTATACTTCTACCACCACAAATTCCAATACTTGTATATTTATCTTTATCTATATTCATATTAAAAAAATCAAAAAATCTATTTTTTAAATAATTCTCTTCATCAGAATATAAAAACTCCATTTAATTTCCTTTATACATATTAATCTAAATAATAAAAAATGGTAAATAATAAGAAATGGTTGCAATAATCATTAATATTCTTTTGGGATAAAGCTTTTGATTATCAAAGCTTCTATCAACTGAAAAAAATTCAAAGTATTTTTGATTTGCATTTTTAATTTTACCTAATTTTAAACCAAAATATCTTGTAAATTCCAAAGCTGCCAATTCTGCATTTCTTATTAAATTTGCTAGCATTTCGGACTTTATATCATTGATTTTATCAAAACAATATATTGAACCTCCATTATTACCAATCAAAAGAACTTGATCATAAAGCTCAATAATATTTTTCTTTAATATTTTCATTTTCTCAACATCAATTGTATTGGCAATTTAAGAAACATACATGTGTACCTTTAATGAGAGTTTTTATAACTCCACTCATTAAACATAAATCCTATTTTTATATGGTTTTCATTGAACCCACATTTAATAAAAAAACTTTTAACCTTGTTAAGTAAATTTAAATTATTTACTCTAATACTGTCATCAACCGTATCACCATCCAAATCATATTGTAAATTCGAACTCAAAGATATTAAGAAGATTTCTTTTTCATTTATTCCCTTAATTGCAATATAATTACCATTCTTGGTTTTAATGTTTTTTATTCTATAAGAAATTACACTTGACAATGCTAGAAAAAGTGGTAAAAAAAACAAATCTTTTCTTCCAAACAAAGACAATTCCTCCTAAAAACAAGAACAAATAATTGTTAAATTAGCTCGTTTATTCTAACATATTATGTAATGTTAATGAATCGTAAAATATCAATAGCTCCAATGGTAAACATTACAGACGAGCATTTCAGATATTTAATAAGACTTTTATCAAAAAAAGTTACATTATATACACCAATGATTTCTGCAAAGTCAATAATTATGGGTGATGTAAAAAAAATTGTAAAACAAACGCCCTTAGAATCTCCAATTGCAATCCAAATAGCAACAAATTCTAAAAATGATGCTCTTAAAGCCATTCAAATTCTTGAAAAACACTTCAATTTTGATGAATACAACCTTAATGTTGGATGTCCATCGCTAAAAATCCAAAATGCAAATTATGGGGCTTGTCTAATGAGCAATGCTAATCAAGTAGGTGAAATTTTAAAAACAATGAAAGAAAGCACAAATAAACCTATTTCAATTAAACATAGATTGGGCATAAGGCTTTTACCTAGTGATTACAAAAATGAAAGTTATTCTGAGGTAAAAAGCTTTGTCAAGACAATCTCAGATTTTGGTATCAAAAATTTTATTGTACATGCAAGAGTTGCAATATTAAAAGGATTTTCTCCTAAAAATAATAGGAATATCCCAAAATTAAGACATGAATTTGTACATAATCTAAAAAAAGAAAATAAAAATTTGTTTATTGAAACAAACGGAGGCATCAACAGCTCAGAGCAAATTAAAAACCACTTGTCTGTCGTTGATTCTGTTATGATTGGAAGAAGTGCGTTTGAAAATCCATACTTTATTGCAAAGGCCTCAAGAGAATTTCTAAACGAAACTGCTGAAATTCCCACAAGAAAAGATATATTGATGCAAATGGTAGAATATATTAAAGAATACGAAAATTATTTATCAATAAATATATTATTCAAACATCTTATGGGAATAACATTTTCCAAAGAAGGAGCTAAAAAATTTAGGCAAAATTTAACAGCACCATTTCCAAAAAACTTAAGAAAATATGAAATATTGTTAAAAGCTATAGAAACATTGCCAGAAAAAATACTAAATTCTAATTCTTAAAAGGAATGTAATCAAACCCTGTATACTTAACCAAACTTTTAGGAATTCTAACCCCTCCCTTTTCATCTTGAAAGTTTTCAAGTATGGAAATAATAACTCTTGTTGTAGCTATTGCTGTTCCATTTACCATGTGTGCAAATTTATTTTGCCCATCTTGATCTTTATATCTAATTCTAAGCCTTCTTGACTGATAATCTGTACAATTTGATGTTGAGGTAACCTCTCCATAACTACCTTTACCATCTCTTCCAGGCATCCATGCTTCGATATCATATTTTTTATATGCTGGAGAACCAAGATCAAAAGAACAAATATTTAAAACCCTATAAGGAATTTCAAGCTCAGTAAAAATTTGCTCTTGAATGCCCAAAAATTCATCGTGAATAACCTGAGATTCTTCTGCTTTACAAAAACAAAACATCTCCACCTTGCTAAATTGATGAACTCTATAAAGGCCTTTCGAAAGCTGACCGTATGCTCCAGCTTCTTTTCGAAAACAATGTGAAAATCCTGCCATTCTTATTGGCGAAGTGAGATCTATTATTTTATTATAATAGTAACCGCCAAGCGTAATCTCAGAAGTACCTACGAGATATTTATCTGTATCTTCAATCTTATAAATATTACTTTCATTGCCACGAGGATTAAAGCCAATCCCATCAACTATAAACTCTCTTGCAACATCAGGAGTAATAAAAACATCAAAACCTTTTTCTCTTAATTTATTTAAAGAGAAATTAATTAGAGCAATTTCTAGAAAAACCGCTTCATTTTTAAGATAATAAAATTTATTTCCGCTAACCTCACGTGCTCTGTCAAAATCTAGAAGATCTAAACCTCTGCCAAGCTCTAAATGATCTTTTGGCTTAAAATCAAACCTTGGAACAACTCCCACTTTTTTTATCTCAAAGTTACTCTCTTCACTATTGCCAATAGGCACATCGGGCGACAAAATATTGGGTACTCGCCTATTTTCAAGATCAAAATCAAAAGATATCCTCTCAAGCTCTTCTTCTAGATCAATAAGCTGTTTTTTAAAAATCTTTCCGGTTTCTATTAAAGAAATTTTCAAATCCTCATCAAGATTTTTTCGCATTTTAGAGGAATTTTCATTTCTTTTTGCATTAAGCTCGCCAATTTTAGTAACTATTTTTTTTCTCTTATCATCAAGATAAATTAACTTATCAATATCTAAAACAAGACCCCTTGCTTTAATACTTCTCTTAACAAGATCAAGATTATCTCTAATAAATTTCAAATCAAGCATCTTATCTCCTAAGATATATCTTAAGTAAAATTTTAAAACAAAATTACAAATAATATTAATTCATATCAAGGTTATTATATAATATCTTATAACAGGATTAGAATAAATATTGCAGGGAGAAATCGCCGTATGCTAAATCCAAAAACAATAAATGTAACTTTTGTGTTAATATCTACATTAATGATTTTTAACGGATGTGCAAAAAAAACAACCAAAATCAATTTTAAAGAAATTAACTCAAATAACAACGAAATGAATTCTTTAATAATAACTTCAATGAGTTCAAAAGAAGAATCAAAATTTTATGAATACAACATTAGAATACCTAAATTAATAATTGAAGGAAAAGAAAAAGGAAATCTTGAGGAATTTAATAATGAACTTAATGAATATGTAAGTCAAATTGTAGCAAGACTTGATATTGTTAGTAACGAGCTTAAACCTGAGGACAAAAAATTTAGCTTAAAAATAGACTATGAAATTCACCATGGGTACAATACTTATACAATAATACTTATTGCAACTCAAGAAATACATGATAGTCCTATTACAAATTACAGAGCCTATTACATTCAAGATAAAGGGAATTATATTCATAACATTGACGACATAATTAAAACAGATGAAGCATTCCCATTTTTTATAAAAAAAATTAAAGAAAAAATTTTACCTAACGAATTATTATTTGATTTACAGCAAGCAGTAATTTACTTTGAAAACAAAAAAATTATTATTAAATTCCCTGAATACACATTTAAACTGGACGACACAGAGGAGCTCCAAAACATATTTGAATTTAATGCAAGCGAAATAGAACAATTTGTAAAATAAGGATTAAAACCATAAATGAAAAAGAAAAAAATTTTTAAGCTAATTTCAAAAACTTATTTAGAAGAATATGATGCAGAAGGATCTTATTTTAAACACGACAGCGGTCTTGAAATATTTCACTTAAAAAGCGATTCTTTTAAAGAGAATGCATTTTGCATAGCTTTCAAGACAATACCTTCAAACAACACCGGAGTTGCACATGTTTTAGAACATACAATTTTTTGTGGTTCTAACAAATATAAAATAAAAGATCCATTTCTTTATCTATTAAAGGGAAGCCTAAACACATTTTTAAATGCAATGACATTCCCAGACAAAACCATCTACCCAGCAGCATCAACAATCGAAAAAGACTATTTTAATTTATTTCATATCTATGCCGATTCTATATTTCACCCATTGCTTAAAAAAGAAGCATTTATGCAAGAAGGATACAATATAAATCCAAAAGATTTCAAAGTATCTGGAATTGTTTTTAATGAAATGAAGGGCAGCTACTCAAATAAAAATTCTCTAATCAACGAAATAGCAAGTAGCTCTCTTTTTGAAGAGGGAGCATATAAATACGATTCGGGCGGAATTCCAACAAATATTATTGATCTTACCTATGAAAGTTTTTTGGATTTTTATAAAAAATATTATACACTTGAAAACTGCAAAATATTTTTATGCGGAAACACTCAGGCTGAAAAAAATCTAAATTTCATTGAAAAATATATAATAAGGCCTTATAAAAAGGAAAAAAGCAATGTTAATATTGAAATAGAAAATGTTAAAAGATGGGAAAAAGGGAAAAAATTAACATACAAAATTCCTAAAGAAAACGATAATACCCTTGGGGTATACACAATAAACTGGCTTTGTACAGAAATTAACAATATTGAAGACAGCATTGGTCTTGAAATTCTCTCAGAAATACTCTTAGATGATTCTTGTTCATTCACAATCAATATCTTAAAAAGCGGGATTGGAGAAGATATAGCCCCTATTAGCGGAATCAATACGGATTTAAAAGAATCCATTTTTTCATTTGGACTTCAAAATGTTGTTGAAAAAAAAGAAAAAGAATTTAAAAATTTAATTTTCAATGAGCTTAAAAATTTAGTAAAAAATAAAATTCCAAAAGACCTAATAAAAGGAATTCTTTTTGGCTACGAATTTGCTCTAAAAGAAGAAAAAGGACAAAATTTCCCCATCGCTTTAATGATAAAAAGTTTCAAAGGATGGCTAAATGGCATGCACCCAATTAAAACATTACAAACAAGCCACTATATAAATGAAATTACAAATAAATTGGAAAAAGGAATTTATTACTTCGAAAACTTAATCGAAAAATATCTAATACTTAACAATCATTACACATTAATAAGCTTCATTCCATCACATGATACAGAAAAAGAAATGGAAGAAGAAATTGAAAAAAAATTAATGGCAAAGGAAATTGAAATTAAACAAAATCCAGAAGAATTTTTACAATTTAAAAAAGACTTTAATCAGTTCAAAAAATACCAAAATAAAAAAGATTCTAAAGCAGATATAGCAAAACTTCCTCTACTAAAGATAGAAGACTTGCCAAAACAAATAGAAAAAAGTTTAGATCTTAATGAAATAAAAGAACTAAATCTACATTCTTTTAAATTTAAAAATAACAATATTTTTAATGTAAACTTATTTTTTAAACTAAATTTTTTAGAAAAAGAAGATTATGTATACCTGTCTTTATTCAAAAGAGCTCTCCAAGATTTATCTACAAGAAACTATTCTTATATAGATATTAACAACAAAATCCAAAATACTTTGGGGCAAATAAATATATCTGAAAGTTACGACGAGGATATTAATGAAAACATTTTAAATTCATTTAATATTAGCTTTAAATCTTTTAACCATAAAGTCAAAGAATCATTTGAACTAATCAAGGAAATTTTAATTAATATTAACTTCCATGATTATGAGAGATTAAAAGAAATAACACTAAGCTTGAAAAACGATTTTAAATCATTATTAATCCCCAAAGGACATCTTTTGGCAACATTAAGATCCAAATCAAAGCTAAAATTAAATGAATATTTAAAAGAATTGCAAAATGGAATAACAGGTAGAGAATTTTGGCAAAAAATAAAAATCGATACAGAGTCTTTAAAAGAAATCGCAAATAAATTAGACAATTTAAAAAATAAAATAATTTTAAAAAACAATCTATCTGCACTAATAATGGGAAACACTGACGATATTCTTAAAAACTTGGAAAATGAATTGTTTAATCTAAAAGAAAACCTAAAAGAAAATAATTATTACAATGGATTGCTCAATATTGAGACAAACAACAAAGCATTAAAAGAGATAATAATTATCCAATCAAAAGTAGCTTTCAATGCCATATGTTTCCCCAGTTACAAAATCAACGATGAGAATTATCCAAAAGCAAATTTTTTGGAACATATATTAAGAAGTGGAATTTTTTGGGAAAAAATAAGGGTAATAGGCGGTGCATACGGAGCAAGCGCATCGATCGCTAACGGGATTTTTTCTTTTGCATCCTACAGAGACCCCAATTTTATTAAAACGTACCAAGCTTTCGAAAACTCTTTAGAAGAATTGGCTAATAATAAAATGACAAATGAAGAGATTTATACCTACTTAATAGGTTTAATAGGGACCAACATATATGTAAAAACTAAAGCTACAGAAGCTTTGCAAAGCTATAGAAGAAAAATGTTAAACATTAGTGATAATTTAAGACAAACCATTCGAGATGCCTACTTTACAATTACACCTCAAGATATTAAAGAAATATCCGAAAAGATTCTAACACAATTGAGACAACACAATAGCATTGCGGCTTTCGTAAATAACCAAACATATGAAGAAGAAAAAAATAATCTGGAAAGATTAATAGGAAAGGAGTATAACGTAAAAAAAATTTATTAATATTTTCTCAAAATTTCATGCAAAAAACTAATTTTTAAGACTTTTTATACCTTTTATTAAATTTATCAATTCTTCCTGCAGCATCAACAAACTTTTGTTGACCAGTATAAAAAGGATGTGATTTGCTTGTAATCTCCACAGTAATCAGTGGATATTCCTTTCCATCAATATATTTAATAGTTTCCTTTGAATTCAAGGTAGACCTGGTTAAAAACATTGCTCCATTTGATCCGTCTTTAAATACCACCAAATTATTTTTAGGATGTATATCTTTTCTCATAAAATCCTCCTTTCAACCTTCACTAAAGTTTAATTTACATTAGAAATAATGTCAATTTTTTTAACTACCATTACTCATTGTCTTTAAAAAAATCTCATTATTTTTGCTTTTTTTCATCTTTTCTATCAGAACTTCAACTCCCTCATAATCATCAACACCTCCGAGTATTCTTCTAATAAGCAAAATCTTAGAACGCTCCTCTTCGCTAAGAAGTAACTCTTCTTTTCTGGTACCCGACTTTTTAATATTAATAGCAGGGAAAAGTCTTCTGTCTGCCAAACTTCTATCAAGAATTAATTCCATATTACCGGTACTTTTAAATTCTTCAAAAATAACTTCATCCATTTTACTCCCGGTATCAACCAAAGCAGTAGCTATAATAGTTAAACTTCCCCCTTCCTCAATATTTCTAGCAGATCCAAAAAACCTCTTTGGCTTATGAAGAGCATTAGAATCTACCCCGCCAGATAAAATTTTACCAGAAGTTGGCATAGTTTGATTATATGCTCTTGCAAGTCTTGTAATAGAATCAAGCAAAATAACAACATCTTTTTTGTTTTCAACAAGCCTTTTTGCCTTTTCAATAACCATCTCTGCTACCTGAACATGCCTACTAGCTTGTTCATCAAAATTAGACGCAATCACTTCACCTTTAACACTGCGAATCATATCTGTAACTTCTTCTGGTCTCTCATCAATAAGCAATATCATCAAAATAACATCCGAATAATTAGTAGTTATTGCATTAGCTATTTTTTGAAGCAAAGTGGTCTTTCCCGCTTTTGGAGGAGACACTATTAAAGCCCTTTGTCCCTTACCTATAGGTGAAAAAAGATTAATAAGCCTTGTAGAAATATTGCAATTTTCATATTCAAGATTCAATTTAATATTAGGATAAAGAGGAGTTAAATTATCAAAAGGTATTCTGTTTTGAGCAAATGTAGGATCTTGATTATTAATAGATTTAATTTTAACCATGGCAAAAAACCTCTCACCATCTCTAGGCGATCTAATTTGCCCATATAAAATATCACCTGTCCTTAAATTAAAAAGTCTAATCTGAGAAGGAGAAACGTAAACATCATTGCCTCCTGAAAGATAAGAATTTGATGCGGTTCTCAAAAACCCATAGCCATCACTAAGCACATCAAGCACGCCTGTAAATAAAACATTAATATTATTTTCACTTAATATTTTTACCAACAAAAATATTAATTCGGTTTTTTTCATTGTTACAGCAATAGTATGATTGGTTCCAAGACCTTCAACAATTTTTCTAACCTCTGTAATTGGCTTGTCATAAAGTTTTTCAATCTCTAAATAATCTTTGCCATTAAAAAACTTAATGATATTACTTTGCTCTAAAGTTTTAATATTATTTTCTAAACCTGAAGCAGAAATATCATAATCAAATTCGGGAAACACTACGCCATTTGCATCCTTTGCGCTACTTAAATCTGCAGATTTTGTTGCGTTAGATGCAGAATCCTTTTTGGCAACAACTTTAACCACTTTTTTTTTCAAATTATCTTCAATTTTAAACTCTTTAGAAATATCCAACCGCCTTATTTCACTTTCTAAATCAAATTCACCATTTTTTTTATCCATACTTTCCTCTACGAATTAAATTTTTGAGAAAGGATTTTATAAAAATCTACTTATTATTAATTAATAAAAAACACCGAACCTATTGCAAAGTATCTTTTATTTGTGAAACGGTGAAAGAAAACAAATCTACAATTTCATTAGACTTTATCATTTCACACTTACCATCAAAAATTATATTATCATTAATAAATATTTTTTTTGTCTTTACATCCCCATATATTTTACAACCGCTGTTTAAATAAACTTTACTAGCAGCATTTACATTGCCCTTCAAAATTCCTTCTACTATTAATGTATCACAAATTACCACATCGGTGATAACCTTGCTGTTTTTGCCAATAAAAAGCACACCCCCTTTTGAAGATATTTCACCCTCAAAAGAAGAATCGAGATACAAAGTTCCTTCAAATTTTAATTTTCCTCTAAAAGTTAAACTAGAATCCAGCTTACAATCCCATTTATAAGAATCTACCATATTAACCGGCATTTAACCTTTAATACCCCACACTCTCTCTTTCAAATCTTTGCCTGGACGAAAATACGCAACATGGTGGTCTAGAACCTTAACATATTCCCCTGTTTGAGGATTGCGCGCATTTAAACGTCCCTTTCTTTTTCTAACTTCGAATGTACCAAAAGATCTAAACTCAATAACATTATTCAAACAAAGATTGCTTTTAAGCTCTTCAAAAAAAGCATCTATTACAAGTCTTATGTATTTCTTTTCTAATTTTAGATTATTATTTCTAATATTTAAAGATATTTGATCAACAATATCTGACTTAGTAATCTTTGGTCTTCTTGGAAAAGACATAAACTAATTTCCTTACTTTAACAGCAAAACATTTAAACGAGATTTTTTTCTAGCAGCCTTATTTTTATGAATTATTCGCTTTCTAGCAGCAGTGTCTAGTTTTTTTGCAACAAACTTAAAAAATTCAATAGCTTCGTCTTTATTGCCCGCTTTAATCATGTTGATACAGCGTTTTTCTATCGTTTTTAATTCACTTTTTACACTTACATTTCTAATCTTTCTTTTTAAATTTTGACGAGAGCGCTTCAATGCAGATGCATTTTTTCTCAAGTGATACTCCTTAATTTATTAAACAATGAATTTAATATACCAACTAATTCAAATATAGTCAATCAAAGCTTAAATTAATTCAGCATTATAGTTTTGATTAATATATTCAAAAACTTTTTGCATGGAATAAGAAATTTTTTTATTCAAAATATATACTTTTTTTGACGAATGATTCCCTTTATAGGAAAAACACAAATAATTTTTATTGTTAAATTCGAATTCCCTGGTAATAAAAATTTTTTCAAAAAATTCATAAAAATAAATTTCACTTTTAAAGATTTTCCTTTCATAAATTGAATCTTTTCTAAATTCATAAAACAACACTATATTACTAATAACCGAAAAATCACCCAACAAAACTTTAATGTCAATAAAACAAATAAATAAAAAAATAAATATATTACTTAATGAAATATAATAAACAAATAAACTAATCATAATACGAGCTAAAAACATGCAAAGATATGCATAAGACAAATAATATCTTATTGGAAAATTTTCTAATTTTAGGATAAACAAATCTTTTCTTTTAAATTTAAGCTCTTTAAATAATTCACTCGAACCATTGCTTATCAAAAAATAAATTTTAATCTTTTTTTTATTTTTTAATTTCAAAATCAAAACATTGTCTGGCAATCTTTTTTCAAGCGAAATAATGTCATTAAAATCAAAATTACAACTAAAAAAAATGCTCTTATAATAAATTTTAGATCCCTTAAAAGAAATGGAACAAAAATATCTTAAATAAAAAAGAATTACAAAAAAATTTACTAAAAGAAGTGCCAGAACAGAGTAAAAAAAACTTGTATCATACAAAAACAAATAAAGCAAACAAATTACAATATTAAAAACAAACAAACTAACTAATTTTATATTATTGAAAAATAAATTACCCATAATATAAAATAAATTTAAACATTAAATTTAAAAAAGATTACATCTCCATCTCTTACCAGATACTCTTTACCCTCAATTCTAATAAGCCCTTTCTCTTTTAGTTTTTGAGCACTTTGAAATTTAAACAAATCCTCACAAGAATAAACTTCTGCTTTAATAAAACCCCTCTCAAAATCACTATGAATTATTCCAGCAGCTTTAGGAGCTTTCATACCGTGCTTAAATGTCCAAGCTCTAACTTCTTGCAAACCTGCTGTAAAATAAGTTCTAAGTCCCAAAGTATAATAGGCTTTTTTAATTAAATTACTAAGACCGCTATCATTTATTCCAAATAATTCTAACATTTCATTTTTATAAGATATATCCTTTATTCCAGCAAGCTCGGCTTCAATTTTGGCACATAATACTAAAAAATCATTCCCTTCTTTCAAAGCAATATTTTTTACAATATCTGTATATTTATTGCCACTAAGTGAATTTTCATCAACATTGCAAACATATAAAACTTTTTTAAAAGTCAAAAGATTTAAAGATCTAATAAAGTTGTATTCGAAATCATCAAATTCAAACTCAATAGCAGGATTCATATTGCTTAAATGATTTTCAAGTCTTTTTAGCATTAAAACAATTGCCTTAGAAGATTCACTAATTTTTTTATCAGTGCTTTTAGCATTTTTTTCCTGCTTTTGAAGGCTTTTTTGAACAGTTTCAAGATCTGATAGACAAAGTTCAACATTGATTGTAGTTATATCTCTCTCAGGATTAATCTCATTATTAATATGAATAACTTCTTTTTCTTCAAAGCATCTTACAACATGAACAATAAGAGAAACTTCTCGAATATTTGCCAAAAATTTATTACCAAGCCCTTCACCTGTTGATGCTCCTTTAACAAGACCTGCAATATCCACAAATTCCATAACAGCAGGAATAATCTTTTGTGGAACAATACACTCTGCAATTTTTAAAAGCCTTTCATCAGGAATCTCTACTATTCCTACATTTGGCTCAATAGTACAAAAAGGATAATTAGCAATCTCAACCTTAGATGATGTCAAAGACGCAAATAAAGTAGATTTGCCCACATTGGGAAGCCCCACAATTCCCGCATTAAGTTTCATATCTCAAACCTCTAATAAAATCAAAAAGCAATCTAATTAATAAAATATGCAAACTCCCCTCTTCCTGTCTGTTGATTTATATTTACTTCAACAGATAAATTAAAATATTTATTAGGCTCTTGAGGACCTGGATAATAATATTCTAGCAAATAAGTGCCTGTTTTTTGTTCTAAAATCAAATCATAAACTTTAGATACTCCTTCATAAGACGAAAAAGGAATTATAGCACCACCTGTTTCATTAACCAAATACTGAAGCTTACTATTAACAGGATCATTGCCAAACAATATTAAGTAAAACCTTATATCATTATTTTTATAATAGCTTACTATTGTATCTAAAGAATATTTTTCAAAAGCTTTGCGATTTAAAACGCCACCACTAAAATAAACTACTGCTCTTCTTGAGCTTTTTGACATAAGCCCAGAACCTGCTAATTTCAAACTAACATCTGTTTTTACGGCATCTGTACTATAAGGACCAAGAGAACTTGTGTTTTTAATACTGCTTGTCAAGCTTTCAATATTATCTATAATAGGCACATTTGTTGCATTTATAAAACTAAAGTTTTTATTTTTTGACGACTCCATTAAAGCATTTAAACCTACAATTTGATCTAAATCATAATTTTTCATATAAGAAGATTTATCAAAAACAACTGCTATATTAATATCTTTTGAAGCATTTACATTGTATGCTACCTTGGGATTGACAATATAATAATTTTCATTTGCAATTGAAAAATTTTCACTTTTAAGCCCAACAACCGGTAACCCGCTTTTACTGCTTACATTAAGCTCAACGTAAATTTTAGGGCCTCCAAGTCTAACTATTCTTCTAACATCAACATTTAAACTGTCGTAAAGACTTGAATCACTCTTGTAAACTGAAACCTTGGCATTATTAAAATCTGAGACAATCATCTGATTATTAGCATCCAAAATAGATGAAGAAATTTTAGAATTCGCTTTATCTGCATTTAAAATTTTTGTAATTGTCTTTTTGGCAATATTGTACTTATAAACACCATATTTTGAAGATACTATAACATTGTTACCGGTAAAATCGCTACTAAGCCCCTCTATTCCTTCAATAGAAGTAAAAACTGAATACAAATGATTGCCACTAGTATCAAAAACTTCAATAGTATTTCTCAAAGAATCTGCAACATAAATATTTTCATTCAAATAAGTAACACCTGTGGGACCCAAAAGACCCTTGTAACCCGAAGTTCTATAGCCAAAATGCAGAATAAAATCACCATCAAGTCCAAATTTACTAACCCTTTTATTCCCCCACTCACTCACATAAATATAGTTTCTCTTATCAATAGCCATATACTGAGGAGCAAGCAATTCGCCATCTTTTGTGCCTTTTTTCCCAATAGATCTCCTTTTAACTCCAAGAACTTTGTCGTAAACACCAACTTCATCACTTGAATAAAGAGTCACATAAAGCAAATTATTAGCTTCAATAACATCATAAGGTGATTTTAAATAACTAAATCCATCTTTAACCAAAGTATTAGCATTATTATTAACATCAAAATACAATATTTCATTACCTACAAAATTAGCAGCATAATATCCACCGTACCTATCAGCCCTCAAAGATGTAATCTGATACCCGTGCGGCCTTTTGTAAATAGAATTATCAAGAGAAGCAACTTTTACAAGTTTTTTAAAGTTAAGTTCATAATTTGAAAAAATACCTCTCCTTTGTTCAATAGTAGAAATCAAATGTCTAAGATAGGGAACCTTATAACCTTGATCTTTTAAATTTCTCCATTCCATTAAAGCTTCTTCAACATAACCTAGTCTGTAATAAACATTACCAGTCCAAAAATGATAATCAAGGTTATTAGGATCAAAACTTAAAATTTTTTTAAAAGATAAAAGAGCATCATCATAAATTCCATTATTATAGGAATTAAGAGCCCATTTAAACTCTTCTTGAGCATCTTTATTGGTAACTATTCCTTGAGCATGCAAACTGAAAAAATTTAAAAAAAACAAACCAATAAAAACAAAAGCTAACATAATCTCCTTTACTCTTTAAAGACCTACTACAAGCATAAATTTTCCAAAAAAATACTAAAATTTAATGCTATCATATAAAATTATTAATGATAATGTTAAATATATTACATCATTATGCTACTACTAATAATAGTAAAAAAGAGGAAAAATGAAAACCAGATGCTTTTGCCTAGCCGCATTTTCAGGAATTCTTACAACACTTGCGATTCCAAATGAAATTAAAGAAACCGGATATTCAATCCTGGGATTTGTTGCTTATGTGCCGCTTTTTATGGCCTTAAACAAGCTAGAAGATAAAAAAACATTAATAGGATTAACAGTATTTTACTTCATAATAGCTAACAGTTTACAAAATTTTTGGCTTGGATTTTTTCATGCATTTGGATGGATTACATTCATAGGAGTGATAATAGGATACATTCCATATTCATTAACTTTGGGTTATTTTCTTCATTACTCTTTAAAAAGCTTTAAAAATAAGACAATGACAATAACAATGCTTTTTACATTTTATGATTATTTAAGATCAATTGGATTTTTAGCATATCCCTGGGGACTTGCAGCTTTCACAGTAAATAACTTCAACAATTTAATTCAAGTAGCAGACATTTTCGGTGTATTTTTTGTATCATTTACAGTCTACTTTTTAAACTCAGGAATTGCGGACTTTTTAATCCATAAAAACAAAATAAATTTGCTAAACACAATATTTCCAATATTGTTAGTAACAACATCTTTTACTTACGGAATACTTAAAAAAACAGAACTAAAAAGCTTATTATCAAAAGAAATAGATAGTCTAAACATTGCAGCCATTCAGCTTAACATTGACCCATGGTTGCCTGGAAATGACGAGAAAGGAATAAGAGATTCTATTGAGATCACAGAACAAGCCTTAAAAGAAAATCCACAAATAGAATTTGTAATCTGGAGCGAAGGAGTACTAACCTACCCTTTTAGCAAAGAAGACCGGTACTTTAAAAATTATGACTTACATAATGAGCTGAAAAATTTTATAAAAGAACGAAAAATTCCATTTGCCATTGGTGCTCCCTCAAATGTCGACAAAACTATAGGGATTCAACAAAATTCTATTTATATGATAGAACCAGACCTTAACATTGCAAACATATACTCTAAAATATTCTTAGTTCCTTTTGCAGAAAAAATTCCATTTTACGAATATGAATTTGTAAGAAACTTTTTTTTAAAAAATTTTAGAATCTTGGGACAGATTGAAGGCAATAAAATTGAAATATTGAAATTGAAAAAATTTAAATTTGCTCCCTTAATATGTTATGATGATGCATTTCCAGAACTTTCAAGGTTTTATAAAATCCAAGGCGCCAATACATTGTTAAATTTTTCAAACGACTCTTGGTCAAAAACAAATTCAGCAGAATGGCAACACTTTGTTGTGGCTAAATTTAGAAGCATTGAAAATGGAATCAAAACCATTAGAGCTACAAACTCAGGAATTACTGCAATCATCAACGAATATGGAGAAAGCATTAAAAAATTAGAAACTTTTACAAAAGGTTACTTATTATCAACTGTAAAACTGTCCCCAACATTCACAACCATTTATGAAAAAATTGGAGACTCGTTTATATATATATTAATGATGATGTTTTTAATTACAACACTAAGATTTTACTTTATGGAAGACAAAAACCAATTATTATCATCCTCTTTAGTAAAAATTAAAGTCTGACGTTCTTTCCAAAATGGAAAATTTTTAGTAAAATCATTTTTCTTGGCATTCACATTAACAGCAAAAGAATTATCGTTAGACTTTGAAATTTTCAAAGACTTTAAATCGTAATAATCATCAACTGATAAATACTCTCGCTCATCCGCATCAATCTTAGATGAAGCACTTGACAAAGTTGATATAAAATCATCTTTTGATTCAAGCTGACCCATAACATCAACTTTATCTGCAATAACAGAAGCAAACAAATCAAAGTTCTGAGAAATTAAAGCTCTTGCAAACTTTCCAAATTGAAACTTAATAATTTTATCTTGATTTTTGCTTCTCTCTATTTGAGCAATATATTCTATCTTAGGAGCATTTGTAAAATCATTAATTTCTATTTTTTCATGCACTATTCCAGGTATTTCCTCAAGCTTAACATCCTCAAGCATAACAACCTTGGAATTGTCATCCTTAATCCTAGCATCAAGCTCTTTAACTGCAAGCTTGATATTAACTCCCTTTTTCAAATCTGGATAAATTTTTAAAGCTTTTGCTTGGAAAAGCTTTCCCTTTTTAACCTTACCAACGTTTATATACCTTTGACCAACCTCATAATAAAAAATAGCAAGCTCTTTTTGCTTATCAACATAAGAAGAACTATCTTGAGCAAACAAATTTAAAAAAACAAAAGAAAATAAAAAATACAGAAGAAATAATCTCCCCATAAGAACCTCCATTAACACTCAACTTTTAAATAAAACAAAAGAATGTCAATCTACTATAAGTAATTATAATACAAGTTTATCTCTAATTAAAGAAATCACTTTATTCTTATCTTCTTCGTTAAAAATATTTATATCATCGTAAGAAAATTTTATCTTTGAAGACAAGCTATATTCATTATACCACTTCAAATATTTACTATTAAGACCCTCAAGATAATCTCTGGGAATATTCATTTCAAAACTCCTATTTCTATTTTTAATTCTGCGCTCAACCTCATCAATACTGCAATCAAGATAAACAAGCAAACTTGGTCGCTGCGAATGTTCAAGCATATTGTCAAGAAGATCAATATATATTTTATACTCCTCATCAGAGATATATCCATCGCAATTTAAAAGAGATGCAAACACGCAATCACCATAAATAGATCTGTCAAGTATGCCCCCTTTTGTTCTAAACACACCTTTTATTAACTTAAACCTCTCATTGAGAAAATTAATTTGAACTGGAAATGCCCATCTAGATTTATCCTTATAAAATTTACCTAATATGGCCAAAGTAAAATCATTATTCAGTTCACTGTAAAAAGGAACTTTTAGCTCCTTTGATAAAATATTTCCAAGAGTAGTTTTTCCTACTCCAATTAAACCTTCTATTACAATCACCAAGTCTACCTCCAAAAATAACTTAAATAACTCACATATAAGCTAAAAAAGAATTGCTAAAACATAAAACTTAATTTAATAAAAAAATCCAATGTAAAAATTTTAATATAAAATAAAAAATCCTTAAACAAATTTTTATAAAAGAAATCAATAATTTAAAAATTAAAATTTTTAAATTATTGACATTAATCTTAATTAAAAATAATATATTAAATACGAAATTTATAAATTTATAATTAAAAATATTAATTTTTTTTGAAAGCAAGAGGCTAAAATATAAAAATCCTAACTATTTAAAAAAATAATACAAAATTTGATTAAAAAAATTTAATAAATCCAAATTGAAAAATCAAAAATTAAAACTTTTTAAGAAAAAATAAAATTATTATAAAAACAAGGAGATAAAATATGAATTATACAAAATTCCAAGAATTTATATCGGAATTTTTGGGAACATTTATACTATTAGCTCTAGGAACTGGATCTGTCGCAATGACAGTATTATTTCCCTCAAGTCCTGAAATATCAGGAGAAATAATAAAAGGGGGATATACAAATATAGTATTTGGATGGGGATTGGGTGTAACATTTGGTATTTACACATCAGCAAGAATTAGTGGAGCACATCTAAATCCAGCCGTTAGCATAGGATTAGCAACTGTTGGAAAATTTCCCGCTTCAAAACTTTTACATTACATTGTAGCGCAAATATTAGGAGCATTTACAGGCGCATTAATGACACTTGTCGTATTTTATCCTAAATGGATAGAAATAGATCCTGGCCTAGAAAATACTCAAGGCATAATGGCAACTTTCCCTGCTATTCCTGGATTTTTGCCTGGATTTATTGATCAAATTTTTGGAACTTTTTTGCTAATGTTTTTAATTTCTGTTGTTGGAGATTTTGTAAAAAACCATAATGATAACCCATTTATTCCATTCATTGTGGGATCAGTGGTTTTAGCAATAGGAATAAGTTTTGGGGGAATGAACGGCTACGCTATTAATCCTGCAAGGGATTTAGGACCAAGAATTTTACTCTTATTTGCTGGATTTAAAAATCATGGCTTTAACAACCTAAGCATATTTATTGTGCCAATAATTGGTCCAATAATTGGAGCAATTTTAGGCGCTACAATCTACGAATTTACACTAAAAAATAACAAAGACTAAAAGATATTGATCTTTGTCAAAATAAAAAGGAAGAATTATGAAATACATTTTATCTATTGATCAAGGTACTACTAGCTCAAGAGCAATAGTATTTGATAAAAATGCAAACATAAAAGGGCTTGCCCAAAAAGAATTTACTCAAATTTATCCACAACCAAGTTGGGTGGAACACGATCCTAACGAAATATGGGGGTCACAACTTGGAGTTATAACAGAAGCTCTTGCAAATTCGGGAATTTTACCAAATGAAATTGATGCTATTGGAATAACTAATCAAAGAGAAACTACAGTTGTATGGGAAAAAAGTACAGGAAAACCTATTTATAATGCAATAGTATGGCAAGACAGAAGAACTGCAAAAATTTGCGACCAATTAAAAAAAGAAGGAAAAGATAAAATTATTTTGGAAAAAACAGGCTTGGTGCTAGATTCTTATTTTAGTGGAACAAAAATACTGTGGATCTTGGATAATGTAGAAGGTGCTAGACAAAAAGCTGAAAATGGTGAATTATGCTTTGGAACAATAGATACATGGCTATTATGGAATCTGACTCAAAAAAAAGTACATGCGACTGATTATTCTAATGCTTCAAGAACATTATTGTTAAACATTAGAACATTAGAATGGGATGATGAACTTTTAAGTATATTGAATATTCCAAAAGCAATTTTGCCAGAACTTAAAGAAAGTTCTACAATATATGGCGAAACAGATAAATCACTATTTGGAGCGGAAATTCCTATTGCAGGAATTGCCGGAGATCAATTTGCAGCGACATTTGGACAAGCCTGTCTTAAAAAAGGTATGGCTAAAAACACATATGGAACTGGTTGCTTTTTAACAGTAAATATAGGTAAAGAACCAATTATTAACCACGAAAAGCTTTTAACTTCAATTGCATGGGGAAGAAAAAAATCCGTAACCTATGTTCTTGAAGGAAGTGTTTTTATTGGTGGAGCCGTAATCCAGTGGCTAAGAGACGGTCTTGAATTTTTCAGAAAAAGTTCAGATGCAGAATCATTAGCAAGCTCTGCTCCAGATAATGGAGGAGTTTATTTTGTCCCAGCATTCGTTGGACTTGGTGCACCCCATTGGGATTCCTATGCAAGAGGAACAATCCTAGGAATAACAAGAGGATCAACAAAAGCTCACATTACAAGAGCTGCTCTTGAAAGCATAGCATTTCAAAGTTTTGACATACTAAATACCATGAAAAAATCTGTTCCCAACTTTGAAATTCAAGAACTAAGAGTAGACGGGGGAGCAAGTCAAAACAATCTATTAATGCAATTTCAAGCTGATCTTTTAGAATGCAAAGTTGTAAGACCTAAAATAACAGAAACAACCGCTCTTGGGGCCGCTTATCTTGCAGGACTTGCATCAGGTTATTGGCAAAGCGCCGAAGAAATCATAAGCCTTTGGCAAGCAGATAAAATATTTGAACCTTCAATGCCAAAAAATCAAAGAGAAAATCTTCTTGAGAATTGGAACAAAGCAGTTGAAAGATCAAAATCCTGGATACAGGATTCTCATAATCTATAAAAGTTCAAAACAAGACGTTTATAATGCTATTTAATAAAATTAAAACAAATGATCTTTGCGAATTTTTCAAATCTAGCTTTAATTAAGAAGAAAAGAAATTAACTAAAATGGAGGAATATTTAAATTCCATGAATAATAACAAAGAAACAAAATTAAAAGATCTTGAAAATCAAGAATTTGATCTCATAATAATTGGAGGAGGCGCAACAGGTCTTGGCATCGCAGTAGACGCAATTACAAGAGGATATAAAGCAATACTTATAGAAAAATTTGATTACGCAAAAGGAACTTCCTCTAGATCAACCAAATTAATTCACGGTGGTGTAAGATATTTAGCTCAATGGAATATTTCTTTGGTTAAAGAAGCTTTGCATGAAAAAGCCATTCTTGAAAAAAATACACCCCATTTAATTAACGAATGTGCGCTTATTACTCCTATTTATAACATTTTAGAAATACCTTATTATTATTTTGGATTAAGCTATTACCACAATCTTATGGGGAAGGAAAAAGCTACCAAACGCAAAACTAAATTACTATCCAAAGCATCTACTATTGAAAAAGCTCCTAATATTAAAGCAGAAGGCCTTAAATGCTCTGTTCTATATTACGATGATTCATTCGATGATGCTAGAATGGCAATAACATTATTAAGAACTTTTACCGAAAAAGGGGGCATTGCCCTTAACTACACAGAGCTTAAAAAATTCAACAAGGAAAACGGAAAACTTTCGGGGGTCATTATACAAAACAAATTGTCAAAAGAACAAATTTCATTGAAAAGCAAATGCATAATAAACGCAACAGGAATATTTTCAGATGAAATAAGAAGATTAGATGATGAAAAAGCTTTAAACATTATCAAACCTTCTCAAGGTAGCCATTTAATAGTCAAAAAAGACAAATTCCCCAAAAATCATGCAATATTAATGCCTAAAACTAGTGATAATAGAATTTTATTCGCTATTCCTTGGTATGATAGTGTTGTTTGCGGAAGTACCGACATTCCAATAAAAGAAATAGAAGAAGAACCTAAAAGATTTGATGAAGAGATTGACTTTATAATAAATAATTTAAACAACTATTTAAATATTAAGATAGAAAAATCAGATATAAAAAGTGTATATACTGGAATAAGACCATTAATAATGGATCCAAAAGCTGAAGGCAACACTTCAAAAATTTCAAGAAATGAAAAAATATTTATATCAGATTCAAATCTTATTACAATAGCGGGGGGAAAATATACTACATATAGAAAAATGGCAGAAAAAACCTTGCTCAAGGCCATAGAAAAAAATTTAATACCAAATTATACATCAACCACAGAAAATTTAAAGTTACACGGGTATCTTAAAAAAGAAGAAGCAATAAAAATTCCTGAACCTTTTAGAGCTTATGGTAGTGACTTTGAAATTCTAAAAAATATGGAAGGTTTTGACAAAAAAATACACGAAAATTTGGATTTAAATGAAGCTCAAATAGCTTTTTCAATTGAATTTGAGCAAGCCAAAACTATTGACGATGTTTTAGCTAGAAGAACAAGGTCGTTACTTTTAAATCCTCAAGCTACAATTGAAGCTGCTCAAGAGTTGCTGAAATAATGATGAAAAAATTAAATAAATCTGAAGAGTGGAAAAATGAACAAATAAAAAACTTTTTAGAGATAAGTAAAAAATATTTAATTGAAAATTAATTTAATAATATTTACCATTAAAAAAGGGATTGTTAAACAATCCCTTTTAATTTAAAGCTTAAACATTTTAAAGGTCTTAAACCTAATCACATTAGTAAATTTACAAGCAAACCTTGAATCTCTTCAATGCTATCTAACAGTTTAATCTGAGTCATTTGATTTTGTAAAACAGAATAAGCAAGTTTGTCCAATTTGTCGTTAATAATCTTAATAATTCTATACTTGGGCCGCTTAGGATCTCCCAAGCGGCCTCCTTTCTGCTCTTTCAAACAAACAGAAGATGATATAATAATGGATATAAACTCTGAAATAACTTTTTTGTAAAAAATCACATTTTGCCTGGAAGGTTCGCTCAAAAGTCTCTCGCCAATCTCGTTAATTCCATCTAACATATTTTTAATCAAATCAAGATTAAATTCACCATTTTCAAGCAAAATAAAATGCTTATCCTCTTTAACACTTTCAATCTGAAACACCGAAGAAAAAACATTGCCTTTATCAGAAAATACTTTTTTGCCACCTTTTTTATAATCTTTTGAATTAAGATTTAATGCTCCAGCAATCAAATTATTTACTTTCATCTATTTTACTCATAACACTTGAAAAACATTTATCATCTTCACCTTCTAAAGGTTGAAAAGATTTTTTTTCTTCTTGATACTCCTTATTGATTTCAATTAAAAGATCTTCATTAACCTTATAAGAACCGGTATAAAAAAATGTATTTCTTTCGGGGGTTCTAAGATACTCAGCACCAATATCCATATACCCATCAATAATAGCGCCCTCTTCAACTTCAATCGACTTACAAGAAATATTCCCAATAACACACCCCGATGCAAATATTTTAATTTTGCTTTTAGCATAAATATTGCCCACAACCATTCCAGAAATAACAAGCTCGTTAGCATCAATACTAGACTTAACCCTACCACTCTCTCCAATAATTACTCTTTTAGTAGAACTAATAGTGCCCATAAAATCGCCATCAAGTCGAATAAAATTATTTGAAACTAAGTCTCCTTTAAAAAAATCACCAACACCCACTATTGTTTTTATTTCATCAAAAATAAACAAAGACGGTGATTTTCTTTCTTTTTTCGCAGTCAAAAAATTTAACATCTATTTTGAAGCTCCTGTTGCTAAATTCAAATACATATCAGGATTAATAACTTGAGAACCTACACGAACCTCATAATGAACATGTGGGCCTGTTGCATAACCTGTTTGCCCCATAAATCCAATTATTTGCCCCTTTTTAACATAAGACCCTTTAGAAGTGTTAAGACGCGACATATGTGCATAAAGAGTTGCAAGTCCATACTTATGTTTAATTTGAACAAAATTGCCATAGCCTGCTGATTGATAACTTGCCCTAACAACCTCCCCATCAGCAGTTGCAACAATAGGAGTTCCAATTCTAACACCCCCAAGATCTATACCTTTGTGAATGTACCACTGCCTAGTAAAAGGTTCAATAGCAGGACCAAAATGCAAAGTAACAATTCCAGATCCCCCCGCAAGAGGCCATAAAGAAGGAATATCATTTAAAAGCTTATCTTGAGCGTGCAAGACCTTAACTATGCTTTTAAGAGGAGGAATTGAACTTTCTATTTTGCTTTTAATATTTTTAAGATCGCTAAGCTCTTTTATTGAATTGGCTTCTAAAATTTGCAAATCAATAAAATCAGAAAGATCTCCATCTAGTTTGTTTTTATTTAAATCAACACCATTAGGATTAATTTTCAAAGAGGTTTTAAGCTCATCTAAAATTTTGGAAAAATTTTTTGCAACAGAATTAATTTCCACAACTGTATTTCTAAAATCTTCAATCTCAGATTCTGCTAAAGAGTAATTTTTCTCTGTAGATTTCACAATTGATGAGAGAGTAACATAATTGACAGCAAGCAAAACAAACCCTATAAAACCGCCTAAAAAAAAAGTAGAAAAGAAAAATAAAGTCAAAAAAGAAATTTTAATATTTTTTACATTCCCTTTAACATGAGGAATGATCATAAAGCTAATATTTTGCTTAAAAAAAGAACGTATAACTTTAAGGGCTATAAACAAAGAATTATAAATAACCAAAAAAAACTTTAGAATTCCTTTGAAACCCAAAATAATTTTAAATTTAATTCTTTTCTTCATAACAAACCTTACCAAAAATTACCACGCTCAAACAAAAAAATTAAAAATTAATTTTAATATTTTAGACAAAAATCCAAATTTTTCGATAAAAACCTGGTACAAAAATACTCAACAAATTCACATAATTAAAGAAAATAATACTTAAAGCCAATGTAATTATACAATTAAAACCACAAATACTTTATTATTATATAAATGAAAACGCTATTTTTTGCAACAACAAATGAAAATAAAATAAATGAAGTAAAAAATATATTAGATATACCTAATTTAAACTTAATAGTCCCTCAAAATTTTAACATAAAAGAAACAGGAAAAACATTTAAAGAAAACTCTTTAATTAAAGCAAAAGCGCTGTTTGAAATTTTAAATAAAAATCAAAATGTTTTTGGGGAAGATTCTGGATTGTGCATCGAAGCACTAAACTTGGAACCTGGAATTTACTCTAAAAGATATGACATTTATAAGCTATGTAAAAAATTAAACACTAATGAAAAAAATCAACTTATTTTAGACTTAATGAAAAATGAAAAAAACAGAAACGCATATTTTATATGCAACATAAGTTATATCTCAAAAAATAGCCAAATATTAAATTTTGAAGGAATTCTTAAGGGAAAAATTGCATTAAGTTTAAATGATAATAAAAACTATGGATTTGGTTATGATTCAATATTTTTAACTAAAAATAATAAAAAGCTTAGCGATCTAAAACTTGAAGAAAAAAACAAAATATCCCATCGAGGAATAGCATTTTTAAAATTTAAAAAATTTTTATTAGAATCTTTATTCAACAGTCAAACTTAAAAGCTTTTTATATATAAAGTTTAGACTTTATTGTAAAATAAAAAGCATAATGTTTGTAAAATTTCAATGTACTATTTCTTTCCAAATAATGAAAAAAGGAAAAGGAGAATCTAGTGATAAATAGAAATGAAATCAATGAGAACGATAAATGGGATTTATCTTTTCTATTTGAAAATGAAGAAGAATATGCAAAAGCAATCAATGCTATTGAAATCAAAACTAAAGAATTTAACAAATATGAAAAATTGGAATTAAATTTTGCCTTGTTTAAAGAAACTTTAAACAAATACTATGAAATTATGGAAGATTTAGAGAAAGTCTCTTACTATGCAATGCTTAAATTAGAAACAGATGTAACCAACAAGAATTCAAATAAAATATATTCTACGTGCGTCAATTTAACTACAAAAGTATCTAATACTACCTCATTCTTCATGCCCAAAATACTAAAAACAGATGCAAAAAAAATTCAAGCCTGGATAAATGCACCAGAGCTTGAGGAGAAAAAAATTGCAATTGAAAAAATACTAAGAGAAAAAAACCATATTTTAACCGAACAAGAAGAAGAAATACTTGCTAACTACACCCCTCTTTACTCATCTTATCAAAACATATTCTCAGCATTAACAAATGCTGATATGGAATTCGGAGAAATTAATGGACAACCTTTAACCAATTCTACCTACATACTATTTTTACAAAATGAAGATCAAAAAATACGAAAAGAAGCTTTTTTGAAATTTTATCAAAAATACAAAAACAACGAAAATACACTTGCTAATCTTATTATTTCAGACCTTAAAAAAAATCACTTCATTGCAAAGACAAGAAAGTTTCAAAACACTTTTTCAATGCAACTCTTTTCAAATAATATTGACAAAAAAGTTTATACAAATTTAATCGAAACTGTCAATGAAAATTTATCTGCGCTTAATGACTATTATGAATTTAGAAAAAAAGTTTTAAATCAAGAAAATTTATATCACTACGATGTTTACGTACCATTAACAAAAGGAATAACATTTAAAAATTCGTTCGAAGAAGCTTGTGAAAAAATATTAAAATCTTTAGAGATATTGGGAAATGAATATACAGAAATTTTAAGAAACGGGCTTTTAAAAGAAAGATGGGTTGATAAATACGAGAATGCCGGAAAAAGATCGGGGGCTTTTAGCGCTGGATCATACAATGGAAAACCTTATATACTTCTTAATTACAAAGACGAATCAATAAGAGATGTGTTTACGCTTGCACACGAAGCGGGACATTCAATGCACTCTTACTTTAGCATAAAAAACAACCCATTTCCACACTATAATTATTCCATTTTTGAAGCAGAAATAGCATCAATAATTAACGAACAAATATTAGCAGAGTATTTACTTAAAACCGAAATCGATACTAACAAAATAAAATATATAAAACTCACACAAATTGACGACATGATCTCAACATTCTTCCGACAAACAATGTTTGCTGAATTTGAGTACATTATTCATGAAATGATTAGCAAAGAAGAGCCTGTAGTAAAAGAAACACTAACAGAAACTTATATGAATTTGTTAAAAAAATACTTTGGACCTAGTCTAAAATTTGATGAATTAAGTTCACTTGAATGCTTTAGAATTCCTCACTTTTATTCACCCTTTTATGTATATCAGTATGCAACAGGCATTGCAGCCGCACTATCAATATATAAAGACATTAAAGAAAATAAAAAAGATGCAGTAGAAAATTATCTAAAATTTTTAAAAACAGGTGGTTCTAAATATCCATTAGATTCTTTAAATATTACCGGAGTAGATTTAACAAAAAAAGAAACAATAGAAAATACCATTAACATTTTTAAATATAGGCTTGAAGAGATAAAGAAAATATTCCAATAAAAGGAGATTTACTGTGAAAAATATCAATTTGATTTTAGCTTGGCTTGTGCATATTTTTACAGCATCTGGCTTGATTGTAGGACTTTACTCAATAATTTCAATTATAAATGGCAACTATTCTCTTCTTCTAAAGTTAATAATAATAGGACTTATAATAGATGGAATTGATGGAACTATGGCAAGAAAGCTTAGGGTAAAAGAATTAATACCTGAGATTGATGGAACTTTACTTGATAATATTACAGATTACATAAACTACACATTCATACCCGTTATATTTTTTTATTTAGGAGAATTTATTGAGGGAAAATACAAAGTCGCCATTTGCATTGGAATCTTGCTCTCATCGGCATACCAATTCTCAAGAACAGATGCAAAAACAAATGATGACTACTTTAGAGGATTTCCTTCTTTATGGAATGTATTTGTAATATTAAACATAATCTTTAAAATAGAACAAATAACAAATCTTATTATGATATCAATATGCATTATAATAAGCTTTATTCCAATAAAATTTATTTATCCATCAAAAACTAAAGAACTAAGGGAAATCACCATACCAATAACAATAATAAGTTGTCTAATATTTGTTGTATCAATATTTTTAGAGTTATCCGAAACAGCATTGAAAATATCAAAAACGATTCTCATCATTTACTTTGCATATTTAACTTTAGCAAGCATATATTTAACCTATAAAACAAGAAATAGATGACAACAATGTATATAAACAAAATAATAGAATCCATTGATTCAAACATAGCTTATTCCCCAATAGTATTTTTTTCTTTGCTAATTTTAGCAGGGCTTAATGTTCCCATTTCTGAAGATGCAATAGTATTAATGGGTGGAATTCTATCTAGTCGAAAAAATGAATACACTATATTAATATTTTTAGGAATTTTTTGGGGAGCGTATCTTGGAGACATAATATCTTTTTACATTGGAAAATTAATGGGAAATAAATTGTTTAAAAATAAAAAAGTCAATAACCTGCTTGACAAAATAAATTACTATTACGGTCAATACGGGGTATTAACTTTATTTATAGGAAGGTTTATACCCTTTGGAGTTAGAAATGCAATATTTATATCAGCAGGAATGGGAAATATGAAATCCAATCTATTTATTGTTTCTGACTTTTTTGCAACTTTACTCTCAACAATAGTTTACTTTACTCTAAGCTTTAAACTAGGACAATCATTTGAAATAATATTTTCAAAAATAAAAATAATTATATTTACAATATTTATTACCGTAATCGCAACAACAATAATAATTTGCGTAATTAAAAAAAATAAAAAAGTTGACAAAAATTTAAAATAAAAAATATAATGGTTAGTAATGCTGTGGTGGTGGAAATGGTAGACACGCTAGCTTGAGGGGCTAGTGGGCGTAAGCCCGTGCTGGTTCAAGTCCAGTTCACAGCATCAAAATTGTTAGTAGCTTATTAAATGAAATTAACAACAATGTGATCTAAAAGTGTACTAGAAAATAAATTTTGTAGATTAATTTTCAAGAGGACAAATGTCTAAATACGAATTCATAAAAATTGAAAAAAAATGGCAAGAATTTTGGGACAATAACAAAACATACAAAGTAGAAGAAGATCCAAGCATTCCCAAAGAAAAAAGATTATACATACTTGACATGTTCCCCTATCCTTCTGCCAGCGGACTCCATGTTGGCCATCCAGAAGGATACACGGCTACCGACATATTTGGAAGATACAAGCTTTTAAATGGATTTCATGTACTTCATCCAATAGGATTTGATAGTTTTGGACTTCCTGCTGAAAATTATGCAATACAAACAGGAACTCATCCTCAAAAAAGTACAGAAGAAAATATTAATAGGTTTAAAAAACAAATAAAAGCTTTGGGATTTGCCTATGATTGGGATCGAGAAATTAAAACACATGACGAGAATTACTATAAATGGACACAGTGGATTTTTTTGCAATTATATAAAAAAGGTCTGGCTTATGCAAAAGAAATGCCCGTATGGTACTGTCCTGAACTTGGAACAGTATTGGCAAATGAAGAGATTATTCAAACTCCGAATGGACCAAAATCTGAGAGAGGATTTCACAACGTCGAAAAAAAATATTTAAGACAATGGGTTTTAAAAATCACAGAGTATGCTGAAAGATTGTTAAACGATCTTGAAGAATTAGAATGGCCTGAGCCAGTAAAAGAAATGCAGCGAAATTGGATTGGCAAATCAACAGGAGTTGAAATCGACTTTGAAATTGAAGGTTATAATGATAAAATCAAAGTCTTTACAACAAGACCAGACACAATCTTTGGTATCACATATTTAGTAATAGCACCAGAAAATAAACTAATAGAAAAAATAACAAAAAATAACTTTAAAAAAAGTGTCTTAAAATATGTAAAACAAGAAGAGCTCAAAAGTGATCTTAAGAGAACCTCTCTTGAAAAAGATAAATCGGGGGTTTTCACAGGATCTTATGCATTTCATCCAATAACAAATGACAAAATACCAATTTGGGTTGGAAGCTACGTACTAGGAACTTATGGTAGTGGAGCTGTAATGGGCGTTCCAGCACATGATGAGAGAGACTTTCAATTTGCTAAAAAGTATAAATTAAAAATTTTACCCGTGATATCAAAATCGGGAAAAAATGAAATATTAGAAAAAGCATTTATTGACGATGGAATCTCAATAAATTCTCCTAATGAATTTAATAATCTTAAAAATTCCGAAGTAAAAGATAAAGTAATAGAATGGCTTACTAAAAACAATAAAGGAAAAGAAAAAGTTACCTACAAGCTTAGAGATTGGATTTTTTCAAGACAAAGATATTGGGGGGAGCCTATACCCATTTTGTTTGATAAGCTTGGAAATACAATACCTTTAGAAGAAAATGAACTTCCCTTAAAGCTTCCAGAAACTGCAAACTATAAACCTTCTAAAACAGGAGAATCTCCTTTATCAAGAATTAAAGATTGGGTAAAAGTAAAAGATACAGATTTTACAAGAGAAACAAACACAATGCCTCAATGGGCAGGCTCTTGTTGGTATTATTTAAGATACCTTGACCCTAAAAACCCAAAAGAATTTGCAAATAAAAAAAAAATTGAATATTGGATGCCAGTTGACCTATACATAGGTGGGGTCGAACATACAGTATTACACCTACTTTACTCAAGGTTTTGGCACAAGGTCCTTTATGATCTAGGATATGTAAATACCAAAGAACCTTTTAAAAGGTTAATAAATCAGGGAATAATAACGGCATTTTCTTATCAAAAAGAAAATGGAATTTTAATACCTAATGACCAAGTTATAGAAAAAGACAATAAATTTTTTGACAAAAAAGATAATGAAGAAGTAACCCAAGTAATTGCCAAAATGTCAAAATCTTTAAAAAACGTAGTAACCCCAGACGACATTATTAAAGAATTTGGAGCAGACTCAATAAGAATTTATGAAATGTTTATGGGACCACTAACAGATTCTAAACCTTGGAACACTAAAGGCATCATCGGTGTTTTTCGATTTTTAAACAAAATTTGGAATTTAAGAGAAAAAGAACTATCAAAAGACAATCCTCCAAAGGAAATAATATCTCAACTACATAAAGTAATAAAAAAAGTCACAGAAGACACAGAAAAACTAAATTTCAACACAGCAATCTCTGCCATGATGATATTTATAAATGAGCTTCAAAAGTATGAAAAAAATTATTTAAATATATTTAAACCATTTATCATTATTCTATCCCCGTACGCACCCCATTTAGCAGAAGAGTTGTGGGAATATATTGGAGAGCCACCCAGCTTATTCAAAAATTCAAAATGGCCAAAATTCGATGAAACCCTTATTATTAAAGAAACAAAAGAAATTGTCCTGCAAATAAATGGAAAAATAAAAGACAAAATTTTACTAAACAAAGAGATAGATGAAGAAGAATTAAAAAAAATAGCAATAGAAAACAGCAAAATAAAATCAAATTTATTCAATAAAAAAATAGTAAAAATAATTGTAATTAAAAACAAGCTTGTCAACATAGTGATAAAGTAAAAAGAGGCATGTATGGATTTTGAAAGCCTAAGCATTAAATATAAAGGAATTATATTCACAATATTTATATTAATTACTATTTTTTTAGGATTTTTTTTAAAAAATCTTAAATTCGATGCAAACATATTAAAACTTATCCCCAAGACTAAAGAAACTGAAAGCTTAATAGACATTGACAAAAGTAATTCGCTTTTATCTACAATAGTAATATTTCAAGACAAAAAAAATATTTTCAATAAAAAAAATTTTGAAATAATAAACAGTGTAATCAATGAAATAACCAAAATTTTGAAAGTATCTCCAAATGCCGTTACAAGCATATTTTCTTATTTTCCACAATTTAAAAAAGAAACCTACACAGATAAAGACATGGAGGAAATAAAAAATAAAATAAAGTCAACTCCATTTGTAAAAAACACATTCTTAGGCAACTCAGAAAATTTAATATATTTTATAATAATCCCATCAGAAAGTGACAAAATCAACTTCAGTAGGAATTTAAAAACCGAACTTGATGAGATGGAAAAAACAATTAAAAAATATGAAACAAACGACCTAAAGTTGTATCTTACAGGAGATTTAATAGTAAGAGAAAAAATCTTAAACTACATGGTTGAAGACTTCAAGATCTTAGGGCCCCTTGCTACTCTTGTAGTAATAATTTCACTTTATCTTATTATAAAAAATCTAATTGGTGCATTAATTCCTATTTTTATTGCATTGTTATCATTAATTTGGACTTTTGGAATTAAAGGACTTGTACAGTCCCCCATTACGGTGCCCGAAACCTCAATGATTGTTTTACTTATTTCAATCGGCTGCGCTAATGCTGTACACATAATAAATGGAATATTTAAATTAATAAAAAAAGAACAACTCTCAACAGAATCAATAAAAACAACAATTAAAAAACTTAAAACACCTATTCTACTAACATCTCTTACAACTGCATTTGGATTTTTATCTCTTACAACCTCTTCAATTAATGCTTACAAAACAATGGGCATTTTCATGTCAATTGGAGTAATTATCTCAATGGCAATCTCATTAACCGTTTTACCTGGAATAATAACATTAATCCCATTTACAAAAAAAAAGTCTCTTGAAAAACAAAAAGAAAATAAACTGCATAAAATATTTTTCCTTGAAAGACTTGCCAAGCTAAATACACAAATAACAAAGTCTATATTACAAAGAAAATATACATCCTCCATAATAGTTCTCATTATACTGGGAATTTCTATTGCGGGTCTTTTAAAGATCGAAATCAATTTTGATGAAAAAGACTACTTTAAAGAAACTACAAATGTAAAAAAAACATTAAATCTAATGCAAAAAGAAATGGGGGGAATATCGATTTTCAAAATAGAACTTGAAGGCAAATCCGGTGAATTTAAAAATGCTAAAGCAATGCAAACCCTAGATTTAATCACAGATAAGCTTGATGCATTTTCCGCAAAAACTCAATCCAGCTCTATTAACGGAATTTTAAAATTTACAAATTTTAAAATTAAAAAAGAATCCCCACTAGAGTATAAACTGCCTGAAAACAAAACCATACTAAACAAACTAATAAATTTAATAGATAGAAGCGATTGGACTAAAGACAATAAAAAAATGTATATTAATGATGATTGGTCATTAATATCTATCATAGTAAGAATTGAAGACAACTCAACCGAAGGAATAAAAAAATTTGAAAAATATGCTATTAAAACAATTAATGAACATATGGGAAATAATAAGTATCATTTCTCGGGAGTATATGATAAGGTGTTAATAGCTAAAACAATGGTAAGAGAGCAGATTATAAACATTATAACAACTCTTGGATCAATAACACTATTACTTATGTTTTTCTTTAAATCTATAAAAACCGGAATAATTATTGCAATCCCAGTAGCATGGTCAGTATTTTTAAACTTTGCTGTAATGAGATTATTTGGAATAACCTTAAACCCTGCAACAGCAACAATTGCATCTGTAAGCATGGGAGTCGGGGTGGATTATTCAATTCATTTTTTCAATACTTTCATTTTAAAATACCAAAAAACTCAAATCTATAAAACTGCGCTTCTTGAATCAATACCAAGCGTATTTAATGGAATATTTGCAAATTCTATTTCTGTTGGAATAGGATTTTTAACCCTAACATTTTCAGTCTATAAAATAATATCAACTCTTGGAGCAATAATTGCCTTTACAATGCTAACGACATCTCTTGCATCGCTAACTCTTCTTCCATTATTAATTCATTTATTTAAACCTAGAGTTAAATTAGCCTCCAAACAACAATTTTAAAAATTAAAACAATAATTTAATAACTTCACGCATATTGTCTACAAGATAAAAATTAATACCGTTCTTAATGTTAATAGGAATCTCTTCCAAGTCTACTCTATTTGCCCGGGGAATAATAATGTGCTCCACACCACTACGCTTTGCTGCAATTATTTTTTCCCTAAGGCCTCCTATCATCATTACATTCCCAGTAAGAGAAAGTTCCCCTGTCATAGCCAAATGGGGTCTAACAACCTTATTAAGAGCAAGAGAGATAAAAGCACTAGCTATTGTAATTCCTGCAGAAGGCCCATCTTTTGGGGTAGCTCCTTCTGGAATATGTAAATGAATAATATTTTTTTCAAAAAAAGATTTGCTAATGTTTAGATCTCCTTTAATGCTATTAACATAAGTATAGGCAATATTAGCAGATTCTTTCATAACATCCCCAAGCCTACCTGTCAATTTAATTCCGCCTACCTTGGACTCCGTCTTTACAGTCTCAATCATTAAAGTTGAGCCTCCATAATTTGTCCAAGCAAGACCCATTACCATCCCCGAATACATAGCATTGGGCATACTTTCCTTTCTAAAAACAGGTACACCAACATATTCTTCTAGATTATCATTAGAAATTTGATAAGATTTAACCTCAGTATTCTCAATAAGCTTTCTTGCGACCTTTCGTACAATTTTGTTTAAATATTTTTCAAAATTTCTCACTCCATTATCTCTTGCATACTCTTGTGCGATCTGAACAAGAGCTGAACTTTGAAATTTTAAAGAATCTTTATCAACTCCGTTTTCACTTAAAACCTTGGGAATTAAATACTTTCTTGCAATCTCTATTTTTTCGTTATCAACATATCCAGAAATTTCAATAATCTCCATTCTATTTAACAAAGGTCGTGGGATTGTTTCAATAGAATTAGCAGTTAAAATAAAAAATACATTCGAAATATCAAAAGGAAGGTCAAGATAATGGTCTCTAAATTTAACATTCTGTTCGGGATCTAAAACTTCAAGAAGAACTGAAAAAGGATCCCCATAATTTGAAGCAGAAATTTTATCCACCTCATCAATTAGAAAAACAGGAGAATTTGTCTTAGTAATTCTTAAGCCTTGAATAATTTTACCAGGCAAAGCACCAACATAAGTTCTTCTGTGCCCCTTAATCTCTGATTCATCACGCATTCCCCCAACAGAAAATCTAAAAAGCTTGGTGCGCAAAACCTTTGCAATAGCTGCCCCAATAGAAGTTTTCCCCACGCCAGGAGGTCCTACCAAAAGAACAATAGCCCCCTTTTGGGTCTTTCTTAATTTAAGAACAGAAATATATTCAATAATTCTATCCTTAACTTCTGTCATTCCATAATGAGTTTTATCTAAAATTTTTTTAGATTTTTGCAAATCCAATTTATCAAAATTAATTTTCAAATTTCTCCAAGGAAGCTCAGTAATAAGTTCAAGATAATTTCTAATAACAATATATTCAGCCGAGCTTGTCTCAAGAAGTGAAAATTTTTCCAATTCTTTTTCAACTACCTCTAAAGACTCTCCTTTCAAATCTAAAGCCTTTAGTTTAGTTTTAAGCTTTTCTAAATCGCTACTTTTTTTATCGCCTATACCAAGTTCAGCTTTAATAGCTTTAAGCTGTTCTTTTAAAAAAAACTCTTTTTGTTGTTTCTCTAATCTCTCTTGAATGCCCTTAGCAATTTTATTTTGAATTTCAATCAAATTAAGCTCTTCATAAATTAACTCTAAAACTTTTTTAAGCCTATCTTTTACATTTAAAGTTTCAAGAACTATTTGATGATCATTTTTCGAAGATGAAATAGTACTGGCCACAATATCACATAATTTTCCCTTATCTTCAATATTAACCATATTTAATTGAACTTCTGGCATTTTTCTATGTGAAAATATCTCTTTAGTTCTCAGCAAAATACTACTGTAAACTGCCTTTGATTGAATATCATCTTTTCTAACTGGAATTTGCTTTAAATAATCAATTTCGATTATGGGAAATTTATCATTAATAACAACTTTAACAAATTTAATCCTATCAAAAGTTGAAACGAATATATTATAACCACCATCTGGAAGATTAATTTTCTTTATTATCTTTCCAGTAACTCCAACAGAATAAATATCTTTACTATAATCAATAATTAATTTCTGTTGAGCGTTATTATTATTTTTTTCTAAAAATTTATCATTTAAAACAAACAAAGCAATGATTCCATTACCTTTCATAGCGTAATCGATTGCTTTCATATCAGAATCAGAGATTATAACAATCGGAATAAACATCCCGGGGAAAACTGGATGAGAAGGAACCGCTATTAAAGGTACTCTTGCGGGTTTATTAGAATGAGGCAAAATCCCAGCTACGGTTTTTTCTTTCTTTTTATCTCCTAACCTAGCTTTTTTAAATTCATCCATAAAATTTGAAATCTCCTAAGCTAATTATAACAAAACAAATATTTTATGGAAATTCATTTAATAATATTTTTTTTTATTATAGAATAATAAAATGAGAATTTGCACAGTTAAAATTATGATCATGAATTTGGATTATGGCAAAAATTACAATCCACCAAAGCTATACCATTCAATAATAAACACAATGAATGCTAATTAAAATTAATTAATCTATGGTGAAATTAATAAAGAAGAATCCTTAAAAATCGATTAAAAATAAATTTTAGAGAAGTAAATGAAAATTTGGAAACAAAAAGAAACTAATATACAACCCAAAGAATTATCTCGCATTGCTAAGCAATATAATATCAATCTTTTTGAAGCAACTTTGCTTACAAAGCGAGAAATAAAAGAAGAAGATTTCATGTTTTTCCTTGAAGGCAGCGTAAATTTACTGCACAATCCATTTTTATTAAAAAATATAGATAAATTCATAAACAGAATTAATAAAGCAATTAAAGAAAATGAAAACATATTAATCTTTGGAGATAAAGATGCTGATGGAATCACGGCAACAATAATAATGTATGAAACTCTTAAAGATTTTGGACTTAACGTTAGTTATAAAATACCTTCAAATGGGGAATTTTATGGACTTTCAAACGAATTAATCAACATGGCTTTAGAAAAACAAATCTCTTTAATAATAACTGTTGATAACGGTATCTCTAGTATTGAAGAAATAAACTATGCAAATTCAAAAGGAATAGAAATAATAATCACAGACCACCATCTTCCAAGCGAAGATTTTCAAACTGAAAGCATAGTTATAAATCCTCATCTAAAAGATGATAAATATCCATTCAAAGAAATAGCGGGTTGTTGCGTAAGTTTTAAAACTTGTCTTGCTCTTAGTATGTCCTTTACAGATCTTTATTCTAAAAACCTTGTATTTTTATTTTTAGAAAAAACAAACAGCGAAATTATTCTTCATGCAATAGAAATAAACAACTATATTTTAAAACAATATCTAAGATTAAATAACAAGAATGACCCTTTAATTAACTTAAACAAACTAGAAAAATTTGTACAAAACAGATATATAGTAATCTTTAACAAAGAAGATCAAGGTCAATTATTAAACAAACACTTCAAAAGAAGCATAAATATGAGCACAATTGATATTAGTGAAAATTTTATAAAAAAATACCCAAATTTTAGAAAAAAAACATTACAAGACTTAATCCAAGCAACTAAGTATTTTAAATATAAAGAAGTTGAGATTAAAGACAAGCTTTACTACGTATTTTACAACATAATTTTTGAAACTAACAAAAATTTGCTCCAAAAATGTCTAAAAAGACTCAGCTTTGTTGCAATAGGAACAATAGCAGACAATATGCCTATTATTAATGAAAACAGAATAATCCTAAAAGCAGGACTTAAAGAAATTGCACTAAGAGAAAGGATGTCTATCAATTATCTATTAAAAGATGCAAACATATTAACAAAGCCCAATATAACCGCAACAGATATCGCATATAAAATTGCACCAATACTAAACTCAGCAGGAAGGCTTGAAAAAGCAGATATTGCAATAAATTTTTTACTAACTAGCGACATTAATCAAATAGAAAATAAATTTAAAGAAATAAAAGAAATCAACGAGCTGAGAAAATATGAAGAAGAAAAAGCTTGGAATTCACATAATAAAAATACTATTTTAAAAAACGATAAATTCATAGTCTGCTATGATAAAAATACACCAAAAGGAATAAGTTCTAGAATTGCAACTAGACTTTCTGCTTACTACCAAAAAGTTGCTATTTTTCTAACAAAGCAAGATAATATTATCAAAGGATCAATTAGGTCAAACAATAAAATTAATTCAAAAACACTAATATCAATAGTGCCTTCTCATTTAATAATAAATTCGGGGGGACATAAAGCTGCTGCTGGATTTACATTGCATGAGAATTTGCTTGAAGACTTTATTAAAGAATTAGAATATGCAACTACAAAAATTGACTATGAAACTACTAATGAAAACGAATCAATATCAATAGATGCTATTTTTCCAAAAGATTTAACAAAAGATTCTCTTTTTAAAACAATAGAAATATTTGAACCTTATGGATATGAATTTAGAGAGCCAATATTAATGATGGAAAATGTTTACCTTCAAGAACTCAAAATAATTGACAAAAATCATAGCTCAAAACATATAAATATGCGCATTAAATCACAAAACGATTACTATAAAGCTATTTTTTTTAACGGAACAAAAAAAATAGAAGAATTGAATATAAAAGAAGATCAATATTTAGACATCATTTTTACAGTTAATGAAGATTTTTACTGCCCTAGAGAAAAAATTTTGAAAATCATAGACATAAAAAAGAGTGCTCAAACCAATGTATAAAATACAAAAAACCTTACTTATATTTTGTATTCTAGGAATAGAGAATATAAATTCAGAAATAACAAATACTATTCCTAAAGTTCAATATAAAAAAGAAGCATTTCAAGGAGATTACATATACTTTGCAAGCAATGAAAACTTTAAAAAGTTATCACTTTTAAGCACAAATAAAAATCCAATCATAAGCTCTTCTCCATTCAAATTTACAGTAGGAAGTAAAATTTACTACATAGCATTTATGGGAATTACGCCAATGATAAAAGAAGGCAAAAGAAAAATTCAAATAGAATTCAAAAATAAAAGCTATATCAAAGAAATAGAAATAAAAAAATTTAACTTCAAAAAAACAAAAATTAGTTTTAATAAAGAAAAAGCCCGGCTTATTACACAAAAAAAATCAACAAAACAAAAAGAACAAGCTTTGACTTTATGGAACATTATTGGCAATATTGGGGATACAACAATATACCACTACGATGCTTTAGTCAAACCAATAAAAGATCAATACGTTATAACAAGCCACTACGGAGATTTAAGGCTTTACATGCATGGTAGCAAAAAAATTTCAAATTATACAATGCACAATGGAATTGATTATGCACCATTTAAAAGAGAAAATACTCCAATTTTTGCTGCTGGCAAAGGAAAAGTTGTATTTGCACAAAATAGAGAACTAACGGGTAATACCCTTATAATACAGCATTTACCGGGCGTCTTTACAATTTACCTTCACCTCTCAAAATTGGGAATAAGTGAAAATAAAATAGTTAGTGCTGGCGAATATATAGGACATACTGGAAATACAGGCCTCTCAACAGGCCCTCATTTACACTTCGAAGTAAGAATTAATGGTATAGCAATAAACCCAGATTTCCTTTTAAATGGCATGCTTATTGACAAAAATAAAATAATAAATAATATTAAAAGAATAGAGTAAAAGGAGGTGATTTTTTGGTAACAGTCAATGTGGACAAAAATGAAAATCTTGAAAAAGCATTGAAACGTTTTAAAAGAATGATTGAAAAAGAAGCAATTATTCGCGAATGGAAAAGAAGAGAATACTATGAAAAACCATCCACAATCCGTGTTAAAAAGGAAAAAGCTTTTAAAAGAAAACAAGCAAAAAAAGTAAGAAAATTAAAACAAAAAACTAATAGGTAGAGATAACAAGAGATGTTCAAATGGATATCTCTTTATTTTAAATTAATACCTCTCTTGGTTTTGATCCATTAACAGGTCCTACATACCCCATATCTTCCATAATTTCAATAATTCGAGCTGCTCTATTGTAACCTATTTTCAACCTTCTTTGTAGATAAGATGCTGATGCTTTTCTTGTGGCTTTAACAATCTCAAGAGCTTCATCAAACATTGGCTCATCAGAAGGCCCAAGAGCAACTAAATCTGGCTCTTTTACACTATCAATAAATATCTCATCATCAATATAATTTGGAGAACCAAATTTTTTAACCTCTTCAACAAGTCTGTAAACTTCTCTTTCCTTTAAAAATCCACCTTGAATTCTTTGAGGAAAAGGATTTAAAGAACTAATATAAAGCATGTCCCCCTTTCCTAAAAGCTTTTCAGCACCAGAAGATCCAAGAATTATTCTAGAATCCATAGAGCTAGCTACCATAAAAGAAATCCTTGAAGGAAAATTAGCTTTTATTACCCCTGTAATAACGTCAACTGAGGGTCTTTGAGTCGCAAGAACCAAATGAATCCCCACAGCTCTAGCCATTGCAGCAAGTCTAGAAATTAAATTTTCCAAATCTTTCCTTGCAGAAAGAATAAGATCTGCAAATTCATCAATAATTATTACAAGATATGGTAAAACCATTAAATTCAAATTCTCATCTTTTACTTTTTTATTATAAGAAGAAATATCTCTTACCAATAAATTATCAAGAAGCACATACCTTCGCTCCATCTCATCAAGACACCATCTAAGAGCTTCTAAAGCTCTCTTTACATCTGTAATAACTGGAGTTAATAAATGAGGAATGTCATTGAAAAGTTTAAGCTCAACTATTTTGGGATCTATCATAATTAATTTCACTTCGTCTGGAGATTTTGAAAAAATAATTGAGGCAATTAAAGAGTTAACACAAACCGATTTACCTGCCCCAGTTGCACCAGCTATTAATAGATGTGGAGAATTAACAAGATCAAAAACAATATTTTCTCCACTAATTTCTTTTCCAAGAGCAAAAGGAATTCTAAAATCACCCCTGAATTCCTTGCTGTCTATTATCTCTGAAATTAAAATAAACTCACGTCTTTTATTAGGAATTTCAATTCCTACAGCTTCTCTGCCAGGAATCGGAGCAATAATTCTAACCCTAATAGCTGCAAGTCTTAAGGCAATATTATCAGAAATAGAAGTAATCTTAGAAAGCTTAATTCCCTTATCCGGACGAACAGCATACATTGTCACAACAGGCCCTTTAATAATATCTATTAATTTAGCATTAATATTAAACTCTTTTAATGTCTCCTGGAGAATCACTGATTGCTTTTGAATTTCTTTCTCATATTCAATATCCTCTACATCATTTTTAACCTCTTTCTGGTCAAAAACTGAAATATCAATAACGTAAGAATCATTTTTTTTATTCAAAACTACATTTTCATTATGAACATGTGGAATAGTAACTTGGCTAATTATGCCTTTAGTCCTTATTTCGCCAGCCTTAACCTTTCCGCTAATAATTAACTTATTATCTTCAAGATTGTCCAAATATTTATACTCACAAGACTCATCAATTTCATCTGTATTTAAAGCATTATCATTTGAAGTCTCCTTATCCGAAGAGCTTGCTTCTACGGAATCTGAGCCTTCAAAAACAGTTTTGGCTAAATTAACATTAGAAGGTTTTTTATTGTTTCTTAAAAAAGCACTAAATGACCATAAAGCTTGATATTCCTCATCATTAATAATATTATTTTTCTCATCAAAAACTTGAGAATCTTTTAGATCTTCTTCAAAATCTCCATAAACTTTTATATCTTTTTTTACATCCAATGAATTTGAAAAGGGGAAATAACTTAATATATTTTCAAACAAAATTTTGATCTTAAACTCTAAAAATTTAAAAGCATCTAAAATAAAATTAACATCCTTGAAAAGGACATAATTCAAGTAAATCCAAACAACAAATTCTAAAATCAAAAGAATAAAAATAAAAAGATTTCCCAATATTATGCCGAAATTAATAAGAAATATCTTAATAAGATAAGATTTTTCAACATTAGAATTAATTTTTATTAAAAAAATCAAAGTAAAAAACAATATTACCGTATAATTCCAATTAAATATAAATCGTTTAGTAAAAATATGTTTTTTGTAAGCGTACCAATTAACAAGTGGATAAATTATTAAATAAAATGACAAGAATGAAAAAACATTAAGCAGTATTTGTCCTATTAGATTGAAAACAAAAAATATAAACATATTGCTCAAAGGAGTCAATGCTACAAAAAGAGAAAAAGAAATAACCGAAAGCATAAAAAAAAACAAAAATTGAAAATACTGATAAAAATCTTTCATATTCTAAAAAAATAACAAACTGTAATTGAAAGTGCAAATAAATATATTGAGAAATAATATAGTTTTTTGCTATTAAGCATTTTAAAAAAGAAATTTATTGAAAAAATACCAACAACAAAAGCAACCAATGCTCCTAAGTTTATTTCAAAAAAATTCAAAACCATAAAAATATCATAAAATTCTTTATGCTTTAATAAAATTGCTCCAAAAACTATTGGGATTAAAGACAAAAATGAAATTTCAAATGCACTTTTTCTATTAAATCCTAGAGCCGTCGCAGAAAAAATTGTAATACCTGAACGAGAGATTCCTGGAAGCGCACCTAAGCCTTGCATCAGCCCCATAAAAATTCCTACTAACAAAATATTACCTTTAAAATTAATTTTAAAAAAATTAAATTCTAGCATCAAGATTAAAATCCCTGTTATAACAAAATTAATTAAAACAAAAGGCAATGTAAACATTCTCTCGTATTTTGAAATAAAAATTCCAACAACTCCGGTAACAATAGTTATTATTAATAATAGCAACATTAATTTCAAATTTGTTAAATCAGATTTATTAGTTTTTCTTAAAGAAAATCTAATAAAAGCTAAAATAAGCTCTAAAATCCTTTGGCGATAGTAAATAATAATCACTAAAACTGTTGCAAGGTGTAAATAAATATCAAATATTATTGGAAGCTTTAAATGCATAAAATGACTAAAAAGCAACAAATGTCCCGAACTAGATATTGGTAAAAACTCTGTAATACCTTGAACAATACCCAAAATAATTGCACTTAAAATATTTGTCATTAAATGCTCCAATATTAATTTTTGGGAAATTCGCCCATAATTTTAACTATTACCGAATCTATTCCCTTCTTTTCATACAAAGCGTCATAAAATACCGAATAAACTAATATTTTTTTAATATAATTTCTAGTCTGACTAAAAGGAATTGCCTCAATAAAAAGCTCTTTCGATAAATGTCCATAACTTTTTTCCCATTTTCTAACATTACCAATACCCCCATTGTAAGATGCAAGAGCCTTATAAAGACTACCGGTTGTTGATATTCTTTTTTTTAAATAATATGTCCCAATTATTATATTATCTTTTGGGGTCTTTAAATCATAATCAAAATATTTAAGTTCTTTAGAAATATCATTCGCTGTTGCCGGCATAATCTGCATAAGGCCAACAGCGCCAGGCTTTGAGACAGCATTTTTTTCAAAGCTGCTTTCCGCTTTTATTAAAGAAAATACAATACTGGTTTCAAGCCCACGCCTTTTAGCCCAATATTCTACTAAAGATCCATACAAATAAGGATAAAGCCTTTTATAGTCATTTTCCATTAAAGCAGATTCATCTTGATTTACAAGATAATTAATCACAAGAGTCGCATCGTAATAATTTTCACTCTTTAAAAGTTCATCGTATACTCTTCGATAAAAATCGAGTGAAAATTTATATCCATTCCTAAAATCCTCAGAAATAAACCCTCTAACATAATGACAAAGATTAAATTTTAAAAAACCCTCCAAAAAAATCTCATAATCAGATTGCTCATATTTAACATCAAGCCCATTTGTAAAAAATTCATCAATATTTTGATCTAATAAGTATCTGCTCATAAATGAAGAATATGACCATTTATCATAATTAACCGCAGAATGCAAAAGACTCTTATATTCTCCGCTTACACTAGGTTTAATTAATTTATGATAAATAAGTCTTGCATTAATAAAGGCAAGCTTAGACAAAATAGAATCAGAAATGACTTTTTGAGCATTAGAATAAAGTTTATAAAGATTGTCATAATCTTCAAGCTGAATTGATTCCAAAATATAATCTTCTAAGATCTTAATAAAAGTAGAATTTTTTTTATCGCTCTCAGTATAAAACTTGGCTATGCTTTCGGCAAAATAATCTCTTGCACTTTTAGTAAAAATTAAATTACTAAAAGCCGTATTAAGTAAAGTAAGCCTATTAATCTCATTATTAAGATTTACACCTTCAAGATACTCTTTTAAAATAAGAAGGCCTAAATTATTTTTTCTCCTAAGATTTAAAATACCCAAATAATAATTCTTATATTTGCTTTTTATTTTACTAAAAAATGTTAACGCATTTGAAATTTTGCCAGAACTAATAAAAGCCTTATAAACATCACTTAACACAATGTTATTGTCATAATAACCATTTAAACCATTTTTATTCAATATATTTATTGCACTATTAAAATTACCATTCGCCACTTCATACTTAAATCTAACAAGATTTAGAAAATTTGTGCCAAAGTACTTAGACTTATTTTCAATAATAAAGTAATCATAAGCTCTTACATGTAAATAATTTGCAGGTAAACTCTCAAAAAGTTTATTAAAATAAATTTTTGACTCACTTACATTAGAAAGATTAAGATAAAGAGCTGCTTTTAATAAAATATTTTCATTTTCCTGATAATCAGAAAATTTCATCTTATCAAGCCTATTTAAAAGACTAAGTGCTTTATCGTTTTTCTTTTGCCAATAAAGACTTTTGAAGTACCCTAGTATAATAAATTTATTATTTTCGTATTTTTTATAAAGCCTTTCCCCAATCAATTCAGAAGCAAAATAATCTTTTATTGAGTTAAAATATTCAATAAGTTTAATTCCAGCAAACTGAGATGAAATATTGTCCCCTTGAGCTATAGCCTTTTTCATATACTCTACAAATTTTTCTTCAAATCCTATTTTTTTAAACAAATAAGCAACATATATATAAGAACTTGGATCTATGTTAAAATATTCATCAAATTTTTTTTTTGAATAATCAAAATTCCATAACCAATTTAAATTATTTAAATCAAACTCTTTTGAATGCGACTTAATAAAATCATTGCCTGAAATTTCTTTTTTAACAAAACAAGAAAATAAAGTCAAAAATAAAAAAAGAAAAAGAAAATTGTGCAATACATAAGAACTTTTGTTAAACATGTTGATCTTTTCCATATCTCTCAATTTTCTTTTTATTACATTCAAAGCAATATGAGACAAAATCTCTAGGCTTTAAAATTTTTGAAAAAACTAAAAACAAAGAAAAAAATATCAAAAGAAAAAGAGAAATAAGGCTTAAATACAGCATAGGAGAATGAACTACTCCTTCACTTGAATTTAATTTAAAATTATTTTTAGCAACATCACTATCAAAATCTTCTCTAAGATCTAGTTCAACATCTTCATCTGAAGTATCTATTAAATCTTTGTCAATGTCTGCAATAATGTCTTCAACGCTTAAATCATGCAAATTTTCTTCTTCTTCCTCTGAAGAGAGTTCTTCTAATTTTTGAAACTCAAAATTATTAAAATTCAAAGGATCCTCATTAATATACTCAGCTTTTTTATTTTCTAAATTAAACTCTTTAGAATCAACATAACTATCATCATTATCATTATCATCGTCATTATCATCAAAATCTTCAAAATCTGAATCATTTGACTCGATTTTTTGATCTTCTTCGGTTTTTAGATCTAAAGAATTAATAGTAGGCATACTTAAATCAGAAACATCTTTTTTAACAAAATCATCTTTCTCTTCAAAATTTAAATCAAATTCAGAACCCAAATTTTCAACAGACAAATCATTACCAATACCACTTTTAAAATCATCTAAAAGACTATTATCATTAGATCCTTTAACGGTTTGATTAAAATCTACAAGACTTAAATCAAATTTCGATTTATCTTGAATTCCATCAGATTCACTATAAACATAAAGTATTTCATCCATAACTTTAAAATAAACATTGACACTCAAGCTTTCCTGTTTTAAATTATCCAAGAAAAAAGAACCAACTAAAAAAGGATCCGAAAAATCTTCATATTCACTGACATAAAAATTCAACTTAATGCTAGTATCACCTGCAATCTTGCCCAATATTACTCTCTTAACAGAACTATCATCTAAATTCAAAACCGAATAATATTCATTATTAGATAATTTTATCGCTAAAAACCCTTTCAAAAATTACAACCTCTTTGCTTTATTTTATTGAAACCAAACTTATATAATAATTATAGTTATCATTATTATTATAACTATAATATAATATAAATAATGTGATGTTCAACTTACAAATTACTTTTATTTTAAGTAAATAACTTTTATTAAAGGTAGCTATGATTATGCAAATTAATGAGATATTTTGAATTTAGGAGCAATACGAGTGTTATCGCTATTTATAGTAATCTCTTCATTGATAGTATTTATTTTAGTATTTTTATTTTTTAAAATAGCATTAAAACTTACAATAGGAAAAACTAGAGGAAAAATAAAAAAAGATGATGAGAGAACGCGAAAATTAATCGAAAGAGCAATTTCTCTATTAAAAACAAATCCAAATGAAATAGGTGCTCTTGAAATTTTAAATAATTATTACTACAAAAATAAAGACTACGAAAATGGTATAAAATATGCAAAAAAATTATGCCAATTAATAGAAGACAACCCAATAAGCCAAGAAATAAACACATTTAAAGCCTTTTTAAGCTATGGATTTTATAACCTTAAAAGAAATTTTAACAGGGAAGCCTTAGAATTTTTAAAAAAAGCTTATTTGATAAAAAAATCAGATGAAGATGCAAATTATTATCTTGGTATAGCATTCTTAAAAAACGAAATGTATAAAGAAGCTCTATACTATCTTACAAAAGTCTACAAGTTTAATAAAAATAATAAAGACATCCTAAAACACATAGGAATAGCTTTATTTAATCTGGAAAGCTATAGAAAAGCTGCTGGAATATTTAATAATATAAAAAAACACATACAAGGCGACATTGACGCTCTTTTGGCGTATGCTAAGTCTTTGTCAAAAATGAATCAAGATTATCTGGCACTAGAGATTGCTAACAAAATAAAACAAAAAGATGGAATGATTTATGAGGCTTTATTAATTACATCTGAAATTCATTCAAAAAATAAAGAATTAGAAAAATTAGAACAAAATATTAAAGAAATAATAAAAGTAAAACCTGACTTGCCTAAAAAAGTTTTCCTTGAATTATTTTATAATCTTGGAGAACTCCAAATCTCTGTTGAAAATTACCAAAAAGCTACAGAAGCTTTTAGCAAAGTTGAAGATATTGATCCAAATTACAAAAAAATTAAAGAAAAATTAGAATTTAGCAAAAGATTAAACGAAAACATAGCACTAAGAATATATTTGCGCAGCTCAAAAGAAAATTTTGGGAAAATAGCAAATGAAATTATTTTAAAACTATATTTAAATAAATTCCAAGTAAGAGATTCTAAAATAAACGAAATAACATCACAATTTATTGACATGAACTTTCACTTAGCTAACAATCAGTGGGAAGAAAATTTAATAGTACGCTTTGTAAGAACTGAACAAGATACTTTTGGTGAATTATTTTTAAAAGATTTCATTTCAAAAATAAAAGAAAATAAAATAAAAGGGCTCTGTATTGCTCCATCAAAATTTTCTTTAAAAGCTAAACAAATGATTGAAGGAAGGCTTATTGATTTAGTAGAAGGCAAAAAACTAACTCAAATACTTAAAAAAATCAACATATCCAAATACACATGAAAAATACTACCTTAAATATTTCATAGGATTTTCAGTTTTACCATTTTTGAAAATGGTAAAATGTAAGTGGTTGCCTGTGCTATAACCAGTACTTCCCATATAGCCTATTACTGTTCCCCTTGAAACTTTTTTCCCAACTTTAACAGCAAAAGAATTTAAATGCGCATATAAAGTTTGAAATCCGCTACTATGAGAAATAACAATATATTTACCATACCCTCCCGCATTAAATCCCACAGTTACAACAATACCCTCTCTTGAGGCTTTAATGGGAGTATTGGCTAAATTTGCAATATCTATACCATTGTGGAAGCTAATAACCCCTGTAAACGGATCTGGTCGATAACCATATCCCGAAGTAATAACGCCTTGTACAGGATAAATAAAAGTCTCTCCTAATACCTCTTTTAAAAAATCTTTAGGTAATCTTCCTCCCGGAATAAACAATTTTTGCCCTAAAAATAAAACTTCATTATCAAGATTATTAGAATCTAAAATATCCACTTTGGGAACATTGTAAGCACTAGCTATAGATGAAATAGAATCATTTTTTTTAACAACATAAACAATTCCTTTCATATTGGGAACTTTAATAACTGAATTTGGCTTAATATTTCTCACATCTTTAATTTCATTAAAAGAAATCAAAGTTTCACTAGTTATCTGATATCTAGCTGCAACATGAGAAAGCGTCTCTCCAGGCTTAATTTTATGATCAAACACCTTTAATACAAAATTTTTTTTAAATCCAGGAGCATTTGAAGAAACATTAGATTCAAGCAAATAACTACTAATTTGCGCTATATCTTGATCACTATAATATAAAAATGTATCAATAAAATAATCTTTGGGAAAAGTAAGTCTATTTAAAAAAATATACGAACCGTAGTAAGAAAAAATATTAATATAAAATATTAATATAAAAATAAAGATTATTGAATTAAGCTTAAAAACAAGCTTATAATCAAATTTTAAGCTAAGCATGTCAAAAAATTTCTCTTTAAAGTTCTTATAATGATATTTATATTCATAATGATTAATATTTTGTATTTTAAAATTATAGAAAAATTTAGAAACTTTTTTAAGAAAATTTATTTTTTTTTTAAAAAAGTTTCTAAATTTAAAAACTTTTTTTCTTCTTTTGCCAATATTCCTAATATTGGCAAAATCTTTTAATTCAAAATTAATATTCTTTTTATTATTGAACAAAAATTTTTTTTTACGTTTTTCTACCCTTTGCTTCTTTTTTGGTATAATCATAACATGCTATTCCATTATACAATGGAAAATTGCATTTTAATGAAAGCATTGTTTAAAAGTTATGAGAATATTTAAAGCTCACAAATATGAACTAGCATCAATTTTAGCTGCTTCCTTATTTTTAATAACTTTAATAAAGTTATTTTTATCATTTTACATAGTAAAAGGCGAATCAATGACCCCAACAATATTTGAAAAAAATTGGATTGTAAGTCACAAATTTGCATATGGACTTAGACTTAAAAATCATCAAAAATACCTTTTATTATGGAAAAACCCACAAAAAAATGAAATGGTACTTATTAAAGATCCTATAACAAACAAAATTGCCATCAAAAAAATCTTTGCAATTCCAGGAGAAAAATTTAAACAAATAGAAAAAAATAAAATATGCATACATGAATTAAATTTTAAAATAGATGAAAATATTTTAAAAAAAAATACTAAAAAAATTCCTGATAATCACTATTTAGTTATAGGAGAAAATAAACAGACTTCATTAGACTCAAGAGATTACGGATTTGTAAAAATTGATAACATATTGGGAAAAATAATTTATTACTTTTAAAAAGTCTTATCCCTTTTAAGTCTTTAATCAATAATACATGTAAAAGTATTTGAAAGACTTTCTTTTGCTACATTGTCAGATGAACTTGTAATTTTTATTTCAATAAAATTAGAAGAATTTGTCGCCAAGTCTTTAGCATTAACACTCAAAATACCACTTTCATTTAAAGTAAAAAGTACCTCTATTTTAGGAATTCCTTTTAAAGCTTTTTGAATGTTGCCAAAAGAAAACCTACCTATAGAATAATTCAAAGAAGCTTTTTTATATTCACCTTGAAGTATATGAATCTCAATTTCATCTTGATAATCATTGGTGGTCGTAAATAGCTTACTCCTAGAAATTGGTAAAGCAGTATTTCTCTCTATTAAAGTAAAAAATTCATTACCCCTTATCTCAAGCCCAAGAGAATAAGGAGTCACATCTTTAAACTTAATAACAGAGTCATTTCTAGAAAGGCTAAAGGCATGAATACCTGCGCCAATAGCTACAACTTCATCTTGATTTAAAGCGTCTAAAATCGAAACAGAAGGAAAAGATTCTTTTAAAACTTTTTCAATCAAGGGGATCCTTGTTGAACCACCAGAAAGTATGATTTTCGAAACACTACTAATATCAACCCCAGAATCAGTAATACATTCCATAGATAATTGAATAGTTTTGTCAATATATTCACTTATCATTGAATTAAATTCATTCCTTTTAAGCTTATAATTTAAATGCTTGCCATCAAGGAAAAGTAAAGTGATATCAACTTCTTCCATAACAGATAAATTTTTTTTACCCTCTTCAATTCGTTCTCTCAGCTGTTCAAGAAGCACAACATCTTCTAAATTAAAATCAGGATATTCATTTTTAAAACTATCTAAAACATGCTTTTCGATGATTTTATTAAAATCATTACCTCCAAGTCGGCTTTGTCCTTTAACCGAAAGAACAGTATAAGTATCACCTTGTTTTTCCATAAGAGTTACATCAAAAGTTCCACCCCCAAGATCATAAATAAGAAAAATTCCATCAATCTGTCTTTCAAAAGCATAAGCAATAGCAGCTGCAGTTGGTTCATTAAGTATGGCCTTACAATTCAAACCAGCAAAATTTGCAGCCTCAACAACACCTCTCCTTTGAATCTCTGAAAAATATGCAGGAACTGTTATTACAGCATTTTCAATCTCTTCCTCTAAAAATTTTTCAGCATTCTTTTTGACACTAGAAAGCAAATGTGCTGAAAGATATTCTGCTCTATAAAATTCGCCATCTACTTTATAAAAAGTATTAGAACCCATATTGGTCTTAAAATCATAGAATGTTTTTTGAGGATTAACTAATATTTGATTTTTAGCAGAACTTCCAACAAGAACATCCTTATCTAAGAAAGAAACAATAGAAGGAGTCATTCGCTCACCCCTTTCATTTAATATTATCTTGGAACTAACATCAAAATACGATGCTACAGTATTTGTGGTTCCAAGATCAATACCTATCCATTTTTTCATGAATACCTCCCCTATGTATTGAAACAATTAGCTCAACCTCGCCTAGATCTAACTTGAACTTTTTAGCAATAGCTTCAAAAGACATGCCTTGTTCATGGAGTAAAATAATCTGATTGCGAACATTATAACTTTCTTTTATTATATTTTTTTCAATAGTAGGTATAGAATAATCCAAATTGCTTTTATAAATTCCATCACTCTTAGATCCAAAACTAGAAGAACTATTCCCAGGAATAGAACTATTGTTAAAACCCAACAATCTCTGATCAAGAATTTCAATTCTCTCATCAACCTCTTTAATGATTCTATTTAAACTTTCAATTTTTATTTCAATAATATTTATATTTCTATCCGTAGCTTGATTGATTTCAATAATTGTTTTATCTACCTCGCTTTTGAACTTTTTAAGTATGCTATTAGATTTTATTTTCAAATTAACATACACATGAAAATATATAAAAATAAATATAATTAAAATAAAATAAAAAACAACAAACATATAAAAATCCTAAAACATTTTATCTCTTAATGTTAACATTTTTACCAATTTTAGGATCCTCAAATTTACCAGAATATAAACTAAGCATTGCCTTATCTTCATTCTTATTTTTTTTTACTGGAAATGAAAGCAAAAAATTATTCTCAACTTTACTAACTGCACATACATTACTAACCTCAGAATCAGTATGATAATTTCTTAAAAATCTAAACCTGGTATTTTGATTAATTTTTAATCTTTTACGCTTTTCATCTTCACTTAAAAATTGTCTAGCCTTAAAAGAACTAACAACAGATATTTTAAAAACTTCATATACATCCATATACAAATCCTTATATTAAAGATCTTCACCCAGACTTAAAAGGAATATAAGTCATAACTTTAATATAATTATCATCTTCTACAAAAGTAACGTTGCTGTAATCTTTTGAAAGCTCATAAAAAGCATTTTTAATATAAAGCTTAACGCCTGAGCAAGCTATATTTTCAACAGAAACCTTACCCTCTATCTTAGTATTTTCAAGCTCATTTTGTAAATCAATTCGCTTAGTCTCTATCATTTTTATTTCCATTCTAAGAATTTTACTCTCATTAACAAATTCATTGTAACTATCAATCTTTAAGGATTTTTCTGCCTTATCTGTAATGAGCACAATATTCTTTTTTAACGCAACAATATCTTTAGTTAAAACTTCTAGTCGCTTTTCAATCTTTTCAAGATGATTGTTAAACCTAGTTAGTAAATCTTTAATTTCAGGATCATAGCCAACATCAATACAAGTTTCGCAGCTTCTATCAGAACCTATAGAATACGCTCTAACCTCTTCTTTAGCATAAACATTAGAACCAACTATTTTTGATTTTTTACCTATGCAAAGAACTCTCTTTTTAGAAGAAACTGAAGAATTCACAATGCCCCTTAATACTTCAACTTCTCCACCACAATTTAAAGTAACATTTTCTAAAAACTTAGCCCTAATATTACCTCGTGCATAAATCTTAGAATCACCTTTACCATTCACACCACTATGGAAAATAATAGGCCCATCAGTTTTTAAATTGCATCGCCCCACTAATCCTTTCACTTCTATTCCGCTTTTAGCCATAATGTTGTATCCATCTAAAACATTACCTTGGACAAGAACCATTCCATTATTTACTATATCTCCAGTAGCAGGCCCAACATCACCCTTGACCAAATAAACATTATGGACAGATATTACACCATCTGAAACAGACATATACCCATTACATTTTGCACGAATTTTATAACCATCTTTAAAAGTATTTTCACCTAAAACAAAATTAATATCTTGTCCACTCTCTGATCTTAATACTTTGCCAAAAACGGTATAACCGTCTACACCTTTCTCAAAGGGAATAATTCTAGCCAATTCCTCGCCTTCAACAACATTCCTAAATCCTATACTTGAAACCTCATATTCACCAAGTCTATTATTTTCATCAACAATAAAATCAACATAAGAATCCCTGCCCTTTACTGGTTCTAACCCCCTTGCAAGCTCAATAGGCTCACCATAAACAGGGTAATCCACAAATTTTGATACTTTATCCTTAAGTATTGCAATATCTATTACTCCATATTTTCTCAGGATATTGAAAATATCTTGTGCAAAAATTTCAGCCCCATTAATTCCGGGCGTAGTAAATTCAATAGTAACTGACATTGAATTTTCTGATATTTGAACCATCATTGTAACATTTTCAGAAGGATCAGATTCAAAATCAGCAATTTTTTCATAGTATCCACTAGCATTTTCAACTATACCTTTCACAATGTCTTTATCAAACTTTTCAATATTGCCATGTAATTCTAATTTAGAAAAAACATCTTGATACTTAATAGGAATTCCTTGCCCCTTAGATGAGGTAACCTTTAGAAATACACCCTTAGAAGATTTCCTAATAAAAAATTCACCATCCGATGAAATTGTTTTTTCTTCTCCTGAATCATCTTTTGAATCAAGAGACACTTTAGGCTTGCTAGAAGAATGTCTATAGGCAACTATTCTCCATTTTTTCTTCCCATACCCTAATATGCCATTACTACCTTTTAACAAAATCTCATAATCTAATTCTTTATAAGGCACTGAAAGCTCTAAAGAAGCATCGTTTAAGGCTTCTTCAAGAGTATCTGCTTCTATTTCTATCAAATCAACATGATTTTCTCTTTCCAAATAAGATCGCATTTTATCACAAAGTTCAGAAAAATTTATAACTCTGCCGTCCATATTTATTCCTTCTTGCTCATTAAAGTTTTAATAGCATCTGCAACAACTTTTGGATCATTATCTTCAATAAATGACATTTTTTTAATCTTGTCACTCCCTTTACTCATGTCTTCAGTCTCAAATTTATACTTTTTGACTTCTTTTATAAAATCAACATTACTACTGTTATTTTGATAATTCTCATGAAGAGGATTTTTATTTCGAAAATCTTGATTTTCGTTCAAGTCCTTATAAACCTTCTTATCATCTTGAAGCTTATTTTCCGTATCACCAGACAATTCTGTTGAAAAAAGATTCGATAAATATTTCTTATAAATAAACTCAATTAAAAGTCCAATAACAAAAAAAAATACAAACTGTAAAAAAGACCTTATTAAGATTGTAAAAAATGGCAAACCACAAAACAAACCTAAAATTGCCGAAATAAACAATGCCGACATACTAGCTAATAAAATATACTTTAATTCCCTACTTACAAACATAATGCCCTACTCCACACCAAAAAATCTTAATATAAAGCCTATAACACCTCTTCTTTTTCTGCTGTCTAGAGAAACCTCCTCAAGAGTGGCAACAATAGAATCAAGACAATAACTAGCTTTGCTATTTGGATTTACCAAAACAAAAGGTTTTTGCTTAAAAACAGAACTCCTAACATTTTGATCCTCATAAATATATCCCAAATAATCAATATTTAAGTTTAAAAATTGCCCTGAAATATCTATAACCTTTTTGGCAACTCCCTTAGCTTCACTAACATTAGCTACTCTATTAACAATAAGTCTTAAATTTTTTAAATTCTCCATCTTGTAAGACAATACCTTTATTATTCCATAAGCATCCGTAATCGAAGTGGGCTCTGGAGTAGTAACAATAACAACATCATCACTAGAAAGCAAAAACGAAATAACTTGCCTTGAAATCCCAGCACTAGTATCTATTACAACTATATCATATTCATATATTTTTAATAATTCTTTTATAAATTTATTAACATCAACATCAGAGAGATCTAAAAGCTCCATTGTACCAGAAGCACCGGCTAAAAGATCAATATTGTATTCTGTCTTTGTTATTACTTCTCTAATATCACGACTTTGAGCAATCATATGATATATACTGTACTTAGGAATAACTCCAAGCAAAATATTAACATTAGCCATTCCAATGTCAGCATCAAGTATTAATACTTTTTTGCCAAGCTCAGAATATTTAAGAGCAAGTCCAATTGCAATATTGCTTTTACCAACACCGCCTTTGCCACTACTAACAGCAATAAATCTTGTTTTACTGTTTTGAACTTTCTCATCAACTGAAAAATTAAATTTACCATTTAATTTCATCATATCTCTTAAACTTTGAGCTTGATCTTCCATTATAACTTTCCTTAATAATAAGATTTACTTTTTATTTTCTTAATAAACTCTGCATCATCGCTTATTCTGTAGCCATTTATTCTTCTAATAAAAGTAAGTGGTTCTGCAACACTGATATTATGAGGAACAATTTGCCCATCCGTAACATAAGAAACTACTTTCTTCATTTCATAAATCAAACTTATCAAATTTCCAACACAAGTGGTTTCATCCACTTTGGTAAAAATCACAGTTTTATAATTAAAAGGAGAGAATTGGTGAAATATTTCTTTAACATCTGATGTTTTTGTAGTAGAACTCACAGCCAAATGAAATTCAGCATCTCTTCCACAAGCATTAAGAAGCTCCTTCATCTCAGCAAGCTTCATAAAATCTTTAGGACTTTTGCCAATTGTATCAACAAGTATAAGATCGAAATCCTTTGAATCAGTAATTTCATCTTTTAAATCTTTAAAAGACTCAATTGCTCTAACCGGAATGCCCATAATATCACCATAAGTTTGAATTTGTTTTTTAGCCCCAATACGATAATTATCAATAGTAATAATCTTAATATTTAAACTCTTAGATTCTCCATTAATACCATAAATTGCTGCAAGTTTTGCAATTGTAGTGGTCTTTCCAACACCTGTTGGACCAACTAAAATAAAAACCCTTTTCTTAAGATCATCAATAATAGATCCTGAACATTTAATTGTCCTTGCAATATACAAAACAACATCCTCTCTAACTCTCTCATAATCATCAAGATCGGACAAACTGAATTCTCTCTTAATAAACTCATTAATGTCTTTAATATAATTTTCAGAAAAATCATTTTCTCTTAAAATATCTTCAATTTTTGTAATTGTCGGATGATTAATATTTTCTTTTTTGTGAGCAAGTTCTGTTTTAAGAGACTTAACTTCTTTAAGCACATCTTCAATTGAAGAATTTTCTTCTCTTTTAATGCTTTGAAGGATCTTTCGCTTTTCATCCTCAACATTAATCTGTTGATTACCAATGTCGTATCTAACATAACCTGAGACTTCAACCCAATCTTTGCTAAACAAACCCAAAATTCCTCCATGAGGAATGGTTTTATAGGTCATGACCCTAGCATTCTTGCCATATTTTTTCTTAATTATTTCTATAACTTCATTATAAGTTGGACCTTTTTCTGTAAAATACTGAACCATAATATTATTCTTCAACCTCTACTGTTTTAAGAACATTAACTTTAATATTTTGGGGAACCTCTAAAACAGACATAACAACAAGCTCTGGAATCTCTCTACTTGTTATCACTTTTATTATAGGTCTTGACGATTCGCTTGAGAGAACAACTGGATAAAAACCTTCTGCTTGAACCTCATTTACAATTTTGAAAAGTTCATAAATAAATTTAGTTTTCAAATTAGGATCAATTGAACTTATAAGATTGTTATTAGATTCTATACGAGAATCAATTATTATTTGCTCAAAACTGGGATTTAAAGTTATTACATTAAGCTCAGAATTTAAGTCTAAATATCCACTAGTTATTTGTCTTCCAATTGATTGTCTACATTTTTCAATCAAGAAAAATATATCCTTAGTAATACTTGTGAAATCTGCAATTGTTTCAAAAATTGTAACCAAATTGCGAATTGAAACCTGCTCTTTTAATAGGCCCTGTAAAACCCTTTGAATCTCTCCAACTGAAAAATTCTTAAGGACCTCTTCAACAATAGCCCCATAATCTTTCTTAAAAACATCAAGGGTATTTTGAACATCTTGACGAGTCAAAATTTCGTAAGAATGTCTTTTAATAAGCTCCGTCATATGAGTAGCAATAATAGAAGGAGGATCTACAACAGTATATCCCAATTTTTCAGCAGTTTCTCGCCCATCATCATTTACCCAAAGAGAAGGAAGTCCAAATGAAGGATCTCTAACAAGATCTCCATCTATTCCAGAATCAATTCCAATATTTATCACTAAAAATTTACCAAGCTTAATCTCACCTCGCCCAACTTCAACCCCTCTTAGTTTAAAAGAATAAGCATTGGGCTGAAGTCGCATATTGTCAACTATTCTAATCTTAGGCACAACTATTCCAAATTCAAATGCAATCTCACGCCTTATTTTAACAATACGATCAAGTAGTTCAGAAGTTTTTGTATCATCAACTATTGGGACAAGATTATATCCAATCTCAAGAGCTAACGGATCAAGAGGAACAACAGGCGCAACATCTTTATCTGAATAAATTGCCGCTTGCTCTTCTTCTAGTTTCATTTTTTCATCAATTTCTTCTCTACGTCTTACGCCTGAAAGAGAATAAGCTAAAAATGCAATTAACAAACTTAAAAAAATAAGAATTAAAGTTGGAAATCCAGGAAGAAAAGCTAAAAAAAACAAAAATCCAGAAACAATCCAATAAATTCCTAAATGATTTGTGAATTGCTCAAAAATCTCGCCACCAAAACTATTTTTTGAAATAGATCTAGTAACAATCAAACCCGTAGCCGTTGAAATTAAAAGAGCCGGTAATTGAGAAACAAGCCCATCACCAACCGTCAATGACACATAATTATTAAGAGCTTCGCTAAAGTTAAGACCTTGCAAAGTTATTCCTACCAACAAACCACCAAGAATATTTATAAGGGTTATCAAAAATCCAACCTTAACGTTTCCCGATACAAACTTAGAAGCTCCATCCATTGCGCCATAAAAATTGACTTCAGATTGCAAATCATTCTTTTGCCTTGTAGCCTCTTCTTCTGTCAAATTTCCAGAACTGTAAGCAGAGTCAATGGCCATTTGCTTGCCGGGAAGTGCATCAAGAGCAAATCGAGCTGCAACTTCAGCTACCCTTGTTGCTCCTTTGGTAATTACAATAAATTGAACAGCAATGATTATTATAAATATTACAAACCCAATAACAAGTCCTTGAATTCCAGAACTACCTACAACAAATGTGCCAAATGTTCTTATCATTTGCCCATCAAAATTTATACCTTTAGTTAAAATCAATCTGGTAGAAGAAATATTAAGAACAAGTCCAAAAATAGTCATCACAAGTAACAAAGTAGGAAAAACAGAAAAATCTAGAGATCTCTTAGAATAAAGAACAATTAAAATAATTAAAAGACTTATTACCAAATTAACCGTAATCAAAACATCCAAAATAACCGCAGGAAGGGGTAAAATAAACCCAGCAACAATAAATATTAAACCAACCGAAATTATTAAATCAGACTTATTATTAAGCCCCAAATATCCTAATATAGAATTTTTTCTAGCATCCAACAATAGAACCTCTAATTAAACTTTTTAGTAATAGAATATACTCTCACAAGAATTTTTGAAACAACCTCCCAATATTCTCTTGGAATCTCTTCGTTAACCTTAACATTAGCATAAAGCGCTCTTGCAAGCAGCTTATTTTCCATTAAAGGGATATTATTTTCTCTTGCAATTTTTTTAATTGTGAGGGCCATTTCATCCTGACCTTTTGCAAGCACCCTTGGAGCTAGCATTGTTTCGCTATCCCACTTAATAGCAACCGCAAAATGTTCTGGATTTGTAATTACTACATCTGCTTGAGGAACAGCTACTCTTAAATTAGCACTTAAAACGCTCCTCATCCTCTCTTTTATTCTAGATCGAAGTAAAGGATCACCCTCCATTTCCTTTCTCTCCTGCTTTACCTCTTCTTTTGTCATTTTCAAACTCTCAATATATTGAGATCTTTGAAACAAATAATCAAACACTCCGACAATTGCCAAAAATATTACTGAGAAAAAACATATCTTATAGGCAAGCACTAACACAATAGAAATCCCAGTCTGAAGCGTATACTCCGAAAGCTTAGAAATTTTGCCTATATTGTTTTCTATAATAAAATAGAATATCAAGCATATTATAACAACTTTTAACAAACTTTTAAATAAATTGAAAAAAGCTCCAGCTGAAAAAAAAGAATTTTTTGCCCACCTGGAAAAATTAAAACTAATTTTATCCCACCTTGGCTCCAAAGATTTAAAAGTAATAAAAAAGCCTACTTGAATAATATTAACAAAAAAATTAACAGCTAAGGATGCAAAAAAAAATAAAACAACATAGCCTATGATGGATCTAATGTATGCAAAACCCATAGCATAAACACTCATCCTCATAACTTCAGGAAGCTTGCTAGCCTGCTCTTTAAAAACAGCTATTAGATCCAAAGCAAAATAAGAAAGCATGACAAAAAACAATGCAAATAACAATAAAAGACTAACAGCGGTATTAATTTCAGCAGACTTTAATACCCGCCCTTCTTCTCTTGCTTTTTGCTTTTTCTGATCAGTGGGTAATTCAGTTCTTCCCTCATCATCTGCAGAAAAAAAATCAAGGGGAATATACCAACTTTTAATCAAAAGTTCATCTTTTATCATTATTTCAAAACTCTAGAAAACAATTTTAAAAAACTAGCAAGAGAATCTAAAGAAAGTTCAATTACTCTTTTTGAAGATATTGCTAAGCTTGGAAATCCAATATACAAAATTAACAGCCCCAAAAATAACGAAGTTGAAAAACTAATTATTAATAAATTAATCTGGGGTGATGCTTTTGAAAGTATTCCTAATACCAGATAAAAAAGTAAAAGCAAAGCCAATATTGGAAATGAAATTAATAAAGCTTTTTCAAAAAGAAATCCAAAAGACATAAGCAAAAGTTTGATAAATTCTGAATTTCTCATATTGACCAAATGTTCAACCCTAATATTCAAAACAGAATCATGTATGCCAATCACAAAAAACCGAAGTAAAAAATCGCTTGATAAGAACAAAAGCAAAAATAAATAAGCAAAAATTTGCGAAATAATCATACTATCTTCTTCTGAAAAAACATCAAAAATATTTGCATAAGCAAGTCCAATTTGATTAGAAAAGAAGAATCCAACTAAATGGAAAACGCTGAAAATTATATTAACAAAAAATGCCTGAATAAGACCTAAAATAGCCTCCCCTAATAAAATTAACACAAAAGAAAACATATTGTCTAAAGGATAAGTAATTTTAATCTTCTCAACAACAATTACAGAGAGAATCAAAGAAAAGAAAAAATTGAAATATCCGATTTTTATTGTTGAAAAAAATGGAGAAAATTTTAAAAACATAAAAATTCTAACCAACACAGGTAAAATTGTAAAAGATTTTAAAACTAAAAAACTCAAATTCAAAATTTCATCCAAATAATATAATTTAAAGTCATAAATTAAACATTTTGCAATTGATTAAAAATCATATAGGTAAACTGCATAAGCTTATTTAAAATCCAAGGACCAAAAATCACAATAGTTAAAAGTATAACAATAATCTTTGGAATAAAACTTAAAGTTTGATCTTGAATTGAAGTAATAGCTTGAAAAATTGAAATCAAAAGGCCAACTATAAGAGCTATAATCAACATTGGAGCTGACAAAATAATAATGTTTTCAATAGAAATTCTAATTAAATAAAGAATGTGTCCTGCTGTCATATATAACCCTACATAAAACTTTTAATAAGGCCATTAGTAATTAAAGTCCAGCCATCTACCATTACAAAAAGAATCAACTTAAAAGGCAAAGATATCATTACAGGGGGTAACATTATCATACCCATAGCCATTAAAACAGAAGCAACAATAATGTCTAAAACTATAAAAGGTAAAAATATTAAAATTCCCATCTTGAAGGCTACTTTAAGCTCATGCAAAATAAAAGCTGCAATTAAAACATGTGTTGGCACTTCGCTAAAATTTTTTGGTCGATCATAACTACTAATACTCATAAATAACCTAATTTCTTCGTGACGCCCATCAGACATCTGCTTATACATAAAAATTCTAAGAGGCGCAATTCCTTTGTTATAAAATTCATCAAAATTTATTTTTGACTCTTTAAGAGGCAAATAAGCTTGTTTATATATAACATTAAAGGTTGGCCACATAGTAAAAATAGTTAAAAATAAAGCCAATCCCATTACTATTTGAGTGGGAGGAGATTGTTGGAGAGATAAAGCGCGTCTAATAAAATCCAAAACTATGGATATTCGCAAAAACGAAGTCATTAAAACTAAAAATGCCGGAGAAAGAGTAATAATGGTTAATAAAATCAAAAGCTGCAAAGAAAAAGCTATCTCTGAACCACTAATATTTTCAAAATTTAAAAATGGGAAATTAAGACCTTTGGTGGCCTGCAAAGATTTTGTTTGGGCAAAAGATAAACTTGTTACACTAAAAAATAAAAAAAAATTAAAACACTTTCTCAAAATAAACCCTCTAAAATTTTTTTAATCTATCTTGTTTATCCTTAAGCGAAGTCTCAATTTTCTTCTCAAGTTTAACATAATCATTACTGGAAAAAGGAACCTCTTCTTTTTGGAGCAACATTTTCTTAAAGATTGATTTAAAAGAATCTTTCTTAGAAAAATTATTAATCTTGCTAAGCTTAAGTTTTAAATCCTCTAACTCTTCTTCAGATTTAATCTCTTTGAGCAAAGTAGAAGAATTACTGGAAACTAAAAATATATAAACATTGTCTAATATGTTTATAATTCTTATTGAATTTTTAAAATCTATCTCGTAAAAAACAAGCTCCTTAATTAAATTAGAATTTTGTTCATACTTGCTTTTTTTTGAATGAAAAATCAATTTCTTAAATAAAAAAAAGATAAAAAAAGCAATAAGCAAAAATAAAACTATCTTAACCAAATCCGAAATATTAAAAAGAGAGATTGACTGGGCACTATCATTGCTAGTAAAATTTGCCTTATCCTCTTCAAAGATTGGCAAGCTAGATTCATTTTCTAAATCAGCAGATGAATTTACTTGCTCTTGTGAATTAGCATATGTAAAAAAATTAGAAAACGCTAAAAAAACTAAAAATAAAAACTTATTATTCATTTTTAGTTTTAATTATCTCAGTAATTCTAACTCCAAAATTTTCATCAATTACAACTACTTCTCCCCTGGCAACTATTTTACCGTTTACTAAAATATCTACAGGCTCACCGGCAAGTTTATCAAGAGTAATAATCGTGCCCTCAGACATGCCAAGTATATCCTTTATTTTGCGCTCTGTTCTTCCAAGTTCTACAGTAAGCTGCATAGAAACATCCATCAAAAGCCCAAAATTACTAGGATCAACTCCTTCTGGTAAAGTATCAATTAAATCAGGAAGCTTAACCCCTTTTATTTCTGGCTTTTCTACATTATCACTTTTTTCATCTACACTCATAATTCAACCTCTTAATAATTTAAGTTATAATAAATAAAATAACTATCACTCAACCTCTTCTGTAAGTTCTTTTAATAAATCAAAACCTTTTATATCTCCAATCTTTTCTGTAATTTGTACTGCAATTTTATTGCCCATTAAACCCATTCGACATTTAAACTTTTCTTTAGTACCAACTTTTAAAGTTAAATCTTTATTTATTAAAGAAGATTCAAGATTTAAAACATCGCCTTTGTCAAGCGATAAAATTTCTCTTACTTTCAGTTTAACTTCCCCTATTTCTGCTACCAAAGGCATCGCTGTATTTTCCAACTTTTCACGCAAAGCATCAAGATTTTCACTAGTGGTTCCAACCCCAATCAAAGAATGCCAATATCTTGTTGATAATTTTGAAACAATAGGTTCTATCGTAATATAGGGCAAACAAAAATTCATAAGTCCTTCCACTTTTCCTATTTTAACCTCAAGAGTTACTAAAATAATCATTTCTGTAGGGGGAACTATTTGAGCAAACTGTGGATTAACCTCAATATGTCCAAATCTTGGTCTTAGATCAACTACTTGAGACCAAGCCTCTCTCATATTAGCAAGTATACGAATAATAACACTTTCCATGACAGACTGCTCAATTTCTGTTAAATCTCTACTTTTATCTTTAATCGTATCTCCATCCCCTCCAAAAAGCCTATCTACTATAGCAAATGCTATGGTTGGATCAACTTCAAAAATAGCAGATCCTTTAAGCGGATCCATATTTATTATTGCTAAAGTTGTAGGGTTAGGTATTGACCTAATAAACTCTTCATAGGTTAATTGGTCAACTGAAGCCACATGAACATGAACCATTTTTCTTAAAAGAGCAGAAAGCGAGGTTGTAGTATACCTAGCAAATGCCTCATGAAAACTTGAAACTGTTCTAACCTGTTCTTTTGAAAATTTATCTGGCCTTTTAAAGTCATACACCTTAACTTTTTGCTTTTTGCCTGTAGGACTAGATATAACATTAGAAAGAGATTCGTCTAACGATAAACTTTCAGATGAGTTGATAGACTCTAAAAGACTATCTATATCGTCTTGAGATAAAGCTCCTGGATTGTTTGCCATTTAAAATTCCTTTAAATTTATTACATTATTACATATCAAAAATATCAATTTGGGTTAATGCTATTTCTTTTATTTCTCCATTTCTAAGAATACTATTAATTCTTGCCTTAATTTCTGCTTTTATTTGACTTTCATTCTTTATTTCTTGACCAGTTCTTTGACTAAAATATTCTCTAATAATATCTTTTAAGCGCACTTTTTGCCTTCCAAGCTCATTGAGAATATTAACATTATTTTCTGCATACCCTAAAGCAAGCTTTACAACAAAAGTTTTTGGAGGAACATCTAGGGTATTACCCCTAATCTCATCTATACTTTCATACCATATAAGCATAGGCGGCTTTCCTAAGTATTCATTAGAAAAAACTGGAAAATCGCTAGGAGCTCCACTTTGGCTTACCACCATTTTAGATACAAAATAAGAAACAATTATCATTATTGCAACAGTAAATATTCCTATTGCAAGTATCTGCAAAATTTTTATTATAATATCGGGTAATAAACCACCTTTTCTACCAACATTAGAATCTCCCACATCCAAATTTTCATCGTCCTTATTTGGCATAATAAAATTCCTCCTATTAATTTCTTCTCTACAGTTTAAAAAACTATTACTGCGTAATTTCCTTAGGAAAACTTAAAGATGCGTCCGTAGTAATTAATATATCAATTCTTCTATTATAAGCTCTGCCCTCAGGAGTATCATCTGTTGCAATGGGTCTACTTCCGCCAAAACCAGCTACTTCGAACTTATTTTCAATGCTTTTAACATCAGATTGATCTAAATAATTCAAAATGTGTTCTAGCATATTAACAGATCTTGCAGTCGAAAGCTCCCAATTATTTTTCCAAGGCCCATTTACATCGGTGTCAATATTATCTGTATGCCCTTCTATTTTAAAATTATAGCCCCTAGAGCTTAAAACCCCAATAAAAGATGCTATTTTTTGAATAGAATCTCTATTGTCTTCAAGCTTAACATCTGCACTAGCAGAATCAAAAAATGCGTCTGCTGCAAGAGATATCACAATGCCTCGCTCTTCCTGTCTAACTATAATATTTTTAGACTGGATTTTCTCAATAAATTCAATCATAGATTTATTTTTAGCAGTTTGAGAAGCTTGTTTATTGCGCACAGTAGAAGGCAAAGACATAAAACTATTACTTAAATAAGATAATTTATTAAAATCTAAAGTTTTACCACCCTTAAAGAATCCTGCACCCGTAAAAGAAGCAGACATTATTCTTATCACATTTTCTTGAAAAATAATATCATTTAATGAAAACATTGTAACGAAAAATACAAGTAGCAAAGTAACCATGTCTCCATAAGTCACCATGTAATCTGGAGCTCCTTCATCACATTTTAAAGGCTTTTTAATTCGCAAAGCCATTATTCACCCCCAATACTATTGCCAAGATGGCTTCGATCTTTGGGGGTTAAAAAAGTCATCAATTTTTGCTCTAAAATTCTAGGATTATCTCCAGACTGAATTGATAAAACACCCTCAATTATCATTGTCTTTACTGCAGCTTCCTCAGAATCAATTTTCTCCAACTTAAGCTGGACAGGAATAAACATTAAATTTGCCATTATGGTTCCATAAAGAGTTGTAATAAGAGCAACAGCCATAGAAGAACCAAGCGCAGACTTGTCCTCTAAATTACCAAGAAGAGCTACAAGCCCAATAAGAGTGCCCGTCATGCCAAAAGCTGGGGCAAGTTTTGACCAAGTCTTAAAAAGCTCTGAACCAACTTTATGCCTTTCTTGCATTTGATCAAGTTCTAAATAAAGCATAGTTCTAATTACTTCAGGATCTGCACCATCAACAACAAGCCTCATTCCTGACTTAAAAAATGGATCATTAATTTGTTCAAGCTCGTCATCAAGAGACAAAAGACCTTCTTTTCTAGCCTTTTCTGAAAGCTCTACCAATATTTTTATAATAGAAATTTTGGCATAAGAATTTCTTCTAAAGAAAAAACCTAAATACGTTGGAATTTTTTTTACAGCAATAACTTCTGAAGAAGCCATAAGAGCAGAAAAAGATCCAACAACAGTAATAAAAACAGAACTTAAATCCCAAAAAACACCAAGTCCTGTGGGAGTAAATGCCATGGAAATTAAAATAGCTCCAAATCCAACTCCCCACCCAATTATACTAGCTAAATTCATAATTCAACGCCCCCATTTCCTTCTCCCACAATTTTTTCAAAAGAAGCAACTTCTTTTCTATACAACTTAATCCTATTGATCACCTCTTCAACTTTTTCTTTTACAATCAACTTCTTACCGTTCATAAGAAGAATTGTAGTATCAGGATTAGCTTCAATACTTTCAATATGACAAGGATTTAAATAATATCCAAAACCATTAAGCTTAGTTACAAAAATCATATTTTAAAAACAATCTTGGCTTAATTTTTCAATCTTACAAGTTCTTGCAATAATTGATCAGAAGTAGTAATGGTTTTAGCATTTGCCTGAAATCCTCTTTGAGTCACTATCATATCTGTAAACTGCTCTGCAAGATCAACATTAGCCATTTCTAAAACACCAGATCTAATATCGCCAAGTCCAGCAAGTCCAGTCTCGCCTATTCTAACTTGCCCTGAATTGCTTGTTTCCACAAAATTAGTATCTCCCGATTTTGCAAGTCCTCCAGGATTCATAAAAGAAGCAAGGGCAATTTTGCCAAGATCTCGCCTTATTCCATTCGAATAAATGCCAACTATGACACCATTTTGATCAATTTCATAATTTTCCATATATCCCATGCCATATCCATCTTGAATAATAGCCTTTGTACTACTAGAATCAGCAAATTGGGTGATTGAATCGGTGTAGCTTCCAACTGTTCCCAATTTCAAATTTACAGTTTGCTGCTCACCAACTTCGCCTACATTTGCTCCTGAAACATTAAATGTTATAGGAATTTGGAGAACATCTCCTTTTTGGCTTGGTTGCCCATTCAAAGACGCCAATGCTCCTTCATTGTCAAATCCAAGCGTAAAGTTTGAATTTTGCTCACCATTTATTAACACTGTTGCATTCCATAAATTAGGAGTATTTAAATCTTTTACAATCCTAAGTTCAAGAACACTAACATTTCCAAAACTGTCATACAATGACTTATTGACAACCCAAGTTCCACGTGCAATATCTGCCGAACTTGCACCTTCTTGAATTACGGGCAATCTTTTGTCAAGGTTACAGGCAAAAGTAATGTTTTTAGTAGATTTTGCTCCCTCTTTATCTCCAATTGGAATAATAAGATCTTCAACATCAGAAGCTGTATTGATAACCTTTTCACCTTCTAAATCTCTTGCCATCCAACCTTGAATTCGCATTCCATTTGCAGGATTTACAAGATGTCGATCAGAGTCCACGTCAAAAGCACCAGCTCTTGTATAAAAAAAATTTTTACCTTCTTTTAAAATAAAAAATCCATTACCACTAACCCCAAGATCAGATGCTTTTTGAGTACTTTGAAAAGCCCCTTGGGTATGAATAGTGTCAATTGCAGCAACATTCATACCTAATCCAACTTGCTTAGGATTAGTCCCTCCACGAGTATCAGTAGGGCGAGAAGCTCCAGAAATAGACTGCGATATCATATCCTGAAAATTTACTCTTCCCTTTTTAAAACCAATTGTATTTACATTAGCAATATTATTACCAACAACATCCATTCTTGTTTGATGATTCTGAAGCCCAGAAACACCGGAATATAAAGACCTCATCATATAATTACTCCTCCAAACCTACCGATAATATGTTTTTATATACATAATAATTACCATTAACCATAACTTGGGGTATTGCACCTGTCTTAATGTTTGTGACACGGCCTTTAACAATCTCCCCATCACCATGCTGAAATTTAATTACTTTGCCTAACAAATCCAAATCTTTTCTTATTCCTAAAGAAGATGAAAGTTTTTCAAATGACTTGCTCATATTGGTCATTTGCTCAAGAGCCGAAAATTGCGCCATTTGAGCAATAAATTCTTTATCCTTCATTGGATTTGTAGGATCTTGATACCTAAGCTGAGTAATGAGCAACTTTAAAAAATCATCCTTGCCAAGATTAACCTTATTAGCTACATTGTCAACCTTAAAATCTGATTCTTTTTTAATTTTACTACTATTAGTCAAATTAAAGACATTTTCAATACCATTTATTTTACTCATTTAACTCCACCGCCTAAACAATTAAATTAACATTTTTATCTACATCGTAAGAAAATTCAACTTCTTCTTCAATTTGAAAAGATTTATTATAACCAAAATAAAAATTTTGATCCCTAGAATCATCTTTAAAATTTTTAGAAAAAGAATTTAAATTTTCACCCGCAAGAAAAAGATTTAAGCTAGCATTAAAACCACTCTCACCAAGCATTTTATTTAATGAATGCATATTTTGGTCAAAAAGCATTTTAACATTTTGATTGTCTACCACAATCTTTCCCAATAAATTATTATTAGAATCAAGGTTTAAATTAATTCGTATACTACCAAGCTCTTTGGGCTTTAAAACCAACTTAATCTCTCCTGTATTATTCGATTTTAACACAACTTTAGCTTTATCCACAATATTTTTATTAATCTTAAGATTCCACTCTGGCTTTAAACTGCTAACAAAATCAAAACTATCAACCTCTTTAAAGCTTTTTATGTTATGATTGATAAATTCTTCAACAAAACCTTTTAAAGAATCGCCTGATATTTCTTTAACCTTATACCTACCAACAAAATTTTGACCATCAATTGTATTTAAGCTAAACTTTGAAAAAGCAAAATCATTATTATCGCCACCGTTCTTCTTAAAATTTTTTACATCAATATTAATAACATTTTCTTCTTTCTTTTTATCATTCAAGCTCATATGATTATAATAATCATCAATCAATACAGTAGTTGAAAAATCAAAACCTAAAAAAGAACTTAAATCATTAAAAAACAAACAAAGTCTTTCAATTTTTTCAAAAAATTTTTCTTTACTTAGGATATCAAAATTATCAAGATTAAATGTTAAATTTTCTTTAATGCCATTTAAGCCTTCAAAATCTAAAAAAACATTCATTCTAGCAATCAAGGATTTCAAATCAGAAGCAAAAGCCTCATTCTCAAGTTTTTTTAAAAAAAAGGATTTATTTAAAGACGATTTTTTTAAATTTTTACTAATAAGCCCATTATCTTTAAAAAAATTTAAAAAATCAAATATCATAAATTTTGCTTTAGCTAATTTCTTAGATTCAGAAGACATAATATTTAAAAAAGAATTCTTATTCTCTCTAGACTCCGTTTTAGAAACATTTAAATTTAATCCTTTAATTGTATTCAAGAGATTAAATTTATTGCCATAAGCTTTACTTAAATTTAATAAATTACTCATATAAGCACTACTCCAATGAACTAACAGACATTTTTCTAATCAATATAGCAGCTTTTTTAGAATCCATAAGGGACAACCAATAAGGAACAATTGACATACGGCCCTCTTTTTTAGAAAGCTCTTCAATTTTTCGCATATAAGATATTGCAAGTTCAGGATTTAAATCCTCAAGCCGCTTAACAGCATCTTCTGGTGGCATATTCATTAAATATACAGCTGTTTGTAAAATATTTGCTTCCTCGTCATTATATTTATTTATAATGTCATCTATTACCTTTTGTTTTAAATCTAAATCTTTCTGCTTTTGCTTAAGCTCAAATTCAAGCTTATTTAAACTGTCTTCTTTTAATTTTAGATCTTCTTTAAGCTTTTCAATCTGCTGATTCTTGATATCAATAGCTTCTCTTTCCTTTACAAGTCTAGCTTCATCAAGAATTATATTAGAATTATGATCAAAGACTAGAGAAGTCTCTCCTAAAAACTTAGTTCTTATAAACTCAGGGAAATATCTCTTAGTATTGTACATTCCAAGAAAATCAATAGAGAATAATACAAAGAAAAATAAAATAACAATTAAAAATAACAAAAAAAATGCCCTAAAAAAGAACGATAAAAAATTATTCACTTTCAATCCTCAGATTTTGACAAACTTTATAATTTACATACTCATCTAGCAGTAAGCTTTCCTTCTTTTCTCTATTTTTAATTATAGAATTATTTAAAGTTTTTATTAATATTTTAATCTTTTTTTCTTCCCTATACTTATTCACATAAGTATCATAACAATCATTATAATTCTTTCTAAGCTCTTCAAGAATTTTAAAATTTTGTTTTTTTTTATAATTTAAACAGTCCATATAACCTCTTACAAAAAGATCATCAAGACTATTCAGACTTTTTAAAAGATTGGGAATTTCATCTGAAAAATGATTTATTTTTGAAATTTTTTTATTTACATCCATTAAGTCTCTCTCACTTAACTTTCGATAGTAGGTTCTAATGGTTAATATTCTATTAAGTTTTTGTTTTCTAAAATTTAAATCATTCAAGATAATATTTCCCTTATTTCATCTTCTAAATTTTCAAAATCAAATGTATCATTTATTCCTTGAGAAATAAAATCAATAATCTTAGGATACTTGGAAATTGCAAAATCAACTTCCTTATTGGATCCTTTAAGATAAATCCCCGTTCTAACAAGATCTTCATAATCTTTATAAACAGACAATAAATTTCTAGCTTTCATTATTAATTTTTGTTTTTCTAAACTCATTATTCTATGAATAGATCTTGACGTTGAACTAAGAACATTTATTGAAGGATAAATTCCTCTATCAAACAAATCTCTGTCTAATATAATGTGACCATCCAAAACAGCCTTAATATTATCGGCTACAGGTTCTGTAAAATCATCCCCCTCAACAAGAACAGTATAAAATCCAGTAACACTTCCTCCATTACCATTAAAACCCGATCTCTCAAGTAAAATTGGAATTTCAACAAAAACAGAAGGCGGATAGCCTTTAGCTACCGGGGGCTCTCCCAAGGAAAGAGACATTTCCCTTTTAGCATTTGCAAACCTAGTAATAGAATCAAAAAGCAAAGCCACATCTTTACCTTGATCTCTAAAGTATTCTGCTATCATGGTGGCGACATAAGCTCCTTTATACCTTGATATGGGTGATTCATCAGAAGTTGAAACAACTAAAACGCTTTTTTTTAAACGCTCCTCACCAAGTTCATGTTCAATAAACTCATTAAGCTCTCGACCTCTTTCCCCAATAAAAGCGATAACGTTTACATCTGCATTTGAATTTTTTGCAATCATGCCAAGCAAAGTAGACTTACCAACACCAGCACCAGAAAAAATACCAACTCTTTGCCCTTTTGCAACTGGCAAAAAACCATCAAGAACCTTAACTCCTGTTAATATTTGCTCTTCAAAAATACTTCTACTAATTGGATTAATTTTTTCAAAAATTAACTCTTTATATCTATTGTTTAAAAATGACCCTTTATTATCAATAGGTCTGCCAAGAGAATCAATAACTCTTCCTAAAAGCTCATCACTAAGATTTATTTCTAACCCTTTATTTAAAGAATAGACTTTATTTCCAACTTCAATCCCACTAAATCCTTCATAGGCCATAAGACTAACATAAGGGCCATTAAATCCTAAAACCTCAGCACATACCTTTTTATTATTTCTTTGATCAATTAAACATAAATCTCCAACAGCACACTGAGGCCCTAAACTTTCAACTAAAAGGCCTTTTATCTTTTGTACTCTGCCAACAAAAGATACAGTTTCAATATCATCTACTTGTCTTAAATAATTTTCAAAAAAATTGCCCACTAAAATTCCTTTAGATACTTAACTTAATAATGAAAAATTTTTAAACTTTTCCTCTATTTTATCAAGTTGAGAAGAAATACGAGCATCAATCTCTCCAAAATTAGTTTCAATTATACAACCACCTTTGCCTATGTTGGGATCTTCTATGATTTCTAAATTTTCTATAACATCAAATCTAGAAATAAAATCACTCTTTTTATGTCTAACAATATCTAAATCATCAAGATTTACACGAATAGTAATCTGTGTTTTATCTTTTACCCTTTTCAACACCTCATTAACATTTTCTAAAACAATATCTTTTTGAGAATCTGTTATTCTCTTAATAACTTTAATTGCAATTTGCATAACAAGACTTACTATTTGACCACTTGATGATTCAAGAATACCTTTTCTTTCGGCAATCAAACTTGCTATTATGCTGTGCAACTTTCTCATAACTTTATCAAAATCTTCAAAACCGCTTTCATAACCTTTACTATATCCCTCTTGTCTACCCTTAGCTGTTGCTATCTCAAGATCTGTTTTTAATTTTTCTTCATACTCTCTTGTCAATCTTTCAATCTCAGCATTAGATTCAGCCTCAACAGATTCCTTCTTATTAATAGCCTCCCTTTGCAAAAGATCTGCTTCTTGCTTGGCTGCCTCTAGCACTTCATTAGCTTTTATCTTAGCCTCTTCAATAAGCCTCTTAGATTCAATTTGCACTTCTTCTTTGGCAAGTTCTTGTCTTTTAACAAGTTCTTCCTCAAGTCGTAACTTTTCATCTCTTAGAAATTGTAACTCTTCTTTAAGATTGGTAATTTGACTGTCTATGTCGTAAACCTTGCCTTCTTTTTCCTTGATTTCCAAAGATTCAAAAACGGGCTTTGCTATCTCAACAAATTCAAACTTTACTGAATTATCAACTTCTGACGATTTATATAAAACCTTAGGCAAATAAAACTCCTTTATCAGACAAGTACATCTTCTTCACCACCTCTTGAAATAACTATTTCTCCTTGTTCTTCTAATTTTCTAATAAGAGAAACAATTTTTTGCTGGGATTCCTCAACGTCTTTTCGCCTAGTAGGCCCCAAAAATTCCATATCTTCCTTAAGCATTGAAGCTGCTCTTTTTGACATGTTTTTGAAAATTTTTTCTTGAACAGGAATATCTACAGATTTTAAAGCTTTTGCTAACTCTTGACCATCTATTTCTCTTAAAACTCTTTGTATAGATCTGTCATCAAGCAAAACTATATCCTCAAATACAAACATTTTTTTCTTAATCTCTTCTGCAAGCTCTGGATCTTCTTCTTCAAGAGATTCAATAATAAACTTCTCCGTCTTTCTATCAGCCATATTAATTATCTCAACAACATTGTCAACTCCTCCTGCTGATGTGTAATCTTCTGAAGAAAGAGAAGCTAGTTTTTTCTCAAGAACTCTCTCAACCTCTCTTACAACCTCAGGAGAAGTTCTATCCATTAATGCAATTCTTCTTGCAACATTGGTTTGTACCTCCGTAGGCAAACTAGAGAGAATAAAAGAAGCCTTTTGGGGATCAAGATATGAAAGTATCAAAGCAATTGTTTGAGGATGTTCTTGTTGAATAAAGTTTAAAATATTTGCAGGATCTGCTCTTCTAACAAATTCAAAAGGCCTAGACTGTAAAGCAGATCCCAAATTATTAATAATATCAACTGCTTTTTGAGTACCAAGAGATTTTTCAAGAAGCTCTCTTGCATAATCAATTCCACCCTTTTGAATAAATTCTTGAGCCATCATTAATTCTTTAAACTCTAAAAGAACATTATCTTTAAGTTCAGAAGTAATTGTCTCAAGCTTTGCTATCTCAAATGTCAAAGACTCTATCTCTTCTTGAGAAAGATACTTAAACACTTTAGAAGAGATTTCAGAACCTATTGAAACCAATAATATAGCGGCCTTTTGCTTGCCTGTTAAAGCAGAAACATCAAGAATCTCCTTTTCTTTTTTTTCTTCCATATCAATTACTACCTTCTACGCGTTTTTCAAAAGCCATGTTCTTATAAGCTTAGCAACATCTTCTGGCTTTTCTCTGGCTAAAAGCTCAGCATTGTTTTGAAGCTCATCACCCTCCCTAATACCGCCAACAACATCATCAACGCCAATATCGTCGCCACCATCCATTAAGGCTTGTTGACGTCTTAAATGTGCTTGCTTTGCCAATTCCTCTTCTCTAAGGCGTCTTCGCCTTTCAAGTTCTCTAGAAATAGCAAAAAATATTGTAAATACTAAAATCAATAACGAAAATATTATACTTGCAATAAATAAAAAATATCTAAACCTTTCGCTTGCAAAATAGTTTTCATCTATTTCTCTAAATTCATTCATGCGATCAAAAGATATATTTCTAACTGTTATTGAATCACCTCTTTCTGGCTTATATTCAAAAGAACTTTGCAAAACATCTTCAATATTTTTTATTTCTTCTAATGCCATGGGTTTATATTCTCTTTTTCTCATTCCATTTTCTATTACGAAATTTCCCTTCTCATCATACACAAAATTCCAAATACCATCCACAAAAATACCAAGAGAAACACCTACAATCCTAGCGGGCTCTTTTTCACTTGTAGATTTTTTTTCATTTAAAGCAACATTTTTGATCTCTTGAGACTCATTATATTTACCAGTAATATCGCTTAAATCTTGATATTCAGGAGGAGTATTGCCTTCCTGGCCAGGAGGTCCCCACGGACTATACCCTTGCCCCTGATATTCTTTTTTCTGGGTCTGAGAAGATATAATAGTTGAATCGCTTACTTTTCTAGTGTTATAAGAAGCTTTTGGATCTTGGGCTTGAAGCTCAATAGGGGCATACTCTTTAGACTCTGTAGTTTCTTTTGAAGTATCAAGTTTTACATTTACTCTTGCTATCATAAATCTATCAACAGATAAAACCTTACTTAATGCAGAGTCGATTTCCCCCCTAAGCATAGCTTCATACTTAAGCTTTAATTTACGCTCTTTTTCTGCTAAGTCTATCCTATCTATTCCATCTAAATTATAAAAATCATTCAAAATAGTTCCACTATTATCAACAATAGCAATATTATCAGATTCAAGGCCTTCAATGGCATACTGAATAAGCTTAACAAGTCCTTCAACTTTTTTTCTATTGGTAATAATATCGGAGCCAGGCCTTGGAGTAATCCTAACAGATGCTTTAACAGGCTCTTGCGCCTCTTTAAAAAGAGCTTTCTCAGGCATAACAAGATTCACACTAACAGCATCAACATCGTCTAAAGCTAAAATATGTTGCTCAACCGCTCTTGTAATAGATCTTCTAAGATTAATGCTTCTTTCAAAATCAGTAATAGTCCATCTATCAATATCAAACAAAGCCCATGGATCCATATGAACAGGCACAAGCTCTTCTCTGACAAGAATTGCTCGCATTTTTTTTGCAAGCTTTTCATCATCTAAATAAATTCTTCCATCGGAACTCAAAAAATATTTAACATTTTCTCTATCAAGTCTTTGCGATATTCTATCTAAGAGATATTGATCTTTAATTTCAACTCCAAAAAGAGCAATACTTTGACTTTTAGTAGAAAGTCCTATCAAAAAAACAAACGCAAGAATAACAAAAAAAATAATCAATCCTAAGGCTATTTTCTGAACCGTACTAGCTTTTTTGAAGATTCCTTTTGCTGAAACAAAAAAATTAGTAAAAAAATTGCTCAAAATCTTATGGCTCCTTAACGAATATTGATTATGTCTTGATAAGCCTTAATACCTCTCTCAACAACAGCCTTTAAAATGCTTAAATTCATATTAGCCTTAGACATCGCTATTACAAAATCATGAACATCAACACTACTAGGCTTAAGAACAGCTTGTTCCATAACTTTAGAAACATTTAATTGACTTTTGTTGACATCAGTAATCGCATTTATTAAAACATCCTTAAACGTTTTAATATCATTGCTTTTGGCACTATTTTTAGAAGAACCAAAAAGATTCACATCAAAATGCAAAGGATTTTTCTTAACCAAATTAATATTATTCTCTGTAAAAAAAGCATTCATTCTCACCAACGATCTCTCCTTTAGCTTTGAAGTATAGCTAATGCACTTCTAAACATAGATTTACTACTGTTGATAACAGTAGAATTTGCCTCATAAGCACGAGAAGCTGAAATCATATCTACCATTTCTTCAACTAAATTGACATTAGGAAGCTCCACATAACCTTTTTTATCCCCAAAACTTATTGAATCAGGATGAGTTGGATCATATTTTAACTTTAATGGAGACTTATCTTTTTCAATGCTAGCAACCCTAACCCCTTGCCCAATACCATTATCAAGATAATCTGGAATAAAAGGACCTTTCCAATAAGGATTATTAACCCTTGGTGCAAAAATAATCCTTTGCCTTCTATAAGGCCCACCATCAGGAGTTCTAGAAGTAGAAACATTTGCAATATTATTAGAAATAACATCAATCCTTAACCTTTGTGCTGTCAATCCCGTTGAAGCTACATTAATGCTTGAAAACAATCCCATTTTACATTCCTTAAAATATTAATTTATTTTAATACAATATTTATACTTTTAAAATAATGCGACTGAACACTGGTCATAAGATGATACATCATTTGGTTTTGTACAAGTGACTTAATCTCAGAATCAATATCAACATTATTGCCATTATTATTCATAGTTGAAAAATGATCAAGAAGTCTGTGGGGCTTAACATCTGAATACTCTGGATTTTTAAGCCCAGATAAATGCTTATCGCTAGACTTAATTAAATTTAGATCATTTTTATTTTTATTTAAAAAAGCCTTTTCCAGCTCTGACTCAAAAGAAATTTTACTTCTCTTAAAATTTGGAGTATCTACATTTGCTATATTGTCAGAAATAACGCCTTGTCTTAAACTCAGAACATCTAAATACCTATGTGAAAAATCTATAGATCTTTCAAAATCATTCAAATTAAAACCCCCTCGTTTAAAATTGCTTTTAACTAAATTATATAATAATTTAAATCTTTTTGTTCGTTAATTTGTATTTTTTTATTAACATAGTCCAAGTTTATTTCAAATTTTTTCAACTTACTACCAGGTACCTCAAAAAAAAGATCTGCAAGTACTTTTTCCATAACACCGTGAAGCCTTCTGGCACCAAGATTTTCATTTTCAAGATTCATATTAAAAGTAAGCTCTGCAATTCTATCTATAGCCTCTTCGCTAAACTTTAAATCTAAATTGTAAACCTTAAACATCGCAACATATTGCTTTATTAAAGAATTTTTTGTTTGTTTTAAAATTTTTTTCAAATCATCTATGCTTAAGCTCTTAAGCTCCACCTTAATTGGAAATCTTCCTTGAAGCTCAGGTATTAAATCAGAGGGTTTGGCTAAATTAAATGCTCCTGCTGCAATAAATAAAATATGAGAAGTATCAACTATTCCATATTTTGTATTAACTTTAGAACCTTCAATAATTGGTAAAATATCTCTTTGAACACCCTCTCTAGATACATCATTGCCACTCCTATTCTTAGCAGCTATTTTATCAATCTCGTCAATAAAAATAATTCCCATATTTTCAACTTTAGATTTTGCAATATCTGAAATGTTTTCGTGATCAACCAATTTCTCAAGCTCTTCTGCTAAAATTATTTCTTTTGCCTTTTTAATCTTCAATTCTCTTTTCTTTTTTCTATCAAATATATTGCCCAATAAACCGCCAATTCCCATATCAATTTCTTCAAAATTACCACCTGTAAATATTTCTATTGTGGAAAATGGCATTTTACTAGAAATTTGTATTTCAATAGTAGTATCATCAAGCTCACCTGCTCTAAGCTTTTTTCTAAGCTTCTCTTTTACCTTTTCTTCTGCTTTTATTTCATTTGGATCTATATTCTCAGAACTACCAGATCCTTTAAAAAGACTCTCGACTATTCTCTCCTCTGTTTTTACCAAAGCATCTTCTCTTACGGTACTATACATCTCTTCTTTTACCATATTAACTGCAATGCCCATCAAATCTCTAACCATAGATTCAACATCACGACCAACATAACCAACCTCGGTATATTTTGTAGCTTCAACTTTAAGAAAAGGAGCTTTAATTAACTTAGAAAGTCTTCTTGCAATTTCAGTCTTTCCAATACCCGTTGACCCAATCATAATAATGTTTTTAGGCATCACCTCATCTTTTATTTCTTTTGGAAGTCTGGACCTTATATATCTATTAACAAGAGCAATCGATACTAATTTTTTAGCTTCGTCTTGACCTATTATGTACTTATCAAGTTCTGCAACTACATCTTTGGGAACTATATAATGCTCTTTTAATTTATTCATTTTCAATCTCCTCAAGTACAATATTAGAATTAGTATATATACATACTCTTGCTGCTATTTTTAAAGATCTGCGCGCAACCTCAAAAGCACTTAATTTTTTATTTTCCATGTAAGCAAGAGCTGCTGAATATGCATAATTACCGCCACTACCAATTGAAATAACATCCTCCTCAGGCTCAACAACATCGCCAGTACCAGAAATCAAAAGAATATTGTTAGAATCAGCAACAAGCATCATAGCCTCAAGCTTATGAAGTATTTTGTCAGAACGCCAATCTTTCGCAAGGTCAACAGCTGCCCTTTTAATGTCAATCAATCCATCACCTTTTGCCTTAATTTTTTCTTCAAATTTTTCAAAAAGAGTAATTGCATCAGACGTTGAGCCTGCAAATCCTGCCAAAATTCTTCCATTAAGCAATTTTCGTATTTTAATAGCATTACTCTTTAAAACAGTATGTCCAAAAGTTACTTGTCCATCTGCTGCCACCACGGTCTTACCATTTTTTTTTATTGCTATAACTGTGGTTCCTTTAAAGTCCATATTACCCCCTATTTATATACCTCTTTTAAAAGTTCTCCAATAAGAACATCAGATACATTTTTACAATCACAACACTCTTTAGGATCGTCTTCAATATTATTAGAATCTACATATTCAATATTCAATAAAGCATAAAGATCCTTAACAGTTTTTATTTCTTGCGCGCCAAAACCGTACAATTTTACGGCCCCATCACCACAAAAATTTAAATCATAAACATAAATGTCAAGTCCCAAGTCAAGACCAAGTTCAGCCGTAATCAAAGCTCCCGATTTTAAGGGCGCATAAGTTATAAAAATAGCATCTGACAGGCCTGAGATCAATCTATTTCTTTTAGCAAAAAAATAATTTTGAATTTTATCAAATGGTAAAGTCTCAGTAATTATTCCTCCACCTTGTTCTAAAAGCTTGAAAACATATTTTCGATTTTGCTTAGGATAAATATTATCAATATCTGTTGGAATAACAGCAAATGTCCTACTATTCTCATTTATTGCTGCTATATGAGCTTCAATATCAGCGCCAACTGCAAATCCAGAAATAATTTCTATGCCATTTTTTGCAAGATGTGAAGAAAATTCTCTTGTTCTCTCGGCAAGAGTTTTGCTAATTTTTCTAGAACCAACAACAGCCCAAGACAATGAAGAAAAATTTGGCAAATTGCCTTTATAGTAAACAGCAAAAGGGGGATCATAAATTCTTTTAAGCTTATTAGGATAAAACTCAGACCCTAGAATAGCAATTTTAGCCTTTGTCCTTCGAATAACCTTTTCTTGTAATTCTACTAATTTTAAACTGGGCAACCTAAATGATCTTCCAAACGATCTTAAAAGATAAGATTCAATATCCTTTTGAGTCAATTTAATAATATCATTAAAATCAAAATTATTAAAAAGTTTTAATTTCTCCTTGCTTTTTAAAAACTTTAAATTATCAATATAAAGCAATTTCATCATAAATAATTACTTCAAATTACTCATGATCCTAGAAACACCTTCTCTTTGCTCTTCGGTTGAAGCATTTTTACTAGCTTTCTCATAAAACAATATAGCATTACCAAGATCACCTAGTGAATAATAATTTGCACCTCTTAGCATAAAAAACTCAAAATAATCCTCACCCATATCATCAAGTTTGTTTAAATAATTTTTAGCTTCAAGTTGTTTGTCAAGATCATATACATACATATTAGAAATAGCAAAAAGAGATTCTTTAAAATCATCTCTGATTGAAAGTGATTTTAAAAAAGAATTTTCAGCAAGAATTATGTATTTTTCAACTTCATCTTTTACTCTTAAATTTTTAGCTAAATTATAAGAAGCAACACCTACGTAAAAATGGGACAAATAATTATTAGGGTTGATTTCTAAATTTTTAGCAAAATACTCAATAGCAGGTCCATACTGACCAAGCTTAAATAATTCAAGACCAATCAAATTGAAAAATCTAGCTTTCTTATCAATAGAATTAACTATCTTTAAAATATTTTTATCTTCTTTTTCGATAAATTCTTTATAAACTTCAATCTTAGATTCAGATCCACCGCCTGAAATTTCCAATTCTCTTAATCTAAGCCCAAGATTCAATCTTTCTTTAGATTCACCACCACAAGATAAAAATAAATTAATAAGTATTATGAACGACAAAATTTTCATCTAATCATCGCTACTTTTTTTATTTAAATTTCTAAGAAACGTTGGAACATCAATGTCATCATCAAAATAATTAACATTTTTGGATTTTGCTGCAAAAGAAGAATCTTGATGTTCATAAGATCCAGAAGGAACATTTTGATTGCCTGACATTAAAGTATCAAACTCTTTAGAGCTTAAAGTATTATTTTCCGACACATTTGATATTTCTTTTTGCTTTTTAGATGCAAAACCTGTAGCAACAACTGTAACGTAAATCTCATCTTCAAGATTTGAATTAATGGCATGACCATATATTACAGTAGCCTCATCATCAACACTAACAGTAATTATTCCCATAATCTCCTCAAGCTCCAGTAATGAAAAATCATCTCCACCAGTAACGTTAACAAGAAGCCCCTTAGATCCTTCAATACGAACTTCTTCAAGTAGCGGATTGCTAATCGCAGAAGTGGCAGCATCAACAGCTCTATTCTCACCCTTACCATATCCGATTCCCATCAAAGCATCGCCTTGCCCTTGCATAATACTTTTAACATCAGCAAAATCAATATTAACCTCTCCATGCTCAATAATAAGTCCCGCAATGCCTTGAACACCCATTCTTAAAACATCATCTGCACGCTTAAAAGCATCTTTAATGGTAGTCCTTTTGTCAACAACAGTTAAAAGTTTTTGATTTGGAATAATAATTAATGTATCTACGGACTTCCTTAGGTTATTTATTCCTTGCTCGGCAAGTCTCAGCTTCTTAGGACCTTCAAACTTAAAAGGCTTTGTTACAACTCCAACTGTTAAAATACCGAGCTCTTTGGCAACTTGCGCAATAACCGGAGCTGCCCCGGTTCCTGTTCCACCTCCCATACCAGCAGTAATAAACACCATATCAGCACCGGAAAGATGGTTACGTATAACATCTATGTCTTCCTCTGCTGCAGCTTGCCCAATCTCGGGCTTTCCTCCAGCACCAAGCCCTGCTGTAACTTTTGCCCCAAGAGCAATTTTTATGGGAGCAATAGAGGTTTGAAGAGCCTGAAGATCAGTATTGGCTACAATAAATTCAACATCTCTTACTCCATATTCAATCATACGATTAACAGCATTACTACCTCCTCCTCCTGCACCAATCACTTTAAGAATTGTAGGATTTGTAGTAGAATCAAATCTTCTTGTGTTGCTATCAATCATATTATAATCTTTCATCAACGCTTCCTCCACGATTGGTCAAAACCATTCTTTCAAAAACCAACCTTTCAACTTTGAAGATATTTTATTTTTTCTTTTAACTTTACCGCTTACCTTCTTTAATTTACTGAATTTTTGTTGCTCGTGCTTATAAAGAACAAGACCAAGAGCTGAAGAAAACTTAGGATCTATGTGCTCTTCTCCAATCCCATTAATACTCATTGGCAAACCTATTCTTGCGGGGTAATTAAATACTTCTTCTATTAAATTGGAAATACCTGGGAATAAAGCTCCCCCACCTGTTAAAACTATCCCACCATTGATTTTATTATAAAGCCCCCGTTTAAGTATTTCCGCTTTCATCATTTCAAAAATTTCTCTCAGCCTTGAATTAATTATTACAGACAACTCTTTTCTACTTTTCTCTTGAGGAGGTCGAGTTCCAAGATTTGGAATAATTACAGTTTCCATTTGACTTTCAAGAATAGATGGATGAGCAATTCCAGCTGTTATTTTAATATTTTCAGCAACATCCTCAGGAACCTTCCAAACTTGAGCAATGTCAAGAGTTACTCTATTAACACCAATAGGAATCACGCCCGTATAATAAGGAGAACCGTCAATATAAAGAATAATATCTGTTGTCCCTTTACCCATATCAATAAACAAAACACCCATCTCACGCTCTTCTTTAGAAAGAGTTGCGTAAGATGAAGCTAGGCTTCCAAGAACAACCTCATCAACGGCAAAGCCAGCTCGATTTACACATCTGACTAAATTCTGACTAGAAGAGCTAGACCCCGTAATAATATGCACCTCCCCTTCAAGACGAATACCCATCATGTCTATTGGGTTTTTTATATGAGGTATTCCATCTACAATAAATTCCTGAGGAATAACATGAAGAATTTCTCTATCCATCGGAATTACAATTGCTTTTGCTGCTTCAATTACCCTCTCAACATCTTCTTCATTAATTTCTCGTGTTTTTGAATTTATTGCAACAACACCACGTGAATTAGTTCCCTCAACGCTACTTCCAGACATAGAAACTGAAAGCGATGTAATATCACATCCTGAAATAAGCTCTGCAGCCTCAATAGAATTAGATATTGAATCAAGAGCAGCTTCAATATTTATTAAAACTCCCTTCCTAACCCCTCTTGATATACTAGTGCCTATTCCAACTATTTCTAATTGATCATTTAAATTTACCTCAGCAACAACAGTACAAATTTTTGAAGTTCCAACATCCAAACCTACTATCAAATTCCTAGACACTAACCTTCTCCTAACAAAATGATATCACCACTTCTTAAATCTATAACGCCAGGTTTTCCTTTAAGCAAATCAACTGCAAGAAACACTTTATGCATTACATCCATTAAATCCATATCAACTGTTATCAATATTTTATTATATATACTTTTAATATACAAAATTACATTATAATCATAGAAATTCAATTTTAAAAAATTCACCTCTGATATTAAATTATACAAATATTTTTGATTTATTTTAAGATAATCAAGGCCTCTTACAACATTAAGCATTCTGTCTTCTAAAAAATCTCCTACATTATTACCATTTAAAACCAATCCGCTAATTATAGGCAAATCATAGATTAAATACTTACTTTTTTCCAAAATTACACCATCTGATGCAATGCAATAATAAGTAATATTACCATTTACGTTTTCTAAAGCAACAGCAATGGGTATTCTTTTCTCTATTTTAATATTAATTTTGTTAGGAAACTTAAGATCAACTTTAACATTCTTTATCCTTAAATCTCTTTTAAGATTCTCCTCATATCTTCTAACATCAGCATTATGATAATATGTATTGGGTTTAATTCCCGAAATTTCAATTATATCCTCTTTAGAAAAAGAAATATCATTGTTAATACTAATATACCTAATCAAAAAATAAGGAGACGCAAAAATAATAATTATTATTTCAAAAAAAATTAAAGACGTCAAAAAATATATGTACTTAATTAAAAATTTTCTCTCAAAAATCATAAACTAACCCGATTTACACTACTGGAAAAATTTATCAATTATTACTTAAGTTTTTTGCAACATTTGAAATAAGACCAGAAAGTGCCATAGTAACAATAATAGAAGATCCTCCAGATGAAAAAAACGGCAAATTTATTCCGGTGGGAGGCAAAAGACCAATTGCAATTAAAATATTCATTATACTTTGAAGAAAAATTGCAAGACTTGAAATAAATGCAAGAAAAAATTTAAACCTGCTATTAGAATTAATAGCTATAAAATAACCAAAGTAAAAAAACAAAAAAAATAAGCTTATAGCAAACAAAACACCTAAAAATCCCAATTCTTCTCCAAGAACTGAAAAAATAAAATCGGAATTAGCCTCTGGCAGTTTTCCAAGCTTTACCTCTCCCATTCCCAAACCTTTACCTAAAATTCCCCCACTTTTTAAAGCATTAAGAGATGCTATTATTTGGTAACCTTTGCCAGAAGGATCTTCGTAAGGATTAAGAAAGGCAAAAATTCTAGAAACTCTATAAGGTTCAAGCATTAAAAATATAGCAGAAACTGGCAAAAAAGTAATCACAATGGCAAAAACATAACTAAATGCCATATTAGAAACAAACAAAACAATAAAAAAAAGAATAGCAAAATAAATAGCTGTTGAATAATCATTTTGCAAGATTATTAACACCCAAAAAATTGCAAAAATAAACATTGGCTTTAACCAGTATGAAACACCATTGTTTTTTCTTAGATCAAACTTACTTAAATAAGCTGAAAGATAAACAGTAAAAGATATTTTAAAAATTTCAGAAGGTTGAATACTAATACCTTGAAAGAATATCCATCTTTTTGCCCCAGAAATACTTGGAGCCAAAAAAGTTGCCATAATTAAAAAAAGAGTTACAATTAATACAGGAAATATTGTTTTTTTTAAAAAATCTAAAGAAATTCTTTCAAAAACAAGAAAAGCTATAAAACTCAAAAAAAGATAATTAAGCCTTGTGAAAAATAAAAAATTTGGATTACCTGTCAGTTCTAAGCTTAAGAAAAAGGAAGAAGTATAAAAAACTACAAGGCCATAGGCTACTAATAGTAGCAAAACAAGCAAATAACACATCCTAAGTGAATTTATCTCTACAAACATAATAAATTATCTGATTTTTATTGTACTTAAAGCAATTATAGCAAATATTAACCCTATTATCCAAAATCTAATAACAACTTGCATCTCAGACCATCCAAGTTCTTCAAAATGATGATGAAGTGGAGCCATTCTAAATACCCTCTTTTTAGTCTTTTTGTAAACCATAACTTGAATAATTACAGACATAGTTTCAATAATAAAAACACCTGCAAGAATTGAAAAAAGTATTTCACTTTTTAAAATTAAAGCTGCCATTCCAAGAATGGCACCCAGAGCCAGACTACCTGTATCTCCCATCATAATTTTAGCAGGATAGGCATTAAACCATAAAAATCCAAAACTACCTCCAAGCAAAGCTCCAAGAAATATTACAAGCTCTTCAGAGCCTTTAATATTTGGAATATGCAAATAAGCTGCAAAATCAGCTCTGCTTGTAAGATAAGCGATTATTATTAAAGCTCCTGTTATAACTATACTTAATCCAATTGCAAGTCCATCAAGCCCATCTGTTAAATTAAAAGAATTAGAAGCAGAAATTAAAATAAACATGCCAAAAGGGATGTAAAACACACCCAAATCTATTTGGAAAGATTTAATAAAAGGAAAATAGACTACACTAACATGCTCACCCCCAAAATAATACAGAATGCCAACAGAAATAAAAGAAAATATCATTTGCCCATAAACCTTAAATCGGGCTTTAAGTCCATCTGAGGTTTTCTTTTTGATTTTCAAAAAATCATCTATAAATCCCAAAAAAGCAAATCCAAGCATAACAAAAACCATAATCAAAAAATAAACATTTAAAATGTTGCTCCAAAACGCTAAAGAGATAAAAACACAAAAAAAAATAAGAATGCCTCCCATAGTAGGAATTCCTGTTTTTTCACTTAAATGCCTCTTAGGACCATCTTCTCTTAAAATCTGATCGGCTTTTAATTTTTTTAGTCTTAAAATAATATGGGGACCTACAATCAAAGAAAGCAAAAATGCAAAAATTGTAGCATAAGCCATTCTAAAGGTAATATATTTTAGTAGCCGTAAACCTAAAAGGTAAAACATAAGAACCTCATCATCATCTAAATGTAATTTAAAATTCTCTCCAGCCTATTGAACCTTGAGCCCTTAATTACAATAAAAACCGAAGGTTCCAAGCTTTTTAAAAAAAAATTAATAAATTTATCAAACTCACTAAAATAATGTAAATACTTTTCAACTAAATTCTCAGAATCTCTAACATCTAAAAATTCTTTGCCAATTAGAAAAATTTTGTCAAAATTCATTGAAATAGCTTCTTGAATTAAATCTTTGTGAGTTTTGTATGCAAATTCTCCAAGCTCTTTAAAAGACCCAAGAACTATAAATTTTTTGTTTTGGATATTAAGATCCAAAATTATATCTTTTAAGGCCATAAAAGAACCCATATTGCCATTATAAGAATCATTTAAAATTAAATATCCATTTTGTGTAAAAATTTCTGCTCTACCCTTTTGAAAAGCAGTTTCAATCAGACCTTCTCTTATTTCTTTCTCTCTCATTCCTAAAAATAAAGCCAAATTAATACACCCTATTGCATTAAAAACATTATGCCGACCTAACAATAAAATAGAGTACTCAAACCCTTTGTAAACAAAATCATAAAAAAATTTCCCCCCCAGAAAAGAAAATGATTTAATATTAAGATTTTCAAAATCAAAATAAACAATTTTAACATTTGGATTTGCGATTTTTGCTTTTTTTTCAAGATAAACACAATAATCATTCATTTCATTTAAAACAAAGATTTCAATGTTTTTACCAATTATTTTGCTCTTTTCAAAAGCAATAACTTGTAGCTCCTTGAAAGCTTGCATATGTGCATAGCTTATATTAGTAATAATAACAATTTCCGGCTTTAAAATTTGAGATAAAAGATCCATTTCTCCAACATAACTAACTCCAACTTCAAAAACAGCATATTCTTCATTACCTTCTACCCTTAAAATACTAAGAGGAAGCCCAATGTCAGAATTTAAATTACCCCAAGTTTTGTAAGTTTTATATTTCTTTGCAAGTATGCTATAAAGCATCTCTTTGGTTGTAGTTTTACCATTACTGCCTGTAATGGCAATTCTTTTAAAGCTTGTCCTTTCAATCAAAAAAGACGCTAAAGTTTGAAGAAGTTTTATTACATTGCTTGTAAGCAAAAATACTAATTCTTCATTATCATTTAAATATTCAATGCACTCGGATTCATGATCTCTTGAACATACAAAGCATTTAACACCCAAATCAATTAAATATTTAACAAAAGAAAATCCATCTACTTTATTTCCCTTATATGCAAAATAAAGGCTAACATTGATATTATCATTCTTTATTTCTCTACTATCTAAAGAGTAAAACGATACTATCTTTTCAATATTTTTTATATTTCCTACAAACTTAACATCTTTAGAAGAGATTAAAATATCTTTAATCTTTATACGCACACAAACCTCATTCTAAAATTTTCTACTCAGCAAAAATATTTATATCTTCATTAGCCTTTTTTTCCAAATTCAATCCTCCAAAACAAAAGCTCTCTATTCTATTAATATTTTCAAGTTCATATATTACTGTCAGCAATCTTAAATTATCATCAATAATATTTTCCTGCTCATTGTCTAAGTGATTAAATTCTCTAAGCTTTACAACATATCTAAAATTTAAGTAAATATTAAAACACAATATAACTGTTAGTATCAAAATTAAAATACAATAAATTTCAAACTCAATTTTACTTATGCTATTCATAATTTTCTTACAGCTCTAAGCTTTGCGCTTCTTGAAGGTTTATTTTTTTTGATTTCATCAAAACTTGGAATAATAGGCTTTTTTGAAATCTTAGCATACAAATCACAGCTTAAACTTTTAAAAAAATCTTTTACAATACGATCCTCTATTGAATGAAACGTAATAATAGCTAAAATTCCATCTTTGGCTAAATTTTCTACCCACAAAGGCAAACTCCTTTTAAGTCTAGCAAGCTCATCATTTACATAAATTCTTAACGCTTGAAAAGTTTTTGTAGCTGGATTTATTTTAACTTTTGAAAAAGGATAAACTTTATTTATTATGGACTGCAACTCTTTTGTAGTTTGTATTTTTTTGTTTTTTCGATATTCTACAATAGCTTTAGAGATTCTTCTAGAATAATGCTCATTGCTTAAATCATAAATTAAACCTTCAAGATCATATTTACTAAAAGTATTTACAATCTCAGCCGCACTAATGCTGCAAGAAGAAGAACAAAGTCTCATATCCAAAGGTTCATCTTCAAGAAAAGAAAATCCTTTTTTACTGCCTTTGTAATGAAACATAGAAATACCAAGATCAACTAAAATAAAATTAGCTTTGACATTTAAAGGGTAATTGGCAAAAAAATTATCAAACCAATCATTAAAATATGTAATTCTCTCTTCAAAAATAAGAAGAAACTGCTTTGCTCTCTTTAAAATCTGAGAATCTCTTTCAATTCCAACTAAACTTAAAAAGTCATATTTCTCAAGAATCGCTTTTGCATGAACACCTTCTCCAAGAGTAGAATCAATGTATATTAAATCGCTTTTTACAGGTAAATCTTCTATAAGCTTACAAATTGCATCAAGAAGTACTGGGAAATGAAAAACATTATTATTCATTTAATTTAAACCTATAAATTATCTTTTTTTCATTTCCATAAACATCACCGTATTTTATTTTAATTTCATTTTTGCCCTTAATAAAATTAAGATCATTTATTTTAAGACATCCGCCATCTTTTTTAATATTCAAAACATCCAATCCATAATTTTTCTCCTGAGCCAAGACATATGTATTATTAATCAAAAAAATATTTTGAAAATCTGAACGAAAAATACTTTTATTATTCAAAATAGCCTCAAAATAATAAATTCCTTTAAGAGAATTTTCAAAAGATTCCACTTTTTGAGTATGAAAATATAACAAAAAACTGTACTGACCAGAATCGACATTTAAATTTATATTTTTTGATAACTCCAATCTCTCATCATCACCTTTTCCTTTTAAAAAAACACTGCCTAAAGTATAAACTGTATCAGCAACTACATTGTTCTTATTCTTAATAACAAACAAGGGATTGAGAATCTTTTTAGCATTAGGATCATTAACTACTAAATCAATAACACTCTCTTCATCTTTTAAAAAAATCTTTCCAAGTTTGTAAAAAAATCCTCCTAAAACCTCTAAATTCAGATTTAGATCATTGTCAAAAATGATTAAAATACTGCTATTTCTATCTAACCTATTTTTTGAATATAAGACTTTATAATTATTTGAAAAAACAGATACTGTCTTTTTCAAGGGCCTTAACCTTACTCCGATATTCAATTTATTATTATCCAATACACCAAAATCTTTAACTAAAGCAAACTTTTCATCATTTTTAAATTCCAAAAATGGATATAAATCCAAAATATTAAAGAAAAACATAAAAACAATTAAAATCACTGCCCCAATCCCAAATATTTTAAATCATTATTAGTATTAAAATACAAAAGTCCCTTTCCAAATTCAACAAAAGAGCTTATTTCATCTTTAATAAAGATATTATCAAATAATCTAAAAGAATTTGCAGAATACGTCTTTATATTAATAATTTTTTCACTCTCAGAATAAAAATATATTCTGTAAATATTTTGCAAATAATCATATGATGCTCTTAAAATAGAATTTTTATTTTCAACTTTAAATATTCTACCACTTTTAATATTTATCACCACAAGTGAATTTTCACTCTCAATAAACAAATTATAATAATCATCCATTTTTATAAAAGTCTCAAAACTATTAATAGCTAAATTGCTTAATTCTAAAATTTTTTTATAATTACTCTCTAAATCAATTATTTCTAAAAAATACTTGGAATTACCTTTTAGTGAAACTAAATATCTATTATCAAAGCTTAATTTAACAAACCATGTTGGAAATTTTCTCTCCAAAAAATTTTCCGTATAAATTATCTTGCCTTGTTTATATATATTAACCTCACCGTTAGAAAGTCCTAAAACTAAAACTTCGTTATTGTAATCCACACTTAAAATTGAGGACAAAAAATTGAGCACTAGTATATTATTTCCACCAGAATCATAAATCTCCAAAGTCTTATACAAGTTGTCTAAAGTAAAAATTAAATTATTTATTACAAAAACAAAATCCTTGAACTTGAGAGTAAATAAAAATTTATTGTTTTTAACAGAAAAAACAGAATAATCCTCACTAGAATTTAAAAGCACATAATAATAGTCTGAATAACTTATTAAGTTGTCACTTAAAAGAGAATAACAAGATTCTACGAAATTAAGATTTAAAACCTTATTTGATACAAAAACATTCTTACTTAAATTGATATTTTTATAATCAGATTTTTTTTCAAAATTCTTAAAATCATAAAAATTGGACACATTCATGATAGATCTTATAAAGAAATCAATCAAAATTATAAACAATAAAAATAAATTCAAGATCAAAAAAAATTTTAATTTTCTGAATTTAATTGCGCCCTCTTCTGCATTAAAACTCAATATAACTCCCCTCCCCACTTTAATCTATCTATTTTGCTTTAATTAAATCTGAACTAAACTTTGAAGACCAAACTTCATGAAACCTTAAGAATTTTTCAGCAACTTCTTTTTGAGAAGCTATAGTAGCCAAAACTCTTCCAGCTTCAAGATAACCAAGAGAATGCAATCCAAATTCGCGAGATCCACTAAGCTCATATTTGCTCCTTAAAATAAATGCTCCTTCTTCTAAAAGTTCAAACACTTTAATGAGATGTTCAAATTGAAATTTATAATAAGGACTCTCAAGTTTTAAATTTTTAGAAAAATCTCTAAAATCAATAATATTTTTAGAAAAAATAATAAATTTAAGATATGCATCCTCAAGAAAAACAAGTGTTTTAGAATCTTTTTTACTAAAATTTTTAGCCAAATCAATTAAATAACCCAATTTTTTAACAATTAAAAACCTCTCTTCGGGGTTTAAATTAAGAGCCTGAGGCATTTCAATTAACTCTCTTGGGGTGATACTAAGAACAGGGCTAATAACTAAACTAAAATCAGAAATCAATCCAGATAAAATTTTTTTTATAGAATAATTTACTTTCAATCTAGGCCTAGTATAAAAATAATTTAAAGACGAAACATAACTTAAAACATTTAAATTAAAATCAATAAGATCAGATGAAAGCTTAGCATTTGATAAAAATTCACTAGTCTCTTTTATAGCTGTTATATCATTTAAAGTCCTTAAAATAAGATTATTAATATACACTATTTTTTTATAATTTTCATTATCAACTAAATCCATAAACACCTGCCTAAAACTCATACAAAGGTGATTTATCAGCTATCCAATACATTGTTTAATAACAAACATATTAAATATTTTAACAAGTTATAAATTTATAAAAAACACCCTTGGAACATTAACTTTGCGAATAAACAAAACACCAACATCCTTATAATAAATTATGTAAAATTTTAAATAATTTTTAAAAGTATCAAGTCCTAAAACATACAAAATCCTCTAGTCTTATTAAAGATTAGATTAAATCAAGCATTCAAATAACAACCAATAACAATGTTTATTTAAAAGAACACTGTTTGAAGAGCATTAAACTTACAATAATTTGTTTTTCAATCTCTTAACAAAAGTATCCGTACAAAATGAAACAAAATTCAAGCTTTTAGAAGAAATTTTAAATTCAAAAACAACATCAACTCCAAAAGAACCAAAATTAATTCCATCTAAAAAAATTGATGCTGCTGCTATGAAATATTCCTTTGAAAAAGAAAGAGAAAGTTTACTTAATTTAGAAAACACAAAAGAACGATTATAAACAGAATGGGGAGAAATAGGCGTAAATAAAAACCCTTCAAGATCTGCTTCTAAAATAGGACCTCCTGCTGAGAAAGAATACCCTGTTGAACCTGTTGGGGTAGACACAATTATCCCATCACTTTTATATGATAAAAAACTTTCAGAATTAACCTTAAGATCTACATAAATCATTTTATTAAGAACGCTTGAGCGAATAATAATATCATTTAAAGCATACTTAGAAATTAAATCTTTACCATGCTGATAAACTGTTACATGAAGCAAAAATTTTTTATTAATAGCTAAAGAATTGTTAAAAAATCTATCTATGACTTTTTTAAAATCTTCAATCTTAATGTCTGCTAAAAACCCCACCTTGCCCATATTAATTGAAATAATTGGAATATCAAAATTTTTACTTTCAAGAAGCAAATTAACAGCCAAAAGAACCGTTCCATCTCCTCCTAAAGTTATCAAAAAAAGAAAATTTTCTCTTGGAAAAGAAAATAAAGGCTTACCAACATCTATTAACACCACCTCAATAAAATACTTAGTTTCTAAATAAACTTTAATATCATTGCCTAAAAGGCTAGCTCCTGACTTTAAAGTATTAATGCAAAGAAGAACTTTATTCTTCATGTTGATCTTTATATGGAATATCGTCAAATTCGCATTTATCAAAAATCTTTGTAATATCAATTAATACTAAATATTCACTCTCAAGATTATCGATCTCGTCAAGCTTTACAACTCCAGATATATATTTTCTATCTAAAGTTTGCAAAGTAGCAGGGGGTTCTTGAATCCTAGAATCATCAAAGCTAATAACTTTAAGAACCCTATCAACAAAAATGCCTAAAAGTTTATTTTTAATCTTAACTATTAAGTATCCTGTCAAAAGCATATCTTCTTCTGTTGTTGAAATAGAAGGAACCCCAAATTTAATATTTAAATTGACCAAAGGAATAATAATGCCTCTAAGATTATAAATGCCTATAATATATTCTGGAACATTTGGTATAGCATAAACTCCTTCTGATGGAACTTTAATAATTTCTCTAATATGCTCTATTGACACCCCATAACTTTCTTTGCCTATTTTAAAACCCGCAACTTGAAGCTGTGACTTTTTCTCTTTAGATATTTCTTTTCTCAACATATTTTATACCTTTAAATTGATACTTATAACAATTTAATTAAATTATTACTTGCCAAAACTTTTACCTAAAAAATAAATTTCAAAAGAATTTTTCCTTACAGCTTTGGGCCTAATTTTTTTTACAAATTTAAAATATTTTTCAAACCTTTTAAAAATTTGCATCTCATCTCCCCCCTGAAAAACCTTAATAAGCAAATTTCCTTTTTTAAGTAAAACTTCAAGCGATAAATCTATTATTCTCATGTTTAAATTAAAAGAATTACTAGTATCTACAAGCCTATTTCCAGTAGTTCTAGGAGCTACATCGCTAATTACAAGGCTATAAGGCCCAAACGTATTAATTTTAAAAACCGTATCATCTGAAAATATGTCTCCCTTTATAAAATAAAAATTATTAACATATCTAAGACCAATGTCATTAATATCAACAGACACTAGAATACCTCTTTTAAGCTTTTTATAAGCATATTGAGAAAAGCTACCGGGCGATGCACCAATATCTAAAACATTACCATAAGAAAATAAAGAAAATTTTTCATTAATCTCTATCAACTTGTACACAGACCTTGCCAAATACCCTTCTCTTTTAGCTTTTTGAGAATACTCATCATCCAAACGATACACATCAATCCCTTTAATACACTTTATTATACTTTTTCATTATAATTCTTATTATGCAAAATAAACTATTTTTAAAAAATATTGAAAAAAATATTAATAAAGTCTTTTCAACAACTAATTTTCTAAATTTATTCAAAGATAAAGATTTAAAATTTACTCTTAAAATAAAAAGGGAAACCCTTGATTACATTAAAGCACCAGCAATTGAAATCATTAATAGAGGCGGAAAACGAATAAGACCGATGATAATGATTCTTTTAGCATACGCATTGGGTTTAAAAGAAAAAAACGACGAATTAATATATAAATTAAGCTTGCTGCTTGAACTTCCTCATTCTGGAAGTTTGATTATTGATGACATTGAAGACAATTCACTAAAAAGACGCGGCACATCAGCAATACATTTAATCTATGGAATAGATAACAGTATAAATGCTGGTAATTTAATTTATTTTTTACCTGCAAAATTAATAGAAAGATCAAATTTAAAAGAAAATCAAAAATTACTAATTTATGAAAATTTCTTTACTACCCTTTCAAATCTACATCTAGGACAAGGAATTGACATTAAATTTCACAATGAATCGTACATTCCAAGTATTGAAGAATACATTTCTTTAGTAGAATTAAAAACAGCTTCGCTTTTCGGAATGGCTAGCTTTTTAGCTGCAATACTAACAAATAATGAAGACAAAGCTAAAAAAATTTACAGCACATTCTTAAAACTTGGCGTTTATTTTCAAATAATAGATGATATTAAAAACATTAAAAATAAAATTAATGGCAAAGAGTTTGGAGACGATTTACTTGAAGGAAAAAAAAGCTTGCCAATAATTTATTTTTTACAAGAAAAAAAATTTGAACCAAAAATTATTTCAAAGTTTAATCAAATAAAAAATGCTAAAACCGCTACAGCAAGAAAAGAAATATTCAAACTAACAGAGATGATAAATTCATCAAAATCAATAAAAAACTCAACTATTATTGCCTTGAAATATTTAAACGAGTTTAAAAACGAACTAAATTTATACTCATTAACAAATAAATATAAAAATCTGCTAATAGATATTGTTGAACAAATAAAAGAAGGAATATAATGAAAAAAATAATAATATTGACACTTTTTTATGGCCTAGTCCCAAATATTTGCCCTACAATAACATCAAAATTAAAAATCAATGAACAAGCAAATAAACATACGATAGAAAAACTTTACCAAAAATCAATGTTATTAAAAAATTCAAAAAAATATAACAAAGCCATAGCAAATCTAAAAAAAATAATTAACATGGATCAAAATCAAGTTGATGCTTATCTTTTGCTTTCAGAATTAGAATATTTAAATAAAAACTGGAAAAAAGCAATTATTAAATCTCAAGATTACTTAAAAATAATAGACTTCAAAGATAGCAAAAACTTTTTAGACATCTCTTGGGCATACTTTTTAATAGGAGAAGTCGAAAATTCAATGGACTACATAATTAAATTTCTCCAAAGCGAAAAAGAATTGTTTAAAGAAAATATATTTATAGCAATTGATGCTCTTTTTAAAAAAAGTATTTATCATTTTATAAACAATGAAAATGCAGCATTTAATACAATATTAACCTTAACGTTCCAATTAGCACTTAATGACGATACTTTATTTATAATTTTTTTAAATAATTTAGAAATAATAAAACAAATACCCTTCTATTATTTCAATAGGGAAAAATTAAAAGAATTATATCTACAAATTAGTACTCTAAAAACAATTCAAAACACAAAGTGCAGAACTTAAACTAAGATTTATCTTTTTTCTTAATCAACGAAACTAATATATTTATTATTATTGCTACATAAAATGGAAAAGAAAGAGAAAAATAAGAATTTATATACTCTTGAGTACGAAAAAATTGATATTCAAAAAAAACTATCAAAAAAGAAATTGGAAAAATTAATAAAGGATTTGAAAATGCAATATAAAGAATGCAAATAGCAAGCCAACCATTGTTTAATCCCAAATTATAAGAGTAAGCTTTAAGATTTACCGCAATAAATGAACCGGCAAGACTTGCCGTTAAAATTGATACAAAAATTGCAAAAGATTTGAAACGATTGCTTATTTTCTCACCCAAAATGTCTTCATAATTCCCCGAAGAAATAAATTCGAAAACTGCTCTAATTCTTGAATAACTAATAACATAAACAGTAATAAATAAAAAAATGAAAAAAATAGTAATAAAAGTAATAATTCCAAAATTCCCAGATAAATTTAAAGTAAAACCAGGAATGAAATTAAAATTACTCTTCATTAAATAATCAACAAGAAAATAACAAAAAATATTAATGCCTATTCCTGCTATAAAAATATCATAATTTTTCTTTACTATAAAAGATAAAAAAAATCCAAACAAAAAGCTAATAAAAAGAGCAAAAATAGTCGACAAAAAAATTCCATATCCAAAATAAATAAAAAAAGATGTTAAAAATATTGAAAGATACGAAATACCCTCAATAGATACATTTAAAAGTCCTATTCTTTCTGTATAAAGAGCCCCAAGTGCTAAATACGAAAATACAAGAGCTTGCTCAAAAATACCAAACATCTACTTTTTCCTAGCTTTAATCAAAAATAAAGAGAGAAAGATTGCAATTGATTGACACAGCCCAATAAATTCATACTTAAAGTCATAATTTATATTAAGAAAATTATTAAACTCTATTAATATTGAAAATAATAGACTAAAAAATAATACATAAATATAATTAAATCCTGAAATTACAGCAACAATTAAACTGCTCCAACCAAGTCCCGAGGTTAGCCCTAAAACCAAATATGGTTTAAAAAACACTACAAACATAGAGCCCGCAAGACCATTTAAAAAGGCGCTACCAAATACAGCAAAAAACTTATATTTAAACTCACTTATATTAAAAAAAATATCTCTCTTTTTCTTATTGCTTAATATTTCAAGCTGAAGTCCATAAATAGTTTTTCTATGCATAAAAACATAAAAAAGCCAAATTAACACACCAAATAAAAACAAGTAAATAAGCGATGAATCTAAAGCAAATAAACTATTAATTCTTTTTGTTTGATTAGAAAAACTACCTGTTTTTAACATATTCAAAATAAATCCATCTACCAACCTTTGATTTCCATAAGATATTAAAAGGCCTGTTAAGGCTCTATTTAATCCAAAGAAAAAAGTAATAAAAAAAGGAATAAGCCCTAAAAGTCCTACAAAAAAAGAACTCAAAAATATTAAATATATAAAATTAAAATAGGTTAATCCAAAAAAACTTGAAAATATATAAACTAAAAATGCTCCAAAATAAACTTGGCCTTCATTTCCGAGATTTAATGAATTACTCTTAGCGCAGGTGGCAATGCCAGTAGCCATGATTAAAAATAAAATAAAGCGCCAAGATATCATCTTGATATAAGAAAATTGAAAAAAATCACCAAAAAAATAGCTAATACTTAATATCAAAAAAGAAAAAATTAATGCAATAAAGCTATTTCTAAACAAGGTCATAAAAATAGTAATTCCTTTAATTTTTCTTTACTAATCTTTTCTCTAGATACGTTTAATAAAATTTCTCCCATTTTCATTGCCAAAATGTTATCAGAGAGCAAAAACAATTCATCTAAATTGGAAGTAATCAAAAGAACTGGTTTTTCTTTTGAATAATTACGAATGGCAACAGACATTTCATTATAAGCTTTGTGATCTAAATTACTTAAAGGAGAAAAACAAATTAAAAAACTTTTTGCAATATACATCTCTCTGTAAAGAGCAAACTTCTTCAAAGTTCCTCCAGAAAATGCTAAAGATTTAGAATAAAGGATTCTATATATTTTCTCTTCGCTACAAAATTCCATTTTTTTTTTAAAAAAATCTTTAATCTTATTAATGTAAGATTGCCTAATAAAAATTTTATTTTCAAAATTCATAAATTTAGCTAAAAAATTATCCAATATACTACCATTATCAGGAAATAAATTGCCAATACCTAGGGGTAAAAATCCTGCTTTACACTCAAAAATATTTATTCGCTCATATCTAATACCATCAATTTTTATGCATCCAACAAAAATAAGTTCTCCTAAGAATAATTTTTCCCACGTTTTAATTGTAGCTTCTTCACCAATTATTCCTAAAACACCCCGTTTATTTAAAGAGAAACTAACATCGTATTTCCAAAAATCTTCAAAAAACAGATTAAATTTAATAGAATCTTTTTCAAGTTTATTAAAATTAATATTTGTAAAAAACATTTTGTCGCTAGAGGATTCAAGTTTGCTCAAAATTGATTCTTTGTTTATTGTTCTAAAACATTTTCCATCTTTTAAAACAATAAACTCATCGCTAAATTTTATAGCATCTGTAATCTCACTGTGGGTAATAAAAAGAGAAGCAATTCCTGATTTCTTAAGCAATACAAGCAATTTTATAAAAGCTTGCGCCTCCTTTTGGGAAAAATAGGCAGCACTTTCGTCAAAAATAATTATTTTTGCATTCTCTTTAAGAGAAGCAATAATGAGCAAAAAATAAATCTCTTTAATATTTAAATCTTTAATTTTTTTGTCTAGATCAAAAGAAATCTTATAAAATTGCATAAGCCATCTATAATACTTATAGGTTTTAGATTTATTCATTGGCATGAAAAATGCATAACCAAACCAATAGATACTTAAATATTCCCATACTCTTAAATTCATTTTCAAATTAGGAACTTGAGAAACAAGATAAATGCCATTATTTTTAGCTTTATCTACATTCCAATTTTTCTGTTTAATACCATTTACCAATATTTCTCCACTATCAAATTCAACAATTCCAGCAATAATCTTGGCTAGAGTACTTTTTCCTTCTCCATTTTTACCAACTACTGTAAAAATTTTAACTTCTCCGATTTTTAAATTAATACTGTCCAAAATAGGCTTATCAATATCTGGGAAATACTTAACTATATTTTTAAACTCTACCATTAATTTTGTTCCAAATTAATTTCTATGCCATTTACACTAACCTCTTCTATTTTTTTTAAAAGATCTCTTTTTAACTTTTGACTGGTTCGCTCTAAATAAAAAACATTCGAAATGTTAAATAAAACTCCTTTGTGCTTTATACCAAAAATATCAGAATTACCATAGTTAATCTCTGATTTAAGCGCCTTATCCAAAATATATGAAACATAATATTTTTGATTTGTAATCCCTGACCCAATAATATTTTCTTTATTATCCAAATAATTTTCACTATCAAAAAGAATCGCAAAAATATTATTCTCTCTAATAGATGAAAGCACTCCTTCAACAGCAGGTCCTACAATAGGAAGTATTACCAAAGCACCCGAATCCTTAATTAAAGAATCTGATAACAATTTAGCTAAATTACTATCATGCCAATTGCCCAAAACTCGATAATAAACTTCAGAATTCACACCCACATCAAGAATACCTTTTTTGAAATAACGATAAATATAATCTCTCATAATAGGATAATCTTGACCTGCAATAAGAGCAGCATTCCCAAAACCAGAATTAAATTCTTTTAAAAAAAGACCTACATAATACCCTAAAATATATGCTTCTTCTGCAACATTATACGAAACTGAATAGGCTTGATTGTTGGTGTTTCTTACTAAAGAATCAAAAATGAGAAACTTAGTATAAGGGTAATCACTTGAAACATTATCAACAATATCTTGCATAGCATTATTTGTAGTTATTAAAAAATCATATTTTTTTGAAGTTAATAATTTTTCAAGCATTTCTATCCACTCACTTTGATTAAATCCAGCTTCTAAAACTTTAATTTCAAGATTTTTATGCTTTTTTTTAAATTCAAACAAAGAATCATACATCTCTTTATAAGATGGAGATCCTGAAATAATTCCTGGAATAAATAAAGCAATATTTGTTTTATTAGAAATATCAACCTTTCGCTTCTTTAAAAAAATTAAATAGACAAATAAATATAAATGAAATATCGTGAATAAAATCCAAAATCCTTTAAAAAACAAATTTTTACTCATAAAGATAATACATCCTTTTTATTAATTATTATTAAATTCACCTAAAGCCAAAAAAGTCAAATAAAAAATGTCAATAATAAGCTATAAAAATCAAAACTCTTTAGGGCGCAACAAATACAATTCATTAGCATTTAAATTGCTAGTAATATCATCATTTGAACGTCTTAAGTACATCTTTAAAGAATGAATTGTTTTAAAAAACTTATTTTTTAAAACATTTTTATTAGCTTTGTAATCTTTTAAAAATTTTGAAATAGGATTGTGCACAGTCATTGACTTGTCAAAAAAAGTAGAAAAATATTTAAAAACATCATCAACAAAATAAAACCTATTAGCCAAATCAACAAAATTATTAAACAGTACACCAATTCTTCCCTTTAAATAATTAATATTTTTAATCATATCAATCCTGTTCCCAAGTTTATAATTTTTATCTTCCAAGCTCCATTTTGAATATATAGAATTAAATCTAAAATCTTTTATTAAATAATTATACATAGAGTTAAATCTGAAACTATCTTCAATATATTTTAAAATAAAAAAATATAAAAACCCTTTATTTAAAGACATGAAATTATCCTTAGCCATCCTTATAAAATTTTGATTAACACCCTTTAGAGTGCCTTCATTAACTTTATGTAAAAAAGAATTTCCATTCAAAAACAAAAGACTATTATTGGGAAAAATTAAATATTCGGTTTTATCAATGTGCCTGACGCTACCCTTGTAAACATTAATAAAATAATTATTAAAATAATCACTGTTGACATAAAATTTTGACGTATTTTCAGTTTTAAACAAATTATTATTTATAACAACAGAAAATGAAGATCCTTTGACAATATTATGAATTACAGCATCAACACTTCCTCTAAATAAATATATTTTTGCATCTTGCAAATCTTTAAGAGAAGAATAAAACACAAAACTATTTGTATTGGAATAAAAAATTAAATCTGCAGAAATACCGTTTATTTCGTATAAATTTATTTTGAGCTTTGAATTTTCTCCAACTTCGATAAAATCGTATTCAAAAATTTCGTCATCTAAATCTAGCTTAACAGAAAATGTATTTCTAACAACACCAACTTTACCTTCTATTTCTTTTACAACTGCTACTTGAGAAAACAGCGCCCTACTTGAAAGCAATATCAAAAGGACAAAATGATATATTCTAAAAATATAGTTCTCCTGATCTTTGAAAAACTTATAAGCTTAATTATACCTTGTTTTACATAAATTTATTACACTTTGAACAATGATGAAAAAGAACTATAATTTAATTTAAGGATTAAAAATATTAAGTTTTTTTAAGTTTTTATTGACATACTATTATTGCTATAATAATAAAATAGCAAAAAAAAGGAACGTTAATATTTAGAGGTTCTTACTTTAAAGATAATAGAAGCCAAGTTGTTAAAAGGGTGTATTTATGAATATAAAGAATAAATTAATAAGAAGGGTGTATTTATGAATATAAAGAATAAATTAATATTGATGCTGGGCATTGTAGCGACAATCTCTTTTATTGCATGCAAAACGCCTCCAGAAGCAAGAGAAAACAAAAATGCTAAAATTGCACAGCCAGTTAATAAAAATTTTCAATTAAGAGATATAAAAGACATTAAAAATGAACTAATAAGAGAGAGAGGGCATCTTTTTTATTCTAAAGAGTTTAATGAGGCTGAAAAATTAGAAGAAGTAATGAAGCAAAATTTTTCTAAAAGAAAAACAACAGAAGGAAATGAAATTGCGCTCAAGGTACTTGAAAGGTACAAAACAATAATAAAAGAAACAAAAGAAAAAAAAGAAAAAACAAATTACCTTAAAGAAAATATTGAAAAGTATCTAAACGATGCAGAAGCAAATGAAGCATATGTATGGATTCCGTTGGAAATAGATGAAGTAAATAACTTGTATTTTGAAGCAACAAGAAAATATAAAAATTACGATCTTGACAGTGCCCTTGACATGTATAGCAAAGCATTCAACAGAGCACAACAAGCAGCAAAAAATGCTAAAGAAGCTAAAGCTTTAAAAGAAACTGATGAGAGAATGTACAAACAATTAAAGGCGCTTGAAGCAGCTTCTAACTTGCCAATTTATAGCAACAACAAGCTCATCAAGCCATCACCATGGAATGGTAGAGCATTTATTAAGGAAAGAAACAGTCACCTAAATCTTTTAAATATCAATGGGGGCATTTATCTTCTTGGAGAAACAAAAATTCCAACTCCAATAGTACTAGCATACGAAGAAAGGATAGAAACAGCAAAAAACTCTAAACCCCAAGAACAATTTAAAACACTAGAACTTATTGAGCGATCTAGAAAATTATGGGAAAAAGGGGTTGAGGCTAAAAATGTCAAAAACTTTAGACTTGCCAATGAATTATTTTTAGAATCTGCAAGATATCTAGAAGCTTATCAAAGCAATGCAAGCAGTGAGCTTTATGTAATAAAAATAGGCAATACCTTATGGGGCATTTCTAAGAAATTATACAACGATCCTTACCTATGGCCAAAAATTTGGTTTGCAAACAGACAAAAAATACAAAATCCAGATCTGATTCATTCTAACTGGAAAATAATAATTCCTGCCAAATAAAGAAAAAACAATCTTATAGCAAGGCCTAAGGGCCTTGCTATCTTATTTTATATTTAATAAAATTAAATAATAAAAACATTCTAAAAGAGACAGGAAATGAAGAAACTAACATTATTAAGCTTAATACTTATTTCATGCTATACAATTAACTTAGAGAAATTAACAAAAGAAACTCCTTATGAGGTTTACCTTAGAGAAGCTCAAAAGGCTATCAATGTTAATGATTACAACTCTGCATTAAAAGCATACGAAAAAATGATTCAAAATTTCGCTCACAATCCAAATGTAGTTGCTACTGGTAAATATGAAATTGCATTCATATACTACACAATAAACAAAACAGAAAAAGCAAAAAAAATATTTGAAGAGCTAATAGAAAATAAAATGGAAATGCCCAAATGGATTAAGCCTTTGGCTAAAAAAATATTAAATAAAATAGAAAATAATAATTTAAAAAAATAAAGATTTTTACTGAAATATTATTCCATAAATTGTAATATCTTTTTCCTTTGCAGAATTGATAACATCCTCATAAACAACAGACCCTCTTGGATATTCATGAGGAGGAGCATCCCCTATGACAATAACAAATCTTCTTTCTGCTCGCCAATCAAACTGAGTTACGGCAGCATCAATCCCCTCAAACACAGCTTCTGGATAATCTCCACCACCACCAACATTAACATATTTAAGAATATTATTTAAATAAGGAATCGTATTAAAATCAAAAGCTTTGGTTAAAAAATCTTCAAGATAGTCTTTATAAAAAACAAGACCTATTCTATAAGATTTAAACTTTTGTAATTGGGGCTCTATTATTGAAAATAAATGCTCTTTTAGAATCTCAATATTACTTTTCATACTGTCAGTAACATCAACAACAAGAACTAGATCTAAATCATAAACTGAATCTTCTGAGTTTTTTAAAATTTTTTTTATTTTATCAACAATATCAATGCCATCCTTAGCAATAACAACTTCATCCGAAAATTTTGTAAAAGTATCCTTTAATTCATTAAATTCAATTTTCCCTTGATTTTGATCATCCTTGAAAAGCAATTCATAAGCATTGTCTTGATATTTGCCTAAATAATCATTATATTTTTTCTCAAAAGATCTTATAGAAAACCAAAAGGGCTCTTTTTTATTTTTTAATATTTCTAAATCAATCTCACCACTTCTTGTCGAAAAATTTGGAAATCCATATTTTAATTTTTTTGGAATCAATATATGAAAAGCTTCTCCAAACTTCTTATTAGGAACAGGCGTAGAAGATGTTAATGACAAAAGTTCTTTATTTTTGATAACTCTTCCATTTAAAATTCGAATTTCATCTCCATTAACCTTATTATAGCTTAATGTACGAAATGAATAAGTAGCCACATCTTTTTTCTTATCGGGAATTTCAAAAGACTCTGTCAATATTACTGATTTAATTGAAGGTTTTTTTCTAATAAAAAGATGAAATCCCTCTTCATGGGCCTCAACATAAACATCATCAATGCCAATTTTCAAAGAACCATCTTCAAGTCCAAACAAATAAAAGCTAATAAAAAAAAATAAAAAAATTTTCTTCATAAGGAAACCACCCTATAAACAACTCAAAACCAATAAATAAGGCCTATAATTAAAGTTTTTCGGATAAATTTTCATAAAACAAAACATTCGATTTAGAAAAACTATTCTTGAAAATATTCCTAAGATTCAAACTAGCAAGATCTTTTTTAACACTTTTTACCATATCTTCATCTCTATTTAATATATCAAAAATCTTAGCTGATTCGCTTAAATTGCTAATCCCAGAATTAAAAAGTTTAGTATCTCTTATAGATGAAAAAGATGCCATTACTTCTACAACTCCAAGATTATTATAAGTCTCAATTTCTTTTAGTAAAAGAATTTTATGATAATCATTTTCTTTGGGATTAAAATTCAAAACATTGGCCTTTTCTAGTTCTAAATTTTGCATAACCCTTAAATAATAGCTTCTGGAAGCTAAAAAATCACCTGTCTTATAAAGAGTTAAGGCAATAGAATTTAAAACTTCGTTACTATTTGAAAACCCCGCCATGCTCTCTACTTTAAATAAATATTTCAATGCATCATCATAATTATTTTCTCTGTAACTAAGTAATCCAACTTTATAGTAAACATCTGGATAATCAACACCCTCATTTATTGCCAATTTATAAGAAGATATCGCAGATTTAAAGTCATTTAAAGATCTAAGAATATCACCTTGCTTTTCATAAATTGAAGAAATTTCCTTAGATCCTTTTATAAGATTGTGTTTTTTATAAAAAGAATAATCATTCAAGGCTAAACCAATAATATTACTAGCTCTAAGAGAATCTTTGGATTTTTCATAAATGTCTGCTAAAATTTTATAAGCCAATATCTTGTCTCCAGCATCTTCAATTGAATTTTTCTGCCTAAAACTATTTAATGCTTTAAGCAAATATACTTCGGCTTTCTTGAAATCTCCTATGTAATACGAATATCTTCCACTTTCAAAAAGTGCCTTATCGTAATTGGGATTTTTATTTAATATTTTTCTAAGAACGTATTCAATCTCTGAATTCATATTAACATTATTGTCAAGCTTAAAAATAGTTCTGCCATCATTTCTTTTGAAATCAGAGAATTCCTTATTCAATAAATTTGTTTGCCCATTAAGATAATTTAAGTTTATAGCAAGATTATTTGCCCTTTGATTATAAGTTACAAAAGAAATATACTTATCTACCAGATTTTTAGCATATTTTGTGTAAACAACTTCATCCACATCTGTAATTTCATTTGACTTAATAAAATTATTAACATTATCAGATTCAGTATCTAAACCAGCTTCAATATAAGCATTGAAAAGTTTAAATAAAATTTCCTTTTTTTGTCCATACTTAGAAAGTACAACCGTATAGCTATTAATACTATCTTTATAATAGTTAGGATTTGTTTTAGCCCATTTAAAATAATTATCTCCCTTTAACAATAAAGCATCATAATCATAAAGATCGTAAGATATAACCTCATCAAGTATTGAATTAGCTTGAGAATATTCTCCAAGACTAATTTTCATAGAAGCATATGCAACATATCCTTCCTTATTAAACTTTTTTCGCCTTCTACTTGCAGAATTTTTAGAAAAAGGCTCAATTGTAAACAATTCCTCATATTTCTCTTCAGCACTATCAAAATCTCTAATATCTTCAAACGCTTTAGCATAATTGATAAACCATTTATCATCAGGCCTAATGTAATAAGCGTCTCTAAAGATAGCTTTTGCAAGCTCTCTTTTATTTGCATATATATATTCTATACCCTCTTTATACTTGCTCTCAGAGGCAACATAAAAAAATACTACATCTACTATAAAGTAAAAAGAAACTAAGACTAAAACAATAAACAAAGAAGCTATTTTTATCAAAGGCAACAAAGCTCTTGATACTCTATAGCTCAATTTTTGCTGAAGCTTGCTAAATTCTTCCGCCTTAAAATAAATTACAGGCAATTTAATAGATCGCCCAACAATATCCCCTACAAATTTAGCAATAAATTTCAACCTTTTTTTATTGCTTTCAACAAGATCAATTAACGCTTCAAGTTTATACTTTGAAATATTTTCCTTGGTTAAAGCCTCAGCAATTGCAATTCTTAAATTTCTAGGATAGGAATTTAAATGCTTTAAAAATAATGGATAATTAACTTTAAATTCTAATCGCTTAGAATTTGAAGTTTGGTCATACTCTAAAAATTTAAAATCATCTGCAACATTTTCAAAATCACTCTCATCAGTACTTAAATTTAAATTGTCTTCAACAAACATCTCTGCTTGTTCGTCTGTCTGGCTTTTGTCATTTAAAGTATCATCAATGTTAACTTCATTGGATTTATTGGATTGTAAAAAATCATCATCCACCGAAACAAAAGAATCATTACCAGCCTCAAAAAAATTATCATTGCCTTGATTGTTGATTGATTCTTCAGAACTTAGTTCTGAAGAATCAATCAACTTATCAAAATCAAGTTTAGAAGCAGCTTCTAAATCAATAGAATTATCATCAAGAACTTTGTCAATGTTACTTTCAAAAGAATCGCTAGAAGAAACATCAAAATCATTATCCAAAGTTGAAAGCTCTGAATCCATATCAATACTCAAGTCAGAACTACTTGAGGGTAAATTGTCATTAAAAATATCAGAGTAAGACAATTTATCCTCATTCTCAAGAGCATCAAGCATGAAATTTAAATCAAGCTCATCATCATTTTCCTCTAAACTAAGATCTTCACCTATCCAGGGAACAATGCTCTCTCCAGGCTCAGGAAGCTTAACATCCATACTCACACCAAAAGATTCTTTAGACAATCTTTCATTAGAAAGATTGTCTAATATTTCTCTCTTAAACTGTTTTATCTTATCTATATCAGGCATATTGCAATCAAGTTCCTAGCTCATCAAAAACTCTTTTTATACACTTCAAGACCTTCTGCATGAAGCAGATTAAATCGATTTTCTAAATCTTTAGCAATTTTTAAACCCAAAACTTCCTTTGTAGCCTCTGTCTTACAATCTTTTAAAGTGTTTAAAATTTTACCTCTATAATCATCAATACTTATAACTTTGTCAGCATTATATATAAGAGTGTCTCTTTTAAAAACATCATGAGACATATCTCCATCTTCAGAAACTTCTAAAACATTTCCATTGACTCCAATCATCAAATAATAATCAAAAATTTTAAAATAATTACCAATTTCTAAAATTATTTTTTTCGTTTCGGGCTTTCCTTTTCTATATCTAGTAGCTGTGGGAAAAATCAGTATAATGTATCCACTATTTTTCTTTTCATAAATATATTTCATAGAATTAGCATTAAAAACACGTCTTTGCCTAGCATGCTCTGCACCAACCCCAACAAATGCATGCGGCGGATACACTAATATTGCATTGTATCCCAAAGAAAGAGTTTTAACAAATAAATTATCTCTGAAAAGCTTAACTCCGGCTATTGGAATAATATGATCTGCAATATCATGATAACCCATTTTGTAAAGTAAAAATTGGAAACAGGGAAAATCAAAATTACTGTAATGCTCCATTAATATAATTGAAGACTTGCCAGATTTGACCTTTTGATAAAGTTCTAAAATATTTTGCATACCAACAATAGTAGATCCATCCTCAAGAAGTCGCTCTATCATTCTATCTACCAATCTTCTACTATTAAGATCTGCACTACGATAAGATTTATCTAAATAATTAACATTTTCAACAGACTTAAATTGACTTACAAAGTCGCTTTCCATATCTTTAAAATATTTATCAAAACTTTCATTTTGTACAAACATAAAACTAGCACCTTTAAAAGCATTCTATTTTGCCACTTAATCATTAGTTACATCATTTTATTTATTACGAACAAACAACTCTATAAAGCTAGCAATAAATAACCAATATTAAACAAGCACACATTTTTGAAAACATTTCACACCCATTATACCTTATTTATTACACAAATTAAAGTAAAATTTTAGCTTACACCAATGAGCAAAATAACACTAAAACTATTCAATTTATTAGACTTTTTTTATTGTAAAAATTAAAGTAAAATTTAAATATAAAATTAAATCAAAGTACCAGGAGACGTACATACTTAAAAGTAGAGCAGAGTAAATTTTCTTTATTAAAAAGATTAATAAAGAGTTAACACAATAAGTATGTAAAATATTGAAAAAGGAAAATCCCATGAAATACACAAAAATAGCTTTAATGCTAACTATTTTTTCTTTAATAGCTTGTACCAATAATACTGCAAAAGAAAAAATAATTTTTAGAGCATCAAATTTAACCGAACCATCATCACTTGATCCTCAGCTCTCAACAGACCTTTACGGTAGCAATATCATTATAAACCTATTCTTAGGCCTAGTAGTAAAAGATTCACAAACTGGAAAATATAAACCGGGACTTGCAAAAAGTTGGAATATTACTAATAACGGAACTATTTACACATTTCACCTAAGAGAAAATATAGTTTGGAGCGATGGGGTTGCCATTACTGCTGAGGAGATAAAAAAATCATATTTAAGAATTTTAAATAAAAAAACAGCTGCATTGTATGCTAATTTAGTAAAATCTACAATAAAAAACGCACAAGAATATTTTGATGAGACGGTCTCTGAATCTGAGCTTGGCATAAAAGCTATTGACAGCAAAACCTTAGAAATAACACTAACATCTCCAAAGCCTTATTTTCCCGATATGCTAACAAACTCAGCATACATACCAATTCCAATGCATATTGTTGAAAAATACGGAGAAAATTGGACAAATCCTGAAAATATAGTTGTTAGTGGCGCATACAAACTCAAGGAAAGACTAATTAATGATAAAATCGTAATAGAAAAAAATGAAAAATATTATAATGCAAAAAATGTAGAAATTGATGAGGTAATATTTTACCCAATAGAAGGTAGCGTAGCTTACAATATGTACATAAACGGTGAAATTGATTTTTTACAAGGAGCAGAAAAAAATAATAATTTAGAAGAAATTAAAATAAGAGAAGATTATTACTCAGGATTAAAAAATGCAATGTCATACATGATATTCAATACATCCCTAAAACCACTAGACAATTTAAAAGTTCGACAAGCCCTCTCACTTGCTATTGACAGAGAAACTTTATCTAAAATAGTTTTAAAAGGGAGTTCAGATCCAACAAGAAATTTAACTCCAAAATTTGATGATTATTCTTATGGGAAAAAGCTAATATTATTCGATCCTAAGAATGCAAAAAAACTTTTAGCTGAAGCTGGATATCCAGATGGAAAAGGCTTTCCCACATTAAAATATAAAATCTCAAAAGGTGGAGGAAGCTCAATAGTAACAGAATTCTTACAAGAACAATTTAAAAAAATCCTAAACATTAACATAGAAATCGAGAATGAAGAATGGACTACCTTTTTAGGAAGCAGAAGAACTGGAAATTACCAAATTTCAAACATGGGATGGATAGGAGACTATTTTGACCCTTTAACATTCCTAGAAAGCTTATTTACAACAGAAAATCATTTTTTTGGAGCATACAAATATTCGAACAAAGAGTATGATGATTTAATAAGAAAATCTAATTTGGAACTTGATCCAATAAAAAGACAAGATATTCTAAGAGAAGCTGAAGCAATAATAGTAGAAAAAGATTTCCCTGTGGCGCCCTTATATATACCCAAATCTCATTACCTTTTCAGAAATGATAAATGGACAGGGTGGATACCAAATATTGCAGAAAGCTATTTATATGAAGATATTAAAACTAAAAAATAATAAAATAAGTAATTTTAAAATTAAGATTTAAAATTAATATCTGCGGAAGAGCAATTATAAAATTAAAATTAACTTCAAAACGGAGGTATAAAAAATTATGAAATTACAAAAAACATTATTTTCAATAATATTTTTTCTAACTTTTCTTTGTTGTAATAAAGAGGAAAAACAAGAAGGAGTATCATTTAAAATAAGCTTGGGGGCAGAACCAAGCAGCCTTGACCCCCAATTAGCAGACGATAATGTCGCATCAAAAATGATAGACACAATGTTTAAAGGGCTTATTACAGGCGATCCTAAAACAGGGGGAAACAAGCCCGGACTTGCAAAAACCTGGGATATCTCTTCTGACGGAACAGTTTACACATTTACTCTAAGAGAAAAAATTACCTGGAGTGATGGAGTTGCAATCACTGCAGAAGGAATTAGAAAATCTTATCTTAGAATTTTAAATAAAGAAACTGGCTCAAAGTATGTTGAAATGGTTAAATCAGCAATTAAAAATGGTCAAAAATATTTTGACGAACAAGTGCCTGACTCCGAACTTGGAATTAGAGCAATTGATGAAAAAACATTAGAAATAACATTGGAATCGCCAAAACCCTATTTTATTGACATGTTAGTACACCAATCATTTATTCCAATACCAATTCACATTACCGAAAAGTACGGACAAAGCTGGACAAGCCCTGAGAACATGGTTACCAGTGGTCCTTTTAAATTAAAAGAAAGAGTTCCTAACGAAAAATATGTGTTTGAAAAAAATGATAAATACTACAACTCAAACGAAGTGGAAGTACAAGAAATTACATTTTATACAACAAATGACAACTCAACAGCATATAAAATGTATGAAAATAAAGAATTAGATGCAATCTTTGGATCCATACCACCCGATTTAATTAAAGATCTAAAACTAAGAAGCGATTATTACTCATCAGCTGTTAATGCCCTATACTTTTGCGCATTCAACACACACATTAAACCACTTGATAATGTTAAAATTAGAAAAGCTTTAACTCTTGCTATTGATAGAGAAACGCTCACATATAAAGTTCTTGACAATGGCACTATTCCTACAAGAAGGGCAACTCCTAACTTTAGCTCATATTCTTATGCAAAAAATTTAGAATTATTTAATCCTGAGGTTGCAAAAACCCTTCTAGCTGAAGCTGGTTATCCTAATGGGGATGGATTTCCTATTTTAAAATTAATATATAATACAAGCGAAGCAAATAGAAAAATTTGTGAATTTATTCAAAACCAATGGAAAAAAAATTTAAATATTAATGTGGAACTTGAAAACGAAGAATGGACAACTTATTTAAACACTAAAGCAAATGGAAATTACGAAATAGCAAGAGCAGGGTGGGTAGGCGATTACGCTGATCCTTCAACATTTTTAAGCATATTCACACAAGGATACACGCAATTTTCATCTCACAATTACTCAAACCCAGAATATAACGAACTTATTAAGAAATCTGATCTTGAACTTGATCCAATAAAAAGACAAGACATCTTAAGACAAGCAGAAGAGATAATTATTGAAAAAGATTTTCCAATTGCACCAATATACATATACGGAAATAGTTACCTCTTCAGAAATGACAAGTGGACAGGCTGGAATACTAATATTTCAGAAAGATTTGATTTGTCTCAACTAAAATTAAAAAAATAAATAATTAATATTTAATTAAACAAAAATCGTCTATAAAAAATAAATCAATAGACGATTTTTTATTGACTTTCTTCTAAAAAAAAGATAGCTTAAAATTCATAAATAATTTTAATTTGGAGAAAAGGTTAAAATATGAACTTTAATAAAACTGAAACAATAGGTAAAAAATTTAAGATAGCAGCACTAATTATGCTTGCTGTGTCTCTGATTGCATGCAATAGCAATTCAGAAAAAGAAAAATTAACATTTAAAGTATACATAGGAGGCGCACCTTCGTCACTTGATCCACACTTGGTAGATGAGACAATAGGAGCAAGAATTTTGGAGCAAGTATTCTCAGGGCTCTTAACATTAAATACTAAAACGGGAAAGCTTAAGCCTGGACTTGCTAAAAATTGGGAGGTCTCAAAAGATAAAAAAACATATCAATTTTACCTAAGAGATAATCTTGTTTGGAGCGATGGAGTTTCAATTACTGCTGAAGGGATAAGAAAATCTTTTTTAAGAATTTTAAATAAAACAACAGAATCTACAAATGTTGATATGGTAAAATCAATAATAAAAAATGGACAAGAGTACTTTGATGGAAAAGTGTCTGATTCTGAACTTGGAATTAAAGCAATTGATAGTAAAACATTGGAAATAACACTAACATCTCCAAAACCCTATTTTCTTGAATTACTTCTACATCATTCTTTCATGCCAGTACCTATTCATGTTATTGAAAAACATCAGGGAAATTGGACAAACCCTGAGAACATGGTTACCAGTGGTCCTTTTAAATTAAAAAAAAGATTACCTAATGAAAAAATTATATTTGAAAAAAACGAACACTATTACAATGCAAAAGAAGTAGAACTTGAAGAGCTTGTCTACATTACATCTGACAATGATCTAACTGTATATAATATGTACAAAAACAACGAAATTGATGCTATTTTCAACAGCATCCCGCCGGACATTGTAAATGAAATAAAAATACAAAATGACTATTATCAACACAAAAGTAATGCGATTTATTTATACTCATTTAATACAAAAATAAAACCCCTTGACGATGCTCGAGTTAGAGAAGCTTTAACGTTAGCTATTGACAGAGAAACTTTAACTTACAAAGTACTCAATGATGGTACAGTTCCCACAAGAGAAATAACCCCTAATCTTGAAAATTACAATTACGGTAAAAAATTAGCTTTATTTGATCCTGAAAAATCTAAAAAACTTTTAACAAAAGCTGGATATCCGAATGGTAAAGGGTTTCCAACACTAACGCTAAAATATAATACAAACGAAACTCATAAAAAAATTGCTTCATTTATTCAAAACCAATGGAAAAAAATTTTAAATATAAATATTATGCTTACTAATGAAAATTGGCCTGTTCTTACCAATAGTAGAAATACGGGTAATTTTGAAATAATAAGGATTGGGCGCATTGGAGAATATTTGGATCCACATACATACTTTACTATATTCACAAGCGAAAATTCGCAACTTGCGTCGTACAGATATTCAAACTCAGAATTTGATAAACTCGTCAGAGAATCGGATTTTGAAAAAGATCCCATAAAAAGGAAAAAAATACTCAGACAAGCAGAAGAGATAATAATTGAAAAAGATTTTCCTGCCGCACCAATATACATATATTCTGGACACTATCTTTTCAGAAACGATAAATGGACTGGATGGAGTCCTAATGTATCAGAGGTTTATTATTTTTCTGAATTAAAACCAATTAAAAATGCAAAACAAAATTAATTAATTTTTCAAAAAGGCTTCAATATATAATTAAAAATAATATTGAAGCCTAATGTAAAAGCGAAACTGGGCAAATGACACTTAAGAGTACAGCCTTGTTTAAAGCAAAAATACACAAATAATATTTTAAGATTCTAAGGTAAAATACTTTAGAATCTTAAACAAAAAAACAATCCTCTCTAATTAACATAATAAAATTTTAAATAAAAATTAAAAAATCTAAGACACTCTTATCTATCAAAAATTATCAGTTATAGCTTGAAAAACAATAAATACTATATGATATAATTGACTAATACATAATGTTGCCAATTACCCATTTACAAAGGAGCAAAAATGTTAAAGTTTACTTTAAAAAAAATAATAGGAATAATACCGACTTTACTAGCAATAATTTTTTTATGCTTTTTTGTAATGCGAATGGCCCCTGGAAGCCCATTTGATTCTGAGAAACCTATTGATCCTCAAGTAAAAGCAAGATTGATGGAAAAATATCATCTTGACAAACCTTTTTATATTCAAGCCTTTTATTATATTTCAAACGTTCTCAAAGGAGATCTGGGGCCTTCTCTAAAAAAGAAAGACCTTACAGTTAATCAATACATAAAATTAGGATTTCCAAAATCACTTACACTCGGGGTAATATCCCTCATCATATCACTATCAATAGGAATACCAATAGGAATATTAGCTGCTATTTATAAAAATAATTATATAGATTATATAATAACATCAATAGCAATATTGGGGATTTCTATACCATTATTCGTAATAGGACCAATTTTACAATACTTTTTTGCAATTAAATGGGGCTTACTTTACACCTCCGGATGGATTACAGAAAGAGGCGGATTTTTAAATTTAATTTTACCTATAATAACTCTTAGCATGCCCAATATAGCTATTTTTGCAAGAATAATCAGAGGTTCAATGTTAGAAATAATACAAAGCGACTTTATAAGAACTGCACGTGCAAAAGGACTAAGCTTTAGAAAGATAGTTATAAAGCACATGTTAAGAGGAGCAATGCTACCTGTAGTAAGTTATATAGGTCCAGCATTTGCCGCTATAATCTCTGGAAGCGTGGTTATTGAAAAAATATTTAGAATTGCTGGAATGGGAATGTTTATAACAGAATCAGCACTAAACAGAGATTACCCGGTATTAATGGGGGGACTGTTAGTATATTCAATAATACTGCTTATTTCCATATTAATATCAGACATTATATATAAAATGCTAGATCCAAGAGTATAGGAGAAAATCAAAATGAATAGCCTTGAAAAACAAAACAAAACAAACAATTCTAAACTCGAAAGAAGAGCTTGGTCAAGATTTAAAGAAAATAAACTAGCATTCGGCAGTCTTTTTGTAATTGGATTTTATATCTTAATTGCTATTCTGCAACCAATATTGCCAATATATAAATACCATACCCAAATAGTAGAGCATTCCGATTTACCACCATCTTTTCAGGCTGCTGGAGAACTATGGTACAAGAAAGAAAAAAAATTTATTGAAAAATTAGCAAAAAAAGAAAAAAGAGAAATAAATGAAGCGGAACTAAAAAAACTCGAAGACATAAAAATAAAAATAAAAAATGAAGTTCAAATAATAGATAAAAAAGAAGTAAAAATACATCAAAGAGTATATTTACTTGGTACAGACAATCTTGGACGAGATTTGCTTGCAAGATTAATACAAGGCAGCCAAATCTCTCTTTCTGTAGGATTTATTGGAGCTTTTTTGTCCATGATAATAGGAACTATTCTGGGTTCAATAGCTGGATTTTTTGGGGGATTGCCTGACAAAATAATCACCAAAACAATCGAAATTCTTTATGTATTGCCCTATTTACTTATTGTGATAATACTAATGTCAATAATGGAAAGAAGCATAATAGGATTATTCATAGCACTTGCATTTGTATCGTGGTTAACAGTAGCTAGGGTTGTACGAGGCCAAGTACAATCACTGTCAAGTTCAGAATTTATACAAGCAGCCAAAACCTTTGGTGCAACAAATCAAAGAATAATTTTAAAGCACTTAATCCCCAATAGCATTGGAATGATAGTTATATTCACAACAATAAGAGTTCCAAGCTTTATTATGGCTGAAGCATTTTTATCCTTTTTAGGACTTGGAATTTCAGCTCCAATGACAAGCTGGGGAGAATTAGTGCAAAATGGAATTGCTACATTTGTCGAATATCCATGGAAAGTTTTTATTCCGGCTATAGTCATGACAATATTTTTATTATTTATGAACTTTTTAGGTGACGGGTTAAGAGATGCATTTGATCCAAAAGACAGCATCTAAGGAGAAATTGAATGGAAAAAGACAATATATTAGAAATAAAAAATTTATCAATTGAATTTAGATTAAAACATACAACAATTCATCCCGTAAACAATATTAACCTATCTGTAAAAAGAGGAGAAATTAGAGCTATTGTTGGAGAATCTGGAAGTGGAAAATCCGTAACAAGCATGGCTATTTTAAAATTATTACCAGAACTTACAACAGTATATAAAAGTGGAGAAATACTATTTGAAAATCAAGATCTTCTAAAACTTAGCGAAAAAGAACTTTTAAAAATCAGAGGAAATAAAATATCAATGATATTTCAAGATCCAATGACTTCACTTAACCCATTTTTAAGAATATCAACTCAACTTGAAGAAACAATAATCTTACATCAAAAATTAGGGAAAAAAGAAGCCAAAGAAAAAGCAATAGAAATGTTAAAAACTGTTGGTGTTGTAAACGCAGAAGAGAGAATAAAACATTTCCCCCATCAATTTTCAGGAGGAATGAGACAAAGAGTAATGATTGCCATGGCGCTAAGCTGTCATCCATCCTTACTAATAGCAGATGAACCTACAACAGCCCTTGATGTTACAATCCAAGAGCAAATATTATTATTAATCAAAAACTTATCTAAAAAATTCAATACTTCTACCATATTTATAACGCATGATCTTGCGGTTGTTGCTGAAATTTGCGATACGGTATCTGTCATGTACCAAGGGAAAATTGTAGAAGAAGGAACAGTAGAGGAAATATTCAATAATCCTAAACACCCCTACACTATTGGACTTTTAAAATCAATTCTTACACTAGAACACGATCCAAATAAAAAACTTTATTCAATAAAAGAAAATCCTATTAATATCACAAAAACCAGTATTGAGGAGTTTTAAATGAACAGCAAAAACGAAATAATTCTTAAAGTAGAAAATTTAATACAAACATTCATAACTGGAGAAGATTTTTTATTTTGGAAAAACAAACAAAAAGTAAATGCCGTAAACAATATTAGCTTTGAAGTTGAAAAAAATAAAACTCTAGGACTCGTGGGAGAATCTGGCTGCGGAAAATCTACTACTCTTCGCTCAATAATGCAGCTTTACACACCAACTTCTGGAAATATTTACTTTAACGGGAAAAACATAACTAAACTTTCAAAAAAAGAACTCTTAAAAACAAAAAAAGATATGCAAATGGTATTCCAAGATCCTCACACTTCACTTGATCCAAGAATGACAATAAAAGAAATAATAGCAGAGCCACTAGAAATATACAATGAAAACAAAATTCTTCCAAAAACAAAAAAAGAAATAGAGCAAAGGGTAAATGAATTAACAGATATTGTTGGGTTACATAAAAGTATGTTAGCTAGATATCCTCATGAATTTTCTGGTGGACAAAGACAAAGAATAGGAATTGCCAGAGCACTAGCTTTAAATCCTAAACTTTTACTTTTAGACGAAGCCGTTTCTGCACTTGATGTATCAATCAGAGCTCAAATTTTGAATTTACTAAAAAACCTACAAAAAGAATTCAATTTGTCTTATTTATTCATTTCTCACGATCTTGCTGTAGTAAAATATATGAGTGATAAAATCGCTGTAATGTACCTCGGAGTTATTCTAGAACTTGCACCCAGAGAAACACTATTTTCAAACCCAATTCATCCATATACTAAAATGCTAATAGCATCAATCCCTGAAATCAACCCTGAAAAAAGAAAAAATAAAAATATAAAACTAGACGAGCAAACTCTAGCAAACATTAGAAAAATTCATTTATCAACCCAGGAACACCCAAAACTTGAAGAAGTAGAAAAAGATCACTTTGTATCTAAATACCTTTTTGATGAAATGAACAAATAAACAATTAAAAAGCTTATTTGTGGTCAAAATAGGAGACTTCAAAATCTATTTTATTATCAATCCCTTCAACAAAGTATAAATTAATTCTATTAACATTATTTTTATCTATTACTTTGTTACCAGAATCAATAAAATAATAATAAATTCTATCCTTGGGTAAATTTTTAAGCCTAATAGTATAAATTCCCTTATTGTCTTCTTTTTCAATAAGCCTATTTAAAAAAGGATTAAAATTATTAAAACTACCAGCTATTGTAACTATTTGTCCAGGACGACCTATATAAAAAATTTCAATCTCATTATTATCATATGATTGTATTGGATTTCTCAAAGAAATATAACTAGATTTCTCTTTAGCAACCTCAATTTTAGAAAATGGGATTAAATCCTCATTATAAACCACATTTTTATTATACTCATCATTAGTCCAAACACCGTCTATAATAAGCCTATATTTTATATCGCTTGTACCATGAGGAATATTAACTTTAACAAAAAAAATTCCATACTCATTTTTTTTGAATAAATATTTCTTAGAATACTGATCAAAGTCAAAAGCAGCAAAAATTTTTCTAATTTCCTTATTGGGAGGATAAAACAATAATATACGATTGGAATCAACCATAGGTTCAAAATTGTCTTTTCTTGTTGAAACTTCTAAAAATTCATTTAAACTCAAATCAAAATCATACATTATATAATCATCTGAAAAAAGATTGTTAACACATAAAGCTACAAAAACCAATAAATACAAACACCTTTCTTTCATAGATTATATACAAAGCTCACAATAATTCTTTTGACAAAATACTACACATTTAAACTTTTTAACATTATACTAAAAACATACATTAAAGTAAATAATACGAGGAGTACAAAAATGGGTTTTCACATTTATGAAATTAAAGCCAGACAAATTATTGATTCCAGGGGGAATCCAACAGTTGAGGCTGATGTCATTTTAGAAGATGGAACTTGCGGAAGATCTGCCGTACCATCAGGCGCATCAACAGGAATTAACGAAGCTGTTGAGCTTAGAGATGGTGATAAGTCTATATATATGGGAAAAGGAGTTTTAAAAGCAATTGAAAATATAAAAAACATAATTGCCCCAGAACTTGAAGGTATGAGTGCCTTAAATCAGGTTGCAATCGACAGAAAAATGCTTGAACTTGATGGCACCCCTACAAAAGAAAAGCTTGGTGCTAATGCAATCTTAGCGGTTTCAATGGCTACAGCTAAAGCTGCTGCAAAGTACCTTGGACTTAAGGTTTATCAATATCTTGGAGCTTACAAAGCTAACATTTTGCCTACACCCATGTGTAATATTATTAATGGTGGTGCACATTCTGACAACTCTGTTGATTTTCAGGAATTTATGATAATGCCCGTAGGAGCAAAAACTTTCAGCGAGGCAATAAGAATGGCGGCAGAAGTTTTTCACACATTAAAAGGCATTTTAAATAGCAAAGGATATGCAACTTCTGTTGGGGATGAAGGGGGATTTGCGCCCAATTTAAAATCAAATGAAGAAGCCTGCGAAGTGATTATAGAAGCAATAAAGAAAGCGGGTTATGAACCAGGGAAAGACATAGCAATAGCTCTTGATCCAGCAACATCTGAGCTTTATGATCCAAAAACAAAAAAATATGTACTTAAGTGGTCAACAAAAGAAGAGCTTACTTCCGAACAAATGGTTGAATATTGGTCAAAATGGGTAGAAAAATATCCAATTATTTCAATTGAAGATGGCATGGCCGAAGAAGATTGGGATGGATGGAAAAAACTTACAGACAAAATTGGAAACAAAATACAACTTGTTGGAGATGATTTATTTGTTACAAATACCTCATTTCTTAAAAAGGGAATTGAAATGGGAGTTGCTAATTCAATTCTTATCAAGGTCAATCAAATTGGAACACTAACAGAAACATTCGAAGCTGTAGAAATGGCTAAAAAAGCAGGATACACAGCAATAGTATCTCACAGATCAGGAGAAACAGAAGATACTACAATAGCTGATCTTGTCGTAGCTCTTGGAACAGGTCAAATCAAAACTGGCTCACTCTCAAGAACAGATAGAATAGCAAAATACAATCAACTCATAAGAATAGAAGAAGAATTAGAAACAATTGCTGAATACCACGGTAAAAACGTGTTTTATTCCATTAAGCAAAAATAAATTAAATCCCTGCAAAAGGGATTTTTTTTGCTTAATAAAAATGTAAAATTATCAAAAATAAAACTATCTTTTGGAAAATTGAAAACTTTTTCGCGCTTTTTTCTTCCCAAATTTTTTACGTTCAACTTTCCTTGAATCTCTTGTTAAAAACCCATTAGATCTCAAAATCATTTTATTAGATTCATCAAGTTCAAAAAGAGCCCTTGAAATGCCGTGTCTTATTGCCCCTGATTGGCCTGAAATCCCTCCCCCATAAACATTAATATAAAGATCATATTTTCCAAGTGTATTTGTCAAAACCAAAGGCGATAGTGCCATTGTTCTTAAATTCTCAAGTTGGATGTAAGAGTCAAAGTCTCTATTATTTACTTTAATATTGCCACTACCCTCTCTAATGTAAACTCTAGCAACAGAAGATTTTCTCCTACCAGTTCCCATTGATAAATTAACATTGCTAAAATTTGATTTTTTCATTTTACCCCTCTTAAATTAGATTCCAGTTTTACAGGATTTTGGGCTTTAAGAGTATGCTCCGAACCAGGAAAGACTCTTAAATTTCTAAAAAGATCACGCCCCAAAGGACCTTTTGGTAACATACCTTTAATAGCAATCTCAAGAGGTGCACACGGCTTTCTTTCTGACAATGTTCTAAAAGTGTCAGAATAAAGACCTCCCGGATATCTTGAATGCCTATAATAAAGTTTTTGTTGATATTTTTTCCCAGTCAGCCTAACCTTAGAAGCATTAATAATAATAACATTGTCACCTAAATCTTGGTGAGGAGTATAATAAGCTTTATGCTTACCTCTTAAAATTTTAACAACATCAACAGCAACTTTACCTAAAATTCTATCTGCTGCATCAATTACATACCATTTTTTCTCAACAGTTTTTGGCTTAATCCAAATCGTAACATTATTAGTTATTTTATTCATAATAGCGCATTACCCTAACATATAATTTTATGCATAAATCTCATTCATTGTATTATTTGTAAGGATCACTGTCAAGTCCATCAATAAACTTATTTTTAAGATCAAAACAAATTTTTTTAAAATTATCCAAATCTCCTTTAGAAAACTTCAAGGGAACAATAGATGGAATGCTAAAATTTGGACTAATTAAATACCCATATTTTAAAAATTCATTAAAAATTTCAGCATGATAACAAACATCATAAAGAGGGAACATATACCTATCAATCACTCTAAACAAAGATGTAGCAAAAGAATTAAAATCAACATTAAGATTTTTCTTATACAACAAAAGTTTGCTTAATGTATGTCTAGCCAAAGATAAAGTTACAGCATCAAAATTATCTTTAAATTCTATTTTTCTAGAAAGATTATCTATAACAACAATGCTAACAGACATACAATCAGGCAAAGGAATATTAAAGATCATAGGATATTTAATATTCTTAAATCCTACTTTAAACTCATATATTCCTTCTTCTTTTTCCCAAGGCATACAAACTTTATCTTTACCAGTTAAAGATAATAAAAATTCTTTTGCATCTTGCTCTAGTTTAAAAATATAAACAGATCCGGCCTCTTTAAAAAAAGTAAATACTAAATTGATAAATTGATTTTTAAAAACAGAAGGATAAGGGGATACCAAGCCCCTCGACATAGTTTGCTTAAAAAGACGATTTAAACCTTGAATTCTATAGCCTAAAAAATTTTTTCCACCATTTAAATATAAGTCTAAATATCTCTTACCATGAATATCGTAAAGATAAAAAAATCTTGCCCTTTTGATCACTGGCAAATTATTTATTAAGGACAAATCACACATTTGATAAACTTTGTAAAAGAATTTCATTTGCAAGTACAGGATTAATTTTTCCTGAAGATTTTTTCATTATTTGACCCATCATAAATTTGATAGCATGATCTTTGCCCTTTTTGTAAAGTTCAATTGATTTAGGATTTTCGTTCAAAACTTCAAGCACAATCTGCTTAATAACAAACTTGTCACTTACTTGCTCTAATTGATTTTCACTTATAATAACAGAAGCTGAAACTTCTCTAATCATCATCTCTGAAAACACCTTTTTTGCCATTTTGCCACTTATTTTACCAGCAACAATAAATTCAACAAGCTCTGTAATATAGCTTGGAAGCAAATTAAATTCAAGAACACTAATTCCTTTATCATTAAGAACACTTAAAACTTCAGACAATATCCAATTGGCTACTTTTTTAGGATCACTTGCATTAATAACAGCTTCTTCAAAATATCTAAGTAGGTGTTTATCTGATGTTAAAGTAATAACATCAAAATCGCTTAGCCCATATTGATCTTTAAGCCTAACTCTTGCATCAAATGGAAGTTCAATTAACTTTAAATTTTTAATATTATCAATATAAAAATCATCAATCTCTATTAAAGGCAAATCGGGTTCTTGGAAATACCGATAATCAGATACTGTCTCTTTATCCCTTTGAATCACTGTCGTCCCGCTCTTATCATCAAACCCTCTAGTATGCTTACCGCAACTATCAAGGGTTTTTCTAAATTGAACCCATTCCTCTTGCTGCCTTAATTCTTCATATTCAATAGCAGCTTTAATAGATTTAAAAGAATTTAAATTCTTTATTTCAGCTATTGGAGTTTTATACTCAACACCACTCTCTCTAACAATTAAATTAACATTTACGTCACATCTAAAAGAACCATTTTCCATATTACATTCTGACAAATCAAGATACCTGAAAATTTCTCTTAAAGAACTTAAAAAGGCAACTGCTTCATCCCCACTGCTAATATCCGGAGCAGAAACAATCTCAAGCAAAGGAGCACCTGAACGATTAAAATCAATATAACTTTGATTTTCACTATCTAGCAAATGCAGACTTTTACCTGAATCTTCTTCCATATGAATTCTAATAATATTAATCTTTTTTAAACCAGAAGGGGTTTCAATTAATAAGCTTCCTCCCTCACAAATTGGCTTATCATTTTGAGAGATTTGATATCCTTTTGGCAAATCTGGATAATAATAATGTTTTCTATCAAATTTAACAACATGTCTAATCTTTGAATTTGTGGCATGTCCTGCTAAAATTGCACTATTAATAAGCTCTACATTCACACTTGGCAATGAACCGGGTAGCCCAAGACAAATTGGACAAATACGAGAGTTGGGAACTCCTCCAAACTCATTCTTACATCCACAAAAAGCCTTTGTTTTTAAACCTAGCTGAATATGAATTTCTAATCCGATAACTAATTTATATTCCATTTAATCCCAATTCCCTAATCACATTTTTTGAAAAACTTAAAAGTTCAAAATCCTTCTTATTGCGCCCAATAATTTGCATTCCAATCGATAATCCTTCCTCATCCTTAGAATACGGGAGAGAAATGGCAGGAGCTCCAATAAGATTTGCAATCACTGTGCAAATATCTGAATAATACATTTTAACAGGATCGTCAAAATCCAAACCAACTCTAAAAGGTTTAACAAAGCTTGTTGGGGTAATAATAAAATCACAACTTTCAAAAAGCTTGTTAAATTTAGGAATAATTAAATTTTGAAGAATTTCACAAGCTTTTGCATAATATTTGGCATCATACCCTTCTGACAATAAATAATTTCCAAGAACAATGCGCCTTTTAACTTCTTCTGACAAGAAATTGCTTCTATGTTTAAAATAAAAATCATTAAGACTTAAATTTTCTGATATTCTCTTACCATAACAAAGTCCGGTATAACGAGCAAGATTGGAGGATGCTTCAACAGGAGAAATTGCATAATAAATTGATAAAACAATATTAATCTCTTCTATTGAAACTTCTTTTATATTAATACCTTTTGACAAAAGATCAAGTTTAAATTTGGCAAAACTACTTGCAACGTTTTTGTCCATTAGATCTTCGCTAAGCTCTTTAATTAAAGCTAAATTTTTACCTTGCAACGACTCTATTTTTAAAGGATAAAAATCATCATCAAAGATGTCTACACTAGTAGAATCCATTTTATCAGATCCACAAGTATGCTTTAAAATTAAAGCAATATCTTCAATAGAATGAGAAAAAAATCCTATTTGATCAAAAGACGAAGCATAAGATGCAAGTCCATAGCGAGAAAGGCCTCCATAAGAAGGCTTGAAGCCTAAAATTCCCGAAAAAGATGCGGGAAGTCTAACAGAACCTCCAGTATCACTGCCAAGCGAAAAGGGTGCTTGAAAAGCTGAAACTACAGCTGCAGAGCCTCCAGAACTACCGCCTATAACATATTCTCTATTTAAAGGATTTAAAGTTGCGCCATAACAAGAAAATTCACAGGTAGAACCCATGGCAAATTCATCCATATTGGTTCTACCAATTAAAATTGCTCCTTTATCCTTAAGCCTTTTGATCACAGTCGCATCATAAGGAGAAATATATCCTTTTAAAATTTCAGAAGCACAAGTTAAAGATTTATCTTGAATTGAAATATTATCTTTAACAGCAATAAGCATGCCAATTAAAGGTAAATCTTCTAATTCACAACTTTTTAAACACTCATCATACCTTTTTGCGATCTCCAAAGAATCATCAAAAAATTCAATATATCCATTGATATCTTTGTTTAATTCATAATTATTTTTATAAGCAAGTAAAATATCATAAATTTTACACTTTTTAGTTAAAACTAATTCTTGAATTTTAGTTAAAGTTAAATTGCTTAAGTCCAAAACCTTATCCTTATTCCAATATTTTAGGAGATGAAAAATATCCATCTAAAAACGAGTTGCTAAGCTTTTTAATTGATTCAATGGAAAGAGAAAATCTTACTTTATCCTCACGTAATGTAGAAATCTTTTTTTTATTAGCATCAAAATTAACTTGAACCTCAAAATTTGAAATTTCATTAACCAATTTAATAACTTTCTCAAATTTTGAAATAAATTTATCTTCACTCTCTCTGCCTAGTGTAACTAAGCTTAATTTCAAACTATTTTCTAAATGTATATCTTGCAAACTAAACCTCTAGACTTTTATAATTTTTTTAACATACTCAGGACTCAAAATAGCCTTCTTACCGTTTGTCAAACTAATTTTAACAAACTGTGAATTACCTTGGTACCAGCTATCAACAACCATCCCCTTTTCCCCATTATAAATTATATAGTCTCCAATATTAAATTTACCATCCCTTTTATTATCAATAAAAAAATTATTAAAATTCTCTTTTAAATACTCAGGAATAAAGATAATATCATAAGAGTTTTTGTCAATATCTTGAAAAAAAACAGAAGGTGCGGTGCTTTTAAAAGAACCTCTAAAAGCTCGCCTTAAATTTAAGGTGACAATAAGTTCTGATTTGGCTCTTGTGATTGCAACATAAAAAAGCCTTCTCTCCTCTTCAAGTTTATCTTCTGTTAATTCTTCAATTTCAGCTGGTAAAAGACCTTTCTCAAGCCCAGAAATCACAACTCTATCAAATTCAAGCCCCTTAACGCCATGAATTGAAGACAAGAATATATTGGACTTAAAATCCCCAGAAATTAAAGGAGAAAGTGAAGAATTTTCTAAAAATATAGCAAGACCTTCAAACGTACCCGAATATTCAATTCCACTATTAATAAGCTCATCAATATTTCTTAATTTTTCATCCTTATCAAATTTTTTATAATAATCTAAAATACCAAATTTAATTACAACATCCTCAATAAAAGCAGATAAATTAATATAATTATCTTCAAAAAGTTTCTTACCTAACTCATCATAAGCATTTAAAAACAATAAAAGAGACTCTTTGGCTCTATTTTTAAGCAAACTTGAAACCTTTTTGCTCGCACAAAATAAATTGAAATTAACATCATCATCGTTTAAAGCACTAATTATTTTGTCTAAAGTAGTTTTTCCAATTCCTCTAGAAGGCTTATTTATCATTCTCAAAAAAGCTATTTTATCTTTCTTATTTATAAACAGTCTAAGCAAGCAAATAATATCCTTTATTTCCTCTCTATCATAAAATTTAATTGATCCTAAAACCTTGTATGGAATATTCTTCTTTAAAAAAGATGTTTCAAAATGAAACGATTGGGAATTGAATCTATAGAGTATTGCTGTCTCAATATCATTGTCAACAAGTAAATTAGAAAAATATTCAGCTTCATCTGATGTGCTTTGAAAAACTAAAAATTTCATTCTTTTATCAGAACTATTTTTAGTTGTTATTTGCTTTTCATACCTATTTTTGTTTTTTGAGATAACTCCATTTGCAATATCTACTATATTTGAATTTGAACGATAATTTTGCATTAAATAAAATTTAACAACATTACCAAAAGTTTTTTCAAATTCAAGAATATTTTCAATTCTAGCTCCTCTAAAAGAATATATTGACTGATCTTCATCTCCTACAACCATAAAATACATACCATCCAAATAAAGTTCTTTCAAAAATAAAAATTGTGAATAATTTGTATCTTGATACTCATCCACAAAAATAACTTTAAATTTGGATTGAATATATTCTTTTAAAGATTTAGACTGCCTTAGCATTAGAATGGGTTTAATAATAAGATCTGAAAAATCAAAAGCATTATTCTTAGCTTTTTCTTCCTCATAAATTTTAATATACTCATGATCCTTTTCTCCAAATTCAATAAATTTTTCTAAGAAAAAATTTTCTTTGTCTTTTAAAATCAAAGCCGCAATATGTTTTGCCATTTCAAGATTTGGAGCAAGATCAATTTGCTTGATAAATCTAGCAACATCATTAGTATCCCAAATTGTAAAATTTGAATCATAATTTTTGTCAAAATCTTTATAGTAAGCTCTCAAAAGCCAAGACCCAAAAGAATGAAAAGTTTGAATATGATGTCTCTTGTCAAATTTTAAAAGATCATTTATCCTAGCATTCATTTCGTTTGCAGCTTTATTGGTAAAAGTTAAAGCCAAGATTTCACTGGGATTTATATTCATATGTTTGATTAAATACACAATTTTTGCAATTATAACCCTTGTTTTACCACTTCCAGGCCCCGCTAAAACAAGAATTGGATTTTTACTTTTACTAAAAACAATTTTTTCTTGAGAAGCATTTAAGCTAGAAAAAAAATTTTTTATTTTAATCATTGCTAATAAACTTCAGAAACCTTAAGATCAAACCCTGAAGGTGTCTTTACCCAAAAGAATTGGACAGCAAAAATTTCTTTCCCCTGCTCTTTTAAAAAAGAAGTAATGTCCCTGTCATTGAGAATAATCTTAACATCAGAAAGTCTTGAAAAGAATAATATCAAAGATTTTTCAAAAGATAAATTAATAGGAATACCTTTGGATGCAAAAAAAGACTTACCATGAAGATTGTTTTCATCAGCATATCTAACAAATGTATCATTCATAAAATCGATTTTTAAATCAACATTTGAAAGTTTTTGAGAAGAATACAGAGTAAGATAATCGCCACTTAGTAACTTTTCAGTTCCCTTAACATCAAATTGCCAATTTAAAATATTAAATCTATTGTCAATATTGGTTTCAGATACATATTTAACATTTAAAGCAAAGGACTCTAAACTTACATTAGCTATTTTTGACTTATCATGATAATAATTCTCATAAATAATTTTGACTCTCATATTATCATCAAGATTTATCTCTTTAAACTCTCCTAGATTAAAAATATTTTTACTTTTCTTAGACTCATCAATAATAACTAAATCATCACCAATAAAAGATGTTCTATATTTTGCAATATTATCACCATTAGTTAAAGATAAAAAATCCCCCTCTTTAAGAGAAAGATTCCAAAAATTTTTTTTATCAAAAGACACTTCATGAATATTTGAAATTATCTTCTCATCCTGACTAAGCTTAAAAAATTTTTTAAAATAAACTTCTACTTCTCTAAAAGCAAAAACTGCAAATAGTAGTAAAATAATACCAACAATTCCTAAAAGAATTTTAAACGTACTTAAAGATTCTAAACTAAAAAAAACCAATTTTTTGTCCGAAACTTTATTGTCGCTTAAAAAGCCTAAATTTGAAATTTTATCTTCAGATTTAATCCCAATATAACTATTATTAAGTCTACTTTTATAATCTTTAAAAAGTGTTGATATCAATCTAGAATCAATGTCTAAATATTCACTATAAGTCCTTAAAAATCCAACAGCCAAAACTTCATTTGGAAAAATTTCAATATTAGAATCTTCAAGAGCTTTAAGATACTTAATAGAAATTTTAATATCATCAGCTACCATTTCAAGAGTCAAATTTTTACCATTTCTAACTTTTCTCAAATAACTCCCAAATTTAATAAAATCATTTTCTTCCATAGATTTAAACCTTAATTTTTTTTAATATCATATAAAAAATTATCCACCTTATTTGAAGATTTTGGAGGATCATACTTAAATTTGCTATCAAGAATGCCAACATTAAACTTCACAGCGGTTAAATCAATAACTATTTCACGCCCACCACTAGTAGGATACGCAGTAATTCTTCTAATTATTCCATCCGGAGTAAAAGCAATAATAAAAGAATTAATAGTAGCAGCTCCCTTGTAAAGCTTCCTAGAAAAGGTTAATTTAATATATTTTCCAGACTCAGATGAATCGAGAGCTTCTAGATTTGGAGAATTGGTATAAGACACACTGTACTCACTATTTAAAACTTTCATAAGACCTCCCCCACTACTACCTTTTATTAATTGTTGATTAAACGAGGTCCCAAGGGACGGAACATAAACTGTCAAAAATTCACCGTCACTTACAAAAACTTGATTATTTGAATCTAAACTAATGATAAATTTGTCTGGAAACTTATAAAGCAAAACACCTGTTTGCTTTAATCCCTTTAAAGTAAAATTAATTGTCGCTTGCATATCCTCTATATTTTGATATTTAGCATAAATTCCTTCAAAGTATTGATTTGCAGATATTTGAGCAAACGCAGCAACAGGATATAAAACCAATAAAAGTATTGTTTTTATCATTCTATGAACTCTTATTTATTAAGCTTAAGCTATTAACAAAGCTACATTTAAACTATTTTATTTATTGCTAATAAACTTTATTTCCATAATACTACATATCATAGAAATAAACTATTATTAATAGTAATAGTTTAATACATAAAATAAAAATTTAAAGCTTAGGTATAAACACCTTTAAAGAATTAGGACTTAGTAACAATGTCTTTGAATTACGTTGAAATAAATACTTTGATTAAAGAAATCCCTTTTACAAACTCTTTAATAAAAAAAATAATACAACCGGATTACAAAAGTTTGATTTTAGAGATTTACAATAAAATTGACAATAAAAAATTTAAAATATTAATCTCTTTAAATCCAAACACTACCAGATTTCATATAACAAAAAAAAATTTCAAAAAAAATGCTTTAAAATTAAGATTTTCTGACTTCTTAAAATCAAAAATTCAAAATGGAAAAATTCTAAAAGCTTTCCAAATGAAAAATGAAAGAATCATTTCTCTTGAGATTTTAAAAAAGGAAATAATTATCTTATTTATTAAATTGTGGCCATCTTCTCCAAATATAATAGCTACAAACTCAAACCTTAAAATACTAGATGCATATTACAGAAGACCAAAAATAAAAGAAACATCGGGTGAAATCTTTTTAAAAGCTAAAGAAATACAAGAAAGCAATAAAATGTCTGATAAAAAAATCATGGGTCTAAAAGAAGAATACAATAATGCCACATACACATCTTATTCTGAATTTCTTGAAAATTACTACGAATCTCTCAGCAATCAAATTAAAAAAAACAATATAAAAGAATTGCTTATTGAAAAATATAAAAAAGAATTGACTGTTTTAGGAAAAAGAATAGAATCTTTAAAACAACAAATTAAACTGATTGAAAACATTGAAAATGAAAAAGAAAAAGGTGAGTTGATTTTATTAAATATTAACAAAATACAAAAAGGGATTAAAGAAATAACCCTCTTAAATTATAAAGAAGAAAAAATAAAAATATCTTTAAACCAATCATTATCGCCAAAAGAAAATGCCTTGCAATATTTTAAAGCATATAAAAAAGGTAAAAATTCTTTTAAGACCATACAAAATCAATTAAAAGACAATCTGGACAAATTTGATTTAATTCAATCAAAAATAACCATGTTAAAGATCGAAAATTTCATTCCAAAAGAAGAATATAATCAAGAAGAAACTGCTATTAAAAAAAAAGAAAAAACACCAAAAATAGGCTTGCATTTTACCTTTTGTGAATTCGAAATTATTGTTGGAAGAAGCGCAAAAGAAAACGACGAACTTTTAAGGCATTGTGTTAGGGGAAATGACTATTGGCTTCATACAAGAGATTATCCTGGAGCTTATGTTTTTATTAAAAGTCAAAAAAATAAAACTCCTTGCCTTAATGTTCTTTTAGCTGCTGGTAATTTATGCGTATTTTATACAAAACTAGCAAAAAAATCTGGAAAAGCGGATCTTTACTACACTCAAGTTAAAAATTTAAGAAGAGTTAAAAACGGAAAGCTGGGCCATGTAATTCCAAAAGCAGAAAAAAATTTACATATTAAGCTAGATGAAAATCTAATAAAAAAAATCAAAAATCAAGTCTAAGCACTGCTTATAGCAAAGCAAAATTTTGAATTTTTGACAAAATATTGTTATTCAAAGATAAAAAGCATAAAATTTATAATAGTGGAGGAAAAACTTTATGATTTCAAAGTTAACAAAAATTGTAGCAACAATATCTGATCTTAGATGCGAACCAGAACACATAAAAGATTTATACGATGCAGGAGTAAATGTCATAAGACTAAATACTGCTCATCAATCACACGAAGATACTATAAAAGTAATAAACAATGTTAGAAAAATTTCAAACAAAATAGCTCTAATGATCGACACAAAAGGACCGGAAGTTAGAACAGCAAATATTGAAAATCCTATTATTGTAAAAACTGGAGACAAAGTAATCATCTCAACTTCGCCTATTAATGAACCTAACAACTTTCAAACTAATTATGATGGATTTGTTAAAGAAGTACCCCAAGGATCTAAAGTGTTAATTGACGACGGTGAACTTGAAATGACTGTTGTTACTAAACTGCCTGACCGATTAATTTGTGAAATTAAAAATGATGGCCAAATTAAAAATAAAAAATCAATCAATACTCCTGGCATTTCTCTTAAACTGCAATCAGTAACCGAAAAAGATAAAGGGTTTATTGAGCTTGCAGCAAAATACAATATTGATTTTATTGCTCATTCGTTTGTAAGACATTCCAAAGACGTTCAAGATGTTCAAAAAATTTTAAATGCTGCTGGAAATTCTGATGTAAAAATTATATCCAAAATCGAAAATCAAGAAGGAATTGACAATATTGAAGAAATTGTAAAAACATCTTATGGAATAATGGTTGCAAGAGGAGATATGGGAGTTGAAATTCCTGCAGAAGATGTACCCATTGCTCAACTCAAAATAACACAAACCTGCATAAAGTATGGAATACCTGTGATTACAGCAACTCAAATGCTTCATACAATGATTGAAAATCCAAGACCTACTAGAGCAGAAGTATCTGACATTGCCAATGCTATTTTAAACGGCACAGATGCAATTATGCTATCTGGAGAAACCGCTTACGGGAAATATCCAATTGAAGCTGTAAAAATGATGACAAGCGTTGCTAAAAAAGTTGAAAAGCACAGAAAAATGACCTTATATAAAGATGAACTTTTTTACGACAAAAGCACTACAAGAAACTATATTATCAAATGTGCAATTGATGCCACAAAGCTTATGGATGTAAAAGCAATTATTGTAGATTCTCTAAAAGGCAAAACTGCAAGAATAATGGCAACTTACAGAGCAAGTGTTCCACTATTTATTACAACAAATAGCGAGAGATTAGCAAGAGAATTGGCATTATCTTACGGGGTTTATTCTAATCTTGTAGACAATAATTTTAAAAGAACTACCGAATTTGTAGTAACTTCTCTTAAAATGCTAAAAGAACAAGGTGTTGTTAATGACAAAGATACTGTAATAATTATTTCTGGTAATCCAAACAGAGATATTGACAAAGGAACAGAATTTATGGAAATAAACACAGTAGAAGACGCAATCAAGGGGCGAAATATATAAAGCAAGTCAGACGCCCCTTAGTTGAAAACATATTTTATTCAAATAATACAAACGGCTTATCATTTGAATTAGCAGAAAAAAAAACTCACAAAGCCATCCTAACAAGTTATGGAAACTATGAGTTTTTTTTAAAAAATGAGTGTTTGTTCAAGAAAATAATATCAACTCAAACCAATAATGTATTTATAATCTCTGAAGCAAAAAGCAATTTTTTAATCAATATATCCAATCATAATGTATGGAAAATTTTTAATAAAGATATTAAAGTAAATCTAAAAATATTAAAATTATTAAAAAATTTAAATTTTATCAATATAGACGATAAACTAATCGAGAATGATCATAAAATTGAAATTACATTAAATTTTATTAGCAATATAAAGAATAATATAAAAATAATTCCAATAATTTTTGGGAAAACTTGCAATAAACATTTACTAAAATTTTGCGAACTTTTAAAACCTTTTATAAGTAAAGAAGAAAACTCATTTATTTTGCTATCTTACTTTATTTCAAAATCTACAAACATAAAAAAAGCCCTAAAGCTTGAAGAAAATTTAAAGCGTATTTTGCTTGAAGAAAAATCACCTACTCTCAATTTAATACTAGAAAACTATAAATCAAAAAAAATATTCCCAGAAAACATAAACGCAATCATGGCCATTTCAAGCCTTTTTAAAAATTTTGAATTTACAGAATCAAAAATAACAATCAATTCCCCAGAATACTTGATATCAAGCAGCATTCTAATAAAATAAAATTGTTAAAATGAAAATTTATAAAAAGTTTTCTATTTTTTTGCAGTTTTTCTTTAAAAAAGCATCAAGTCCCATCTTTGAAATACTTCTTAATGCATTAGCAGAAACCTTAATATTAATACTTCTTCCAAGATTTGGAATAAAAAATTTTTTATTTATTAAATTTACCTTAAAGGTTCTTTTGGTTTTTACTCCAATGTGTTGCCCAGCTCCACCTTTTTTCTTCGCAAGACCCTTCCTTGGAACATTGTTTCCAAACATAGTTTTTTTTCCTGTTATCTCGCACTTCCTAGCCATTTAAACACTCCTTCTTATGATTTTTTTTCCAAATATAAATCCATTAACTTTAAAAATAAAGCCAAACTACCTAAAATATTTTTAATTATACCTCCAAAGTTTAAATTGTTTCCATAGCTTTTGGCAAGATCCATATCAAGCTCTTTCCAATTATAAATCAGCTCTCTTTCCAAAGAAACCTTTGAATAGTCTGAAAGACAATCTTGTAATCGCTGCTCAATAGAATAAATTTTAGAATAATATTCACTTGATATGGTAAATGCCTTTTTATTAACATCTGCTATTATATTTAACAATAATTTCTCTGAAGATTTATCCCCTACAGAAGCTCTATGTAACAATGCATTTATTCTATTACCATAGCCACCTTGCTCCCCTAAATTAGAATCAAAATCCATAAGACTTGCATAAATATTAATCAAGGCATGCATGTCATTAGACATTTCTCTTGAAAGCTCTATAAGCTTCCATTGTCCTTTAATAATAAGTAAATTGATAATATCATTAAGATCTTTTTTAACAAAATAAATAGTATATGTTCTCAAATAAACTAAAAGCTCGCAATAAATATAACCTGAAGTATTCATAATTTTAGATACAATCTTTTCATTCATTTTTTCATTATAATTATCCAAATTTAAAAAAGAGATTCCTGGAAAAAGCTGTTCGGCTAATATTTTAGATTTGTTATTTTTTTGCAAAACTTTAATCTTTTCAATTTCAGTGGCAACATGCTTGGTAAGATCATTAAAAAATATTTTTGCTATTGGATTGGGCTTTTGCCCAACAGAAAGAGGAAAATAATCTGGATCTCCACTAACATATCTTATTAAATACAAAATTTCTTTACTCTTATTTATATCCAAAATGGAAGAAATAATCTTAATCCAAGCATTCGATTTAATAGGAAAATCTTCTTTATTCCCATAAATTTCTAAAATAATGTCATAAAGGTTTTTCCAAATAGAAATATTTTTAACACAAGATATACATTCCAACAAATCTTTAAGATCATCTATAATAACTCCACAACCTATGGAGCTAAATCTGGGCCTATACACAAAATCATCTTCTGGAAGCAAGCTGTCGAAATTTTTAAGAACTAAATAATATTGATACAAAACCAAATCAAAAAAATTATGCAAAGCTTGATAAGTTTCATCTATCAACTTAATTTGCTCTTGAGTTATGTTTTTAAACAAATAGGATAAATTATTATGTAAATTTTTAGGAAGATCTGAAGAAAAATTTATATTATCGCTTGCAGAAAAAGAATAAATATAATCTAAAGATTTTTTTTGACTTTCATTTAAATATTTTTCAACAACAAAATGAATAACTTTATTAGAATTTTTATATCTTTGAGCAAATGGCCTTAAGGGAGAAAAAATTTTATAAAAGTTATAAAGAAATCTAGAAAATTGGGGTAAAGCTTGAATTTTTGAAGCATTAAAAAAATTACTTACTCTATTTAAACTAACTTTAACTTCTTTTAACCTTTTTTGCTTTATTTGTTCAGAAGTAAGTTCTTTATTAATACTAAACATAGAAAGTATAAAATCAAATAAACCCAAATTCATCGTCCCCCTAAAAACTCTTCAATTTCCTTGCTCTATTTTCTAATTAAACATGGAAATCAATATTAACTATAAAAATTATACATAATTTATTGTAAAATAAAAGAAAAAACTTGAATAATTTTATGAGAATAAAAAATTTAATACTAATAGCAATTTTATTGATTAATTTCAGTTGTTCAACAAATAAGAATATAGTTGTACTAACCGACAACAAAACAATACCATTTTATATAAATCAATTTAACATCGAAAATAAACTAAATTTTATAATTAAGTTTAGAAATAGCATTGATCTGCAAACGGTAGAAAAAGAAAATGCACAAATAATTATTTCTAAAAACATTGTCAATACAAATATTACCAACCATTTGAAATCTATAAAAACCAATTATAATCCAGATTACCCTATCTTAAAACATATTTTCAAACAATTTAACTACAAAATTCTTCCATTAAGCTTTGACATTCCCATTTTAATCTACAAAAACACACACCGAATTAAAAAATACATAAACACCAAATATTTAAAAGAAGAATACGAAAATTACATTAAAGATGGAAAATTTTTTATATCACCTTATATTTCTGAAAATTTATTTTATGTGATTTCTGAAATAAATGATGTAAGATTTTCTTTTGAAAAGAATAAATTCAATTACAATGAAAATAAAATTTTAAAAATGCTAGAATATTTCTCATCATTTTTAAATGCAAAACAAATGGATTTGCAAAAAGATTTCTTTAATAAATACGGCTACCTCAAGCTAAACAAAATACTGCTTAATAGAAAATCTCCTTTAATAACAGGATTAGGAGATTTAAGCTTATACAACAATTTAAGCGAACAAGAGAAAGCACAAATAAAATTTTCATACTTAATCAACAATAATAATGAAATTGTTATTTCAAGCCCAAATTTTATTGGCATTTTAGAAACATCTATTTTAACTAAAAAATTTATCAGCTGGATTTTAAATAAAAAAAACCAAAAAACACTAATTAGACTTAATAATCAATTCCAATCAAATATATGTTTTGGATTTGCCAATGGGTTTACTCCCTACAAAGAATTAAATTTAAAAATCAAACACTCAATTGATGGAGTATCTCCTTTTATTATTGACGAAACTCAAATCAATAGCCATTCTTATGTATTAAGCAAAAAAACAATTGAAAAAGAAAATTTACTAATAAATGAGTGGTTTTTCTCTAGAATTAAGAATCTAAAAAAATTAAATACTAAATACTAAATATGCCTTTCTCTGTAATTTACAATAATTGTTTTAAAAATAAGAAAAAACAATAACGCAGCAAGAATAACCAAAGATATGTACACACTATTAAAAACATATATAAGAAGAGAGGTAAAAACAATTAAAAAATAATTTACAAAAAGACAAGCAATACCTGAAAAAATGGCTATCATTAATGAAACTAGAAAAATCATAACCTTAGAATTGAAATTAAATTCTATTTTAGAAAACAAAGAGATAAAAAATGCTCCCATTAAAACTAGCAAAATAGGAGAAATCAGCAATACCAAGCTTAAAGAAAAAATATTAATTAATTTCAAATTCAATATAGCAATCTTATGAAAAGCACTTGCCAAATTTTGGATTTTTAAAAAAAATCCAACCTCAGTAAAATTTGAAAATAAAGCTAAATTTTCTACATTTTCATTAATCTTGACAACCTCTAAAACGTTTGTATCAAAATTATCTGCAGACACAAAGACTTTGGTAAGAGTAATTTCACTCTGCTCATTATCCTTGTCTAAAACATTTTGATACACAAAATTACCTCTCAAAGTAGCAAATGGAATTTTAATGTGCAATATAACATTTCCTGTCTTATTAAATCTAATAAGTTCAAAATTTTTTATTATTTTAGAATAATTATTAAGGGTGACAACTTTTTGCATATAAATATAATCATAAAAACCTCTATTAGGATCTGGTTGCAATAAAAATACATCGTTTATTCCGTAATATTCAAAATATTTTTCAATCTCATCAAAAAAAAGATATCTTTTTCTAAGCTTTTCAAGCGATTTATTTTTATAATTCAAAATTTCAGTATCACTGGGTAATAGTTTGTAAAGATTCGAAAAACCATAATAAGCTAATTTAAATTTTTCAGTATTAAGATACAAAAAATTTTTTTGCTTTTCTTCAGAAATCAACTGCATTTTTTCTTTTTCAAAATTTCTGTTCTCATTAATAAACTTTAAAGTCAAATTTAAAAGCTCAACAAAATTATCGTCTTTTGTTGCAACATAAGCAATATAAGCAAAGTAATTGGCCGTATAATAATCATTTTGAGAAATAAATTCATTGACAATATTTAAAAAATCTTGCTTTTTAAGGCTTCTCAAAGGATATAGCGAAAAAGTTTTTTTAACCTTTTCCAAATCAACGTCATAGCTTGGAATTTTACTATATTCAGATTTCACTAAATAATAATTCGTTAAAAGTTCTTCATTATTTACATAAATAATTCGCATTTTATCATATATTCTAATCAAATTTTCAAGATGCTTTCTCTTTTGCTTCATTGAATTTGACAAATCAGAAGATAAAAAAAATCTACTTGAAGACAAACTTATATCTATATTTTTAATTTTAAGAGATATTTCATTTGCTTCACTTTCAAGAAGATTATATCTATCGTAACTAAACTTATACTCATTTCTCTGGGAAATTATATAAGGCAAGATTAAATTAAACATAAAAGTAAAAAAAAGCCCTATAATGAAAAATAATAGCAAAAATGCATAAAGCCTAGAAAATAAATAACCACTATATGATTTTAAATAAATCTTTATTTCTTGCTGAACAAAAAAAGCAAAGTAAATACAAACAATGAAAATAAAAAATCCATAAAAATATTTATAAAAAAGTAAAATAGAATCAAAAAAAGCTGCTATTAATTTATGCTTTTCTAAAAAATTCTCTCCAAAAAAATAAGAATAACTAAAGATTAAACTTAGAAAAAAACACAGAAAAATAATAAAGTTGCTCAAAAATGCATATATTTCTCTTTTCATAAGCTTTAAGAATTAACTACCCTTATATAAATTATCATCTAAATCTTTGCTGATTTTAATATATTCTGAAACAAATCCAAATAAATAGGTAGAAAAAAAAGTTAAAACACAAAAAACAAAAGGAACAAAATCAGATATCATACTCTTTCCTATTATTACATTATAAATTTTAGGAAACTCAATCGAATAAACATTATAAATTTTTAAAAAAAGTATAATAAAAATGGGATAAAGAAATATTGCAAAACTATTTGAAAAAATAAGATTAAAAACATATGAAAACGAAAATAACAATAAAGAAATTCCTAATATATTAAAAATTAAATTTAAATAATTGAGTGAGAGTAGAAAATTGTTCAAAATTCTTAAATCTCTGAAAATAAAATCGACAAAGTTATTATAAATTTTTTGCTCTAAAAAGTTATTTTCAATAAAATTAGCCTTACTAGAATCGGAAAGATTTGATTGGTAAGAAAAGCTTTTATCCTTGTTATCATTCTCTGAAACGATTAAAACTCCATTAAAACCATAAAGTTTGGGTCTATTGCTAGAAAATATTATTTTATCATTTAAAAAATGCACAACCTCATTTTTAAGGATAAAATTATTATTATTTTTATTATCATTAATATAGTAAGAATGAAAACTATGACTAACCAAAAACCCTAAATAAGAAAACAATAAAATAAAAATAAAGATAGTACAATAAAAATAGAAAGTCTCTCTAGATGACTTTAAAGCCATTCCATAAAAAGGATAAGAAATCCCCATAAAAGTAACAACAAGTGACAAAGGGAAAGAATAAATATAGGCATTGTAATAAAGACTATAACTAAAAATGGAAAAATTAAAATACAAAAACTTATATTTTAAATAAAATGTGCAGATAAACATTAAAGAAAGCAGGCAAAATATTAAAATAAACCTATAAATTATTAAAAAGATCAATCTTAAAAGATCAAACACAGCAAATCCTCCCCCCTCAATAATTGAAAAAATTTTAAGCCTTTTTACTATCGACCAAAATATTTTTAATCTTCTCCTTAGCTTCTTCAAAACTAATTTGCAAAGCTAAGCTAATCTCGTGCTCCAATATTAATTCAAAATCATTCAAAATCCTTTTTTCGTAAAAAGGAAGTTCTTTTTGAGTAGATTTTTTATATAAAAATTTATATAACTTTGCTGTATCTAAAATATCGCTTTTTTTATAAAATTCATGACCGCCATCTTTTATTTTTTTTGAATCTATTTGACCTTCAAACTCTTTAATAATATCAAAAACTTCTTCTACCTTTTCCCTGCTAACCAAAGCTCTAATTCCAAAATCGTCAACCTTAGCAACAGGAACCATAAAAATCATATCACTAAATGGAAAATGTATTTCATAATAATCAATAATCTCACCATTAAACTCTTTAGTTCTAATATCTTTAATTGTACCTACTCCATGCATTGGATAAACTACCGATTGATTTAGCAAAAATGCCATACTTACCTCATAAAATATAAATGGTTTAAATTTAAAAGCTCATAAAAAAACGCTTAAATTGGTTCTAATACTAAATTTATTTTCATAAAATAAATTTTCAAGATATCTATCATTACAAAAGCTTATTATTACACTAGGAGTAAGTTTATTAATATTTGCAAAAAACATTTCTTTATTTCTCTTTACAGCTTTTAAATCATAATACCCAATAAAACTAATTTCTTTATGAGATTCCTTCAATCTTAAAAATTTTTTCTTTGAAATCACTTTATCTTTATCAATAATATAACATGTTTTATGGGCATTTTCTAGTATTCCCATTAAAATGAGAAGAACTGTATTTGAATCATAACAGTCAATATTAACTCTTTTAAAAATCTTACAAAAAAACCTTACAATCTTAGAATTTAAAAAAACAAGAGAAGAATTTTTAATGTGATTTCTAAACTTCTTAAAAATCAAAACCTTTAGAAAAGCTTTAAGCCCAATAAAAATTACTATTGAATGATAGGGATGCCCTGTAAGATAAGCAAATCTGCTTATAAGCTTACTGCGACTATCAAAAACATCTATGGGCACACCTAAAAAATAAAATCTATCTGGTTTTGAATATATGTCTTTTAAATTAGCCATCACAATCCTCTAACAATGCCTTAAAATAAGCAAGCGAATAAATAATAGCCGTATCCGCTCGTAAAACCGGGGTGTTAAACCTTACAAAATTAAAATCTTTTTCCTTGAAAAAGGCAATTTCTGGCTCTGAAAAGCATCCTTCAGGGCCGATTATAATTCCAATTTTATTAAAATTGTCAAAACTTTCATTCTTGCTTAAAAGCATTCCGCTTTGATGAGCAACGTAATATTTAGTAGTACAAAAAGAATAAGGTAAACAAAAAAAATTATTATAAAAATTAATTTTAGGAACAATTTTATTACCGCTTTGCTTTAAGGCCTCATCTATTATTTTTGAAAATCTTAAAGTTTTAGCAGATGTATTTCTTACATCTATTTTGGACACAGAATGATCCGCATTAATAATATTAATTTCTGAAACTCCAATTTCAACAACCTGTCTTAAGGCTAAATCTATTTTTTTGCCTTTTAAACTAGAAATAAAAATACTTATCTCAAAATTATTTTTTTCAATTTTATCTATTTTATTGGTAGCAAACTTAATAAAGTTGCTACCAATCTTTACTATTTCTGACACCCTTAATTCCTTATCTTTTAAAAGAATGTTCAGCTTATCGCCTTTTTTAAGTCGTCTTACATTAACAAGATGATGATATATTCTCATATCTTTAACAATAATAAAATCGCCTGCTAAACAATTCGCATCCAAAACAATTTGCTTCACAATTTAAGTTCCTAATTTAGATAAATATTCACAAGCTGCTTTTAAAACCTTGTCATAATGTAGATTATAAATTGGAAGCTCCTTATTATTATCTTGATAGTAATTAAAAAACACATACTTGCCTAAAAATTCTTTATCAACTTTATATTTTGGATTTTCTTTAATAAGATTCTCAACAAAAAAATCAATTTCTTGCTCAGTAATAGATTTTTTGTCCTTTAAAAAACTTTCTACCAACTTTTTATCAAAAATTTCTTTATATATTAATGCTTCCTCCTCAGAAAAATCTGGAGATTTTATTTCTAAATCAGGCTCAATTCCAACTTTATGAATACTCTTTCCAGATGGAGTATAATACTTTGAACTTGTAATTTTAAATCCACCAGTATAAAAAGGAACTACATGCTGAATAAGCCCTTTCCCATAAGACTTTTCACCTATAATATAGGCCCTCTTATTATCTTTCAAGGCCCCTACAAAAACCTCTGATGCTGACGCTGATGATCTATCTATTAAGGCAACAATTTTTATATCTGAAGGCAAAACTTGTTTTGAGCTTGCCTTATAATCAACAGGCTTGCTGGAATTTCTTGATTTTGTAGAAACAATAGTTCCTTTAGATAAAATATCATCCGCCATTTTTATAGCTGCCTGAAAATATCCCCCGGTATTAAGTCTTAAATCTAAAATTAAAGATTTAATATTTTTGCTTTTAAGATTTCCTAAAGCTTTGCTAAAGGCTCCAGAAGTATGCGGATTGAAACTCACTATTCTTATATAGCCAATATCTGAATTAATAACATCATACTTGATTGTTTGTATTTCTATCTTTTCCCTTGTAAGTTCAAAATCCAATGTTAAATTTTTGCCCCTAAGAATAGACACTTTAACTTTTGTACCTTCTTTACCCTTCAAAAGATCAACAACTTGATCTACTTCCATAGAAGAAACACTTTTGCTATCAACAGCAGTAATACAATCTCCGGATTTAATTCCAGCCTTATAAGCCGGACCTCCTTCAAAAGGCGTAACAATAGAAACGCAAGCGCTATTAGTATCAAGATCTTTTGTCTTGTCTTGCTTATCTTGAGAATGCATTTTTTTTATTATAGAAATTCCAATACCAACATAATCTCCTACTGTTGTTTTTGAAATTTCTTCTAAATCCTTTTTTGTCAAATATTGAGAATAAGGATCGCCCAAGGCTTGAAATATTCCTTTTAAAGCACCTTCAAAAATTACTTCATCATTTACAGGATCCACATAATTTTCTTTTACAAATTCAAAAGCTTGAATCATCATCTGCTCATAATTAGATCTTGATAACTTATTACTATTAGATTCATCAAAAGCAAAAATAGATTCAACAATTACTAGAGAGCTTATACCTAAAGTCAATAAAAAATACACGCATATTAAAAATTTGTTTTTCATTATATCCATTCCTAATGCAAAAATTAAAACTTGATTTTATTTCCATAATATAATATTTTAAAACTATGTTAAACTCACATCCTAAAAAAAAAGAAAGCCTTCAAAGAGTAAGCCTTATCATATTACAAATGCTCGAAAGTCTTTTAGTTTTAGTTTTACTATACCACGCCATTAATAGATTAATTTTTATTAACAATTACTCCATAAAGTTTATGCTAACATTTATTTTATACTCACCTGAATTTTTCATGGCCAATTTAACACTCTATTATTTTATCTACGAAAAATTTAAAATTCTACACAGCATCATAGTAATAACTAAATTATTCCAAATAATATTATCATTATTATTATTTATCTTAGGATTTACTTTTAAAGTGTACGTCTATCAAACCTCTCTGACTATGCTTTTAGGAATTACAGTAGTTTATCTAGCATTCAATATAATAATTTTAGCACTAATTAAAGCAAAAAGAAAAACAGTGGAGTAAAGATTGATTATTATTCCTGTAGCCAGTGGTAAAGGGGGAGTTGGCAAATCCCTTTTCTCGGTAAATATAGCAATTTGCCTGGCAAATGAAGGAAAAAATGTCTTGCTCGTTGATCTTGACCTTGGAGCATCTAATTTGCATTCAATGTTAAACATTGTTCCTAAAAAAAGTATAGGCACATTTTTAAAAACAAAGATTAATTTCTCAGACATTATTATCGAATCTGGAATTAAAAATTTAAACTTTATTGCGGGAGACTCTGACATCCCAGAACTTGCTAATATAGCTGCTTCTCAAAAAAAAACTATAATAAGAAATTTAAAAACTTTAAAATATGATTACTTGGTGATTGATCTTGGAGCAGGAACAACTTTTAATATCATAGATTTTTTTTTAATGTCAAAAAGAGGGGTAATAGTAACAACACCAACAGTAACAGCCACAATGAATGCATATTTATTTCTTAAAAATATAATATTTAGACTCTTATCAAGCGTTTTCAAACGAGGAACAAAAGGAAATGAAATCCTCACAACAATAAAACAAAATTCAATCGATCTTCAAAAGGTATATATACCTAATTTGCTGTTAAAACTCGAAAGCGAAGATCCTGAAAATTACTCTAAATTTAACAAATTGTTTAAAACAATTTGTCCTTTTATGATATTTAATATGCTCAAAACTCCCAATGACATTGAAAAAACCGAAAAAATAATAAAATCGGCAAAAAACTATTTAAGCATAAATTTACAAAGTATTGGAGCAATCTATAAAGATGAGATAGTTGATCAAGCTTTAAACAATAAAATCCCTATCACTATATACAAACCTACAAGCTCAACCTCTAAAAGTATAAAAAAAATTGCAAAAAAATTGATTGAAATTGAAAATTTAACAAATGATGCTGAGCTTTTAAACGAAGAAGATTTAAATGAAAGTTATGATTTCGTACTAAGAGAAGCTCAAGAAGAATATTGTGAAAAAATTGAATACCTTGAATCTTTAATACAAAACAAAACAATAGACAGTAGCGAAATTATTGATATAATAAAATCTCAGAAAAGAGAAATAGAAACCTTAAGAAAGCAAAATATGCTATTTAAAAAAAAGCTTTTTGAAAAGCTTGAAAAGGCTAAGGAGGTCTAATGCCAAATTATATAAATTACCCAAATTGGTTACATCCTGAAGTGATTCAAGGCATACCAATTACATGGTATAGCCTATCTTATATTTTTATCATACTAATCTCTTATAAGTTTATTTGGTACCAAATACAATCAGACAAAATTGATATCAAAAAAGAAGATTATGAAACATTTATGTTCTCACTTGTGCTTGGAGCAATTTTAGGAGGCAGATTGGCATCTACCTTAGTTTACGACAAATCGGGCATTTATTATTCTCACCCTTGGTTAATCCTTTTACCATTCGATCAAAATTGGAATTTTACAGGCTTTAGGGGCATGGCCATTCATGGCGGTTTTTTAGGCGCAATAATTGCTCCTTTAATTATAATAAATACAAAGCTTAAAAATACAAATGTTCAAAAATATTTTCTAAAATTAACAGACTATGGAGCAATAGCTTTTTCTTCTGGGTACATACTTGGAAGACTTGCTAATTTCGCAAATGCAGAACTTTATGGAAGAGTAATAAAAGGGGGGATAATATTCCCTAATGCAGAACCATTTGACACAAATACTCCGGGTGTAAAAGAATTTGCATCATCTGTGGGAATTGAAATTTTGCCTCATGATCTGTTAATCAACCTCCCAAGAATACCTTCTCAACTTATTGAAGGATTTTTCGAAGGACCTGTAACTTTTATGTTACTATGGTTTTTATTTAGAAAAATCAAAAAATATGATGGATTTATTTTTGGTACATATATAATGCTTTACGCTTTTTTCAGATTCTTTATTGAATATTTAAGAGAACCAGACAGAGAACTTGGATTTATAATAAACTATAAACCAATTAAAAGTCTGTCCGAATTTTCTTTTTTAAACATATCAATGGGACAAATTCTCTCACTAGCACTAATGCTCTCAGGTTTAATCTGGATAATAGTCACTAAAAAAATCGCAGATAACAAAATAAAATATAATACTAACTTGGCATACAAAAATTAAAACAAAAGCAAGCCAACAAAAATGAAAGGGATTGATAATTATCAAAATATAAATTCCGTTGTAATCTCTAAAGACGAAATTGACATTAGAGACCTTATAAAGCTTAGATCTATTTTTAACTTAATCCAAATTGTAAAATCCGAAAAAGCTCTATACAGTGAATATGTAAAACAAAATAATATTAAATTCGCTATTATTTATAATTATGAAAAACCAATAGATTTTTCAATAAACGTTGCAAATGAATTAAAAAATACAAACAAAATCCACTCTATTATAATTAGCAATGAAAAATTTGATAAAGAATATTTAAAACTTAATCACATAGAAATAATAAAAGATATAAGCGAATTAGAATATAAGCAAAGCTTAATACACCAAAAAAAACTATTTTGCGACAATAAAAACACAACTCTGGATTTTTTCTTAAATTTATCAGAACTCATCAAAGAAATAGTAATCATCACAAACACCGAAAATGAAATTATTTATATAAATGAAAAAGGTAGTAAAAATCTTAATCTTCCAATGAAAACCTCTGGAAATACAATCAAAGTAACCGACATAGATATCAGAGATTGGGAAAAGCTAAAAAAAATAGATTTAAGTTACCATACAAATTCTATTCCTGAATTTAAAAATATATTAATAACCGATTGTCTTTTAACTTTAAAAAATAATAAAAAACTACATGTAGATGTATTTATTAGCACAATCGCTCAAAACAATATTGATAAATTAATAACAATCAAAGAAATACCAAGCCTTAATGAAATAGAAAACTCTAAATGCCTGGGAATTATCGATTCGCAAGACGAAATTCAAAATGTCAAAGAAATTGAAAAATTGCTAGTAAACCATATGGATATTTACAAAAAAAAAAGAATATATTTGCTTAATTTAGACCTATCCCTAACAACAGAATATGAATACAAAGAGGATAGAGAAAAACTTAATATAAAAATACTTAAAATAATGTATTCAAAAATAATGTCATTATACTCTGAATATATTTTTAAGTTAAAGCACAACAATTTAATAGTAATTATATGCACAAGTGGTGGTGAAAAACGAATAATCTCAATTGCTAAAAAAATCAAAAAAACAATTATGTTGGCATTAAAAAAAGAAGATATTATTATATTCGAATTCAATATTGGAATAATAGAAGTAAATTTAAGAGAAAACTTAGAATTCAAAATCCCTAAATTAATGATGGCTACAAAAATATCATCGGAATACAAAGAATCTGATCCTATTATATACAAAGAAGAGCTACCAGAAGCGGTGATTTTAAAAAATCAAAACAAAATCTTTCAATATATACTCAAAGCAATAAAAAATGATTTTTTTACTCTTTATTATCAAAAAATCAATCCCCTTAAAAAGAACTTAAAACCTAAAATAGAAATTTTAACAAGACTTTTTGATCACATGGGCAAACCAATCCCAAACGATCAAATTTTTAGCTTAATAGATAAATATAATTTAACTGTTGAAGTTGATAAATTAGTGGTTAAAAAGGCTTTAAGAGAATATAAAAGTTTTGTATCAAAAAATGGAGTTCACATTTTCTCAATTAACATATCTCCTTATTCACTAAAATCCCAAAATTTTCGCATCTTTTTAAGAGATACTTTGTTGAAAAGTCAAATTCCACTTCAAAATATATGCTTAGAAATAACAGAAACTGGAATTCTTGAAAATTTTGAGATAATAAATAAATATTTTCAAGAATTAAAAAGTTTTGGAATCAAACTAGCGCTTGATGATTTTGGAAGCGGACATACATCACTATCATATATTAAAACACTGCCAATAGACTTGCTTAAAATAGACGGAACTTTCATAAAAGCAATAAACTCTAGTGAAATAGATTTTGTAATAATAAAATCCATTAAAAAAATAGCAGATACAAAAAACATCAAAATTATTGCCGAATTCGTATATAATGAAGAAATATTAAAAAAAATAATTGAACTAGAAATAGACTATGGACAAGGATTTTTATGGCACAAACCAGAACCAATATAAATTCTAAAAATATCAACAATTTGGAAATATACTAATGACTAAATTTTATTAAATTTCAACAAAAATTATTTTACATTAGAAAAGGAATAAAATTAATGGAAAAAAAAATAGCATTAATTGCACATGATAAAAAAAAGGATGATTTGGTAAATTTTGTCAAACTAAACTATCTCTTTTTATCCAAATTTAAGCTTATTGCGACAGGAACAACAGGGTCTAAAATCCAACAATCCACTGACCTTAAGATTATCAAATATAAATCAGGCCCTATGGGGGGAGATCAGCAAATTGGAGCTGAGGTAGCTGAAGGAAACATCTTGGCTATATTCTTCTTTAGAGATCCCCTAACAAGCCAGCCTCACGAACCAGATGTGTCAGCTCTTATTAGGCTTTGCGATGTACATAATGTACCGCTTGCAACCAACGTAAAAACAGCAGAAATTTTAATAAAAGGACTTGAAGGCTTGATTTCAAAATAGGCTTTAATTTAAAATTAAAGCCTAAAATCAAGCATATAAGTTAATTCATTATAATAGGTGAAATTTTTTCAATACCGTCGATAATATAATTAACGGATTCAAGAAAAGTCTTAGCATCTGCATTATTCTCATCAACTGTAATTTCCAATTTTGAATTTTTAATGTTAAGATCTCTAAAAGTGCCAATAAGATCGCTTTTTGCACCATGCAAATTACTATTTATAATCTTTTTAAAATCAGAGGTAATCCCGACAAAAATAAACGCTTCTTTTCCAGAGATACTAATTGGAGCTTCTCCTGCATAAATATTATCATAAAAATAAACTATTAACTTTGCATCATCTTTTGAAGGTATTGTTTCAAAGTACCCATCTTTTTCAGAAAAATAAAAAGCCTTTATATTTTTTCCCAAACTTTTTCGATCATTTTTTGAATGAACTACTCCCATAGCATGAAAAATATGTCCGATGGTATGTTCATCTATTTTAGAAGCATCATCGAGCTCAGAAGAGTTATTAACTTCTTGCTCCTCAACATATTCATTTGAGCTATCTTTTGAGGTACACGCAATTATTAAAAAAAATAAAAACCCCATTAAATAGTTTTTCAAAAAACCATTTTTATACATAAAAATTCTCCCTTATGATTTAATCATAATATTAATATTAAAATTAAAGGTAAGTTTACAATAAATAATTTATTTTGTACACACTTTAAAAATAATTAAAATGTTAAAATAAAATAGGAGGTCTTATTAATGAAAAAACAAAATCCATGGGTATCTTTAAGTGAAGAAGAAAAAAACCAAATTTTCAATTTTTCCGAAGGTTACAAAAAATTTATAAGTAAATTTAAAACAGAAAGAGAAGTTACATACTATGCCCTAGATAAAGCAAAAAAAAGGGGGTTTCTTAACGCTGAGGAGAAAAATAATTTAATGCCAGGCGATAAAATTTTTTACACCTGTAGAGAAAAATCTGCCGCTTTTGTTATTATTGGCAAAAATCCTATTGAAAATGGAATGAATTTAATTGTTTCTCATACAGATTCACCAAGACTTGATGCAAAGCCTTCGCCAATCTCTGAAGAAAACGAACTTGCATTTCTTAAAACCAACTATTACGGGGGAATAAAAAAGTATCAATGGTTATCTACACCCCTTTCAATAAGAGGTGTGATATTCTTAAAAAATGGAGAAAAGGTTGAAATCAATATTGGTGACAATGAAAATGATCCCATATTTATAATTCCCGACATTTTACCCCATCTTGATAGAAAAATACAAAGGAATAAAAAATCAGATGAAATTATTGAGGGAGAAAATCTAAAAATTTTAATTGGAAGCCTACCAATCGAAACAAAAGAAAAAGATAAAGTTAAACTAGCAACTCTGCAGCTAATAAAAGAAAAATACAAAATAGAAGAAGAGGATTTCGTATCATCAGAAATTGAAATAGTGCCCGCAGGAACAGCAAGAGACGTTGGATTTGACAAAGCTTTAATTGGTGCTTACGGACAAGATGACAAAATATGCGCTTACACTTCACTAGAATCCATATTTGATCTTGAAGAGACTCCAAACAAAACAGCTATTTGCTTCCTTGTAGATAAAGAAGAAATTGGTTCAACAGGTTCAACTGGACTAGACTCAAGGTATCTTGAATATTTTGTTTCTGATATGATCTTTAAAATTAAAAAATCAGAATACAATAATCTTCATGTCCAAAAAGCTTTTTGGAATTCGAAAAGCATCTCTGCTGATGTTTGTGCAGCAATAAACCCACTATTTAGCTCAGTTCATGATGAACAAAATGCTCCCAAACTTGGCTATGGTATACCCATAATGAAATACACAGGACATGGTGGAAAAAGTATGGCCAGTGATGCTGATGCCGAGCTTGTTTCTTATATTAGGCAATTATTAAATAAAAACAATATAGCCTGGCAAGTAGCAACACTTGGAAAAGTAGAAGAAGGTGGGGGGGGAACTGTTGCTAAATTCTTAGCTGGCTATGGAATAAGAACAATAGACATGGGGCCTGCTGTTATAAGCATGCATTCTCCAATGGAAATAACTTCTAAATTTGATTTATATAATGCTTACTTAGCATACAAAGCTTTCTACAAGGAATAAAATTGCTATGGTAGATTTAGAAACAACAAATAAAATCAAAGTAGCAGAACATATTGTAGAATGCTTTGGAGGAATCAAAAATATTAAAAACATAAGCAAAGACATAACAAGAATAAAAATTTTAGTAGACAGTAATTCTTTAGTCAAAAGAGATGATTTAACAAAAAATGACAACATAATAGGAACTATTAAATCTAATGAACTTACAGAAGTTGTAATGAATTTTGAAATAATCGAAGATGTTTATAATAAAATTTTATATATGATGAATGATCAAAAACAATAAAGCCTCTGCAGAGGCTTTATTTTATTGTCCAACATCTCTCATGTATTTAATAATAGCTTCAGACCCCAACTCTTTATTTAAAATTTTATATATAACACTTAACAAGCTATTGGGATTGAGATCGCGATTTAATTCTTTAAAAAGGGAAAAAATCGATTTAGCAGCCAAAACTCCCTCTGGCAAATATCCAATTTTTTCAATATTGCTTATCAAGTCATCTATACTAAAAAAGCTTTCTAAAATGTTTTTGCTAACAATTTCATTACCAAATCGTCTATTCCTTCCAAACATGCTTCTACAAGTAACATCTAAATCACCTGAACCAGACAAAAATAAAAATGTTTCAATATTTCCTCCCCCAAGCTCAATTGCAATATCCTTCATATTATTTAAGGACATTGAAAATAAAAATGATTCTGTATTATTACCTATCAAATCAGGATAATTCAATTTATATGCATCTAAAATTCCAAATGCAATTGCAAACACATTTTTTAAAGCTGCTGCTATTTGCACCCCAAAAACATCATTGCTATAAAACAAAGAAATCGGGGTTTTACTAAACAAATTAATAAACAAGTCTGCATTTTCTCTGTTATTGCTAGCAGCAACAAGTCCTGTTATCACACCAAGTCCAACTTCCTCAGCATGACTTGGGCCAACAATATAGGTAATTTCATCTTTATATCCTTTCACAACTCTCTCAACAGCTTCAACAACTGTCTGAGTTTTTCCATTAAAAGTAATAAATCCTTTTGTAAGTATTGCTAATTTTGGCTTTATCTCCAAAGAATGGAAAAATTGATCCAATTTTTTAAAAATATCAACAGTAAAAAGAGACGGCGTTGCAATGAAAATATAATCAGACTTCGATACAACCTCCAGCAAATCTGAACTTGCAACTAAATTTTTTGGCAATTTAATTCCCTTTAAATATTTGGTATTAACATTATCATTATTAATACAATTCTTAACATCTTCTTCAAAAGACCATAAAAAAATATTAAAATCAAATTTATCTGCCAAAGATTTTGCAATAGCTGTCCCCCAAGCGCCTGCTCCTATTACTGATATTTTCATAAATACTCCCTATAACCTTATAAAAACTCATATTTTATTGTTTCATCTAAATAGATCTTTATTTTACCAAAATTTTCAATTTTCTTAAAAAGAATTTCATCTATTAAAAGCTTGCCCACTTCTTTGAATATAAACTTTTTAACACTTTTTAATCCATAACCTTTCCCATAAATCTTTTCCCGAATATAATCAACAACACTTTTTTCAAAAAAAACATCAAATTTTCTATCTCTCAATATCTTCACAAAACGATTAAGCTCATTAAGAATAATTTTTTCAAAATCTAATTCGTCAATAGATTTAAATACAAACACATGATCTATTAACTCCAAAAGTTCATTGGGAAATCTCTTCTTCAGCATAAAATTAAAATCATTTCCCTCTGCCATTTTATTTTTAAAGCCGATGCTATTAAGCTCATTGCTCTCAGCATTTACACTTATTACTATTAAACTTTCTGATAAACTTACCTTTTTCCCAAGACCATCAAAAAGTATACCTGTTTTAAACCCCTCCAAAAAAAAATCTAAAACCCTTTTATTACATTTATCAAAATCTGATAGAAAAATAATAGAATTAGAAGATTTGTTTAAAAATTTGAAAAATCCAGTAGATTCATAATACCCCTCATTACTTAAAACGGGGCCAATCAATCTATCAAGAGCATTAAAATCTCCATATTCGCCCATATTAAGACTAAATTTTGGAATTTTAAACTCTTCTGATAAAATATTCGTCAATTTGCATTTTCCGACTCCAAAAGCGCCAATAAAGGCAAATATGCCAATAGTACTTCTATTGGCAAGCAAATTAAATTTTAATAATTTAATATTTAATATCAAATCAAATACCAAGCTATCATCTACAATAAGCTCTTTTTTTATTCTATTTTCTAAATTAATCAACAATTCACTATCATACTCTTCAAAATTAAAAATATTAGAACCAACAACGGACTTAATCAGATCACAAACATCATCTTTTGTTATAATCCTTTTTATGTTTTCAAGCTTAAACTTAGAACCTAGTTCATCTAAAATATCAAAAGCTTTGTCTGGAAGAAATCTATCTTTAATATATTTTTGAGACATAACAATGCAAGCTTGTATTGCCTCATCTGTATATTCTACATTATGATATTTTTCATAATCTTTTTTAATCTCCTGCAAAATATTATAGGTGTCGTCAAAATTGGGCTCTTTGAGTTCTATGCTTTGAAACCTTCTCATTAAAGCCTTATCCTTTAAAAAAAATTTTCTATATTCATATTCTGTGGTAGCTCCAATAAATTTGATTTTTCCCAAAGTAAGAATAGGCTTCAACAAATTAGAAATATCCATGCTGCCAAATGAGGTAGCCCCTGCCCCCACTATCATATGGATCTCATCAATAAAAAGAATAACTTTTTTTCTTGAGTTTAAAAAATCTAAAACCCTGTTAATTCTACTCTCAAGATCTCCCCTATATTTAGTGCCTGAAATAAGCCTACCAATATCAAGAGAATAGATTTCATACCCTATTAAATCCGTTGGAACATTCTGTATTTTTATTTTATATGCAAGACCTTGAATTAATACTGTTTTCCCAACACCAGGTTCTCCAAATAAAATAGGGTTACTTTTATGCTTTCTAAGTATTACCTGGATTAACCGAGACAATTCTTGCTTTCTACCAATTAAAGGGTTGCACTTTAAATCCAAAGTATCAATAACGTTTGTTAAAAAATTACCAATAGAGTCTTTATTTTCTAAGAAAATATTATTTTGATCCAACTTATCACGATTGTCCTCAAAAATATGAAAGCCTCCTTTACTTTTTGGCGCATTATTATGAATATATTCTTCAATTAATTCACTACCATAGCCTGAATCGGATTTAGTATTTAAAGCCAAATAATCATGAACTTCAATAAGTTTGTCAAAAATAGTCAAATTAAAACCTGAATTAACTAACGTATCTAAAATGCTATTTTTTCTTTTTTTGACAAGCACCCACAATAAATCTTTTTCTTGTATTTTATAAGGTTTTTTATAAAAAAAAAGAACACTAATTATATCGTCATACAAATAATCCATATTAGAAACATAATCTGGGATATAATTGTCTCTTAAGGGGAGCTTGCTAAAAAATTCTTCTAGCTGTTTATTAAGTTTATCAAAGTCAATTGTGCACAAATTAAGCAGTTCTTTAACTTTATCGCTTTTAATCAATCCATAAAAAATGTGTTCTTCTGTAAAAACAAGATGCTTAGACTCCATGAAAAACAAAAACGTGTTAAAAAACAAACAATTTAAAGCTCTTCTGTCATACATTCAAAATCAACTATAAAACAATTCGTAAAAAATTTTTTTTACCTACTCTTAATTCAATTTCATTGTTATTAAAATCCTCTCTAGTAAGGCAATGGTTCTGATCTTCTACCCTTTTACCATTGATATACACTCCTCCAGAATTAATCAATCTTCTACCTTCTGACTTGCTGGGCACAATTTTTGAATCTAGCATTAAATTAATCAATAATACTTCTTCTTCTAAACTAGAAAAGCTAAATTTAAAAAATGGAATATTACTTCTATCTCCGCTACCTCTAAATGCAGCAAAGGATGCCTCTTGAACTTTCAAGGCTTCCGCCTCTCCATGAACAATTTTAGTTATTTCAAAAGCTAAAATCTCTTTGGCTTTATTTAAGGAATTTCCCTTAAAATTTGAAATTAATTCAATCTCATCTTCTTCTAAAAAAGTAAAAAGGTATAAAAAAGTTTTCACATCAGAATCTGAAGTGTTTCTAAAATACTGATAAAAATCATAAATACTGTAAAGACTAGAATCAAGATAAACAGCACCTTTTTCTGATTTACCCATTTTTTTTCCATCACTTCTTGTAATTAATGGAAAAGTAAGCCCAAAAGCTTCCGTTCCAAATTTTCTTCTAATTAAGTCAACACCTGAGATAATATTTCCCCATTGATCATCACCACCAATTTGAAGTCGACAATTTTTAAGCTTATTAAGCATATAATAATCATAAGACTGCAAAAGCTGATAATTAAACTCAATAAATGAAAGTCCAACATCTAGCCTTCTTTTATAAGTTTCAAAGCTTAACATACGATTAACAGAGAAATGAATGCCAATATCTCTTAAAAATTCAATATAATTGAGATTGTCTAACCAATTTGAATTATGAACAAAACATCTTGAACTAAACTTTGTTATTCTTTCAAGTTGATTTTTTATTGACAAAGCATTCTTGCTAATCTCTTCTGAAGATAAAATCTTTCTCATCTCACTTTTTCCAGAAGGATCGCCTATTTTTGTTGTAGAATCTCCAATCAAAACAATTGGCATGTGACCATGTTGTCTAAGATGCATCATCGCTAAAAAAGGAATCAAATGACCAATATGAAGAGAACTAGATGTTGCATCAACTCCTGCATAAAAAACTATTTTTTCTCTATCCATTAAATCACTTAAAACTTTCAAAGATGTACATTGCTTTAAAAATCCACGCTTATGTAAAAGATTTAAAGCAAGATTCATTTATTAAAATCCTCTTTGTAATTTAAAATCTCTGTTTTAATGTATGAATATAAGTCATTAATAACAATTCTTTTCTGGGTCATATGATTTCTTTCTCTAACAGTAACTGTTTCATCTTCAATAGTGTTGTAGTCTACTGTTACACAATAAGGAGTTCCTATTTCATCTTGACGTCTATATCTTTTACCTATTGTTCCGCTGTCATCGTAAAATATATGAAAATCATCGCAAAGCTCCATATAAATCCTTCTGGCAACTTCAACAAGCTCAACTTTTTTAACAAGAGGAAATATAGCAATTTTGTAAGGAGCCAACTTAGGGTGTAATCGCAAAACAATACGCTTATCTCCATCTGAGAGTTCCTCCTCAGCATAAGCATCACAAAGAGCCATTAAAACAGACCTTGTAAGCCCAGCAGAAGTTTCAATAACATAAGGCACATATCTCTCTTTTGTCAACAAATCATGATACTCAAATATTTTGGGTTTGTTAGAAAATTTAGAATGCTGAGTTAAATCATAATTACCCCTGTTGTGAATACCTTCTACTTCTTGAAATCCAAATGGAAATTCATACTCAATATCAAATGCGGATTTTGCATAATGAGCAAGTTGTGTTGAATCATGAGCTTTAAATCTTAATCTATCGGGCCTAATTTTAAGAGTTTCTACAAAAAAATTCATTCTATTTTGCTGCCAATAGCAAAACCATTCATCTATTTGCTTGGGATGAACAAAAAACTGCATTTCCATTTGCTCAAACTCACAAGTTCTAAATATAAAATTTTTAGTAACTATTTCATTTCTAAACGCTTTACCTACTTGAGCAATTCCAAAAGGAATCTTAAGCCTTGAAGAATCCAAAACATTCCTAAAATTAATAAAAATTCCTTGTGCTGTCTCAGGCCTTAAATAAATCTCACTAGAACTGTCCTCTACTACTCCAATATGAGTCTTAAACATTAAATTAAAACTTCTTGGAGAAGTAAAATTATTCCCAACTTTGCAATTTGGACAATTTTTTGACAAATCAACAAAATCAGCTCTAAATCTACTTTTACAATCTTTGCAATCAATCATAGAATCCGAAAAACCATCAATATGCCCAGATGCTTTCCAAACTTCAGGTCGCATAAAAATAGCGCTATCTAAGCCTACAATATTTTCATGCAAGTACACCATGCTCTTCCACCACTCTTTTTTTATATTTTTTTTAAGCTCAACTCCCAAAGGACCATAATCCCAAGCTCCCGAAAGACCTCCATAAACCTCTGAAGACTGAAATACAAACCCTTTTCTTTTTGCAAGAGAAATAATTTCTTCCATTCTAACCATAAAAATATCCTTAATAACTATTCATTTATTCTTAAAAATTCCTGTGCCAATTTTATTCTTTCAAAAACTTTAGACTTACCTAGTAATTTTAAAGAATCAAAAAGCGGCGGAGAGACTTTGCTGCCAAGCACTGCAATTCTAATAGGAAGAAGAATTTCTCCCAATTTAAAACCATTGCTCTCAGCAAAATCATAAAAAATTTTATCATTTTCCTCTGATGATCTTTTTTCAAATCCTTCTAAAATAGGCTTTATTAACTCTAAAATAGAACAAACCTCTTTAGCTGTTTTTTTTCTACTTAAAAACTCATCTAAATTCCAAGATTTAATGTCCTCATAAAAAAATTTGGTCATATTTAAAGCATCGCTTAGCTTTTTAATTCTACTCTTTATAAGAGGAACTAATAATTTTAATTTTTGATTCTCCTCAAAAGTACTAACCTTGGAAACATACCCTTTTTTTTGGAAAAAAGGGAGTAAAAGATTAAATAGATCTTCATCTTTTTTTTCTCTAATATAGTAGCTATTGAAAAAATCTAACTTATGATAATCAAAAATTGCAGGAGATTTATTGATCTTCTCAATTGAAAAAAATCGCTCAAGGTCATTTTTTGAAAAAAATTCTCTCTTATCATCATAAGACCAACCAAGTAAAGTAACATAATTAATAATAGCCTCTGGAAGATACCCATCTTCAATAAACTGCCTTAAAGCTGTTGATCCATGTCTTTTGCTTAATTTTTGACCATCATTTCCCATAACCATTGGGAGATGGCAATAAATAGGCGGCTTCCATTTAAAAGCCTTATAAAGAAGCGCGTGCAATGGACCTGAAGAAACCCATTCTTGAGCCCTTAATACATGGGTAATTTTCATTAAATAATCATCAACAACATTCGCAAGATGGTAGGTTGGCAGTCCATCTGACTTAAGAATGATAGGATCAGGACTAATGTCTTTATTCGACCATGTAATCTTTCCAAGCAAAATATCATCAAAGCTAGTATCTCCTTCTAAAGGAATTTTAAATCTGACAACAGGCTTGATTTTTTTAATTAGTGCATTCTCAACTTCATCATCACTTAAATTTCTACAATGCCTATCATATCCAGGTGGCATCTTATTAATATTTTGAATTTTTTTAATCCTTTCTAACCTTTCAGAACTACAATAACAATAATAAGCATGCCCGGATTCAATCAAATATTTAGCATATTGCTTATATATTGCACTTCTTTGCGACTGAACATAAGGTGCATAATCGCCCCCTACAATAGGACCTTCGTCAAAAGAAATACCAAGCCATTTAAGACTTGAATAAAGATCATTTTCTGCTTCTGGAAAATATCTGCTCTGATCTGTATCTTCAATCCTAAGTAAAAATTTACCCCCACAAGACTTTGCAAAAAAATAATTAAACAAAGCTGTTCTAATCCCACCAATATGTTGCAAACCCGTTGGAGAAGGCGCATAACGAACTCTTATACTCAAAAAACAACTCCTTCAATAAAAAACATCTTTTTTAGAAAAATCATAAATATAATAAAAAACAACAAAAAACAAATTCGAACCAAGTAGTCTTGTATGCTTAGAATCTATCCTATTTTTAAATTTATAATATCGATTTCTAATCTCAATTTTCTTGATTTCAAGCAAATCAAAAGATATTTTTGATTTTCGCAATAAATAATAAAAATAAATAGTAAAAATATCATTTTTTAAAAAAAACTTATCTAAAAAATTTACTAACTCTTTTAGCTTTAAATGCTCTTCAAATGACAACATACTAAGAGCTTCGCAATATTTTACCCACTTGTTTCTACTGAACTTATAATTTAAAATCAAGCTAGAAGCCTTCTCCTTCTCTCTAAAACTAATAAGAACGGAATAAAGCTCTATTATTGTCTTATGTCTTAATCTATTGTCTTTTAAATAAAAATAAAGCTCATCAAGACTTTTTTTATCTTGTTTTATTAAAATAAACCTAAGAAGAATAGATATTTCAAAAACACTTTTAAGCTTCTTACGAACCATTTTAAGCTTTAAAAAAGTAAATGTATCTTCCATCCCATTTAAAATAAAATACAATCTTGAAGAAAAATATTGGGAATAAATAACATTAAAAACAATCACTAGTAAAAAATAAATTACAATAAATTGGTAATTAAACAAAATAAAGTTTAATTCCATTTGAAATCTTAAAATTGTCAGAAAATAAACAAATAATCCAAGAAATATAATATTAAAGCCTAAGCGTATTTTTTCTACCATAAAAATCTCTTTAAAAGAAAGCTTAATTCAAAAATTGAGATATAATAAGTATATTATACTAATAGATAGACAATTAATAAATAATATGATATACATGGTTATTAGAGCTTAATTCCAAGGAAATAAATGCAAAATCTAGAAAGCATTATCAAAAATATAAAAAATTCATCATATTTAATAGACAAGGAATTTTTAGTTTGGCCTGAGAATGCATTTATTGGAGACAAAAACATTGAGCTTATTGAAAAATGGAACCTAAAATCATACATTAAAGAGAGAACAAATTTTTTCAGTGATGATTCTGTTAAAAAAGAATATGAAGAAATACACAAAAAATTCGACGAAGAGGCTATTTCTAGTTATCATGTAATAATAAGCAACTTGGAAGAAATTTATGAAAATTTCAAAAGAAATAAAAAAATATATTATCAAGATATTATACCTACTGTAAAAAAAGTAATAGAATTTTATAAGAAACAGAAAAAAATTTTTATCAAATATTTTAGAATTCCTAAGCTTTCTGCAAACTATCATATTATTCATTCAGTAAATACAGCTATCTTAACAGTAGCCCTTGGTAATGAAATGGGACTAAATAACTACAAAACAGTAGAACTTTGTAGTACTGCTCTTTTACATAAAATAGGATTTCTATTTATCCCATCAAAAATCAGCGAAAAAAAAGAAAAATTAACTGACGAAGAACTAGACATAATAAAAAAATATCCCATAATCAGCTATAAAGTAGCTTCAACGAGCAATTTGTCACGATCAATATGTTTAACGCTTTTAACACACAAGGAAAATCTAGACGGAACAGGTTATCCTAAAGGACTGACAAGTGAAAACATTAGCATAGAATCAAATATAATAGGAGCTGCTAGCGCCTATTCTGCTATCATTTTAGATAAGGCATACAAAAAATCTTTTAATTCTGGGGCATCTATTATTGAATTAATTAAAGATGCTGACAAAAAATTTGACAAGAGAGTTTTAAAGTTAATAATCAATGCAATATCTTCTTGCCCTTTAGACTTTATTGTAGAGCTTAATGACAATTCTATAGCCAAAATAGTAGATATAGATGATTCTAACCCAAATCTCCCATACATAAACTACATAATAAAAAATGGAAAAGTTGTAGACAAAAATGAGCAATCTAACGTTCAGTCTATACCAAACACAAACACAGGAATAAAAAAAATACTCAATCAAAATGAAATAGAATTAATTAAAAATAAACATTCTTTAACAGATATTATATAAGAACACATTAAAGGAGAAAAAGTATGATTTTAATCATATCAGCTATGCAAGAAGAATCAGAAGAAATAAATAAAATGATTGATGACAAAGAAGAAATTATATTAAACGGCTACTTGGAAAATAACAAAAATTATAAAGGAAAAATTTTGGGAAAAGATGTAATATCTTTAACTACAGGAATTGGAAAGGTTAACGCAGCAACTTGGAGCAATCAAATTATATCTAGATACAAGATCACGCATATAATAAACTCTGGAAGTTCTGGTGGAATAAAAGAAAACTCTAATCTTAAAATCTCAGATATCATAGTATCCTCAGAAACAGCATACTATGACTTTGACTTAACCAAATTTGGGCACAAAATAGGACAAGTCCCTAATTTACCACAAAAGTTTAAAGCGGATGAAGAACTATTAAAAAAAATAGTCCATATTATTGACAACAAGCTTTTAAACATTGATATCCATATTGGTTTAATACTAACAGGAGATCAATTTGTTGACAATGAAAAAAATCTTGAGACAATTAAAAAAAATTTCACAGATGCTTTAGCTGTAGATATGGAAGGAGCTGCAATAGCTCAAGTGGCACATATGTTTAAAATACCATTCATAATAATTCGTTCAATTTCCGATTTACCAAACAACAAAGACAACCATGTAGACTTTAATAAATTTTTAAAACAATCATCAATAAATTCGAGCAAAATGACAAAGGAACTTATTAGGCTAATATGAATAAAATAATAGCAGCTAACCAAACTTTAACTTCTGAAGCTGTATCTGAGGGACATCCAGACAAAATTGCAGACCAAATCTCTGACGCCATCCTTGATGAAATACTAAAATTGGATAAGAATGCAAAAGTAGCTTGCGAAGTCATAATTGCACAAAATTTAGTAGTAATAGCAGGAGAAATAAATAGTCCTGTAAAAAAAACCATAGATATAAAAGAAATTGCTAAAAACATCATTAAAGATATAGGCTATACAAATATTGATTATGGGCTTGATTACAAAACAATAACGGTAATAGACGCCATTGGCAATCAATCACGTGACATTGTAAACGCAATTGAAAAAAAAGGATCTAATACCCTTGGAGCAGGTGATCAGGGAATAATATTTGGATATGCTTGCGATGAAACAAAAAATTTTTTACCTGCTCCTTATGAACTCGCCAATTCAATTCTAAAAAAAGCCAGCAATCTTAGAAAATCAGGAGCAATAGAATGGTTAAGACCCGACTCAAAATCTCAAGTCACTATGGAATACGATAAAAACAGAAACCCCGTGAAAATAAAAAATATTATAGTCTCTCACCAACACCATCCAAATATCTCCCAAAAACTAATACGACAAACAATAATTGAAGAAATTATTAAACCCAACATTCAAGACAAGTCAATGATTGATGAAAATACTAATTATTGCATTAATCCTTCTGGAAATTTTGTAATTGGAGGACCTACCGGAGACACGGGTCTTACAGGAAGAAAAATTATTGCCGATAGCTATGGAGGATTTGCAAGACACGGAGGAGGAGCATACAGCGGGAAAGACGCCACAAAAGTAGACAGATCAGCTGCCTACATGGCAAGATATATCGCAAAAAATATGGTAGCAGCCGGAATTTCTAAAGAATTTGAACTACAACTTGCATATGCAATTGGAATTGAAAACCCAATATCTATTCAAATAACTGCAGGAATAAATGATCCCAAATATGCAAACAAAATATTAGATTTCATTGTCAATAACTTCGATTTAACTCCCAATGGTATAATTGAAAAATTAAAACTAAAACAACCCATATATCTTAAAACTTGTACTTATGGACATTTTGGAAAAAATGAATTTGAATGGGAAAAATTAGATTTTGTAAAAAAAATACAAGCGGTACTAAAAAAATGAAAAAAATAGCAAGCTTTACAATAGACCATACAAAATTAAACCCTGGAATATATGTCTCAAGAAAAGACACCTTTGAAAATGTAATATTTACTACAATAGACATTAGAATCAAAGCTCCCAACATCGAACCAATAATTGAAAACGCAGCAATACACACAATAGAGCACATAGGAGCTACTTTACTTAGAAATAATGAAGTTTGGGCCGAAAAAATAGTATATTTTGGTCCCATGGGATGCAGAACTGGTTTTTACTTAATAATTTTTGGAAACTATGAAAGTAAAGATCTTATTGACTTAATATCGTGGATTTTTTCCGAAATTGTAAATTTTTCAGAGCCTATTCCAGGCGCAAGCCATAAAGAATGCGGAAATTACAAAGAACATAACCTTGATATGGCTAAATATGAGGCCTCTAAATATTTGCAAATATTAAACAATATCAAAGAAGAAAATTTAATATACCCCTAACTAATAAAATTTACAAAATAGAAAGTATCTCGCTGTCATTTTTTGTTGCTACGTCAAGTTGAAAAATAAAGCCTAGGGTTATTTTATGCATTTGATTTAAAAGTAAAAATTTATTATAAAAAATTGGAGAAATTGTATATTCCAAAAAAATAAAATCTATATTAATTCTAGCTCCAATGTCTAATCCTAAAACAACATTATTCAGTAATGCCCAATCATTTGAACCTCTAAAACGAATTTTAGCATCAATATATGAAAATTTTAAACCTGTAAAAAACATTAAACTAAACATTGGGGTATAAGGTAAAAAGAAATAATTGCCATACATTCTCATTGATATTGAAACATCTTTTATTATGAAATAATTTAGAGAGCGCTTCAAATATGCTTGATTATCCAACATAAACATAATCTCTTTGGTGTAAGGAGTATAGCTTGGCAAAAATTTAATATCTAAATTAAATTCTCCACCGAATGCAAAATTTTGAGAAACATTAACACCAAGTCCGCTGAAAAACTGATACCTAAGTCTTTCATAGAAGAATAAATCTTGAGTAAAATTATCAACACCAACCCCAATTCCATTGTATATATTAAGATACCCAGGAATTCCTGAATAAATTCTTAATGCATTAAGCATAAAGACAAAAAAGAAAAAAAAATTTCTTCTCATAAAGAATCCTTTTGGGGGCAAAATAAATTTAAATATTCATACTTATTTTCATAGACAATTCTTTAAATTTTTCAACCTCAAGATCAAGTTTATTACCTCTCTTAAAACCAAAACCATCATTTTTAAATCTTGGAATCACATGGAAATGGGTATGAAAAACCTCTTGCCCCGCACCAGCTCCCAAAGAAGAATAAATATTTATTCCACTACAAATGCTTGAATTTATTTTCTTTAAAGCATTCGAAATTTTTTTACACACTCTTAAAATTCTCTCGTTAAATTTATCATCCATATTCAATAAATCTTCACTATGTTCTTTAGGAATAACAAGAGTATGTCCAACAGTTAAAGGATTAATATCCAAAAACGCTAAAACCAAATCGTCCTCATAAACTTTATAACTAGAAAGCTCTTTGTTTACTATTTTACAAAAAATGCAATTATACATTAAAAATGTCCTATTATAAAAAAATAACAATTAACATATTTAAATGAAATTTAAACAGCATAACTAACTAAAACCCATTTTGCTATATTGAAATAAGCTATCAAAGTAATAGCATCTGCAATAGTAGTGATTAAAGGCCCTGCCATAAGTGCTGGATCTAACTTGAAAATTTTAGCAACAATGGGCAAAAGACCTCCCAATATCTTTGCTACTGTCAAGCTTACCATTAAGCAAGATGAAACTACAAACGCTATTTTCAGCTTATCAGCATGCTGTGGAGCTACAAAAAATACAATTCTTAAAAAATTAACACTAGCAAGAATTACCCCCACTAGAATACTAACACATATTTCCTTTAAAAAAACCTTAAAAAAATCTTTTACCTTAATAGTACCAAGAGCAAGCTCACGAATTATTAACGCAGATGCCTGAGAACCAGCATTACCCGAAGTATCCATTAAAAGGGGAATAAAACTGGCCAAAACCACTAAAGACAACATTAAATTTTGATAATTTGAAATGATTGTAGCTGTAAAAGTAGAAGATACCATAAGAACTAAAAGCCAAATTATCCTATTTTTTGTCATAACCAAAATAGAAGTATCAAGATAAGAGGTGTCTAAAGGTTTAACAGCCGCAATCATTTGAAAATCTTCGGTATTTACAGATTGAATAACTTCTAAAATATCATCGATAATAATAACACCTATCATTCTCCCTTCGTTATCAACAACAGGAACACTGGTAATATCATATTTTTGAAAAAGAAGTGCAACATCCTCTTTTTCATCATTGACTCCCACAATATAAAAACCACTATTTCTCATTATTGATGACAGAATGACATCATCTTTGGCTAATATTAAATCTTCAATTTTTATCACTCCTTTTAAATGCTTTTCATCATCTGTAATATAATAAGTATAAATATCTTCTTTGGTTCTAGCTACCCTTCTAATATAGTCAAGAGCCTCACCAACAGTGAAATCTTCTTTAAGTTCAACATGCTCAATTGTTACAATTGATCCTGCAGAATCATCACTGTAAGACAAAAATTTATTAATAATTTCTCTATTCTCTTCTGTAGAACTTGCTAAAAATCTCTGAACAACATTTGCAGGAACCTCTTCTAAAAGATCAATAACGTCATCAAGATTCAGCTCATCGATCATTTCACTTATTTCTTTATTTGTAAAAGAATTTGCTAATTTATTTTTTGTAGATTGGTCAAAATTAGAAAAAGTTTCAACTGCTATTTTTTTGGGTAAAAATCTGTAGAGTAAAATCAGCTCAGATCCATTAAGTCTTTTAAGAGCCTCAGCAATGTCAAAAGAATCGTGCTTTAAAAATTTTTCTTTAATTTTAGAGTAACTCTTCTCTTTAAGAAAAATTCTCAATTCATCAATATCTATCATTAAAAGGCCTCCAAAAATTTAAATTTTACAAGACATTTAATGAATCCAATTCATCAAAGCTTATCCAACAACATAGAACATCTTCCCGAAGGGATAGGAAGGGTTTTTTCTTTTTTATTTAATATATTTATTGTAAAATAATAAAGCTTTTCGGATTCCATTTTTATTTCCCAACCTCTTTTCCCTTTATTACAAATTATTGTGGTTTGATTCTTCTTAAGAGATAAGCTTTCTATCCCCATAATCTCAAGAGTGGGTATATTCCAATATACAGTTTTATCGGGCAAACTAATTGTAAGCCCAATAATATTTTCTATCATCAAACTAATGCTAAAAAGAGCAAGATAGCAAATAATATTTTTCTCAGTATAAGTTTTTTTATTAGAATCAAAATATGCAGGCCCTTCTTGCATAGGCTTATAAGCTTCCCAAATGTGTCCTTGAATTTTATTAAAAGGCATTAAAGTGTCTAATATATAATATAAATGCCTTATAGTAAATTCTCTTGCAATATTTGCACGACCACAATATTCAAGACCTTTGATCACAAAAAAATTCATATAAGTATAAACTGAGCCATAGTATCCATTGCCATCCTCACTAAAACCCGGCTCACTAACAGAAAGAGTTGGAAAAGGATTTGGAGTCCCAAAATGCTTAGTACTTTTTAAATAAAAAATCATTCTCTCTATTCTGTCCTCACTGGGAATCTCGGAAAGCATTGGAAAAAACCCGACTATTGTCTTAATTTCTAGAATATTTTCATTAACATCAAGATCATAATAAAATCCATCTTTTTCACTCCACATTAAAGAATTAATTTTGACCTTAAGAGAAAAAAATCGTTTTTTGTATTCAAGTGATAAATTTTTATCATTTAAAATGTCTGCTAATTTAGAAATACAATATGCACTATGAAGTTGCAATGAATTAAAATCTACAGGATAGTGTGCATTTACCCTTGGAGAGTTTTTATAAAAAATTTTATTTACGTCAATTGAATAAAGACCATTTTCCTTTAAAAATTTGCTCTCTATCCACTTATAATACTTATCAAGAATTGGCAAAACTTCAGAAATTCTCTTTTTATTTCCTGTTTTATGATACAAATTATATTCAGCCCATGCAAAAATAGGAAATCCAATATTCTCTTCATTCTCATCCAAATCAATAATAGCATTGTTATTGTCATATCTAGCTCTGATTGCACCAGATTCTTCCTGCAGCTGATAAAATTTATCAATCGCAGATGTAGATGAATATTCCCCATTGCTATAGACAAGAAAAAAGCTTGACATACAAGCTTGCATTTGATCTATATAATTGCAATTCTCCGAATAATAATTTTTATCTTTTTTGCCCTTATCAGCAATTTTTTGTAAAACAACCTTGTCTTGAATCCAAGATAAACTTTTGTTATAAATATCAATAAAATCCTGATCATAATAGTAAATCTTGGGAAACATTTTTTTATTCAATGCTAAATCCCCTAAACAATAGAAACTTACTTCTACTTATTATAACACAATAAATATAACATAATTAAAAACTAGAAAATTAAAATCTTTTTATTTAAAAAGCCTATAACTTTAATATTTGTTTTATAAAAATTTCATATTCTTCCTGATTACAAGGAACAACAATCTCTTTATTGATTATTTTACTTTCAAGAACTTTTATGTATTCAAATTCATTCGCATTAGATAAACCAACAACACCATCTCTTAATCCCATTTGGACAATTTTTCCACCTTCCCAAGCATTATTATTTTTAAGATATTCACTAGTAATCAAATATAATGCGTCGCCAACATTTTTTATAACAGAGGTAATAAAATTTTTAGGAGCAAGATAAGACTGATCTTGATCAGATCCAATAACATAGTAACCATCACCAAGTTCTTTTGCTGCCTCAATAACACCAACCCCTGCCAAACCAGCTGCAAAATGAATTATATCTATTCCTTTAGAATACATTTTATTAGCTATGACTTTACCAATATCAACATCAGAAAAAGAATTGGAGTATTCACTTACAATCTCTATACCCCTATTAGCATACTTTGCGCCGGCTTCATAGCCATAACGAAATGCATCTACTATATCGCCTTTCACTCCTCCTATAAACCCTATTTTACCAGAAACACTTTTTTTAGCCGCAACACAGCCAGCTAAAAAAGCACCTTGCTCTATTCTAAAAACAACACCAATCAAATTTTTAGGAATCCGAACATCATCACCATAAATAGGATCTATTATTCCATAGCTAATTTTTGGATTCTCTAATGAAACCGATAAAGAAACGTCCGTAAGCATATACCCCACAAGCCAAATCAAATTCGAACCATTCGTTTTCAAATTATCAAGCTCTGAAACATAACTAGAATAAACACCAGAAGCATCCCTAGAAAAAACCTTTTCAATACTTTCTGGAAAATCTTTTTCCAAGCGCAATAAAGCCTTATTAGCACTAGAATTAAAAGATTTGTCATCAAGAATACCATCTACCAACATAGATATCTTAATTTTACTTAAACCAGATTCTATTCCATTTCCACCCAAGCAAGAAGCCAACAAGATGCCTAATATAAAAATTACAATCTTCATATAGAACACTTCTCCATTCCCATCATTCACACAAAATCAATGCGCTTTTTACACTTAAAAATAAAAAATATAACTTGATTCTTTATTCAAATAAATTCTTTAAGAAATTTTTCATAGCTTTCTTTATTATATGGAACAATAACTTCTTTATTGATTATTTTACTAGAAAGGCTATCGATTTCTTTTTCAAGTTCAAAGGAAATTATTTTGGGGTTTCTTACAAACCCTACAACTCCTTCTTTAAGGCCATAATTTATTAATTTACCACCTTCGAAAGTATTAGTTTTTAAATAGTTAGATGTAAAAATATTTAAAGATCTACCAACATCTTTAGTTGTAGATGTGATAACATTATCGGGAGCAAGATATGATTGATCTTCATCAACTCCAATAATGTAATGCCCAGAACCAAGTTCTTTTGCAACCTCAATAGCACCAATTCCTCCAAGACCTGCAGCATGATGAATAATGTCTATCTCATCAGAATACATTTTGGTTGCAACGCTTCTACCAGCTTCAACGTCAGCAAAACTACCAATATACTGAGTAGATATCTTTATATCTTTATTGGCATACTTAGCACCAGCTTCATATCCATACCTAAAAGCATCTACTATCTCTCCCTCTATTCCCCCTAAAAATCCAATTTTACCTGTTTTAGAAACTTTTGCAGCAATATAACCTGTCAAAAACGCGCCTTCTTGAGCTCTAAAAGTCATGCCTACTAAATTTGCAGAAATAGGCTCGTTAGAATAAACAGGATCAATAATTGCATATTTCACCTCGGGATTTTGCAAAGAAGCAATCTTAGCCACATCGCTAAATCTATATCCAATAAGCCAAATTAAATTTGAACCTGCATCTTTAAGCCCCTCAAGATCAGATAAATAAGAATTTGTTGAAGACTCTTTCAAAACAAACTCAATCTTAAATTCCTCTTTAACTTTTTTTATACCATTTAAAGCACTCTCATTAAAAGATTTATCATCAAAAGTTCCATCAATTATTAAAGACACCTTAGGGGTTCCACTTTCAAGACTACCCCTGCCACTACAAGATAAAAAAACAAGACCTTCAAACAAAATCAATAACAACAATTTATTCATAAAATACATTCCTTTCAAATAAAGCTATATCTAAGTAGTTTATAACTTTGATTTAAATAAATCAAATGCATATTCGCTATCAGGAACAATAATTTCTCCACTTATTATTTTATTTTCTAGGTCAACAATTTCATCAACTAGTCTATTATTTAAAACATCAGGATCCTTAACAATTTCTATTACTCCCTCTTTCAACCCTCGATCAATAACAACTCCACCTTTAAAAACTCCATTTTTAATATAATCTGATGAAACAGAATAAATAACCTTACTAATATCCTTGAGTACTGAAGTAATAACATTTTGAGGCGCAATATACGATTGATCTTGATTTAAACCAATAACATAATATTTGGGTCCAAGTTCCTTAGCAGCGTCAAAAACTCCAAGCCCCGTTATACCAGCTATTGGAAAAATAACACCTACTTTATCCTCTTTGTACATGAACCGAGCCATTTCTTTGCCTTTATCTTTATCAAAAAGAGAAGGCGCCTTTTTAGAAACTAATCTCAATTTGGGGTTAGCATAAAAAATTCCAGCCTTAAAGCCAAACTTAAAATCATTTAAATATTCGCTTGTAGGGCCTGTTAAAAATCCAATCTTTCCCTTCTTACTCATCTTAGCAGCAATATACCCAGCTAAGAATGCACCCTCTTCATTTCTAAACTTAATAGCCAAAGAATTCTTAGGAACTTTAATATCGCCATAATCAAAAGCATCTATAATCCCATAACAAATATCTGGACGTTCATACGAAAGCTTAACCGACAAACTGGAAAATTTGTATCCAATCAACCAAAAAAGATTTAAAGGATTTTTTTGAACCTCATAAGCATCCTCTGTCATTGCCTCATCAACAGTAAGAAGTCTTTTGCCCTCAATAGGGTAAGGCCTTAAAGATTTAGTTATAAGCTTTACTCCAAAATCATCTCTAAGTTTTACAACACCATCATGAACACTTTGATTATAGCCTTTATCATAAAAGCTACCATTAGCCAAAACACCTACAACAACTTTATCGGATTTAATAGACTTTTTATTAGATTGAAAACAAGCCAATACTAATAAAGATAAAACAATAAAAACAAACTTTTTAAGCAAAATTAATCCTCTCCTTACAAAATTTATTTAAAAAATTTAGAATTTTTTAAAATCAAAATATTAACTTTATTTCACTAACAAGTAGTATTCTTTATTTATAAAATAAAAATATTAATAAACTTTTAAAAAACAAATAATACTTTTAACATTAATAAAAACACGGTGGTAGGAAAAATTATTTTTCCTACATCACCATAATATCCAAATTTAAACCCTTTTGCAAGATAAATCTAAATTAAATTACAAAAATCAAAAGACTATCTAAAATCTTTTTAAAAAATTAAAAACACTTTTCACAAAGTGCCCCACAAATCAAGTTAATTTTCTATTTGCAAAATAAAGTTATCATAAGATACCTTATCATAAGGAGCTCTTATTGTACCATTTATTATGCTTTGCCCAATTTCTAATGATTTGTCATAAATCTCAGAGTAATTTGATTTTAAGTTTTCATTTAAAACCAACCCAAGTCCATCTTCTTTAAGTCCAAACAAAATGGTCTTGCCCCCATCCCAAACTCCAGTTTCTAAATACTTTTCTGTTAAACTATACATCAATGAATCAACTTTCTTTACAGCAGAAACAAGAACATTATTAGGAGCAAGATACGATTGATCCTGATCGACTCCAATAATATAATGATCAGGCCCTAATTCTTTTGCAGCCTCAATTACTCCTATACCAGAAAGTCCTGCGGCTGCAAATATAATATCAACCCCATCTCGATACATATTAGATGCTGTTGAGCGACCAAGTCCAAAGTCCCCAAATGTGCCAACATATTGAGAGACTACTTTAATATTAGAATTTGCATACTTAGCACCAGCTTCGTATCCATACATAAAAGATTCTAAAACTTCCCCCTTCATTCCTCCAATAAATCCGATCTTACCCGTTTTAGAAGCCTTTGATGCAAAATATCCTGCTAAAAAAGCCACCTCTTCGGATCTAAAACTAATATTAAGAAGATTTTTGGGTATTTGAATTTCATTATAAATCCCTTCTATGATTGCATAACTAACGGAAACATTCTCGATAGCTCTTTGCAAAAGAGTGTCTGACAACTTGAATCCAATTCCCCAAATCAAATTTGAATTACCATCTTCTAGATTTGCGATATCTCCCAAATAAGAATTAACTGTAGATGCTTTTTCAATTATATTTATATTAAAATCTGCCTTTAATTTTCTTATCGCCTTAGAAGAACTTTCATTAAATCCTTTATCATCAAAAACGCCATCAACTATAAGCGAAACTGTTTTTGATTCTGATTTGCCAACATCAGAGCCAGAACAAGCAATAATAAATAAAAAAAATAAAAAATAAAAAATTTTTTTTAACACAAAAATACCCTCCTTACTTTTAATAAAATTAATACAAAAAATAGCCCGATAATACACAACATATAAGCCAAAAAAAGACACCTTTTTTTAAGGTGTCTTTTTACCATCTATAATGAGTAAAAGCTTTATTTGCTTCAGCCATTCTGTGGGTATCTTCTTTTTTCTTAAAAGCAGCTCCAGTAGAATTGTATGCATTTAAAAGCTCGTTTGACAACTTTTCCTTCATAGACTTACCGCTAGACTTTCTAGCAGCAAAAATAATCCATTTCATAGCCAAAGCCTCTCTTCTTTCTTCTCTAACTTCAACAGGAACTTGATATGTAGCGCCACCTACTCGTCTACTTCTTACTTCTACCAACGGTTTAATATTATCTAAAGCTTTATAAAAAACAGCCATTTTATCACTCTCTTCAAGCTTATCAGCAAGCAAATCAATCGAACTATAAAGTATACTCTCGCTTATTGATTTTTTTCCATCATACATCATTCTGTTTGCAAACTTTGCAACAATCCTAGAATTATATCTGGTATCAATAAAAATTTTCTTTTTGATTTTTTTATTTTTTCTTGACATATTTAATATTAATCCACCTTCCAGTTAAGCTTTAGGTTTTTTTGTTCCATACTTAGATCTACCCTTTTTCCTATTATTAACACCAAGAGTATCCTTGGCTCCTCGAACAATATGGTACCTTACTCCAGGTAAATCTTTAACTCGGCCACCTCTAATTAGAACCACGGAATGTTCTTGTAAATTATGACCAATTCCTGGAATATATGCTGTTACTTCAAATCCATTTGAAAGTCTAACACGTGCTACTTTTCTTAAAGCTGAATTAGGTTTTTTAGGAGTTACGGTCATTACACGTGTACAAATTCCTCTTCTTTGAGGGCAATTTTGAAGCGCAGGAGATGCGGTCTTCTCCGTTTGACTTTTTCTAGGCTTTCTAATTAACTGATTAATTGTAGGCATTTATCAACGCTCTCCTTTTCTTGAAATTATTAATAAAATGGTAGCAAATATATCACTTATTTTCAAGTTAAACTTTAAAATCGATATTTTCACTAACTTTAATCTTTTTATAAAGCCCCATACCAGTTCCAGTAGGAATTAAATGCCCAATTACAACGTTCTCTTTCAATCCTCTAAGATCATCTATTTTCCCGGCAATAGAAGCATCTGTTAATACTTTCGTTGTTTCCTGAAAAGAAGCTGCAGAAATAAAAGAATCTATATTAAGAGACGTCTTGGTCACTCCTATAAGAATGGGACTTGCTATTGCGGGCTCACCACCTTGTTCGATTACTTTTCTATTTTGCTCATAAAAAGTGTGCTTATCCACCTTTTGTCCATAAACAAAATTAGTATCACCAACCGCTACAATCTTAACTTTTTTCATCATTTGTTTAATTATCACACCAATATGTTTGTCATTAATACTAACACCCTGTTTTCGATAAACATCCTGAATTTCTGCTAACAGGAACTCTTGTAAGCTAATCCCACCTAAAATTTCAAGCACATCATGAGGATTGATTCTGCCATCACAAAGCATATCTCCTGCTTTAACAACATCTCCATCTCTAACCAAAAGATGCTTGCCGGCCGGAATATAATGCTTATGTTCAACTCCATACTCATCTAAAATATTAATAAGTCTTTTACCTTTTTGAATTGATTTAAATTGTACAATTCCACTTACTTTAGCCATTTCAGTTAAATTTTTAGGAATTCTTGTTTCAAAAAGATCATTAACACGAGGCAATCCACCCGTAATATCTTGAGTTTTTTCAGAGCCTTTAGAAAGTTTTGCAATAACATCTCCTATATTAACATTCTGACCATCTTCAACTTGAAGATAAGCATCACCTGGTAATACATAAGATGCAACCTCCATGCCACTACTATCAATAATAAAAATTCTAGGATCAAGAGATTCAAAAACATTGTCTGTAATTCTTTTCTCAACATTGCCTGTTTCAGTATTTATCTCTTCTTTAAGAGTGGTTCCTAAAATAATATCCTTAAATTTAATTTTACCTTTAACCTCTGCAATAATAGGCTCTGCAAATGGATCAAATGTACCAATAATTTTGCCCGATTCAACATAATCACCAACCTCTATTTCAAGTTTTGTACCAGCTTTCAAAGCAACTTCTTGCTCTTCTGATACTATGAAAAATTTATCGTCTCTTAATTTAACATAACCAATATAAGAAGAGAGAATCTCTACACCCTTTTTATTAACAAATAAAGGAATTCCTTTGATTACTCTTTGAGAATCTAAAACTTTAATCTCTTTTATATTTTTAATTGTTTCTTCATAAAAAACATTGATTATTTTTAAAGTTCCTTTTCTTGTGAAAAGAATTCCATTGTCAACCTGAACATTAAAACCTTCTATGCCATTAAGTATAAAAGCATTCTTTAAAGATATCTTATCATCTTCACTACCAGCCTGAGCAACTCCACCAATATGAAAAGTTCTCATGGTTAACTGAGTACCTGGTTGCCCTATGGACTGAGCAGCAATTATTCCTACAGCCTCGCCAATGTTAACAGGTTTATTCTTTGAAAAGTCTCTACCATAACATTTTTGACAAACGCCATGTTCAGCTTCACATGTTAAAACAGATCTAATCACAAGTTTTTCAATACCAATTTTTTCTAATAATTCTATTTTAGCTTCTGAGATTTCTTCATTTGCATCTAAAACAATCTCACCAGTAATTGGATTTTTTATTCTTTCAATAGAATAACTTCCAACAGCTTTTTCCTTCAAAGATTCTAATATTTCTTCACCATTCTTTACAGTTTCAACTTTTATTCCGTTTATAGTCCCACAATCTTCTATTCTAACAACAACATCTTGAGCAATGTCTACTAATCTTCGAGTTAAATATCCAGCATCAGCCGTCTTAAGAGCAGTATCTGCTAGACCCTTTCTCGCTCCATTTGTAGATATAAAAAACTCTATCACAGAAAGACCTTCTTTAAAGTTAGAAATAATTGGAAGCTCAATAATATCCCCAGAAGTTTTTGCCATCAATCCTCTCATGCCAGCAAGTTGCCTTATTTGATTTCTACTACCCCTAGCACCAGAATCTGCCATCATATATATAACATTAAATCCATCTCTGTCTTTCTTCAAAATTTCCATCATCTTATTAGTAAGTTCTTCATTTGTCTTTAACCAAACAGAAACTACATTATTATAACGCTCTTCACCAGTAATAACACCTTTGGCATAATCATTTTGAATTTTAGCAATCTCTTTATTAGCCCTGTCCACATAAGTTCTCTTTTCATCAGGAACAATAATATCACTCATGCTAATTGTGCATCCAAACTTAGTAGCATACCTAAAGCCAAGCTCCTTGATAATGTCAAGCATTTCAATTACAGTAGAAGAACCATGAACTACATAAACTTTTGATATTAAAATTTGTAGTTCCAAATCACTAAGAGTTTTATTTACAAATTCAATTCCATTGGGCAAAGCCTCATTAAATATAACCCTACCAGCTGTAGTTTTTTTGTATTCACCATCAATTTTTACATAAATAGAAGCATTGTAATCTAAGCTCCTATTATTTATAGCAAGAATAACATTGTTAAAGTTTAAAAACTTTTTGCCTTCCCCAGCAATATTCTTTTTTTCCATTGTTAAATAATATAAACCCAAAACAATATCTTGAGACGGGAAAACAATAGGATGCCCATTAGCGGGATTTAAAAGATTATTTGTTGAAAGCATTAAAGCCCAACTTTCAGCTTGTGCTGATGGAGTAAGAGGCACATGCACTGCCATTTGATCGCCATCAAAATCAGCATTATATGCATGACAAACAAGAGGATGCAATTTTATTGCCTTACCCTCAACTAACACAGGCTCAAAAGCTTGAATTCCAAGTCTATGAAGAGTAGGTGCCCTATTTAAAAGAATAGGGTGCTCTTTGATAACAAGATCTAAAATTTGCCACACCTCGTCAACTTCTTGTTCAATCAAATTTTTTGCTCTTTTAATATTAAAAACAGCTTCACTCTCAATTAACCTTCTTATAACAAAAGGCTTAAACAGCTCAAGAGCCATTTTTGCAGGCAATCCGCATTGATGTAGCTTTAGCTCAGGTCCAACAACAATCACAGAACGACCAGAATAATCTACTCTTTTACCAAGAAGATTTTGTCTAAATCTCCCCTGCTTACCTTTTAACGCATCGGAAAGCGACTTAAGAGGTCTGCTAGATGAGCCTTTGACAACTTTTCTTTTATGAGAATTATCAAATAAAGAGTCTACCGATTCTTGAAGCATTCTTTTTTCGTTTCTCACAATAATCTCTGGCGCATTAAGAAGAAGCAACTTCCTTAAACGATTATTCCTATTTATAACTCTTCTGTAAAGATCATTAAGATCAGATGTTGCAAAGCGTCCTCCATCAAGCTGAACCATTGGCCTAATCTCTGGGGGAATAACAGGAAGAACCTCCATAATCATCCATTCTGGCTTATTGCCAGAAATTTTAAAATTTTCAATAATTTCAAGACGTCTTAAGAGTTTTTTATCAGTTTTATCATCTTTATCTATCATTTGAACTCTAAGCTTAGATGAAAGCTCATCAAGATCAAGATTTTCAAGAAGAGTTTTAATAGCCTCAGCTCCCATCGAAGCATTAAAAGACATACCATATCGCTCTCTAGCCTCTATGTACTCATCTTCATTTAAAAGTTGCATTTTTTTAAGATCAGTATCACCTGGTTCAATTACCACATATTTTTCATAATAAAGAATAGAATTCAAACTAGATGCTGTAATGTCAAGCAAAAGACCAATCCTAGATGGTATATATTTGTAATACCAAATATGAGCAACTGGAGCTGCTAGCTCAATATGCCCCATTCTTTCACGCCGCACCTTAAAATGAGTAACCTCTACATTACAACGATCACAAATAATACCTTTATATCTAACTGATTTGAATTTACCACAATAACATTCCCATTCCTTTGTAGTACCAAAAATCCTTTCACAAAAAAGTCCATCCTTCTCGGGTCTCAAAGTTCTATAATTAATAGTCTCAGACTTTTTAACCTCTCCGTAAGACCAATTTCTAATTTGGTCAGGAGATGCTATTTTAATTTTTATTTTTTCAAAATCTTTTATCTCTTTCATAAAAACTCCAAAAACCTAGCTTTTATTAATCAATTCTTCTTCTTTTTCTGTCAAAGGAACCTGATTCCCATTATCATCGTAAATTGACAAATCAAGTCCAAGCCCTCTAAGCTCTTGCATTAACACATTAAAAGACTCGGGAATCCCTGATACATTAGTAGGAATGCCTTTTACTATATTTTCATATATTTTTACTCTGCCTGACATATCATCAGATTTAACTGTTAAAAGTTCTTGAAGAGTGTGAGCCGCACCATAAGCCTCAAGAGCCCAAACCTCCATTTCTCCAAGTCTTTGACCACCAAATTGAGCTTTTCCTCCAAGAGGTTGCTGAGAAACAAGAGAATATGGCCCTGTTGATCTTGCATGCATTTTATCATCAACAAGGTGATGCAGTTTAAGCATGTAAATCACTCCAACCATTACTTCATTTTCGAACGGCTCCCCTGTATAACCATCATATAAAATTTCTTTAGAAGTTGGATTAAATCCAGCTTTTTTTAATTTTTCTTGAATTTGTTCGTTTGTTGCAGATTCAAAAACAGGAACATTATAAGATTCGCCAAGATATTTACCAGCAAGCCCTAATTGCGATTCCATTAACTGCCCAATATTCATTCTAGACGGAACCCCCAAAGGATTTAAGCATATATCAAGAGGGGTTCCGTCTGCAAGATAAGGCATATCTTCAACAGGAAGGATTTTTGCAACAACACCCTTATTGCCATGTCGACCAGCCATTTTATCGCCCTCTTTAAGCTTCCTTTTTTTAGCAACATAAACTTTAAGTATTTCCTCAACTCCTGGAGAAAGATTGCCAACATCCTCTTTAGTAATTCTTTGAACATCAATAACTGTACCTTCAGTACCATGAGGAACTTTTAATGAATTATTTTTAACATCTTTTGCTTTTTCTCCAAAAATAGAAGTTAAAAGTCTAAATTCAGGAGTAATGTCTCCTTCTGACTTTGGAGTAACTTTACCAACCAGAATATCGCCAGGTTTTACATAAGTTCCTATCCGTATAATTCCATTTTCATCTAATTTGTTTAGTATCTTTTCGCTAACATTTGGTATATCTCCTGTAACCTTCTCAGGACCAAGCTTAGTTTCTCTTACCTCTATGCTAAATTCTTTAATATGAATAGATGTATAAAGATCTTCTTTTACAATTCTGTCAGAAATTAATATAGCATCCTCATAATTAAATCCATTCCAAGGAATAACTCCCAACAATAAATTATTACCAAGAGCAAGTTCTCCATATCTAGTAGCAGGACCATCAGCTATTATTTCGCCCCTTTCAACCTTTTGACCTTCTTTAACTAAAACAGATTGATTAAAACAAGTATCTTGATTTGTCCTTTCATACTTAACAATATGATATTCATCTAAATCTTTAGCATTCTCTGATTCAAAAGGTTTAACAACTATTTTATTGCTTGTTGCAAGAATAACTTCCCCACTTCTTTTAGCCTTAATTACTACTCCTGAATCTTTTGCAACAACACTTTCCATGCCCGTACCAACAATCGGAGGTTTAGGAAAAAGCAGCGGTACTGCTTGTCTTTGCATATTAGAACCCATAAGAGCTCTATTTGCATCATTGTGCTCAAGAAAAGGAATTAATGCGGAAGATACTGAAATTAGCTGCCTAGGAGAGACGTCCATATAATCTATATTTTTAGGGTTTGTTGTAGTATAATCACCAGAAATTCTAACAGAAACTAAATCTTCAAGATACTTCCCATTAGAATCAAAAGCAGCATTAGCCTGGGCAATACACTTTTTTTCTTCGTCAATAGCAGATAAATATTCTAATTCGTCAGTTACCTCTCCATTAATAACCTTCCTATAAGGGGTTTCTAAAAACCCATAATCATTAACTCTAGAATAAGTCGCCAAAGAAACAATAAGTCCAATATTTGGCCCTTCGGGAGTTTCAATAGGACACATTCTGCCATAATGAGTATAATGGACGTCTCTTACTTCAAATCCTGCTCTATCTCTTGAAAGCCCCCCCGGCCCAAGAGCATTAAGACGCCTTTTGTGAGTAAGTTCGGCCAAAGGATTGACCTGATCCATGAACTGCGAAAGCTGGCTGGTTGCAAAAAATTCTTTAACAGCAGATACAATAGGTTTAACACTTATTAATTCCTGGGGCTTTAAATTAAAAACTTCCTTGTTAGACATTCTATCTTTAGCAATTTTTTCAACTCTTGACATTGCACCTTTATATATATTGGTAAGAAGCTCCCCAACAGAACGCACTCTTCTATTTCCTAAATGGTCAATATCATCAAGAATGTCATGACCTTCATATATTCTCAAAAGATGAGATATGGTGTTAACAATATCATTCATAGTTAAAACTGATGTACTCAAATCATCAAATCCAAATTTTTTAGAAAGCTTATATCGCCCCACACGCCCAAGATCATATCTTCTTTCAGAAAAGAATATAGTTTTTAAATCGTTTTCAGCATTATCAATCGATATTGGCTCGCCAGGAAAAAGCGCCCCATAAACAGCAAGCATAACTGATTCTTTTGGAAGTTCTTTAGAACCATCCTTTAAGGCAAAAAAAGCATCTTCTTTCTCAAGACAATTTAAAATAACATTCGAACTCACAAAATACTTTCCAGAAACATCATCATAACCATCAAAATCGACAAGCTCTATTTCATTTACTCCATTTTGTAAAAAATCTTCAACATCTTGTAGGGTAATCTTATCTCCTGCTCGATAATACATATTCTCTCTTATGTTAATACTCTTGGCTAAATATTGACCTGGGAGATCTCTTTTTGTGTCCTCTTCAACTTTAATTTTTTTAATGTTATAAAAAGTTTCTATTATTTTTTCTCTAGTATCAAACCCCAAAGCTCTTAAAAAAAGAGTTATGAGTATTCTTTTTTTTCTATCTATCTTTACATAAAGATAATCTTTTTTAGAATCAATCTCAAATTCTAACCAAGAACCACGATAAGGAATTATTCTAGCAGAATATAAATCTTTTTCTTTATAAAAAACAACTCCTGGAGACCTATGAATCTGAGAAACAACAACCCTCTCAGCCCCATTAATAATAAAAGTGCCCCTTTCTGTCATTAAAGGAATAGTTCCCATATACACATCTTTTTGCCTTATTTCCCCAGTAGCCAAAAATTGCAAATTTAGTCTTACTTTTAAAACAGCTTCATAACTTTGCCCCTTTCTTTTACATTCTTTTTCTGTAAAATTAAGGGTATCGTTTTCTATATAATATCTTTCATACTCAAGAGCAACATCACCATTTCCACTTTTGATGGGAAATATATTTCTAAAAACAGACTCGAGGCCTTCATTAAGTAAAGGTTTTTTATTTTTTAATTTATCAAGTTGTAAAAATTTTTCATAAGAATTTAATTGTATTTCTATCAGGTTAGGTAAGTCTAAAATCTCCTCAGCTCTTCCTTGTCCCAGATGAACTCTTTTTATCATTAAAAGACTCCTTTTTTAAGACATAACAAGCCGCATATCATAAAGACATGCGGAATAACAACTTTGATATATTTTTAATTTTTTATTTAACTTCAACTTTTGCGCCAACTGCCTCAAGTTTCTTTTTCAATTCTTCAGCATCTGACTTAGAAAGACCTTCTTTAATAGCTTTAGGAGCAGCTTCAACTAAAGCCTTAGCTTCTCCAAGACCAAGTCCTGTAATAGCTCTAACCTCTTTTATAACATTTATTTTGCTATCGCCAAAAGACATAAGAATTACATCGAATTCGGTTTGTTCTTCAGAATCAGTTGAGCCTGCTGAAGCAGCGCCCCCTACACCAACAGCAACAGCGGCAGTTACTCCAAACTTTTCTTCAATAGCTGTTACAAGGTCAACAACTTCCGCAGTTTTTGCGCCCTCAAGCCAGGTTAAAATATCTTCTTTATTTAGTGCCATATTAACTCCTTATATATTTTATTCCACAGTGATAGCATGCACTCAAAAATTAAGACTAACACTGCCATGTTAATTTTTAACATCAGCCAAAGCTTTCAATGTTCTTGCAAGCTTAGAAACTGGCGCCTTTAACACGCTAGCAAATAAAGAAATAGACTCTTTTTTGGTAGGAAGTTTGCTATAAGCTTGAACTTTAGCCTCATCATAAAACTCTCCTAAAACAAAACCGCCCTTTACTTTTAAAGTACTGCTTTTTACAAAATCATAAAAAATTTTTGCTATTGCATTAGCTTCTTCTAATGCAGTAACAACAACTGTAGGGCCAACCAAACAAGAATCAACAACATCAATATTCTTTTCTTTTAAAACCATTTTCATTATATTATTTTTAACAACTTTTAAGGCTCCATGTTCGCCTTCTATTCTATTGCGAAGTTCTGTCAACTGCGACACACTTAAGCCTCTATAATCTAAGAAAAAAAGATTTTGCTTACTATCTATAAACTTTTTCAATAAATCAAACATTTCCAACTTTTTAGAATTTATCTTTCTGCTCATACTGCTACCTCCAAACAAAATTAACTTTTATAGAAGGCCCCATAGTAGATGAAATATAAATACTATCTATAAAAGCTCCTTTTAGGTCACTCGGTCTTTTTTTAATAACTTCCTTGATAAATTCCTCATAATTTTCTTTTATCTTTTCATTGTCCATAGAAGATTTACCAAAAGAAAAGCTTATTACGCCATTTTTATTTGCTCTAAATTCTGTTCGACCCTTTTTAAGGCTATTGATCGCATCCTTAAGATTATTTGTGACTGTTTGAGTCTTTGGATTGGGCATTAAACCTCTTTTCCCTAAAATAGGGCCAAGTCTTCCAACGTCCTTCATCATATCAGGAGTTGCAACAACAACATCAAATTCATCCCAACCACTTTTAATCTTATTTATAAGATCATCATCTCCAACATAAGTTGCACCAAAAGCTCTAGCTTCATCTGCTCGATCACCTTTTGCAAAAACAAGTATTCTTTTTGGCTTCATAAACTGATTTGGCAAAACTATAGTGTCTCTAACAGTATGATTCTTTTTTAAATTAAGGTTAATAGATATGTCTATAGTTTCATCAAATTTAACAAATTTAATTTCTTTCAACAGTGAAATTGCATCTTCAATGTTATAAAATTTACTTCTATCTACTTTGGAAAAAGCTGCAATATATTTTTTACCCTTTTTTGACATTATTTTTCCACCTCAACACCCATTGAACGTGCACTTCCTGAAATAATTTTAAACGCTGCTGATTCTGATTTTGCATTTAAATCAGGCATTTTAATTCTTGCTATCTCCATCAGCTTTTCTTTTGATATAGTTCCAACTTTATCTGTATTGGATTTCTTAGATCCTGATTCTATCCCAATAGCTTTTTTAATTAAAATCGAAGCTGGTGGGGTCTTTACAATAAAAGAAAAACTTTTGTCACTATAAACAGTAATGATAACAGGAACCACAATACCGGGATCCATCTTTGCGGTTCTCTCATTAAATTCTTTTACAAACTGGGGACCACTAACTCCGTGGGGTCCAAGCGCTTGACCTATTTTAGCTCCCGGAGCCGCTTGAGCAGCCGGAACCTGCAATTTAATCCAAGAAATTGCTTTTTTTTTTGCCATATTATCTCCTTATGGTAATAACGCTTTTAAAGCTCCCATTAGTATCAAATTTTAAATCTTTTCTATATGTTGAAAATCAACTTCAACAGGTGTTGACCTTCCAAAAATTTGAACTGCAACTTTTAATTTTTTTCTTTCGTAATCAATAGAACTAATAAGCCCTTCAAAAGAATCAAAAGGTCCGCCCTTGATTCTAACTCTTTCTCCTTCTTCAAAGTCATAAAGCATAAAAATAGACTTATTTGCCTTAATTTCACCAGTAAGCATGAAAACACTTTTTACTTCTTCATCATTAATAGGAATAGGCCTTTGCCCCTTGTTAACACCAACAAAACTAATAACACCTTGAACTTTAATAATATTAGCAACAATATCTTTCCAACCTACTTCTGGAAGATCTAACTCAATAAGAATATAACCTGGCCAAATTTTTCTCTCCCTTATTCTTTTTTTGCCATTTCTTATCTCTTCTACTTTTTCAATAGGAGCCTTAACATCTAACACCACACTGCCAAAAACACCTTCGCTTATTAAAAGTCTTATGTCTTGCTCTATCTTTTTTTCATATTGAGAATAAGTTTGAACTACATACCAAGCCCTAGACATAATTTATCCTTCTTACATTAAAACTAAAATACATAAGTTACAACAAGAAACATAAGGTAATCGACTATTCCTAAGAAAATTGAAACAAATAATACCAACCAAAAAACTTGTTTTCCGTTTTCAACCACCTCATTATACTTAGGCCACGTTACCTTCTTAAGCTCCAAGATACTATCTTTGATAAATCTAAACACTTAAAGCCTCACTTTAATTTCAACAACAGGTCAGGAGGGATTCGAACCCCCAGCATACAGTTTTGGAGACTGTCGTTCTACCGTTGGAACTACTGACCTATTATTATTTATCATTTATTATTTTATTTTTCCTTCTTTATGAAGAGTGTGTTTCCGTAATTTTGGACAATATTTCATCAATTCTAACTTCTCTTGTTTATTACGTCTATTCTTAGTAGTGGTATAATTCCTAATTCCTGTTTCTTCACAAATCAAAGATATAAGCTCAACAGCTCCTTTTCCCTTCTTTTTACCCATACAATAAAACTCCTAACTACCAATAAAAGCCCTCAATCGGACTTGAACCGACGACCCCCACCTTACCATGGTGGTGCTCTACCAACTGAGCTATAAGGGCATTAATTCCTTATAAAACTCTTTATTATCTTAATTGATTGTTTAGAAAAAAACAAGTACTAAGTTTAATTTTATTACTTTATTACAACAAGTTTTCCGTCTTGTAAAAGTTTAATGTTGTTGCTATTTGAAAACAACTTATTAATAGAATACTCATCAAGTATAATATCTGTATTGTTTTTACCATAAATACTTTTGGCAACTAATTTTAAAGGACGATATCCAACTCTATTTTTATTGTTATAAAGAACATCATTACTATACTCAAGCATTCCCCATTTTTTCAAAGCCTGGGAAGAAACCATTCTCTTATCAAAATATGGCCTAATGTTTTCATCATAAATTTTGATAAAAAAAGAGTCTTCTAATTTTTTAGAACCAAAATTATCATTATAGACTTCGCCTACATAAATCACAATTCCTGTATAATCAGTTTTATCAACATCAGAATTTACTAATGGATAAAAAGCTTTATAGGGCTTTTCATGCGAAAAAAATAAATTTATAAAATCGGGGAAAAGACTTAGTTCATATCTAACAGTCAGACTTCTTAAATCTTCTGAATATTTTATATAAGATCTTTTTAAAATACTATTGGGACCTGAAAACTTAAGTATTAAGCTGGGGTTTAGGTCAAAATAATTCTTAAAAGTATTTTCAGAGTCCATAATTATCTTAAAAAGGGACTCTCTTATTAACTTATCTTTAAAATCATTAATGGTTGCTATTAATTTAGACGCTGTATTTAAACCTACTGGTCTAAATTCATTTTCATTAATTTCCTTAACAATGTCAAAGCAAATAACCTTCCTATCCCAATCAATTATTCTATGCACACTTGTCTCGGTAGCCTCGTCTTTTATTATAGAAACATTAGAATAAAGTAGAAATAAATAACTAAAAAGAAACTTAAGAAAATGCATTATCTCCTTCCCATTATTTTTTACCTAAATATACACCTATCCAAGTCCAACCATTATTAATTTCTGGATCTTTAGGATAAACAATTCTTTTAAAAACAAAATACCATTCCCGAATATGATCCCAGCCGCTTGATTCAAGATAAGATATATCATCACTAGAATCCGCCTCAAGATGCTTTGCAAATCGTATTCCGTTTTTTCTTCTTCCTCCAAGCCTAATCATCGTGGTCAAAAAGCTATTAGTATTAATGGAATTACTTTTTCCACCCTTTTGATCCCAGCTTTGAATAAAAAAATTATTTTTATCTCTTATATTAAGCAATTTAGAAGTATCCCCAGAAAGAACAAAATTTTTAACATCCTGGATTAAATCCCCCAAATTTCTATAAACAACAAACTCTGGATTATTAAAGTAATTAATTTTTGTAACAACATTAAAATAGTCTCTAGAATCTATTTTTAGATGTGACCTTGGAATTGAAAGAAATTTTTTATAGTAAAAATAAGATTCATCATAATCTTGAATATCCTCCAAACTTAATGCAAGATTATAAAAATAATTACCCTTTTCCTCATTATTTAAATCATCAGCCCCTGTATTTAATATAAATTTGTAATAATTGATCTTATCGATTGAATCAATATTTAAATTAACAATCTTTTTAGCCACTCTTGTTTTCACCGAACAGTTTTCATAAACATAATCATCAAAATTGTCAACAACATGCTTGTAAATACTAAAAGCTACAAAATCTTCTCCCATAGAATCATAAATATTGCCCATTAAATAAAGATACAAAGAATAATATTCTCTAGACTCATCATTAATAATTCCACTATTTACAATTTCTAAAGCATTTTCATAATTCTTGTTTGCAATATATATATTAACAACCCTATCAATAATAAGAAATTTATCTAATCCATTCTTATTAGAAGATTTTAAAAGATACGTAAGATTTTGAATCTCACTTTGTTTTTGTTTGCAAAAAGTAAATAAAAATAAAATCAAAATGAATTTAGCAATTCCAGTCAACAAGTTCATAAGAGTATTTTACAATATAAACATACACAATAAAATGCACATCTCAATTTATAAAAATTTTGATAATTTTTATAAATACTAGCTTAACATGGCCACACTTTATATTAATACCAATGAAAAAAACATCAAAACTAAAGCCTAAATTTATATTTAGTATAAAAATACCTGACATTAAAAAATAGGCAAAAATCATTTCACAATTGACAATTATAGCCATAAAAACATTGAAAAACAATCTTATAATAACCTATAATAGGTGTTAATTTAATACTTATTAAAAAAGCAATCATCTAAAATTAAATACTTTATTAAAGGAATACAAAACTCACAAAACATGAAAAAAAAAGTCATTATACTTTTACTGTTATTACAAATAATAATGAATTTAAATTCAACAAGCACCGATAAAAATACTTCAATAGTAAAAGAATTGCAAAAAAATTTGTATGTTTTCAATAGCAAAGAATATCAAAGCGGCAAAGACACTTTAAATAAAGTTATAAATTCAATAAATATAAACGACAAAAAAACCTTACAAAATTTAGAAAAAATTAAAAATGACCTTTTTATAATATCTGTTTTTTTCAACAATAAAAAAGGTGTTTTAATTGCACTAAATCTTGGGGCAGAAATAAACTTTAAACATAAAATATCTCCAATTTCAATTTCAATAATAAACAATGAATTTGAAATCATAAAAATCTTGGTAGATTATGGAATAAGCCTTAATCAAATAGATGACACTGGACATTCTCCAATATTTTGGGCAATATATACTAATAACGAAAAAGTATTTGAATTTTTAAAAGAAAGCGGAGCTGATTTAAGCTTAACCCTTGAAAATAGAAAAACACCAATGCAAGCCGCAATAGAAACAGAAAATATAAAATTAATTGAATCTCTGAAAAAGAAAAAAATTTACATTGACGACAATTACAAAAAAGAACTTAAAACGCTGAAAAACAAAGAAATAATCGGGATTCTAGCAAAATAAAAAACAAATTTTAATACCCATCAGATGCTTGAATATTTTTATCTTTATCAATAAGATCTTTGTATATAAAAGATTTTTTAGCAAGTGCTTCTTTTAAATTTCTAGAAAAGGGTAAATTTCTCCACATTATGCCGCGTACCAATTTCTCAAGTTTTTGAATTCCTTTACTTTCCTTTTCTATCCAAAGAAAATAATCTTCAAGAAAAAAATTCTTAACATTTCCTTTTTTAATAAATTTAATATAATAATCGTAATATTGACCTGTAATTCCTGTTTCCATCCACCTAAAAGAAGCTTGTTCTTTTGCAAGCTCCCAAACAAAATCGCCAATGCCCAAAATAACTGCTCTTTTTAGGTTTTTAGCATACATAGGTATTAATATTTTACCCCTACCGTTTGCTCTATTCTTAACATCAATTGATTCCCAACAAATTCCTCTATCGCCATAAGAAGGTATTAATATAAAATAAGGAACCACTCTAAGCAAATCCCCTCTATACGCTTTTTGAAAAAGTTTAGGTTGAATATCTTCAATTTCCCAAACAAGCTGCATAATTCTTTCTCTACTTCCAAAAAATTGAGGGTTAGCAACTACATTATTTCTCAAAAGAATAGGGAAATGATTACCTCTTGGCCCTATTGCAAGTTTATTAGCACTTCTTATAACCTCAACTTCATCATGTGCAATAGTTGATTCAACAGACATTCCAATATTATTCATTTTATTTTGAATTTCTAAAAGCTCTCTGTTAGCATCTTCAATTTTATTGATAAAAACATCGATATCTCGATTTGATTTAATAAGATCATCAACATAATCACCAGCGAAATTCAAAGGCTTTAAAATCGAATGGGCATAAGGACTTCGCACTCCGTATTCAGACATATAAGGTAAATCATTTTGACTATCATTTGAAAATAAAAATCCAAACATACTTCTTAACTTACAAAGAGCTTCTTCCCTAATCTTATCAGTTCTTTTAAGACTGCTCTTTGCAAAATCAATATTTGCCAAAAGTTTTTCTCTCTTATTAAGTAAGATTTTTTCCATATCTTCTTCTTTAAGATTATCCATTGGCAAATCTGTTGCTAATCTACTAAGCTTAAAACTATTAACCCCATAAAGCCATTCATCAAAATAAATAAAAGATTCATTATAATGATTGTCCCAAATAGTTTTTGAAATCAATAGTTGAATTTCAGACCCAAGTGCATTTGGAATAAGAGCAGCGAATCTAAATAAAATTTTTTGCTCCATAGTCAATTTTGAAATGTTTTTTGCAATTGATCTGAGAAAAGACCAATAAATATTAATCACTTGATTATATTTTAATACCTTATCAATCTCTTCTGACTGCGGATTTAAATACTCTACTAAAACTTTATGAAGCTTGAGGCCAATTTCTTTACTACTTGAAATAAGATTTTTATAAAAATCTTTAGTAAAAAATTGCTTATCATGCTCCTCTAAAGTTAAAATATTTGGCAATCTCGAATCTAAATCTGTATCTACAGAATCAGGATATTTATACAAAAAACCCCCAAAAACACCCACAAGCAACATAACAATACAAGTACAATTGTAACTCTAAAGTTTATATTTACAAAAAAATTTAGTACTATTTATTATACACAGTGTACCTTAAATCTCTGAAAGGAGAAGTCATATGAATGTAAAAGTCAATTTTTTTTTCACTCTGCCCATTGGAATCTTTTTGGGATTATTTTTACCTCTTGGAATTTATAGCTCTTTATCCCACGCGTTTATAAGATTGTCATACTTGTCTCTTATTCCCTTTTTAATATTTTCAATTCCATTAGGAATTGAAAATATTATTGAAAATAAAAACTTTAAAAAGCTCTTTGGAAAAACAATTTATTATGGACTTTTAATTAATCTATCTGGGGTTGTTGTGGCAATAATAGCTGCGACAATATATCTTCCACAAAGAATTCCAATACTAGAAAAAACAATACAAAATACATATTTTTTTGAAAAAGAAGTTTTATTAGAAACATTTTTTCCAAAAAATATTTTCAAAATATTTACATCTAGTAATCCAAATCTACTAAGCATCTATATGATTTCAATAATAATCGGCACAAGCTTTTATTATGCAAAACAAAAGGGTAGAATAACTAGAGAACTAATGCTAAGCGCATCCAATCTTTTTTATCATGCAAATGGATTTATTGTAAATATATTAAATATAGGAATAATTTTTATAACAGCAGATTACATTACAAGTTTAAAAAACTTTAAGGATTATCAAAATTACGCAAACAGCATAACATTCTTTTTGGCATGGACAATTATAATTTTATTCGTAATATTGCCAACAATTAGCTATAAATTAACAAAAAATTTCAGAATGATATATAAAGGAATCCTTGTATCATTTCAAAACATAATATTCTCAGGACTAACAAAAGATCCTTATTCTCCTTACGTGATATTAATAGAAGATATTAAAAATGAAAGAATAAATATAAAAAAATCTATAATTACAAACATACCCTTAATAAATTTTGTTTCTAAATTTGGGACTATTTTTGTTTCAGTAATATCATTTTTTATAATTTTAAAATCATATTCTAGCTTGCCTATTTCTATTTACGAAATAAGCTATATGAGTACTTTTTCATTTTTTTTTGTCCTTGCATTTCCTCATATGCCAAATAGCTTAATTTATATAATTACAATGCTTTGCTCTACCTATACAAAAGGAATAGAACTAAATGTTTCTAACATAACACCAATGCTGCCAATATTAACCTCTTTGGCCTTACTAATTGACTTTGCTTTCAACATCGCAATTATCCATATAATAAACTTTAAAGAATTAAAAGACCAATAAAAAATTAATTAAAGCTAAACAAATTAATAAGATTTGGCAAACAAAACAAAATATTTAGCCCTAGAAGAACAATAAATACAAGTCATGCCTGTTAAATCTTTGGCTTTAAAATCATCAGGAATACATCTTATTGTAGCTTTAGTTTCATTTTTAATAATATTTTCGCAATTCAAACCACCACACCAACAAGAAAGCACAAATCCAGAATAATCATTCATATAAGCTTTAAATAACTCATAACTATCCTTCCCGCTTCTAAAAATCTCCTTAGTATTTAAGGTTCTAAAATTCAATGCCTTTTTAAATAAATCCTTTTGCATAGAATCAAGTTCTGCCTTAACCTTGCTAACAAGAGAATCAAGTGATATTTGATACTTAAATTTTTTCTCTTTATCTCTTCTTGCAATAGTAACAGAATTTAAAAGAATATCATTTATTCCTACTTCCAGGCGTATTGGAATTCCTTTAAACTCAGCAGATGAAAACCTAAATCCCGGAGAACTTTTAATGTCCTTATCAATTTCAACCCTAAATTCTGCTTTTTTTAAAATTTGCACAACACAATCAGAATAGTCCAAAATTTTTTTATTAATCTCATCTTCTTTTTTAAAAATAGGAATAACAATAATTTCTATTGGAGCAATGCGAGGCGGCAAAATTAAACCTTTCTCGTCAGAATGAACCATAATCAAAGCACCAATCAACCTGGTAGAAACACCCCAACTACTAGCAAATACATGTCTCATCTTGCCATCTTTATCTTGAAATTTTACATCAAATGCCTTTGAAAAATTTAAACCTAAATAATGGGATGTAGCGGCTTGAAGCGCTTTTTTATCTTGCATCAATGCCTCAATTGAGTAAGTAGAAACAGCCCCCGCAAATTTTTCCTTTTCAGACTTTTTACCACAAAAAACTGGAATAGCTAAATAGTCTTCCATAAATCTTTTATATACATCTAAAATAAGTAAAGTTTCTTCTAATGCCTCCTCTTCAGTAGCATGTGCAGTATGCCCTTCTTGCCATAGAAATTCGGTAGTTCGCAAAAAAGGCCTTGTTCTCTTTTCCCAGCGAATAACATTTGCCCATTGATTAATTTTAAGAGGAAGATCTCTGTAAGACTTAATCCACTTGCTATACATATTCCAAATAATTGTCTCAGAAGTAGGCCTTAAAACCAAAGGCTCCACCAAACTCTCTCCACCAGCATCCTTAATAATAGCAAACTCGGGTGAAAATCCATCAATATGATCCTTTTCTTTTTCTAAAAAACCATAAGGAATAAGCATGGGAAAATATGCATTCTCATGACCTGTCTCTTTAAATTTTTTATCAAGTATACTCTGAATTTTGCTCCAAATAGAATACCCATAAGGCATAATCACCATGCACCCTTTTACAGGGCTGTAATCAGCAAGTTTTGCTTTCTGAACTATATCTAAATACCACTTAGAATAATCATCTTCTTTTGATGCTATAAAATCACTCATACATTATCCTTAATAAAGCATTACATTTTTTAAAAAACTAAATAATTATATTCAATATTTTTTAACTTCAACCATAAACCGCTTATACTTATTCCCATAAGAATTTAACATAATTTTTTCTAAAATAAAAACAATTCCATCTTCATTTGGGAACAAAGCAATCTCCCTTATTTTGTAATCAACAACATTCTTTCTATAGTAATTCCCTCTTCCAACAGTAAGATGTTTTTCTAGGGTTGAATTACAATATCTAACAGATAGAAAAATATTAAAAGAAGAAGAAAGTTCTTGAGAATTAATATCCTTATTAATAAAAACTTGATATTCGTTTCCTGTTTTAAAATCAATAAAATTTAAAAAATCTGTTTCTGGAATTTCACTCTTAACATAAAAATAAATTTCTCGCCCTCTTCTTATATGATTAATTTTAAATTCTTTAACTTTAAAATTAATTATCTTTAAAAGTTCATAAAGACTTTTATCATAACTATCTGAATACTCAATGTGCTCCTTAAAAATCCTAGAGTGCAATCCGGTGTTTGCAAAATTATTTTTAATAACATCAACAAAGTATGCAGCAGAATAATAATACCCATTTTCAAACCCATATTCGCCAAACATAAAATACTGATCATTATTAGAGAATCCTAAATTTTTAAAAAAAATATTTTCTGAAAATCCCAATAAAAAAGAAAAAAAATAAAAAAAAATAATATACGGTTTAATCATAAGCTTTGCGTAAGTTTAATAACAACAAATTATATACTAAACTTATTTATAATTAATTTAGTCTTACTTAAAATAATATCAAACAGCATTTTAAATTCAAAACTTTGGTATATTATTTGTTTATAGATTAAAAACTTAATATTCAAATTTTTGGGATAAATTTTTGAGCAAAAAGATCAATAGCCTAACATTAGCTTCAAAGGCCTTAAGGCAAATAACATTTTTTTGCAAGTGTTTTAAAACACAAAATTACAATAAAACTTACTTGTTGCAAATTTATCAATTTAAATCTTTTTTTAAAGGCCAAAAAATCAAAGCAAAAATATATCTCCAAAAATCTTATGCAAACAAGATTAACATCAATATACAGTCAAGTAGTATAATAATACCTGTATTTGTGATTAAAATTTTTTTGATAAACAAAACTTTGATAAATAAAATGATAAAAAATTTAATAATAAAGTCTTGCTATCAAAATAAGCAAATAAATATCAATATTTTTAATTTTTTACGATTTATTAAAAATGTTGTAAAGACAATATCTAAAATTGGATATAAAAAAGGAGAATTTCAATGAGAATGCTATTAGCAACAATAATACTTATATTAACAACAGGTTTATTAACTGCCCAATCAAAAAGCAAAGCTATGACTGAAGATGACTTTGATTTTGAGAGGCTTCTTGCAAAAGAAGAATCTGTGCGACGTTTATTTGGCATAGGCTTTGGGGTTGGATATCCACTTACAAATATTACAATATCTGTTCCATATGTAGACATAGACCTTGGTTACGGGGGATTTATAGGGCTTAAACCCAACAATTTCATGCCGTATGTTGTGGGAGGAATAGATCTTTTATTTAAAGATGAAATACACAAAAACACTATGATTTCAGGCGGCATCGGGATAGGTGCAGATTGGTCAAAAGGAAGCCCTGAGAAATCGAATGAAAAACCTGAAGAAGAAGAAGAAGAAAATGGAATCCAACAAGCAGCTTCTCTTCAAAATAGAGTGGGAATTGTGGTAAGACTGCCTTTGGTAATAGAATACAGCTTTCTTAAAAATATTGTGATTGGGTTTAAAGCTGTTGCTACTATTGGAACAACTATACTGTTTGGCAGTCCAATGTCATTTGAAGGCGCTAGATTTAATTTCTTGGGCACGGGCTTTATAAAAATATATATATAATGGAGAGTAAATGATAAAAAATTTTAAAAAAATTCATATTTTAATATTAGTATTAGGTGTAATACACCTCTCTTTTGCATCTGACAATTATATGGTCAGATGCAGCAAGGAAGAAGATTCAACCACCTGTATTGCAAAGCTTAAGGGAATAAAAGAAAAAAAAAATTATGACTTATTTTCAATGGGTATTGGGATAGGCAATCCTATTGCAAACATCATCATTACAATTCCTTACGTAAATATTGATTTTGGATATGGAGGCTTTATTGGCCTTAAATCTAACAATTTTGAAAATTATCTAAACGGAGGAATAGATATTATTTTTAAAAAACAAATTGGACAATACATGAGAATCGGCGGAGGCATTGGAGTAGGCGCAGATTGGTCAAAAACATCCCTTATACCTCCAGATGAAGAAGAAGAGACTGATTATGATAGAATAGGTGCTGTTATTAGAATTCCTTTTGTAATGGAATATAACTTTGCAAAAAATTTATCCATAGGATTCAAAATTTACCCCGCACTAGGGCCAACAATATTGCTAACAAAGCCAAACATTTTATTTGAAGGAATTAAATTCAATTTTTTTGGATTTGGATTCATAAAATTTGCATTTAATTAAACAAATAATTAAATTGGCAATTTAAAATTAAGCTCACATAAAGTAAGCTTAATTTTAATCAAACCCAGCAATAAAAGCTTGGCCATCCCCATTAATAAACAAGTTTTCGGCTTTTTTGCCTATAAAAATGCTCTCGCCTTTGTTAAGATCTAAGGACTTATTTATACTCACAGATCCATCCAAAACCAACAAGACCATTGCACTATTCCTATTGACACAAATACTCTCATTCATTTTTTTTTGAATTAATTTCAAATTAGTATTTGGAAGTCTAAATACACTAAAACTATTTTGAAAATCGGGATTTAAAAATGATAATTTTCCTTCCTCAAATTGCCCAACTCTTAACATTTCTTCTTTGTCAATATACTTGGTAGTAAGTCCAGCTCTAATAACATTGTCAGAATTGGTCATAAGTTCAATGCAATCCCCCTTAAGATATGCATGCACTTCCTGACTATTTGTATAAACAACTTCTCCTGGTTTTAGCTTTAAAATATTCATACCCAAAAATACCAAAAGACCCACATCTACACCATAAATATTGTAAATTTCATTAAACCAATAACCCCTAAAACTATCAATAAGATTTAAATTTTTTAAAATTTTTTCAATAATATTTTCAAGTTCATGCGTTTGTAAATCAAAAATAGTTTTTACAAAGTCTCTATGTGATTGAAAGTCGAAATTTAATTTAAGAATTTCGCAAATTTTTTTAATCTCATCCAAAGGCAAAAAGCCTTTAAGAGCATAAAAATCACTCAAGGCATAAATAAGTTCAATTTTAGGGTTTTTGTCTTTATATATCCTTTTAGGGTCATCAATATCTATCCCTTTATTATTCTCTAATTCATACCCCTTTAAGGCAATATCTTTAGAAGGATGAATTTGAATAGATAAGGGTTTATTTGCCGACAATACCTTAAATAAAAAAGGAAATTCGTCATTACAACCTAAAAGCTCTTTATGGTCTTCCAAAAAATCGCTTAAAAACACATATTCATTCCTATATAAAATCTTACTAGAAAATGTCTTGTGTGCTCCAAGCCACATTTCAGCCTTAGGTCTTCCATCAATCTTATCACCCAAAAGATTGGGAATAAAACTAATCCCTCCCCAATCATATTCTTTAATATTATTTTTCATTAAAAAAATATTATCTTCATTCATTCAGATTCCTTTAATTTTAAAGATTTCAAAAAAATTACCAAAGCTGTTGCAACTGCAACTCCAACAGCAATTGCAATAATAAACTCAAATCTATTATCAACAACAGGAAGCACTATTGGCCCTCCGTGTGGAGCATGATTAGCGACCCCTAAAAAAGCAGCAATAATGCTTGACACAGCTCCTCCTACCACTATCGAAGGAATTACTCTTCCAGGATCACTAGCAGCAAAAGGAATAGCCCCCTCACTAATACCAATAAATGAAATTAAAAAGGCTATTTTGCCGGATTCTTTCTCTTCATTTTCAAATAATTTAGGCGCTAAAAAAGTTGCAAGCCCCATAGCCATAGGAGGAACAGGAATTGCTGCTGCCACCATTCCCATTATCTCTGGTACTTGAGGAATTAGTCCCACACCAAAAAGAAATGCTACTTTATTAAAAGGTCCACCCATATCAATAGTAATCATTGAGCCTAGTATTAAACCTAAGAAAATTTTACCCAACACACCAAACGTTTCTGAATTACTCTGTAAAGATTTAAGCCCGCTTTCAAGCAGTAACATAAATTCCCCAACATAAACACCAACATACAACATAAAAAACCCAACAATAATAGTGCTTATTAACGGAATCACAAATATAGGCATCACGGGCCTTAACCACTCAGGAACAGATCTTTTTGCTAAAAACCTTGCAACATAACCTGCAAGAAACCCTGCAAATATTGCACCCAAGAAACCTGCTTTCACATTCCCAGATATTACTCCACCAACAAGACCAGGCGCAAGACCAGGCTTATCAGCAATTGCCATTGAAATAAAACCAGCAAGCACGGGCAACATCATTCCAAAAGCCACAGAACCAATATCTGCAATCTGCTTATAAAATGGATGCTCAGAAAAATTAGGACCATCGGGCCCAACCCCAACAAAAGCAATGCTAAGAGCAATTAAAATTCCTCCACTTGCAACAACAGGAATCATTGGAGATACCCCACTCATTAAATATTTATAAAAACTCCCCTTGCCTGTTGCAATCGATCCTTTAGAATTGCCATTATCACCAGAATTTTTGCAAAAAAATACTGGAGCATTAAAAGCTTCCTTAATAATATTTTCCGTATTGTTTATCGCTTTTGCAGTTGAAACTTTACAAACTCTCTTACCTTCAAATCTCTTTTCATTAATATCCTTATCAACAGCAAGTATTACAACGGCTGCATCCCTAATTTCTTCTTCTGTTAAGGCATTTTCAATACCAATAGATCCTTGAGTTTCAACTCTAATGTTGTAACCCTGCTTTTTAGCTTCATTTTCAATTTTCTTTGCTGCAATATATGTATGAGCAACTCCAACAGGACAAGCAGTAACAGCTACTATTTTCTCTGATTTTGTAGCCCCAAAAACCTCTTCTTTAGCTTTTCTTTGAACATTCTCCATATAATAATAAATGTCATCGGTAGTAACAATCCCACTTAAAGCATTTTGAAAAGCATCATCTTCAAACAGTTTAGCTATAAACGAAATCGCCTTAAGATGTTCATTGCCTTGTTGCTTTTTTGACATACAAATTAAAAATATTAAATTAACAGGGGGATTGTCTTCAGACCACTTAACCCCATCACCTTTAATATAAAGTAATGAAATAAAACTGGTTTTAACAACATCTCCTATAAAATGGGGAATTGCAACCCCATTTTCCCAAGAAGTGTCACCTATTTTTTCTCTATCAAGAATTCCTTGAAGAAACTCACTTTTATTATCTATATATCCCTTATCATTGACCTTTTCAACTAAAAAATCAATTACATCTTTTTTTGAATTTACTTCTGGCAAAATAAATACAAGATCTTTTTTTAAAAAATTAAAAAACATAAATGTAGTCTCCTAGCAATTAAACATATTGTATAATATACAATAAAATAGCATACTAAAGTCACCTAATATAAAAAATATTTTTACACTAAACAGGATAATTTCCTTTGAATACATATCGTAATATTGAAAAGACAAAGCAATTTTTATATTATCTAAAATAATCTGTTTATGAAAAAAAATCCAAACATTTGTATTTCCTTAACATTGCTTATTATTTCTGCTTTAAATGCACTCGCAAATGAAGAAGGCAGTACTAATGAAGAAAATATTCAATCCAAACAAAGCTCCAATTTTTTTAGCCCAGAAAGAGGATTCACATATTCAACAGGAATTGGAGTTGGAATTGGATTTTTTCTAAATTCAAATATAAAACATCTTATTTTTCGACCTTACTACACATTCTCTAATAATACTTTTGATTTTTTAATCGTTGCTATGATATTAACAAAAGAAAACCTTAATATCCCCAAAAAAATGCAATACTTTAAATCTTATATTGGAGGAGGAATAAACTGGCACATTGCAAACTTAATTAAAAAAACAAAATATTTTTCTTCTACTATTGGCATAGGTGGTCGTTTTTACTTATCTACAAACTTTATAGGAGACATTAGATTTTACGAAAAATTGCCTTATGTGCTAGAGCCTTACATGTTTATTGAAATTTCTACTAAAAAGGCAATACCTTTAATGGGATTAGATTTTAAAATTGATTTTTTATTTTTAGATACATTTAACATTTCTTTTAATTTCACTATTAGATATAATCTTAAGGAAGAAAATGAGATAGAAACATGAAAAAAAAGTCAAGGTTTTTTCTTTACTGCTATATTTTATGTCTAATGGGATTTTTATTTTTTTCCTTAAATCCCAAAGCCCTAAAACAAATTAAACACAAAATTTACGACTATTTAGAAATAATAGAAAATAAATACATTAACATTACAAAATCTATTACAATAAAAGAATCCCAATTAATACCAAAAGGATATCTTACTACCCAAATCATAAGTAAAAAACACTATACCTTGGGATATGCTGAAAGTGCAAGACAATCCGAATGGGCTGCTTATCCGCTTAAAAGAGAAATGGTAGAACTAGCATTAACTTTGTTAAAATCAAAAAAAATTAAAAGGAGTCCTAAATTCTTTGAAGACACCAACATTAAAGGCATTTTTCCAAAACTTGAAGATTACTTTAAAAGCGGTTATGACAGAGGCCACATAGTAAGTTCTGCAGACATGTCTTTTTCTGAAAATGCAATGAAAGATACATATTTTTTATCAAATATATCGCCTCAAAAAAGCGAATTTAATTCTGGAATTTGGCTAAAACTTGAAAAATTAGTAAGAGAATGGGCAATATCAAAAGGATATATATATATCATTAGTGCTGGAATTTTGACAGAAAATAAAGGATTTATTGGTAAAAGAAAAATTTTAATACCTAAAAATTTTTATAAAATAATACTAGCAATTAATAATAACAATTTTTATGACATAATCTCTTTTATTATCCCAAATGAAAAAGCAAAAGACTTGGATTTGAAAAATTACGTTGTTAACGTCGATTCAATTGAAAAAAAAACAAAAATAGATTTTTTTGAAAAACTTGATTCAAAAATTAAAAAAAATATTAAAAAAATGCAAAACACGCATTCTTGGAAGTTTAAATGAAATCAATATTTACAAAGTTAAACGTTTCTATTAATCTCTTTCTCTTTATAATTTTTATTTTAGCAACACTGGTTATATTAATTTTCTCTTATAAAATAAAATATAATGAAAATTATCAAAATTATGTTCTAGAAATTTACAATAATAATTTTATAATATTGGTTAATAAATTCGCCATCTTTATTGCTGGAATCATAGGCTCACTGTGGTCATATATTAACTACAAAAGAACCAATAATATACAATTTATACTTTTCTATTGCTTTATTAGTTCATATACATTAGAACCTATTTTAATTTCTGAAGATTTTTTTTTAAAAAATAACCTAAATTCAAGTTACTACTTATTTACAAAATTTATCCTTTTTATAAATACTTTTTCATTATTAAATTTATTTTTTTTAAGCTTATATATATGCGATTTCAAAATAAAATCAATACATTATACAATGTACATTATTTTGACCTTTGCCTGCATATATAGCTATTCAATGCCTATTAATTCGTACGAAAATAGCCAAAACTACGGCATTCTTAAAATCGAAAGTACAAAATTTTACATAGACGCTTTTTTGTTGCTTATTTTAATAAACTTTGTAGTAGCATTCTTAAGAAAAAAAAATTTTGACTATTTTTTCCTTTTTGTTTCAATGCTTTTAATATTAAGTGGGATTTACTTAAATTTGCTAAAAATACCTTATGCCTTTATTCCAATCTCAATTGGTATACCAATCTACTTAAAAAAATCAGGAAAAATTTTCTTTTATTGGCTATAAAAAAAAGAAAGTTAAAAAATAGGACGAAGTTGAAACAACAAGTGGTAAAAACAAATTATCATAATTTGCAGCATCAAAAAGCTCTACCAATACTGCTAAAATCCCAAGAATTAAAGCTGTTGTTAAATAGGGGAAAAAATAATAATATGAAAAAAAAGTAACACAAAATACAACAAAGCTACCAGAAATCGTTTTATCATTTACAAGCTTAAAAGAAGGAATTAACTTTCCAGCAAGACTTGCAAATCCATCACCAAGACATACTGAGAATATTCCAATATAATTAAAAGGCTCCATAACCAAGCAATATGATGTCAATATGCCCAAAAACAAAAACACAGGCGAAAAAGATACTTTATTGGGTAATATTTTTCTTGATTTTAATATTATGTCTGAAATATTTTTAAAGAAAAGTAGTTTTTTTTTAGTAATTCTAAAAACTTCAGAACTTAAGTATAAAACCATAAAAAGTATGTTAGAAACAAGCCCTATCCAAAAATTTATTCCATAAAAACCCAAAATTATTAAGCTAAAAATATGAAAAAATTTTCTAATAATTTCATACTTAATATCTTCTCTAAAAATTGTTCTTTTAAACACATTAAACATTATTCAATCTTTTTAAGTAGATATTAAGTTACCATTTGAAAACATTTTTTTAACACTTATCAAATCTTCCATTTATCACTGTAAATAAATTAAAATAAACAAAAACCTTTTTGCAAACCCATATCTTATAATAAAATTATTTATATTAATTTACAATTTTTTTTCAAAAAAAAATATTCTAACCTAGAGATTTATTATAAATAGGCAATACTTATTTATATTTATAAAGAAAATAATAAAGCGGGTTTACAAAAATGCTAAAAATTGAAGATAACTTATTTTTAAAATTTTGCGACTTTATATACAACAACAGTGGAATGCGTTTTGATGAAAAAAATAAATTTATTCTTCAAAGCAGAATTAATGACGCGGTACGAGAACTTAATCTTGAAAATCCATCACAACTTTATAATTTAATAATTAGTGAAAAATTCAAAAAAGAATATTTCCTAGATTTAGTCACGACTAATTTAACAAGATTTTTTAGAAATTCAATGCATTTCCAAACCTTTGAAAAATTTGTAATTCCTAATTTAATTAGTATTAAAAACATGGAAAAAAAAACCAGGATTATTATCTGGTCTGCGGGATGCTCAACAGGAGAAGAACCTTATTCATTAGCATTTGTACTCAAATCAAAACTTCCAAAAGAAATAGATTTTGTCATTATCGCTTCTGATTTAAGTTTAAAATCTTTGATGATAGCAAAAGAAGGATATTACTCATCAAATAAATGTGAAAATATTCCTAAAGAATACCGACACTATATATATTCTCACTCAAACGGATATAAAATTAAAAATGAAATTAAAAATCACATAAGATTTGATTATCATAACCTAAACTTTGAAAGTAATTTTTCACAAATTGATGTTATTTTTTGTAGAAATGTATTAATATACTTTGATGAAAAATCAAAAATTAAAGTACTTAAAAAATTCTACAATAACATGTCTAAAAACAGCTATTTATTTATAGGACACTCAGAATCCCTTTTTGGACTTAATCTTCCTTTCAAATTTTTAAAAACACCCTGGGCAATAATCTATGAAAAAAAAGATACCGGCTGTCAAAAAGAAAAATTTAAATTAAAAAATAAATATAAGTTATAATTTAACAAGAATTAAATAGGAAAAAAGTAACGGTGGAAACAAAAATTTCTGTACTTATCATAGAATACTTTGCTGTAAAGAGAAAACTTATATCAGACCTTATTAATTCATCTCCTAAACTCCAAGTCATTGCAACTGCTTCCAATGGCAAATTCGCAACAAATAAACTTAAAAAACATAACCCCGAAGTAATATTAATGAATCTAGAAGAAAACAACATTAAAGATATTTTCTTTTTGGAGAAAAAAAACAATATAAATAAAACAATACCAATTATTGTAACATCTTCGAATCAAAACCTAATAAATATTGCTGCTTTAAAAGGTGCTGATGATCTTATATTAGTATCTAAAAATAAAAAATCACATGAAAACAAAAAAGAACAAATTATTAATTCTCTTTTGACCTATGGATCGATATCTATAAAAAACAAAATTATCTGCAATAAGGATATGGAAACAAAAAGCTATGAGAAAGCTAAAATTTTTTTAAATAACAAAAATGACATTTTTTCATTAACTCAACTTGAAGGACATATAGAAGAAAAAATATTAAATGAAAAAGAAATCAAAAAACTTAAACTGAGAAAATTCGACATAATAGCAATTGGAGTATCAGCAGGGGGGCCCGTAGCCTTGAAATCAATATTACCAGAAATACCTGAAAGCTTTCCACCAATAATAATTGTTCAACATATGCCCAAAGGATTTACAGAAGAATTTGCAAAAAATCTTAATAATCTTTGCAAAATAAAAGTAAAAGAAACCGCCAATAAAGAAATATTAAAGCAAGGACATGCATACATAAGCTCGGGCGGATATCATACAAGAATAAAAAAAATTGATGGTAACTATCAAATACAAATATTTGATGACAAACATATAAATGGTCACAAACCATCTATTGGGGTATTATTTCAATCTATTGCAGAGATTGCAAAAGACAAAGCAATTGCCCTAATAATGACTGGAATGGGAAATGACGGATCAAGAGAAATTGGCGATATAAAAAAAGCTGGGGGGCTAACTATTGCACAAGATAAAGAAAGTTCCATGGTTTTTGGAATGCCAAAAATAGCAATAAAAGAAAACAACATAGACTATATAGTTCCTCTAAACCATATGGTAGAATTATTAAAGGCTATACTAATTAATAGCTAATTTTTTTAACAAGGAATATTTTTTGGACAACAAAAAAGACAACACCAAAATAGAAGACTGCTTTTCTCATGTAAGTAAATTTAATATACACAATAAAACAATATATATACTTGGAACTGCGCACGTGTCAAAAAAAAGCTCAGAAGATACTGCGAATTTAATAGAAATCTTAAAGCCAGACTATATTGCCGTTGAACTCGATGAAGCTCGATATCATTCAATCTTAAACACTGATGAAAATGAAAAATGGAGGAACTTAGATATAGATAAAGCTTTAAAACAAGGAAAAGCCTTCTTTCTCATAATAAATATAATTCTTAGTAATTTTCAAAAAAAATTAGCAAAAGAACAGGGAATAAAACCTGGTGAAGAAATGAAAACAGCTATTTTAAAAGCTAAAGAACACAATATTCCACTAATTCTTGCTGACAGAAAAATTGAAACAACTCTAAAAAGAGCGTGGATATCTATTCCAATATTTGAAAAAGCAAAAATAATCTCAAGCCTTTTTTCCCTAACAGATACAAAAATTACAACAGATGAAATTGAAAAACTCAAAGAACAAGACGCTCTTTCAAAAATAATGGAAGAACTTTCCAAAGAAATACCTAAAGTAAAAAAAGCTTTAATAGAGGAAAGAGACGAATTTATTGCAAACAAAATACTTGAAGGAAAAGGCATTATTCTTGCCATTGTAGGCGCAGGACATGTAAACGGAATAATGAAAACCTTAAAAGAAATAAGTCAAAATAAAAAAATAATAAACGTTGAAGAACTCGACAGAATACCTAAAAAACATTTTTCATTTAGCAAAATGCTATCTTACTTAATTGCAATTTCAATCATTTTACTAATAGCAAGCTCTTTTTACTTTAAAGGATTTGATTTTGCTTACAAAAATTTAAAACTTTGGATAATATCTAACTCTCTCTTTTCAGGCATTGCATCCATCTTATTGAAATCTCATCCTTTAACAATTTTAACAGCTATTATGGGGTCTCCAATATTCTCCTTAATACCATTCATAGGAACAGGCATGGTAGCAGGACTTGTTGAAGCTTACATAAACAAACCAAAGGTCAAAGATTTTGAGAATCTACAAGAAGAATTGTCAACAACAAAAGGATATTTCAAAAACAAAGTTACAAGAATTTTACTAATAGCACTTTTTGTAAACCTTGGATCTACAATTGGAACAATTGTAGGACTTAAATTTTTATTAAATGTTTTCAAATAAACCCTTAAAATGATAAATATCTACACAGGAGTACATATATGGGACTTGTATTTTTAGGTCCTCCAGGTTCTGGAAAGGGGACTATTTCAAAAATTATTTCTAAAGAATTTAAATACCATCACATTTCAACAGGAGATTTATTTAGAGAAAATATTTTAAATTCTACAACTCTTGGAAAAGAAATAAAAAAAATTGTTGAAAAGGGAGAACTGGTCCCAGACCTAATTACAATCAAAATTGTAGAAGATAAAATCAGAGCTATTGAAAAGAACAAAAATTTTATTTTAGATGGATTTCCGCGCAACATTTGTCAAGCTGAAGCTCTTGACAAATTTTTGCCAAACGTAAAAATAATAAACTTTTTAATTGATGAAGAATTGGTAATAAAAAGACTCTCAGGAAGAAGAATTTGCAAATCTTGTAATAATATTTTCAATATATATACCCTAGCCACAAAAATTAATGGCATTTGCGACGTTTGCGGAGGAGACCTTTACCAACGAGAAGATGATAAAGAAGAATGCCTAAAAATAAGACTTAAAGAATATAAATTACAAACAAAACCATTAATAGAATTTTACTCAAAATGCTCTAGACTTAATAATGTTGATGCATCTGTTAAAATTGATGAAATCAGAAAAAAAATAATTAAAATAATGTTAAAAAAAAATTAAATGGGAAAGGTATTCAAAATAAAAATGTTAAAAAAAATTTGCTTTTGCTTGCTTTTTTTGCAAGTAAAAATAATTCTTGCCCAAGATCAACAAGACTTAAAATTCGATGATAAATATTTTTACTTTACTTTTCAATCTGCTTATTATCCTCCCCACGAACTGGGAACAAATGGAAGCAAATTTTCACAAAGCTTTAAATATCCCAACTTCCAAAATATTGAACCAAGTTTGAAAATTCCAGCCAATTATTGGGGGGGAATAAAATTAATATCATACGTAGGATACTATAAAAATTTTAAAGCTTTAAACAATCCCAATTCTATATTTTTTAAAAACAATGGAATAGACGTCGACTTAAATATCGGACTATCTCCCGTTAGTATCTCATTTAAAAGCATGCTAGGCTTTACTCCTATTGCTTTTCTAAATTTATATGCATCAAATGAAATTGGTATAGGTTGGGAAGCTTTTGGATTTAAGGGAATTGGCGTGCACATTAAAAATGGAAAATATTCAAATACTATTGAATTTTATTCAGAAATAATAATAGGGGGACGACTCCAATTTGATTTAAACGCTATTTTTCAAGGAGAATGGACACACATTATTACAGTTATTGGCAATGATTTTACATACTTAATTAATCCTCATGCAAACAAAGATCAACTTTGGAAATATAAAGCAGACGATGGTAAAAATATAAATGGCATGCTAATAAAGCCTTATGCTCTTTTAGCTTATAAAATGCCAATACCTCTTAACACCATAGGTCTACTTTATGAAGGAAAAACACAAATCGGCAAAGAAAGAAACACAAGCTCATGGAAAAACAAAGGTTGGGGAAGTGATATTTTTTACCACAATATTTCTATTATTACTAATTTTGAAATTGTCAAGCCTTTAACAATTGGCCTTCAACTAAAATTATCTACAAACCCTACATATACAAATAACACCGCTGGACTGGCTGATATTTCAAAAAGAATAGCAACTAGCAATTCTTATTTTTACTACGATTCTATTGGAATATCTATAACTTATAAATACTAAAATCTAATAAATATAAAATTTTAATATCTAAACTGATTCCTTCCAGAAACTTTGGCCTCATAAAGCTTGCTATCAGCAAGTTTTATGATATTGGTAAAATTGTTATCAATAGGAATTTCTTGAGCAAGCCCTATTGAAACAGTTACAATACTAGAAATACTACTATGCTCATGAACTATTCTTAAACACTTTATATCATTAATCATTGTTTTAATAATGCAAATCATTTCACTTAGGCTCTTGTTAACAGAAAAAAAAATAAATTCTTCTCCTCCATATCGAGCAACATCTATTTTATATTTTAAAGAAACCTTATATAAAGCTTTAGCAATCAATTTAAGGCACTCATCACCATTGGTGTGGCCATAATTATCATTGTAATTTTTAAAATTATCAATATCCAACATTCCAACAATTACTACTTCTTTACTTTCTAAAGCCTTCATCCACGACTTAGAAAATTTATCCATAAAAAATCTTCTGTTTGGAATCTGAGTAAGCCCATCAATTCTAGATAAGCTTTTAAAATAATCTCTTAACCGTTTTAATTCAAGATGCGTCTTAACTCTAGCGTCAATTATTCGGCTATTAAAGGGCTTTAAAATATAATCTACTCCACCAACGTTAAATCCCTCAAGTTGAGCATCTGTAGAACTTCTTGAACTAATGAAAATTACAGGAATCTCTTTAGTATCAGGATCGCTTTTTAGCTTTCTGCACACCTCATATCCATTAATATCTGGAAGCCCTATGTCAAGAAGTATAAGATCAGGACTATCTTTTTCAACTTGCTTTAAAGCATCAAGTCCATTTGTTGCAACCTCAACCTCATAAGAATCTTGCAATATATTTACCAATAAATCTAAATTGGTGGGAGAATCATCCACAATTAAAAGCTTTTGATTCTCTACTTCAAAAGATTTATCTTTAATTATCATTTCCACTACTAATACTCTTATTATCGCCAAACGTTTCAATAATCTCTTTAAGAATCTTAGAGCTTTCAGCGAATCTATATAATCTTAAATTTCTGCGAAGTTCACTAAATAATACCTGAATATTATCGTCTAAAACATACTTGTCAATACTCTCAAGAATTTCGTTGTATTCTCTTGGCTTTCTGGTTTTAATACCAATTAAAAGTTTATTGAGAAGGTTTAAAAATTGATCATTGTTTTTAAAGTATAGCTTATTATCACTAACAATCTCAGGCTCAAACAAAACATTCTCCTTTATGTCGTTCATTAGTCGCAATAAATTATCTTTTACAAAAGAATACATTTTTTTTAACTCATAAATTGAATCTTTACTTGTTTCAATCTTTTTAAAATCTTTATACAATTCGCTACGCATATTAGAAAGAGCTCCAGATATTGAATGCGATATGCTCCTAATTAAAGACAAATTTTCCTCATCAAAAGCTTTTTCTAAATCAATAATATTAATAGAAATAAAATCAACAAGTCCTCTACATAATTCAGAATATGATACATACGAAAGATTTAATTCTTTTAAAGCCCTATTAACATCTAAGTTGGGAAACTTAACAAGTTGATTCAAATCTTCATTTTCCCAAATATCATTAGCTTCAAACTGTAAATATTTTCTTAATATAATTTTAATTGAACTTATGTGTATTGGTTTTGAGATGTAATCATTCATACCACTTGCAAAACACTTGTCTTTATAATCTTGCAAAGCATGCGCTGTTACAGCAACCAAAATGCACGGCTTTAAATTCTTTGCCTTTTCAAATTTTCTAATTTCTTTAGCCACTGAAAATCCATCATATCTTGGCATTCGTATATCAATAAAAGAGATAGCATATTTTTTTTCTTTTAAAGATTTTAAAGCCTTTACTCCATCATCTACAATATCAATAAAATTTTCGTTAATACCTATTACGACAAGAATGTCTTTCAACACTTTTTGATTTACTTGATTATCTTCAGCTATTAACACATTAATAGGTTCTTTTATCTTAAAAGCACTATCTACTGGAACTAAATCTTCAAAATCCATTTCTGTTTTAAGCTCTTTTTTAGAAAGAATAGAGGATATATTAAGTCCCATTAACGGCTTTTTAACATACATATATTTTAAATTTTTTAAAGCTTTATTCTCTAAATAATAAAATAAAAAAATAATTTGTACATCAGGGCTTAGTCTTTCAATATTATTAGCAAATCGAATACTCTCTTGAATATTGTCGTTATTTACATTTACACAAACAAAATTATAAAAAGAGTATTTCTTAAATAATTTGTAAGCATCTTCAAAAGATGCTACATAGTGCAAATTAGAAGATTGGCCTAACAAAGTTGAACATTGTTCAAAAATTTTAATAGATTTTTGACTCAAGAGGACGTTCAGCACTTTATTATTACTATTTATTGATTGGCATCTATTGACTGATAAACCTTTACTTTTAAGCTCCCCTCCCAAGAAAAAAGGCAGCATAAATGAAAAAGTTGTACCCTCTCCCACCTCACTATCAACAGAAATGCCAAGACCGCCCATTAACCTTATAAGCTCTCTAGATATTGACAATCCCAATCCCGCACCCTCATGGACCCTTGAAGAAGAATCATCCTCTTGTTTAAATATTTCAAATATCTTAGAAAGATTTTCTCTTTTAATGCCTTTGCCTGTATCTATTACCTTAAATTCAATTGTAACCAACACTCTATTATCATCAGCTCTTGTTCTACATACTTCTTCATAGTTTAAAACAATAACACCATCATCTGTAAACTTAAAAGCATTTCCTATTAAATTAATTAAAACTTGTTTAATTTTTACAATGTCGCCTTTTATATAATTCTTCAAATCAGATTTAGAATAAAAGAATAAATCAATATTTTTTTTTGCACATTGAGATTGAAAGGTTTTTAAAACCATTTCCATTTCATTCTCTAAATCAATCTCTTGACTCTCAACATGTAATTCATTGACATCTATTTGAGACAAATACAATATATCATCAATTAAAGAAAGCAAAGAGTCAGATGAATAATTTATCATCCTAACATAGTCTTTTTGAACATCCGTAAGAATAGTTGTATCCAAAAGCTCCGTAGCCGCCATTATTCCATTAATAGGAGTACGAATATCATGACTGATGTTAGCTATAAAAATGGTTTTAGCGGTATTAGCAGCTTCTGCAACCTTTTTTTCATTCATTACAAAAGAGTATTTCCTTTTCTGTTCAAATGATAATTTGAACAGAAAAATTATTACAAATCCTAAAAAAGTAAAATAAAATATAATGACCGTTAACACCAAAAATTCGAAATTTTTAAACCTACTGCCTTTAGATTTATAATAAATATCAAATTTCCAATCATTTAAATACCTTTGACTATCAACATTTGAACGCATAACAACTTTTTGAATAATTTCTTTCAAGATATAATCTTGATTATAAATAGCAAGACTCAAATCAAAAGCCAAATCTCTAAAAGTAGGAAGTTTTTCAACATCAACAACATTTAATTCTTCAAAAACAGCAGCAGCTGTATACTCATCGCTAATAATCCCATCTATCTTTCCCTTATAAAGAAGAAGTAGGGCTTCTTTAAAGCTACTCACCAGAAAAAGCTTTGATTTAATCTTGGAAGCCAAATTTTCACTATATAAAAAATCAAGTACAGCAAACTTCTCTAAAGATCTAGATGGAAGCACCCTTTTTTTATTTGAAAAAATATAAAGTGGAATTTGAGAATTTAATTTTATATTAAAAACATTATCCAAATTTGAATCGATCGCATTAGTATTTAGCATATCGATTTTTCCAGATTTGATTAATTTTTTGAGCTCCAAACTGCTATATGCTTCAATTATATTAAATTCCAAACCTGAAAACATTCTAATCTTATCAAGCAAAAATTGATTTATTCCTTTATAACTATTTGCTTCAACATAATCTATTGGATACCAATTTTTAACAGCAAGATTTAATTTATTATTTTTTGATAACCAAATTTTTTCTTCTACATTGAATTTAACCTTATTCATGATTTTATAACTATTTATTCGAGAACTATTAATCTCTTCTTTATCCAGCCAATTTTTATCTATTTGAAGTAAAGATTCAAATGAAATATCATCAAATATAGAATTAAGAATGTATTTAATAATCTTGTAAACCCTGTTATCAATAGCTAATACTAAAAACCTATTTTTATTAAAAATCGAATCGTAAGATTTTAATATTTCGTTATATCCATTTAATTTTAATAAATATTTTGTTGTTATTGAATTTTCTATAAATCCATATGAATTATTAACAATATCTATAAAGTTATTAACAATATCTTGATCCTTATTTAATCGAATATTATTAAAATCAAAATCAATAAACTGAGAATTTATTGGACCAGCGGTATTGCTTAAACCTTTAGAATAAAATTTAAAATTAAGCGGATATATTGGCTTACTTACTACATAATTAACATTTTCAAAGACACTATCATTACTAATAATTCCTCCAAAAATGCCTACTGACTTTCCATCTAATGATTTCTTAATATCCTCTTTAGGAAACCCCTTAAAAATAGGTTTAAAGATATGCTTTCTTGAAATAAGATTCCATAAATCTACTAAAATGCCAGACAACTTTCCCTTTGAATTAATAAAACTCAAAGGGGGATAATCGTTATATAGCCCAACATCAATAAAACTTCCCTTAACAGTACTGTCCAAAAAAGACACAACATATTCATCAGGCATTTTCATCAAATACGAAAATAAATCTAAATTTAAATTCTTTATTATCTCAGGAGCATTTCTACTAATAGCCACTCTATTTTTTATGCTATAAAACACATCTCCATTAAAAATTCCAAGATCTTCACCTAAAATAAACTTTGAAACATAATATAAAGTCTTACAGTCACCATATATATAATCAACTTTATCATTTTTTAAAGCCAATAATAACTCTTGAACATTATTAACCAAAAAAATGTTGTTAGCACCTCTTAGTCTTAAAATATCTTCATATATTGTGTTTTTAATAACTCCTATATTAAAATTGGATAAAAATGTTGAATGAGTACTTTTATATTTTTTATTAGAGCTTTTATAAAACAAAATTGCAATACTCCTGGCAAGTTCACCTTTAAAATAAAATAAATCATTTAATTTTGAATTATAAGTCAATCCTAAATATATTGCTTCGTCTTCAATTTTACTTTCATTTAAATTATCAGCAGGCTCAACTATAATATCAACATTATTATCTTTTGCCCATTTGTCTAAAATAGAAAAAATAAGCCCTTCATATTCTCCTTTATTATTCTTATGGTAAAAGGGGAAATATTGGCCTACAAGCTTAAACTTGAAAATATCCTTAGGAAATAAATTGGCGTTGACAAAGCAAACCAAAAGTAAAATTAAAAAATTAGTACTTAAAAAGTTTGCTTTTTTCATGTTATTTTAAAATTTCCTTATTAAAATACAATAGTTCTACTAATGTGTAAAAATAAGTATACACAATAAAATCAAAGTTTAAAGTACAAAATAAAAACCCTGGCAATAACTTACTCTCCCGCGAACTCGCAGTACCATCAGCGAATAAGAGCTTAACTTCTGTGTTCGGAATGATAACAGGTGTTTCCTCTTTTCTTTAACCACCAGGGTTTTTATAAGGAAGACAAAAATATGGCCAAAGACACGGGTAATTAGTATTAGTCAGCTTAATATATTACTATACTTACACCTCTAACCTATCAACCTGGTATTCTTCCAGGACCCTTAAAGGATATCTCATCTTGAGGAAGGCTTCCCACTTAGATGCTTTCAGCGGTTATCCTATCCGAACGTAGCTACCCAGCACTTACCCTTGGCAGGATAACTGGTACACTAGAGGTTCGTCCATCTCGGTCCTCTCGTACTAAAGATAGCTCCTCTCAAATATCCAACGCTTGTGGCAGATAGGGACCAAACTGTCTCACGACGTTCTGAACCCAGCTCGCGTACCGCTTTAAATGGCGAACAGCCATACCCTTAGGACCTGCTCCAGCCCTAGGATGCGATGAGCCGACATCGAGGTGCCAAACCCTTCCGTCGATGTGAACTCTTGGGAAGGATAAGCCTGTTATCCCCGGAGTACCTTTTATTCGTTAAGTGACGGCGCTTCCACTTGCCACCGCCAGATCACTAAGACCTACTTTCGTATCTGTTCGACTTGTCAGTCTTACAGTTAAGCTACCTTATGCCTTTACACTTACAGAGTGATTTCCAACCACTCTAAGGTAACCTTTGCGCACCTCCGTTACTCTTTAGGAGGCGACCGCCCCAGTCAAACTACCCACCTGGCACTCTCCTCATATTTCTATAAGTTAGAAACCTAATTAAACAAGGGTGGTATTTCAAGATCGACTCCACCATCCCTAACGAGATAGCTTCAAAGTCTCCCACCTATCCTACACATATTTAATCAAATCTCAATACCAAGCTATAGTAAAGGTTCACGGGGTCTTTCCGTCTAACCACAAGTAATCGGCATCTTCACCGATACTTCAATTTCACCGAGCTCCACGTTGAGACAGCGTCCAAATCGTTACACCATTCGTGCGGGTCGGAACTTACCCGACAAGGAATTTCGCTACCTTAGGACCGTTATAGTTACGGCCGCCGTTTACTGGGGCTTAAATTCAATGCTTCGACTAATCTAACATCTCCTCTTAACCTTCCAGCACCGGGCAGGTGTCAGTCCCTATACTTCTCTTTACAGATTTGCAGAGACCTGTGTTTTTGGTAAACAGTCGTTTGGACCATTTTTATGCTACCTAATTGCTTAGGTCGTACTTATCCCGAAGTTACGTACGTATTTTGCAGAGTTCCTTAACGTGGATTCTCTCGCGCGCCTTAGAATTTTCATCCCACCTACCTGTGTCGGTTTGCGGTACGGTCCCTTATAGCCTAACCTTAGAAGTTGTTTCTTGGCACCTTGACTACCTACGTTTCATGTTACCTAAATAACACTCATCATCACATCTTAGCTCTCTTAACGGATTTTCCTATCAAGATCATCGCCTTAATGCTTAAACTAGGACAACCATCGCCTAGCAGTAGTTAACCTCATGCGTCACTCCATCGAAACTATAAGAGGTACGGGAATATTAACCCGTTTCCCATCGACTACACTTTTCAGCTTTGCCTTAGGGGCCGACTAACCCTGGGAAGACGACCTTTACCCAGGAAACCTTAGGTTTTCGGCGAATGGGGATCTCACCCATTTTTTCGTTACTCATACCTGCATTCTCACTTCTGATACCTCCATCAAGCTTTCCAGCTTAACTTCTCTGGCTTACAGAACGCTCCCCTACCATCTTAACTTTCGTTAAGATCCAAAGCTTCGGTAATGTGTTTAGCCCCGTTACATTATTGGCGCTTAAGTACTCGACCAGTGAGCTATTACGCACTCTTTAAAGGTATGGCTGCTTCTAAGCCAACCTCCTGGCTGTTTACGTACCTAAACCTCCTTTTCCACTTAACACATTTTTGAGACCTTAGCTGTTGGTCTGGGTTGTTTCCCTCTCGACTATGAACCTTATCGCCCATAGTCTCACTCCTATTCATCATTTAATAGCATTCGGAGTTTAACTGAGTTTGGTACCCTTTGACAGGCCCTAGCTCAATTAGTGCTCTACCTCTATTAAACTAAAATAAGGCTGAACTTAAATCCATTTCGGGGAGAACCAGCTATCTCCGAGTTTGTTTAGCCTTTCACTCCTATTCACAGCTCATCCCTGCCTTTTTAAACAGACTAGAGTTCGGCCCTCCACTTGGTTTTACCCAAGCTTCAGCCTGGCCATAAATAGATCACTCGGCTTCGGGTCTACCACATCTAACTAAATCGCCCTTTTAAGACTCGCTTTCGCTTCGGCTCCAGCACTTCTATGCTTTAACCTTGCTAGACATGATAACTCGCAGGTTCATTATGCAAAAGGCACGCCATCACCGTAATAAATCACGGCTTTGACTGCTTGTAAGTCTACGGTTTCAGTTCTATTTCACTCCCCTCCCGGGGTTCTTTTCACCTTTCCCTCACGGTACTCTTCTCTATCGGTAGCTTTTTAGTATTTAGCCTTGGAGAGTGGTCTCCCCAGCTTCAAACAAGGTTTCTCGTGCCTCGTCCTACTCAGGAACATTTTAAAAAGATATTTACATTTAAATTACAGGACTATCACCTTCTTTGGTTAAACTTTCCAGATTATTCTTCTATATAAATATTTTGTAACTTTTTTGCTTATCACAGACTAAGCCTAAACGTCCTACAACCCTATAAATGCAACGCTCTGCAACTTGACACATTTAAAGTTTGGGCTACTCCCCTTTCGCTCGCCACTACTAAGGGAATCTCTTTGATTTCTTTTCCTCAGGGTACTTAGATGGTTCACTTCCCCTGGTATCGCCTCTATTATTTAGATAATAGATAGCTAGCATCTTGCTAGCTGGATTACTCCATTCGGTAATCTTGGGATCAATAAATGTTTGCTTCTCCCCCAAGCTTTTCGCAGCTTACCACGACCTTCTTCGCCTTAAAGCTCCTAGGCATTCACCATAGACTCTTATTACTTTGACCATATTTTTATCTTCCGTCTCTATTTTGCCAATTTGTTTATGCAACATAGAATAATATATATCTTTGTTCAATCCATGTCAATATCTATTTTATTTTTTACATTATTTGAATAAAGCATTCAAAAATATGAACATTTAAAAATTGAACTCAATATTTAAAGTACAAAATAAAAACCCTGGCAATAACTTACTCTCCCGCGAACTCGCAGTACCATCAGCGAATAAGAGCTTAACTTCTGTGTTCGGAATGATAACAGGTGTTTCCTCTTTTCTTTAACCACCAGGGTTTTTATAAGGAAGACAAAAATATGGCCAAAGACACGGGTAATTAGTATTAGTCAGCTTAATATATTACTATACTTACACTTCTAACCTATCAACCTGGTATTCTTCCAGGACCCTTAAAGGATATCTCATCTTGAGGAAGGCTTCCCACTTAGATGCTTTCAGCGGTTATCCTATCCGAACGTAGCTACCCAGCACTTACCCTTGGCAGGATAACTGGTACACTAGAGGTTCGTCCATCTCGGTCCTCTCGTACTAAAGATAGCTCCTCTCAAATATCCAACGCTTGTGGCAGATAGGGACCAAACTGTCTCACGACGTTCTGAACCCAGCTCGCGTACCGCTTTAAATGGCGAACAGCCATACCCTTAGGACCTGCTCCAGCCCTAGGATGCGATGAGCCGACATCGAGGTGCCAAACCCTTCCGTCGATGTGAACTCTTGGGAAGGATAAGCCTGTTATCCCCGGAGTACCTTTTATTCGTTAAGTGACGGCGCTTCCACTTGCCACCGCCAGATCACTAAGACCTACTTTCGTATCTGTTCGACTTGTCAGTCTTACAGTTAAGCTACCTTATGCCTTTACACTTACAGAGTGATTTCCAACCACTCTAAGGTAACCTTTGCGCACCTCCGTTACTCTTTAGGAGGCGACCGCCCCAGTCAAACTACCCACCTGGCACTCTCCTCATATTTCTATAAGTTAGAAACCTAATTAAACAAGGGTGGTATTTCAAGATCGACTCCACCATCCCTAACGAGATAGCTTCAAAGTCTCCCACCTATCCTACACATATTTAATCAAATCTCAATACCAAGCTATAGTAAAGGTTCACGGGGTCTTTCCGTCTAACCACAAGTAATCGGCATCTTCACCGATACTTCAATTTCACCGAGCTCCACGTTGAGACAGCGTCCAAATCGTTACACCATTCGTGCGGGTCGGAACTTACCCGACAAGGAATTTCGCTACCTTAGGACCGTTATAGTTACGGCCGCCGTTTACTGGGGCTTAAATTCAATGCTTCGACTAATCTAACATCTCCTCTTAACCTTCCAGCACCGGGCAGGTGTCAGTCCCTATACTTCTCTTTACAGATTTGCAGAGACCTGTGTTTTTGGTAAACAGTCGTTTGGACCATTTTTATGCTACCTAATTGCTTAGGTCGTACTTATCCCGAAGTTACGTACGTATTTTGCAGAGTTCCTTAACGTGGATTCTCTCGCGCGCCTTAGAATTTTCATCCCACCTACCTGTGTCGGTTTGCGGTACGGTCCCTTATAGCCTAACCTTAGAAGTTGTTTCTTGGCACCTTGACTACCTACGTTTCATGTTACCTAAATAACACTCATCATCACATCTTAGCTCTCTTAACGGATTTTCCTATCAAGATCATCGCCTTAATGCTTAAACTAGGACAACCATCGCCTAGCAGTAGTTAACCTCATGCGTCACTCCATCGAAACTATAAGAGGTACGGGAATATTAACCCGTTTCCCATCGACTACACTTTTCAGCTTTGCCTTAGGGGCCGACTAACCCTGGGAAGACGACCTTTACCCAGGAAACCTTAGGTTTTCGGCGAATGGGGATCTCACCCATTTTTTCGTTACTCATACCTGCATTCTCACTTCTGATACCTCCATCAAGCTTTCCAGCTTAACTTCTCTGGCTTACAGAACGCTCCCCTACCATCTTAACTTTCGTTAAGATCCAAAGCTTCGGTAATGTGTTTAGCCCCGTTACATTATTGGCGCTTAAGTACTCGACCAGTGAGCTATTACGCACTCTTTAAAGGTATGGCTGCTTCTAAGCCAACCTCCTGGCTGTTTACGTACCTAAACCTCCTTTTCCACTTAACACATTTTTGAGACCTTAGCTGTTGGTCTGGGTTGTTTCCCTCTCGACTATGAACCTTATCGCCCATAGTCTCACTCCTATTCATCATTTAATAGCATTCGGAGTTTAACTGAGTTTGGTACCCTTTGACAGGCCCTAGCTCAATTAGTGCTCTACCTCTATTAAACTAAAATAAGGCTGAACTTAAATCCATTTCGGGGAGAACCAGCTATCTCCGAGTTTGTTTAGCCTTTCACTCCTATTCACAGCTCATCCCTGCCTTTTTAAACAGACTAGAGTTCGGCCCTCCACTTGGTTTTACCCAAGCTTCAGCCTGGCCATAAATAGATCACTCGGCTTCGGGTCTACCACATCTAACTAAATCGCCCTTTTAAGACTCGCTTTCGCTTCGGCTCCAGCACTTCTATGCTTTAACCTTGCTAGACATGATAACTCGCAGGTTCATTATGCAAAAGGCACGCCATCACCGTAATAAATCACGGCTTTGACTGCTTGTAAGTCTACGGTTTCAGTTCTATTTCACTCCCCTCCCGGGGTTCTTTTCACCTTTCCCTCACGGTACTCTTCTCTATCGGTAGCTTTTTAGTATTTAGCCTTGGAGAGTGGTCTCCCCAGCTTCAAACAAGGTTTCTCGTGCCTCGTCCTACTCAGGAACATTTTAAAAAGATATTTACATTTAAATTACAGGACTATCACCTTCTTTGGTTAAACTTTCCAGATTATTCTTCTATATAAATATTTTGTAACTTTTTTGCTTATCACAGACTAAGCCTAAACGTCCTACAACCCTATAAATGCAACGCTCTGCAACTTGACACATTTAAAGTTTGGGCTACTCCCCTTTCGCTCGCCACTACTAAGGGAATCTCTTTGATTTCTTTTCCTCAGGGTACTTAGATGGTTCACTTCCCCTGGTATCGCCTCTATTATTTAGATAATAGATAGCTAGCATCTTGCTAGCTGGATTACTCCATTCGGTAATCTTGGGATCAATAAATGTTTGCTTCTCCCCCAAGCTTTTCGCAGCTTACCACGACCTTCTTCGCCTTAAAGCTCCTAGGCATTCACCATAGACTCTTATTACTTTGACCATATTTTTATCTTCCGTCTCTATTTTGCCAATTTGTTTATGCAACATAGAATAATATATATATCTTTGTTCAATCCATGTCAATACTTATCTCAATATTTTAATAAATAAATTTACAAAAACATATTATAAGTAAAAAATTTATATTTTAAATAAAAGATTTTACTAAAAAAGCAGATACATTAAAAATTAAAATATAAATTATTCATATTTAATGTCAAGCTCAAAAAAATCAATTAAAAACCTAGCAACACCATCCTCATTATTACTAAATTTTGTTATTTCATTATTTGTTAAATTAATTTTAAGAAATTCATTGGCATTTTTCATTAAAACCCCTTTGCCAAGATTTTTGAGCATCTCATAATCATTATTATTGTCTCCAAAAGCTACAACATCACACAATGGAACGCTTTCAAGAAAAGCAATATTTTTAATAGCATTATATTTATCAGCATTAATATTAGTAACCTCTAATAAATCCCTAGAAGAAAAAAATACCCTTATGTCTTGAAAATCTTTACTCCTAATATCATTGTTAAGTTTATTAAGAGTTGCTAAATCGTCACAATAATAAACAATCTTAGAAACAGAATCAACGTCTAATTCAGCCAAGTCTTTAATGATAGCATTTAAACCTAAATCCGTAATAAAATGTTTCATAATAGGACTCTTAACATATGAATTAGAATACCAAGTATCAAAAGTATAAAGATTAACATCAGCATTACCTGTATGTATCTTGAGAATTTCTTTCACTAAACCATAATTCATTGCATGTCTAAAAATTAAATTTTCTTGCAAAAACACTTCGGCTCCATTCGCCGTTACAAGATAATTCTCATTAATATTATTTTTTTTTAATTGATTCCTGATATTTCTAACCTCACTCAACCTTCTACCGGTTGCAATAATTATTTTAAAATCTTTCTCCAAAGTCAAAAGAACCTTAAGAGTTAAAAAACTAATCTCATGACTATTGTTCAACAAAGTGCCATCAAGGTCAAAAACCAACATTTTATATCTTTTATAATTAGAATTCATATACCAATCTCTCTTGTAAGATATAATATCACAAATAATTTATTCTCAATAAATTGTTGTTAAAGCATAAAATAAATCGAATTTAATAATATATTTCTTGATTTTTTAAACTTTATTTAAACGAAAATCAACGTCTTGAAACAAATTTATTATCTTTAATATAAAATCTCCAAGGCTTGTTTATATCACACTCTTGTGCATAATCAATATTTATTCTTTTTGAACAAATTATACTAAAATCTAAATTTAAACCTCTTTGTAAAAAAAGCTCATCATTCCCAATAAGATCAACTTTATTAAAAGTTAAATCAATGTTTAAAAATTTTGTAAGTTTACCAGGACCATTAGTAAGAATGCTTTTCTCTCCCAGCAATGGAGAAATAGGTTCTACGCTTCTAATTAAAACGGCTTGGGGATTATTTTTATCCGCAGTCACAATGTTAAACATATAGTGCATGCCATATATTATATACACATAAGAATAGCCTCCTATGCTATACATAGCACTTGTGCGATTTGTCCTCTTACCACTATAAGAATGACAAGCACTATCTGTTATTCCCATATAAGCTTCCGTTTCAACAATTTTGACAACTATTTCCTTTTTATTAATCTTCCTGATCAATAAATTGCCAAGCAATAACTTTGCAACAGTAGTAGCATCTTGCATAAAAAAATATCGATCCATAAAATCAATTTTAAAACAAGATAAGTAATAAAAAAATTATTACCAAAACATACATGTAAAATACAAGAAAATGTTACCCACAATAAAAATAAAAACCAAAATGGTTCAATCACCCAATAAATACATATTTAAATAAAATTCTTGGCTAGTTAATAAATTTTTTTGCTTTTTAATCAAAAAAATTTAAAACTACACAAAATCATATATTTTAGAACCGCCTATATGTCGGCTTAAATAAGTTTATATGAAAATACGGATCTAAAATATCTAAACGGTAAAAATAAAAAGTATTTTATAAAAAACTTATTACACCTCAAAAAAAATATTTTTACCTTTTTAAAAAATCCTTAAAATAATTCTAAAAGCCTACAAAACAAAAATAGCATTATTTCTTTATTTAACTTTTTTGAGAAAATTAAGCAAAGAAATAATGCTATAATTTTAAAAATTTTTATGACTTGCTCACAACAAGTCCATAATAAATACTGCAATTTTAATATCAAAAAATTGACATCCACTACAATAATTTTTTAAACAAGGAAAAATAAAATTAACAAATCTTATAAAACACTTATATAAAATAGTAAGCATTGATAATATATAAAAAATATAAACTATATGCAATATCTCTTACATCTTGAAAAGATATAAGAGATATTGACAAAGTCAAAAGATTTAAATAAAATTTGTAAAGAATTGGTATGTTTAAGGGATCATAGCTCAGGTGGTTAGAGCGCAGGTCTGATAAACCTGAGGTCGGATGTTCAACTCATCCTGGTCCCAATGTATTATAATGCGCTCTCATTTTTAAAATACATATTTGATAATATAAAAACCTTTCACCTCAAAAATTTGAAGTTACTATTAACAAATCTTAATTTAATATAAAGCTGTATAACACCAAACATTCGCTAAAGATCTATTTTTTCCTAAAGTTTAAACTAAAAACTTACTTTGGCTTCAAAACTTTTTCATCAAAATAAAAATACAAAAAAGTCAATAAAATTAATCTTAATTCATCTTTCCCTTAGAGAGCGCGTGGTCTAGTCACACCTTCTAGTAAAAAATCGCCTTGCTAAGACCTCACCTGCCCCACTAAACACGTCTTGGGTGTCTTTTTCTTACGGACTACTAGAATAATAGCCCCCGTACATCTCTTCAACTCGGATATGGGACTAGCAGTGGCGTATAAAAGGCCTATAACATACTCACAGTATCATTTTGATACATAATTACTAACGACTTCAATTCGCACTAAAACTTATTTTATGGCATTCTGCTTCACAGCGCTGTTTCGCTTCGCGAAAACACCCTTGTAGCCCAGGATATAAAAGCCACAATGATTTGACACTCTCCCCCAACTTCCTCTAACTTATCAACAGCAATCTTATCTGATTTTTCACCTTTATCATATGTTGATAACAAATAATAAAGGTCGTGACCGTTACAAGACTTAATCCATAAAAGTTCACGATAACCATTTAGCACCTTCATACAGAATCAAACGAGAAATAATTTTCTCCGGCTATATCCTATATACGTCAAAACTCTGGCAAGATTCCTCGTGTACAATCGAATTAATCCACATACACCCAGCACACAGACGACACACTTAACACGGTAACTTCGAAATTAACCTTTAATTAGCACCAAGTGTGCATCGTTTGCAACACAGACACCGAAATATCTCATACCGTTTTGTCACCACACTTTCATGATTCATCGGTACTAGTCTTGACCGGAAGCTTCCACCTTCACATCTGATATTCTTCCTGATATCAATGAATTACACCTTACGCTATAAATGCTAACTTACTCTATCGGGCTCTAGATATATAATATCCAACATAGCGCCAAAGTTGAGCTGTGATATTTTACATAAACTTATATATTTGTCTATTCATGCCCTACATTCCACTGATCAGAACTTATCCCTACTTATTACTAAGGCCGCTAACATATAATTAGCCGAAGATTATTCCTAATTTATAAAAGAATTTTACAATCTTCTGCCCTTCTTTACTCACGCAGTGTCGATCCGTTAAAATTTTACCCATTGCAGAAAATTTTTAGATGCTGCTTCTAGTAGAAATCTGAACCGTATCTCAGCTCCAGTACAACCGTTCGCCTTTTTAAACCGGCTACTTATCATCATCTTGGAAGATATTTGTTTCACCAACTAACTAATAGAACGCAAGCTTCTTTTATCAATTAACAAATCTAATTGTACTTATTCATATTAGCTACTAGAAACAGTAGCTACTTCCATATGATGGATACTAACAGGTTAGCATCTAAATAAATTGATACATTTCGTTTGACTTGAGTGCTTTAAACCCTTCGTTAATTATATTTTATCTAAAAACCTAACAAGCTTTGCTTAGCTTTTAGCCTTACTTAAAGTTTTTCCCATCTCATCTTTCAATAATTATTTTAACTTTAATAACCTGCTTAATCTCAAGAATATGACCAATAGATGGAGGTTAAGGGACTCGAACCCTTGACCCTCGGCTTGCAAAGCCGATGCTCTAGCCAACTGAGCTAAACCCCCAATCAATCTAAACCTAAACTTAATAAAGTTTTTTAACATTGTCAATAAAAACCACATAAAAAAACTTCTCTTAAGTTTATAGATATAAACCTGGTTTCAAAAACTCTTTTATAAAAAGAAAAGAGTAGGGAAGAGTTAATGGAATTAGCCTTAATTTACCTTTCTCTTAGAAAGGAGGTGATCCAGCCGCACTTTCCAGTACGGCTACCTTGTTACGACTTCACCCCCCTCACTAAACATACCTTAAATACCTTCCTCCCTTGCGGGTTAGAATAATAGCTTCGGGTATCCTCAACTCGGGTGGTGTGACGGGCGGTGTGTACAAGGCCCGAGAACGTATTCACCGTATCATTCTGATATACGATTACTAGCGATTCCAACTTCATGAAGTCGAGTTTCAGACTTCAATCCGGACTGAGACCTGCTTTATGCGTTTTGCTTCACATCACTGTTTCGCTTCGCTTTGTACAGGCCATTGTAGCACGTGTGTAGCCCAGGACATAAGGGCCATGATGATTTGACGTCATCCTCACCTTCCTCCGACTTATCACCGGCAGTCTTATCTGAGTCCCCACCATTACATGCTGGTAACAGATAACAAGGGTTGCGCTCGTTGCGGGACTTAACCCAACACCTCACAGCACGAGCTGACGACAACCATGCAGCACCTGTATATAGACCCCAAACGGGGAATAATTATCTCTAACTATATCCTATATATGTCAAGCCCTGGTAAGGTTCCTCGCGTATCATCGAATTAAACCACATGCTCCACCGCTTGTGCGGGCCCCCGTCAATTCCTTTGAGTTTCACTCTTGCGAGCATACTCCCCAGGCGGCACACTTAACACGTTAGCTTCGGTACTAACTTTTAGTTAACACCAAGTGTGCATCGTTTACAGCGTAGACTACCAGGGTATCTAATCCTGTTTGCTCCCTACGCTTTCGTGACTCAGCGTCAGTCTTGACCCAGAAGTTCGCCTTCGCCTCCGGTATTCTTCCTGATATCAACAGATTCCACCCTTACACCAGGAATTCTAACTTCCTCTATCAGACTCTAGACATATAGTTTCCAACATAGCTCCACAGTTGAGCTGTGGTATTTTATGCATAGACTTATATATCCGCCTACTCACCCTTTACGCCCAATAATCCCGAACAACGCTCGCCCCTTACGTATTACCGCGGCTGCTGGCACGTAATTAGCCGGGGCTTATTCATAAATTAACGTCATCACTTTGTCATTTCCTACAAAGCTTATTCCTCATTTATAAAAGAATTTTACAATCTTTCGACCTTCTTCATTCACGCAGTGTCGCTCCGTCAGGCTTTCGCCCATTGCGGAAGATTCTTAGCTGCTGCCTCCCGTAGGAGTCTGGACCGTATCTCAGTTCCAGTGTGACCGTTCACCCTCTCAGGCCGGTTACTTATCATCGCCTTGGTAGGCATTTACCCCACCAACTAGCTAATAAGACGCAGACTCATCTACAAGCGAAGCTTTAAAGGCTTCCTTTCATCAATCAACAAATTAATTGACTTTATTCGGTATTAGCTACTATTTCTAGTAGTTATCCCCATCTCGTAGGTAGATCATCCACGCGTTACTCACCCGTTCGCCACTAGATGTATTGCTACATCCCGTTTGACTTGCATGCTTAAGACGCACTGCCAGCGTTAGTTCTAAGCCAGGATCAAACTCTTCGTTATTCTTATTTTTTATTTAAAAAATTAACAAGTTTTGTTTATTCTTTTGCTTGGCTTTCAACCTTACTTAACTCTTCCCTTCTCTCATCTTCCAATAATCATTTCAACCTTTAATACTTTAACAAAAGTAGAATCATATTGTCAATACTTTTTCATTATTTTATTAACACAAAACATAAAAAAATAAATTTTATTAATCAACCCTGATAAAAGCATTAACAACCACATTTTTCATTAACAGGTAAAGTTGTAAGAATTTTTTTCAATTTATTTCCTAATTTAGCTTTTAAATAATCAAAGAAAGTCCTAAAATTTTCATTATCTCCTTTAAATTTAATCCACAGTTCTTTAAAGGTTAAAATTCCTTCTTTAAGATCCTTGTAATTAGAAAAAGACGCATTACAATCACTATACATTAAATTATAAAAATCAGAATCTTGTTTATCTTTGAAAAAGTCTATACTTGGTATTTTTTTAGCAAAGGCAAATCCTCTCTCATAAGCCGTGCCTGCATCAACATAATTAACCAAAGCTAAAACAATATCGCTGCTAACCAACTCTTTTAAATCTATTTCTCTTATTTTTTCTCTTATGTCTCCATTTGCAAACTTATAATCAACCTTTTCAAGCAATCCCATCTTTTTTACAGCATGATGCTCTGGAGAAAATACATCTAAATTGAACTCTTCAAGAAATTTTAAAACCTCATCCCTTAGTTTAATTTGCTCTTCGTTAAAAAATGGAGAAGCTAAATAAATTTTCATAAAAACCCCTATTAAAATTCAATTATAACATAATAAATCAATCGAATAAAATCAACAACAAATAAAGTTTTGATATCTAAATAGAAAAAATTTATTATGAACGACTTCTGCTGACTAAAATAGTAAATTCTCCTTTAATCTTCTCCTTACTCGATTCAAAATAATTTTTTAATTCCAAAGGCTTACCAATTTGATATTCTTCGTAAATTTTTGTCATCTCTCGACCAACAAGAATCTTAGCATCTAAACTAACAGAAGAAATTTCAACAAGCAATTTCAAAAGCCTGTGACTAGATTCAAGCAACACAAATGCATCGCCTCTTTTATACAACTCGGCAATTCTTTTAAATCTTTTAAGGCCCTTGTTGGGCAAAAATCCCTCAAAAAGCACAGACTTATCTCTAAAAGGATTAACGCTTACAATAGCATTAAAAGAGCTTGCTCCAGGAATTGGACAAACTTTGTATCCTTCTCTAAAAGCAGCAGCAACTAACAGACTACCGGGATCACTAAGACCTGGAGTGCCAGCATCACTAACAAAAGCAACTGAATCTCCTTTTGACAAAAAATCCAATAATAAACTTACCTTCTTATTTTCTGTTACGGCATTACAAGAAATCATTTTTTTATTAATTTTATATCGCGACAAAAGTTTGCTAGTAACTCTCGTATCTTCTGCAAAGATAACATTTACCGATTTTAAAACATCAACTGCCCTATAAGTAATATCTTCTAAATTGCCTATTGGCGTACCAACAATATACAACATAACTTCTTTTAATTCCTCCAAAAACCAAAAATAAATATATTAAAAGCATCTTTCTTAATGATAAAAATCTAAAATCTTTTATTTACCAAACGCAAAAATACGCTATAGACCATATTTCATATGCCTATAAAAATACTTGCTTTTGTATTACATTTAGTTATATCATTAAGTATTAGTGATTAAAAAGTTAAAAGAAAGGGAAAATTTATGTTTGCATTAATTAGAAAAATATTTATAATTTATTTTCTATGCATTACTCTTGCAGGTTTTGCTATGATTTTCATTGACAGCAAATTTACCGAACAGCCCGATATTAAAGAGAATCAAAGCAAAATTAATCAACATACAATTGAACCTAATTTAATTATGTTTACATCTTCCATAGGAGGATTTTTAGGTGTTTATGCTGGAATTTGGATCTTTAACTACGATAAAAATAATTTTTACCTAAATTGGGGAAATTTAATAATATTGATATACAATATAGCCCTAATTATCACCGTATACTCAAAGTCACATAGCTAGTAAAACATAGTTTAATTATTCTAATAATTTACAAATTATTAACTATAATACCCCTTTTAATCATATACTTATAAACCTCTTCGGGATTTTCTAAGCTTTCAATCAAGTTTTCTGCCCTATCATTTATTTTTTCCACTAATTTTTTATAAGCTACTTTTATTCCTCTACTTTCTAAAAAATCCTTTGCGGGTTGAGAAACAACCCCAGCTTGAACATTTTGAAGCCCTATATTATAAATAATAATAGCAGCTGCCTTGCCCACAACTTTATCATAAATCTCAAGCCCCTCTTTATTCTGAATATACTTATTAATAAAATTATCTACTTCTAAAAGAGGTTTCAATCCTCTTTCCATATTAGAATAAAGTATTTTATGATCTTTAAACAACCTTAATGTTGGATTCAAGCCTGATATCATTAAAAACCCCTTTTCTTGACCATGCTTTATAATAATTAATAATAAAAATAAACAATATTAATAATATACATAAACAATAAATACTGCAATATCTAAAAAGATAGTATACTTATGCTATATGATATTCGTGCCAAAAAACAACAATAATTCTAAAATTGAAATAAAAAAATCTATCTTCGTTTCATATATTTTTAATATTGAAAAAAAAGAAGATATAAATAAAACTATTAAAAAATACAAAATAAAATTTAAAAATGCTACACATGTGGTTTATGGATTTAGAATTGGTAACAAAAATTCATTCCTAAATGGAATGAGTGATGACAGAGAGCCTAATTTAACAGCCGGAAAACCTACATTAGATGCCATAATTCATAATAATTTAACCGATACATTAATAATCACATTACGATATTTTGGAGGCACTTTGCTTGGTAGAGGAGGATTAATCAAAGCATATTACAAGTCTGCCAAAAAAGTTATTAATAATGCGTCTATAATAGAAAAAGAGGAATTAGAAACTTTAAAATTAAAGTTAAATTACAATCAATACAATTCACTATTAAAAATGAAAAATAAGCTTGAAATAGAAATAACAGATTCCAACTTTTCAAACAAAATAAACACTTCAATTAAATTTAAAACAAAAAATAAACAAAAAATATCGGAATTTTTTGCAAAAAACGATTTAATTCAAGAAATTTTCAAGTTTCATAAAGAATAACATACATGAAATGCTCAAATATTTAAAAACTACTCTAAGTATTATTGTTTTTACCATTTATGTTTTAAAATATAAAAATAAAACCAAATAAAAAGAGAAAATTTATATGAAAATAATATCTGTAATCAATCAAAAAGGAGGCGTAGGAAAAACCACAAGCGCCATTAATATTTCTTATTCAATGACTCTGCTTGATAAAAAAATTCTTCTAATAGATATTGATTCACAAGGAAACTCTACTAGCGGCACAAACACCTCAGAACATACAGCTGAAAACTCAAGTTACGAACTTATTAATAAAAAAATAAAGGTCAAGCCTTTAAATCATTTTAAATTAGACATAATTCCATCTAGTATTAAATTAGCTTTACTTGAAAAGGAATTGATAAATGAACTTTCAAGAGAAAATTTTTTAAAAAATGCATTAACGCTGTATGAAAAAGATAAGTATGATTTTATTATTATCGATTGCCCTCCCACACTTTCAATATTAACTATAAATGCTCTTATTGCAAGCAATTACTTGCTAATACCAATCGAAACAGAATTTTTTGCATTTGAGGGTATAAATCAACTAATAGACACAATAAATACCGTAAAGCAAATAAATAAAAATTTAGAAATTACTGGTGTTTTCATAAACAAATACGATATAAGAAACAAAAGCAAAGAAAAATATGTAAGCTCGTTAAAAAAAGTTTTTAAAGAAAAGCTTTTAAATACAAAAATAAGAAAGAATATAACTATTTCAAAATCTCAAGAAGCAAAAATGCCTGTATATGAATATGACAAAGAAAGTAATGCTGCAAAAGACTTCTTAGAGCTCTCAAAAGAGATAATAAACAAAATTAAGGAATAACTATGTCTGATAATCTAGAAACTTTAATGTTTCTAATGGGAAAAAAATTAGAAACATCTTCAAACAATTTAGAAAATGTCGAAAAAAAAGAAATTATTTCAATTGAAAGAAAAAATTTTGACTACACAAAGCTAGATAAAGATCTTGCTGATTTTTTAAAAACAAAGCAGTATGAAATTTTCAATATCTTTAATAATACTTATACAAAAATTGGAAAAATACTTAAAGAAACTCAAGATAAATTAAAAGGGAATAATCAATATAACGGACTTTTTTATCAATGGTTCAAAAGTATGGGATTTAAAAAAGATAAGGTTTACGCTTTAATATCAAGATATAATCTGCTTATCGAAAATTCCGACAAGCAACTCACTATAGAAAAATTACCATTATCATTATCATATGAAATATCTAAAAAATCTTGCCCTTCTATTTTAAAAACCGAAGTTCTAAATGGCAAAATAAATTCTTTAAAAGAATTTAAAATTGTTTATAAAAAAAGTTTTGATTTAAAGGGCGCAGACAAATCATTGCTTAAGAAAGATAAAAAATATGAAAAAGATATAAAAGAAACATTGGATTTCATATTAAAAAATATAAAAGAATTTAAAAATATTGAATTTAATAAATTAAACCAAGAAAACTTAAAATTATTTTTTTACTATATCTTGGAAATAAAGAAAAAAATAAAATATATTAAAAATAATTCTATCTAAATTTAAAACTACACTAATAAGTATAAATACTATATATATTCTTATTGTTCATTTTGAAAATATTAGATTGTTTTTTTACTTTTAAATTTAACTATAAATAACAAAATATAAACTTTATCCTTCATTTAAAGCTTAAGATTTATTTATAAAAACTAAATAATTTTAAAACAAACTTAAAAAATTTACGCATTGTAACAAATACCTAAAAACAAAAATTCTTATAAAATTAAGAAAAGTTATTTTACAATCTTTAAATTATAAAAACAATTTAGCCAATATGGCCAAAAAAGGAAACAATCCTTCTTAAATCACCTGCTGTAAAATACTCTATTTCTATTTTACCTTTATCTTGATTCCCTTTAATATCTATTTTTGTTTGAATTTTATCAAATAAAAATTCTTTTATATTGCTCAAAAAAGGATCTTGTTCCAATTTACTTTTTTTTACTATAGATTTATAAAAATTTTTAACATATTTTTCTGCATCTCTTACAGAAAAATTTTTTTTAAGTATCATTAAATAAAGATTATACCTATCTTGCTTATCTTTTAATGATAAAATAACTTTCGCATGCCCAAAAGAAATTTCTTTTCTATGAATTGCATTTAATATTTCTTGCTCAAGATCCAAGATTCTAACCAAATTTGAGATATAGGCTCTACTTTTACCAATTTTTTCAGATAAATCTTTTTGAGTTAAAGAATATTTATTCATTACATTTTTATAGGCATAGGCTTCCTCAACAGGCGTAAAATTTTCTCTTTGAATATTCTCAACCAAAGGCATAAAATCTCTACAAGATTCTTTAATATCAACTTCTATAACAGGAATATTTGTCATTTGGATAAGTTTAGCAGCCCTAAACCTTCTTTCTCCTACTATTATTTTATATCTCTCATTTGTTTTACAAACAATTATGGGTTGCAAAATTCCATTTTCTTTTATCGAAATACTTAACTCTTCTAATTCAACAAGACTAACAGATTTTCTTGGCTGATCATTATCAATATCTAAAAGTTGAATATCTATCATTTTAAAAACTCCATCCATATTATCAGAACCTCCTACAACACAAAATTTTACCAGGTTATAATATTGAATTACAATTTAAGAATAAAAAAAAAGAATGCTCCACGTGGAACATTCTTAAATAAGAAAAACCAATTCTTCATTTAATAAATTTTGAAACAGAAATCAAGCTGTCATTATCTAAAAATAATACTTGAATTCCTCTAGCATCTTTACCTTGTTCAGATACTTTTCCAGCTACTGTTCTTAAAGCTTTTGAACGTTTACTTACAAGCAAGATTTCATCATTCTCTGAAACTGCTATAGCATCAACAACACTACCCGCTTTTTTATCAGACTTTTTATAACTAGTATAACCAGTGGCCCCTCTTTTAAGCTCAGATATTTTAGAAATGCTTAATCTTTTTCCATACCCATTCTCAGAAATAATCAAAAGATAAGGATTTTCTCTAACTGCCAAAAATTTAACAAACAAATCGCCTTCTTTTAATTTCATTCCACAAACACCCTGGGTACCTCTATTAGTAAGCCTAACATCTCTTGAATTAAATATAAATGCACTACCCTTTTTAGAAAGACAAATTACTTTTTCATCTTTAAAAACAATCTCTGCACTTGTAACAAAATCTTTATCATTAAGTTTAATAACAATAACACCTCGTGACTTTACTGTTTTAAAATCCGTAGATTCAAATCTAGCTATCTTTCCACTTGCAGTTGTAAGCAATAAATAGGCATCCTCAGTAAAATCTTTACTATTCTTAATAGTCAAGATTTCTTCCCGATCTCCCAAATTAATAAGCTCATTAATATTTTGCCCCTTTGAAGCTCTTGAAGAATCTTTTATTTCATAAGCATTGATTACATAAAGCTTTCCTTCATTTGAAATCATAAACAAATAATCATGAGTATTAACACACAAAGCAATAACAATCTCATCTCCATCATTAAGATCAAAAGAACTGAGACCTTTTCCTCCCGTGCCTTGCAATTTATACTCATTTTGTGAAAGTCTTTTAAGGAAACCTTTCTTTGTAAGCATAACAACAATATTTTCTTTTTGAATTAAATCCGACATACTAGTTTTTAAAACCTCCTCATCATAAATTATTTTAGTTCGACGTTCATCGCCAAATTTCAAACCTAAATTTATAGTTTCTTCTCTTATAATATTAATAATCCTTACTGGATTCAAGAGAATATCTTCATAATCTTTTATTAAGCTTAAAAGCACATTAAGCTCCTCTTCAAGCTTATAAATCTCAAGAGCTGTAAGTTTTTGCAATTTCATATCAAGAACTGAATTAGCCTGAATCTCTGAAAGGCCAAAATTTACAACAAGTCTTTCCTTTGCATCTTTTGCTAATTTAGATGATTTAATAATCTTAATAACCTCATCTATATTATTTAAAGCAATATTCAATCCCTCAAGAACATGTGCTTTCTCTTTTGCCTTCCTCAAGTCAAATTCAATACGTCTTTCGATAATATTTTTTCTATGCTTAATAAATTCAAATAATAATTCTTCCAAATTCAACTGCTTGGGAATACCATCAACAAGAGCCAAATTATTTATACTAAAATGCTTTTTAAATTCAGTATATTCATAAAGCAAATTCATAATAACATGGGGATCGAACCCTCTTTTAACTTCAAGAACTATTCTAATGCCTTCTCGATCAGACTCATCTCTTATATCTAAAAGTCCTTCTAGCTTTTCTTCTTTTGCCAAAAACGCAACTTTCATAAGAAGTGCAGATTTATTTACTGTATAAGGTATTTCTGTAACAATTATAGCATTTCTATCTTCTGTTCTTTCTTCAATATGATATTTTGCCCTAATAACAACACTTCCCTTGCCAGTTTTGTATGCTTTAATTAAATTATCATTGTAAACAATCTCTCCAAAAGTTGGAAAATCAGGACCTTTAACTATCTTAAGCAAATCAAACATAGAAGCATTCTCATTATCCAACATATAAACAATAGCATCACAAATTTCTCTTAAATTGTGAGGTGCCATATTAGTAGCCATTCCAACAGCAATTCCACTAGAGCCATTTACCAAAAGAAATGGAAATGATGAGGGCATAATCTCAGGCTCAGTTAAAGAATCGTCATAATTAGGCTTAAAATTAACGGTTTCTTTGTCTATATCCTTAACAATATATTCTGTTATTCTTTCCATTTTAGCTTCAGTATATCGCATAGCAGCAGGCGGATCTCCATCAATAGATCCAAAATTTCCCTGTCCACGTATTACAGGATATCTAAGTGAAAAATCTTGAGCAAGCCTTACAAGAGCATCATAAATTGATTGATCTCCATGAGGATGATATTTCCCAAGAACATCACCTACTATTCTTCCAGCTTTTTTAAAAGCTTTATCAGATCGAAGTCCCATTTCATACATGGAATAAAGTATTCTCCTATGAACTGGCTTAAGACCATCTCTTACATCTGGAAGAGCTCTGGAAACAATAACTGACATTGCATAATTCAAATAAGAAGTCTTTATTTCATCTTCTATCTTAATATTTAATATTTGTTCTTTATCTTCTCCAACTGCCATCAACACTCCAATTACACATCAAGATTAATTACATTAAGTGCATTCTGTTCAATAAATTCTTTTCTAGGCTCAACTAAATCTCCCATAAGAGTAACAAAAATTTTTTCAGCCTCAACAGCATCATCTATATTCATCAATCTCATTTTTCTTCTCGCGGGATCCATAGTAGTTTCCCAAAGCTGAGTTGGATTCATCTCCCCAAGCCCTTTATATCTTTGAAGAAAAATACTATTGCGATTCTTAGTTTCAATAGAATTTAAGAATTTTTCTTTTTCTTTCTCGTCATAAAAATAATAAATACGATTGTCATACTTTATTTTATAAAGAGGGGGCATTGCTATATATATGTAGCCATTTTCAATTAAATCTCTCATATATCTAAAGAAAAAAGCTAAAAGCAAAGTTCTAATATGAGATCCATCAACATCAGCATCTGCCATAATAATGACCTTGTGGTAACGAAGTTTTGTAATATCAAAAGTTTTGCCAACTCCCGCACCAAGAGATGCAATTATAGGAATAAGCTTATCATTGGTAATTACCTTATCTTCTCTTGTTTTTTCAACATTAAGCATTTTCCCCCATAATGGCAAAATGGCCTGAAAAAATCTATTCCTACCCATTTTAGCACTTCCTCCGGCAGAATCACCTTCTACAATATAAAGCTCTCTTTCCAGGGGGTTTTTAGAAGCACAATCAGCCAATTTCCCAGGCAATGCCAAGCTTTCAAATGCATTTTTTTTTCTTTCTGATTCTCTTGCTTTTCTTGCAGCTTCACGAGCACGAGCAGCTTTTATTGCTTTTCCAAGAATATTGTCTATCTCTAAAGGATTTAAATTAATAATTTCCAATAAATGCTCATATACAATAATCTCAACTATTTTTTTTATCTCTGAATTACCAAGCTTACTCTTTGTTTGGCCTTCAAATTGAGGTTCTGGAACTTTGACAGAAATAACAGCTGTAAGCCCCTCTTTAAAATCATCTCCTGTAAGATTTGGGATATCTTTTTTACTTATTTTTGAATTTTTAAAAGCTTCATTCATAGCCTTAGTAAGGCCACTTCTAAAACCCATAACATGGGTTCCCCCTTCTCTTGTATTAATATTATTAACAAAAGAAAGAATATTGTCAGAATAACTTTCAGTCCACTTAAGACCCACATTAACAATAACATCACTAATAAAACCATCAATATAATAAGGTTCTGATTGAAAAGCTTTACTATCATTAGTTAAATAATCTACAAAAGATTTTATTCCACCTTCAAAACAAAATTTTGAAGATTTTTCTCTGCCAAATCTTTTATCTTCAATTGAAATGCATATTCTATCGTTTAAAAAAGCAAGCTCTTTAAGCCTTTTTTCAAGAACATCAAAGTTATAATCTAAAGTTTCAAAAATTTCAGAATCTGCTAAAAAAGTAACCTTAGTTCCCGTAATAGAAGATTCTCCCACAACTTCTACTTTAGAAGTTGGAATACCTTTTGAAAAAGTTTGCCTAAAAATTTTTCCATCTCTATTAATAGAAACCTCTAAAAACGAAGACAGGGCATTTACAACTGAAATTCCAACACCATGCAACCCTCCAGAAACTTTATAAGTGCCTTTGTTAAACTTACCACCAGAATGTAGTTTAGTTAAAACAAGCTCAAGGGCACTAATTCCCTCTTCTTCATGAATATCAGTAGGAATTCCCCTCCCATTATCAATTACAGTTATAGTATTATCTAAATTGATAATAACATCTATTTTATCACAAAACCCAGCTAAAGCCTCATCGATACTATTATCAACCACCTCATAAACCAAATGGTGCAGCCCATTAACAGAAACAGAGCCTATATACATGCCAGGCCTTTTCCTAACAGCCTCAAGTCCTTTTAAGACCTGAATGTTACTAGCAACATAATTCATAAACCTTCCATTCATTTAATCAAAATCTAGACATAGATAAATTCTACATTTAAAAAAATAATATCTACTACATACAAAGTACCAAAAATTTTTAAAAATTCACAAACAATTTAAATAGAATCCTAATTTAACATTATACTATATAATGTTAAAAGTATAGTACTAAAACCAACAAGGACAAAAAATGGAAAAATCAAAAAATATATGGAGCTTGATTTTAACAGAAATAAAAAAAGAACTCTCGGAAGAAGAATTTTATGTTTGGTTTGAAAATTTGTGCTTTTTAGAATCAATAGGTGACAATATTCAAATATCTACTCCAAATTTATTTCACAAAAATCAAATAGAAAAAAGATTTACAAAAAAAATTAAAGAAATTCTTATAAAAAATGGCTACAATAACACAGTCATTGTATTTACAGATCAACCACCTAAAACCTATTCTAGCAAACAAGAAAACGAAAAAACAACTTTTAACGAAACTTTTCCAAATTTAGACAAGCTCAAAGGAAACACACTCTCTAAAGAACCAATTCAAAGCATTAAAGATCGTATAAAAATGTATATCAAAAAAGAAGAAGGACCTACAAATTTTAAAAACCCATTTCTCAAAAAAAGATATACATTTGAAAATTTTATTATAGGACCAAATAATAAACTTGCATACAACGCCAGCTTATCAATCTCAAAAAATCCAGGGAAAAAATATAATCCGTGTTTAATTTACGGCGGAGTTGGACTTGGAAAAACACATTTGCTTCAAAGCATAGGAAATAAAACAGAAGAATTGCATCACAACCTCAAGATATTATACGTTACTGCTGAAAATTTTTTAAATGAATTTGTAGAAAGCATAAAAACACATGAAACAAAAAAATTTAAAAAAAAATATAGATACTTAGACATGTTACTTATAGACGATATTCACGACTTACAAAAAAAAGAAGGCATACAAGAAGAGCTTTTTCACACATTTAATGCCCTTTATGAAGACAATAAACAATTGGTATTCACATGTGACCGACCTCCTTCTGAACTTACAAATTTTACAGATCGATTAAAAAGCAGATTCACAAGAGGACTAAATGTTGATATATCAAAACCCAATTTTGAACTCAGAGTAGCTATTATTGAAAAAAAAGCAGAAGAAGATGGTATAAAGGTCCCTAAAAATATACTCAATTTGGTTGCCCAAAAAGTTACAACAAATGTAAGAGACCTTGAAGCTGCTGTGACAAAACTAAAAGCATATATAGATTTGGAAAATATAGAAATTGACATTGATATTGTTGAGAAAATAATCAAAGAAATAATAATTTACGAAAAAGAAACAACCAACGAACCAAGCAGTAAAATCAATATCGAAAATATAAAAAAAATACTCTTAAGAGAGCTAAAAATTGCACATAAAGACATTGAGGGGCATAGTAAAAAACCAGAGATAACAAAAGCTAGGCATATTTATGCGTACCTTTTGAGGAATTTTACAGAGCTATCAACAGTTGAAATTGGAAAAATTATTGGAGGGAAAACCCATTCAACAGTGCTTTATTCGATAAATAAAATAGATAAAGACAGAAATAATGACAAAGAAATTAACAATTTAATCACAGAACTTATGAACAAAATAAAAAAAAATTAAACCTATTTGAAAAATCAAAAATTCTTTTAAACAATTAAAACAAGTAATTTATCAAAAATCCAACAAAAAATAACCTACAATTCAACAAGATAATTCTTTATACTGCATAACATTAAATACAATTAAACAATTAAACAGAGACTTACTACTATTACTATTATAAATATCTATGAAAAATAAAAATGCAAAATCTATGAAAACTTACAGAGATAAAATGTAATAAAATATATAAGGAGGCATCATGCTAAATAACACATTTTTTATTTGCGAAACAAATCAAATTACAAGTGAGATAGAAAAAGCAAAGGGAATAATATTGAATAGAAATATGAATGACATTTGGAGTGCATTGTTAATTGAAGTGAAAAGATCTAATCTCATAATTAAATCAACAGACAGAAATATATTTTTTGAAAGCACAATTCCGATTATTTCAGAAACAGATTTTAAGGTATTAATTAATGCCTCAAATTTTTATGATGCAGTAAAAGCATTTAGTTTTTACAAGAAAATTAAAATAGTTTTTAATGAAAATAACAGCAAATTGGAAATTATGGGAGAATTAAAAGATGAAAAAGAAGAAGAGTATGTAGATCATTTAAAAGAACCTACCTTTTCACACGAAGAAATAGAAAATTACAATTATGATATGATTAACGAAGATTACACTTTTGAAATCGAAGTAAAACAAAAATCTCTTAAAAAAATAATAAACAGAATAGCTTTTTCAGCGCATTTTGATGAATCCAAGAATGTATTAAATGGTGTTTATTTTACAAAAGATGAAGATTCTAAGTTACTGCTTGTTTCTACTAATGGGCACAGGATGTCTATTTGCAAAACAGAAGTCATAGTTGAAGAAAATGTAAATTTCATAGTTCCTGTAAAAATATTTAACTTTTTAAAACATCTTATGTCAGGAGAAGGTATAGTTAAAGTAAAGTCTTCGGATAAAAAATTTTATGTTGAATTTGATAATTATAAAATAGCTTGCAGTTTGATTAGCGGCAATTATCCTGATTATAAAAGCATTATACCCAAAGAACAAAAAAATAAATCTTTGGTTTCTCTAGGCATTTTAAAAGATAGACTTACAAGAGTCAATTTATATGTTGACAAGTCAAAAAAGTTAGTTTTAACTTTTTCTGAATTTCAATTAAAACTTCTTGGAGAAGATTTAATTACTGGAAGAAAAGGTGAATTTTTTATTAAAAATCCGAACTATTTGTATGATGGGGCAGATGAGGTTATGGCTATTAATATTTCATATTTTGTTGAAGCTATTAGTGTTTTTGAAACTTCAAAGATAGAAATACAATTTAATTCAGGGAATGTATTAAAATTGAGTGAACCTGAAAATTTTGATTTTACACACTTGATAATGCCGATGTCTTTGGGTTGAAGTAAACTATTAATGTGATTTTGAGTATTAAAATAAGTTTTTCTAAAGTTTATTCAATATTGTTTTTTGCATTGCGGTATAAAAAGTTACTATGAATGATTCTTCTTTTAAAAAAATAGATAATGTTCTTAAAGATTATTTAGAATCTAATTTGCTTGTTAATAAAAAAATAAGTTCAAAATTATTGATTGCTGATAAATGGAATCAAATTTTTGAGGCTTTATCAGCTGATGTTAAATTTTTAGATTTTAAAAATGAACAGGTCCTTTTTGTTGAGGTAAGTAATTCAAGTATTTTGTATAGCATATCAATCAATAAGTCAAAGATAATAAATTCAATAAAAGGATTAACAGGGATTAAAATAATAGATATAAAGGTTTTAGTAAAGTAATTATTATTGACAATCGCATTTATATGCTATACCATGGTAGTGTTCAATTTGCAGCTTATTAGCGGGAAATTGTTTTTAATGGAGGAGCGTTTTGAAAAGAACTTATCAGCCTAGTCGTGTTAAAAGAAATAGAAAATTTGGGTTTAGAGCTAGAATGAAGACTAAAGGTGGAAGACTTATTCTTGCAAGACGAAGGGCAAAAGGAAGAATAAAATTAACTGTTTCTGATGAGAAAAAGAAATATTAGTCTAAAATCAAAAGTAGAAATTCAAAAAATTTTCAAAGAAGGCAATCTGATCAGATTTAGCAATCTTAATCTTAAAATGTTTTGTAAATCGAATCATTTGATCTATTCTAGACTTCTTGTTACCTTTTCTAAAGGTTTTAGAGGGGCTGTTAAAAGGAATCGCGTTAGAAGACTTTTTAAAGAAGCTTTTAGGAAAAGATTGGAATTGTCAGAAGGTAGAGCTGTAGATATTATTTTTGTAATTTCTTATAACAGGTTAAATTTTACGTATTTTGGCATTGAATCTCTTATGAAAAGTTTAGTTTTAATGGTGTGAGGGGCATAATTGAATCAAAGTAAAAGAATTTTAAGAACGGTTTATTTGTCTTTATTTTTAATAGGTCTTTTTATGCTTATTAATGATATTTTTTCCCCCCAAATGTTAAGTTTTAAGCCTTCTGATAAGGAAGTGCAGTTTGATTTAAACAAAAGTTTTGATGATAATGAAATGTTTTTAAGTAAAAGCAATAGCTTTAATTTGATTAATAAGTCTCAAGATATTGTTGTAGAAACAGGGATATATGTTGCTACTTTTTCAACATTTAGAGGGAATTTGGTTTCATTAAAGCTTAAAAATCATTTAAATTTGGAAAAAGATCCTACAGATTTGATTAATGTTGATTATAAAAATGAAACTTTTTTTGATGTTAGTTTTGACTATTTAGTAGAGGATTTGTTTTTGTATAAGAAAATAGATGATTTTAATCATGAATTTAAAGCTTATTTTAAAAATAACGGTAAAACTTATGAATATGTAAAGAGGTATACATTCTCTAAAAAAAATGAATACCTGATGAAATTTAAAGTTACTGTAAATGGCCTTGAGGATGATAACTTATTTGATATTGATTCTTATAAGATTATTTTTAGTTCTGAGATTGAAAGGTTGAGTGATAAAGCCAAGCTTCAATATAATAATTATTTATCTCAAATAATTTATTATGATAATAAGCTTAAGTATGGTAAAGATGGTCTAATGATTAACAATCCTAGATGGATTGGTTCTAGTACTAAATATTTTGGAGTGTTAGTTTTTAAAGAAAATATGGAAGTTGAGTTTAAGAAGGAAAAAGAAATCCTCAAGTCGTTTATTGTCAATAATGTTGGAAATAAAAAAAATATTAGTGATGAGTTTTTTATTTATGCTGGACCTAAGGACAATAGATATCTAGACATTTTTGATAAGAATGGTGACAATACCTTTGGCTTATCTGATATTGCTTTTGGAATGTCAGTGGAAAAGAGTTTGTGGCATTTAATTCAAGTTCCTATGCAAATGGTAATGCAAGTTTTTTATGATGTTATACCTAATTGGGGACTTTCAATTATTTTTTTGACAATTGTTGTTAGAATACTTATATTTCCTTTGACATTTAAAGGATTTAGAGCTACTGCAGAGCTTTCCAAGCTTCAACCTAAAATGAAAGAACTTCAAGCAAAGTTTAAACATGATCCCAAGAAATTGAATGAAGAGATGGGAAGGCTTTATAAAGAAGAAGGAGTTAATCCTTTTGGAGGATGTTTTCCTGTAATCTTGCAGCTTCCTATATTTTTTGCTCTTTATTCACTTGTAAATAATTTATTTTTATTAAGAGGGGCCAGTTTTATTCCAGGATGGATTGATGATTTATCTATTGGTGACAGTGTATATCATATTGGATACAAGCTTTATTTTGTTTCTTGGACTGATATTAGAATTTTGCCTTTTATTATGATGTTTACTCAATTGGGATCTACAATTGTTAGTTCTAATGTTGATTTAAAAAATCTTGGAGCGCAGCAGAAATTTTTATATTTTGGAATGCCTATTATGTTTTTTTTCATACTTTACAATATGCCATCGGGGCTTTTAATATATTGGATTACAACAAATATTTTTACTATTTTGCAACAATACTATATAAGAATACATTTGTCTTAAAGGGGGAATAATATGAGCTATGAATTTTACGGAAAAACCGAACAAGAAGCAATAAAGAAAGCAATGAGAGATCTGGAATTAAAAGAAGGTGAGTTTGATGTAGAAATTTTAGATAAAGAAAGGGTTGGATTTTTATTTAAGAAAGAAATGATTAAAATAAGGGTTTCTCCGCATGTAAAAGAAGTTAAAAAAGTCGGTTTTGAAATTAAAATTGGGGATGAAATTTGTGATAAAATTTTAGAATTTGTAAAAGAAATGCTAATCAAAATGGGATATTCTGTAAATTTGACAATAGAGCCCAAAGAAGGAGGGCACATTAAGATCTCTATTGAGACAGATAGTCCAAATATTTTGATTGGACGAGAGGGTAAAAATTTAGATTCTCTACAGCTTTTGACAAATGTTTACGCTTCTAAGCTTATTGGTGAAACTGGCGCCTTTAGTAGAGTTATACTGGACATTGGAGATTATAGAGAACGATTTAAATCTAGGTTTATTAATTTAGCAATAAATTCTTTTCATAAAGTCAAAAGAACCAGACGTTCTATTTTATTGCCATCAATGAATCCTTTTGAAAGAAGAATTGTTCATACAACTTTAAATCGTTATAGTGATATCAAAACTGAAAGCGAGGGTGATGGAAATATAAAAAGGATAAGAGTGTCTTATGTTAGAAATAATAGGTTTAGCAGCAATAATTCTCGCAGTTATCAAAAGAGAGATTTTGGTTTTAAAAAATAGATTGATAGTGTTGATTTGTATTAAATTTTAAAGAGGAATGATGATATGAAGATTTTTTTAACCGGAATTGCGGGGTTTATTGGATTTCATGTAGCTAAAAAGCTTGCAGAAAAAGGGCATGAAGTTTTAGGTGTAGATGTATTAAATGATTATTATGAACTCAAATTTAAGCATGAAAGATTAGAGGCTTTAGGTTTTTGTTCTAAGGATGTCAAAACCCATGAGATTATTAAGAGTAAAAAATATGATAACTTATCTTTTGCATATCTTGATATACTAAATAAAGATAAACTGCTTGAACTTTTTAAAGAGTATAAATTTACACATGTTTGTCATTTGGCTGCTCAGGCGGGTATTAGAGATAGCCTTGAAAATCCTGATAGCTATGTTTCAATAAATATTGTTGGGTTTTTTAATGTTTTAGATGTATGTAGAATTTATAAAGAAAACATAAAACATTTTGTTTATGCTTCGACGTCATCAGTTTATGGTATAAATGAGAATATTCCGTCTAATGAAGATTCTATTACGGATCACCCTTTAAATTTATATGCAGCTAGTAAAAAATCTAACGAAATGATAGCGCATGCTTATAGTGCGTCTTTTAATATTCCCACAACAGGACTTAGATTTTTTACAGTTTATGGAACCTATGGAAGACCCGATATGGCTTTATATTTATTTGCAGATGGAATTAAAAATGGCAAATCCATTAATATTTTTAACAATGGTAATATGGCTAGAGATTTTACATATGTTAGCGATATTGCAAATGGTGTTTATAAAGTGTTAAAAAATCCAGCTAAGAGTGATTGTAATTTTGATGTTAAGAATCCAAATTCGTCAACATCTTCTTTCCCTTACAGAATATATAATATAGGAACTGGACATGCAACTAAATTGTTAGATTTTATTAAAGAGCTTGAAGCGAATTTTGATAAAAAGGCTTTAAAAAATTATATGCCTATGCAAAAAGCAGATGTTGTGGAAAGTTGTTGTGACATTTTAAAGCTTAAAAATGATGTTGGGTATGAAGCCAAAATTTCTATTAAAGAGGGAATAAAAGAGTTTTCAGAGTGGTATAAAATGCTAGAGTCTACTGAGAATGTTTAATTTTAAACTTTTTTATGCAGAATGGTAGATTTTTAATAAATTTTATACTCGCTTTTGGTTTAATAATTATTTATTTAAATTCAATTCTACTTCTTAGGTGTATAATTTATTATAGGCATTTGATAAAAGAAAAAATAAGATAGAAAGGAGCATATAAATGGGTGTTTTAGACAAGATTAAACCAGGTGTAGTTTATGGAAAAGAGCTACATTCTTTATATGAAATATGTAAAAAGGAAGGATTTGCTATTCCTTCTATTAATTGTATAGGAACAAATTCTATTAATGCAGTTTTGGAGGCAGCAAAAGAAATCAATTCTCCTATTATGATACAATTTTCCAATAGTGGTTCTGCTTTTATTTGCGGTAAAGGGTTGAAGATGGAAAAACCACAAGGAGTTTCAATAGTTGGAGCTATTTCTGGCGCTATGCATGTTCATTTGATGGCAGAGCATTATGGCGTTCCTGTTGTTCTTCACACAGATCATTGTGCTAAAAATTTGCTTCCTTGGGTTGAGGGGCTTTTGGAGTATGGTGAGAAATACTATAGTCAGCACAAAAAGCCATTATTTTCTTCGCATATGTTAGATTTGTCAGAAGAACCTATTAAAGAAAATATTGAAATTTCTAAAAAATTCTTAGAAAGAATGGCAAAGATTGAAATGTTTTTAGAAATAGAGCTTGGAATTACGGGTGGTGAAGAAGATGGAGTTGACAATTCGGATAGGGCTCTGCATGAACTATTTTCGACTCCTGAGGATATTTATTATGGATATTCAGAACTTTTAAAGATTAGTCCAAATTTTCAAATTGCAGCAGCTTTTGGAAATGTTCATGGAGTGTATAAACCGGGGAATGTTAAGCTTACTCCAAGAGTGTTAAAAGATGGCCAAGATTATGTCATATCAAAAACAGGAACAAATATTGCTAAACCAGTTTCTTATGTTTTTCATGGAGGATCTGGATCTACAATTGATGAGATTAATGAGGCACTTTCTTATGGGGTTGTAAAGATGAATATTGATACAGATACACAGTGGGCTGCCTGGGAGGGTGTTTTAAATTATTATAAAAAAAATGAAAATCGCTTGCAAGGTCAATTAGGAGATGGTAAGGACGCTGATATTCCAAATAAGAAATTTTATGATCCAAGGGTTTGGTTAAGAGAAGCTGAAGTTTCTATGAAAGACCGCGTGAAGATTGCATGCAAAAATCTTAATAATATTAATAGGAATTAAATAAAAATTCACTAATTTTTATTTGTAAGCTGCTTTTTGAGCGGCTTTTTTATTATTTTATTAATTTTAGATATTGAATAAAAATTATTGGGTATTAGGTATATTTTTTCTATTATTTATTTAGTCATCTTTTTTGTTATTTTTGATTATTTTTTAAGAACTTAAATAAAAATAAATTTATTTTTAGAATGATTGTTAAATATTGTGTTTATGGAGTTGTTATTCTTGAAGAATACAATTAATATTGTTGCTAAATTTTAAACAACATTTTATTTTGGATTTACTTTGTGTGTTTTTATAGTTTTTTATTGTTTGTAAAAAATAAACTTGAGCTTTGAGATTAAATTTCTTGAAAAATAGTGGTCTACTGGAAGATTCTCAGGAATATAGATAACTGATTTTTATAATTTTAAAGGTGTGGTTAAGCTTATGAATTTAAGTGTCATCAGCAACAATATTGATTCCCAGTTCTTTGAGTTGTTCATTTGAAATTTTAGAGGGGGAGTTGTCAAGAGGGCTTGCTGCAAAAGAATTCTTGGGGAATAGTATTACATCTTTTATTGAAGTTGATTTTGTCATTAGCATTATTAGCCTATCAATACCAATTGCAATGCCACCATGATTAGGAGCCCCATATTCTAATGCTTTTAGAAAAAATCCAAATCTATCTTCTGATTTTTCCTTTTGAAATCCTATTATGTTAAAGATTCTTTGTTGAAGTTCTTTATCATGTATTCTAATTGAACCTGAACCAAGCTCTACACCATTTAAAACAAGATCATAAATTTCGCCTATGGTTTTGTTTGGATTTTTTTCTAAATTGGCAATATATCGCTTTTTGGGAAGCGAGAACATGTGGTGAGCTGGTGTATAGGTCTTTGTATCTTCGTCATATTCAAATAGTGGAAAGTCGTAGACCCATAGAAATTCAAATTTATTTTCATCTATTAGTCCAAGATCGTTTGCAATTTTTATTCTAATTTGCCCCATAGCTTTGCAAGCAGTTTCCCATTTATTATTAGCTGTAAAGAAAATTATGTCATTATTTTCTAGAGAATAGGCTTTTATTAATTGCTGTTCTTCTGTTTTTAAAAATTTTGCAATTCCTCCAGAAAATTTATTGTTTTCGATTTTTGTAAAATAAAACCCTTGTGTTTTGTAAAGCTTTGCAACTTCTTCTAAATTATTTATTTTTGCTCTTGAAAACTTATCAGCTTGATCTTTTACTATTAAAATTTTAATTGAGCCTTTGTTTTTTAGAGTATCTTTGAATACATTGAATTCTGAATTTTTAAGATTGCGACTTATATCTTGTAATGTAAGTTCAAATCTAGTATCTGGTTTATCGCTTCCATATTTGTCCATTGCTTGTTTGTATGTTATTTTTTTGAATTTTTTAGGTAAGTTAATATTAAGGCAATTTTTAAATATTGAAAAAAGCATGCTTTCCATTAATTTAAAAATATTTTCTTTTTTCACAAAGCTCATTTCAAGATCTAGTTGTGTGAACTCCGGTTGCCTATCTCCTCTTGAATCTTCGTCTCTATAACAACGGGCTATTTGGAAGTATTTGTCAAATCCCGCTATCATTATAAGCTGTTTATAAAGTTGTGGAGATTGGGGTAAAGCATAAAAAGATCCTTTGTGGATCCTTGATGGTATTACAAAGTCTCTTGCGCCTTCTGGTGTTGATTTTACAAAAGTTGGAGTTTCTAGTTCTAAAAATTTTCTTTTTACTAAAAAATTTCTAATAAGATGAGTTGCCTGGCATCTTAAAATGATCTTATTTTTCAATGAATCTCTTCTTAAATCTAAGTATCTATATTCAAGTTTTGAGTTTTCATTTGCATTATTGTCATCTTCTATCATGAACGGTAATTCATTACATTTTGAGATAATTTCAATGTTTTTTGCCAATATTTCAAAATGTCCTGTTTTCATATTTATGTTTATCATATTGGAAGGTCTTTTAATCAATATTCCTTGAATTTTAATGCAATATTCAAGTTTTATTTTTTCTGCGATTTTTAAAAGGTGTTCTTCGGCTATTAGAACTTGAGCTTTTTCATATCTGTCTCTTATGTTTAGAAAGGTAAATTTTCCGTGATGTCTAATTTTTTTTACCCAAGCATTTATTTCAACTTTTTTGTTTATTAATTTTTCATTCAACTCATTACATTTGATAACTTTAAACATAATTTAGCTCACTATTATATTATAAATTTCTTTGTCTGTTTTTGCATTTAAAATTTCTTTTTTGTACAGATCAACTTTGCCCACAACAGATGCTAAAATTCTAGGGTAGCTAACATAATCTTTTGCTGGGCACAATATTAATATGAAAACATGGCTTAAATTCTTGTCAAGAGCATTGAAGTCGATCCCTTCATGGCTAATTCCTATTGCAATATGTATTTTTGAGATTAAATCTGTTTTTAAATGAGGAATAGCAAAACCTTCTTTTAGTGCAGTAGTAATTAATTTTTCTCTTTCCATTAAATCTTGAAATATTCTTTCTTTGTCAATTTCAATGTTTATTACGCTTAAGAGTTCTCTTAGTACATCAGCTTTGTTGTTTGCTTTTAATTCTAGAATAATGTTTTCCTTTTTTAGTCTTTTATTTAGGTTGATATTACTAAGGATTTTATCATAATTTATTGAGTAATCTAGTTTTTTTGCTCTTAAAGAGACTGTTTCAACTTCTTTGGTTATTTTTTCTAGGTTTAAGATTGTTTCTCTAAAAAGATCTTGTATTATGATTAGGTGATTATTTGGGCATTCAAATGTGATTTTGCTACCTTCTCGCTTTATTGAGAATGATATATTGTTTTTTCTTGCATTAATATATTGTGAAGAATCATTTTTAATTTGTTGCGTGAAAAATCCTTCTTTTCTTAACTCATTTTTTAAGTCCCATATAAGAATTTTGGCCAAATTGTCATATTCAAATGATACGCATATATGTGTATTTTGATCTATTGCTAGTTCTTTTTTAAGTCCGCTTTTGTTTATTTTGAATAAAAAGTTTATTATGGGTGTTGCAATGATTGTTGGCAAAAATACCATTATTATTATGATTCCAAATATTTTTTGGCTAATAAATCCTGAAGATAATGCTACATTTGCCATAATCAGTGAGACTTCTCCTCTTGGGACCATTCCAGTTGCAATTTTTAAGGCTCCAAGTTTATTAAATCCTAAAAAGAGTGCTGGAATAAAGCAAAATGTACTTTTAGTAATTATTGCTATCGCACTAATTGCTGATCCTAAAATAAGAACTTCTTTTGAGAGTATTTCATTAATATCTGACATAAGTCCAATTGATGTAAAAAAGATTGGAATAAAAAATCTTTCAAAGATTGTTAGTTTATCTTGAATTACATATACAATGTCTGTTTTTGACATGGCAAGTCCAAATACGTAAGCTCCAACCACAAAAGACATTCCTAGATTTTGGAAGATGCTTGCAATAGTAAAGGTTAGAGAAAGTGTTATTACGGTTGCTAAGGTGACACTGTTTAATTTTTTCAACAGCCTTGAGAGTGTTTCTGATACATATATTAAGGAAAAAGTTAAGCATAGCCAAATTACTATGTTTTGAATTATGCTTTTAAGAGAGCTTGCTATATCAAGATCCGATATAGATCTTGATATAGTTATTACACTTGTAAGCATGAGCATTGAAAGTACATCATCAATAATTGAAGTTGATATTATTGTCACTCCTTCTGAAGTACTCATTTTTTTCTTTGCTGAGAGTATACTTGCTGCGATTCCTGCTGATGTTGGAGTTCCAATTATTCCAATAAAAAGCGAGGTTGGACTTATTAAAGGAACATTAAAAATTATGCTGGCCATTAGTACAAAGCTTGTAAAGGTGCCAACAACTTCTGTTATTCCAATAATTCCTCCGCGCGGCAAAAATTTGATAAACAATTTTAAGTCAGTTTCAAGTCCTGCTGTGAAAAGCAGTATTATTGAAGCTATGGTAGAGATTGCAAATATTTTTTCATTTATTAAATAATTTTCTCCAATTTGAGTTATCCCTAATGGGAATAATAAAGGTATTTTAATTTTTCCAAAGGCATTAGGACTTAGAATTATTCCTGCTGTTATTTGTCCTATTACTTTTGGAATCCCTATTTGCGCTACTAGATTACCTAGCGAAATAGATGAGATTACAATAATTGCCAGACTCATGACAAAAGATGACATATTTGCTTCAATGTCATAATTTGTTGAGTATGAAAATAGAAGATTAGGTAAATTCAGTAACACTATTATGTAAAAATTTTTTTTGTTCATTTTCCAAGCTCTTTTGAAAAATTATATTTTAGTAAGTTTAACAAATTTTTAATTACCGTTTTTTCTTTTTTCCCAATGACTGTTATTTTTGCTTTTTCTTTGTGTATTATGCCTAATATAATAATTTCGATTATAGATTTTGCGTAAGATTTTCTGCCATCTTTTGTTGTTATTTTTATATAGCACGAAGAGTGTTTATTTGCGAATTCAGCAATAATGTTTGCCGATCTTGAATGTGTTTCATCTTTATTTATTATTTCAATTTCTACTTCTTGCATTTTTTATTTATCTTATTTGTTGTTTTTCTTCTCTTTTTCTTTAGTTGCTGTTTTGTAAAGTTTTTCTATTGAGCTATCAATAAGATTAAGAAGTATTTTTCCATCTTCTTTTATGTGTATTATTTTCCCCCAATTAAAGTGAGCATGTGCGTCGAATTCGAAAAGTTCACGTTCTTTTTTGATTGTAATTTTTAAATTTTCTACATGTTTTTTGATATGAGTATCAAATTTTTCTAGCTTTTTGAGAATAAAGATTTTTTCATTCTCATTTAAGTTAAAATTAACTGCTTGAATTTTAGGTTCCATAATATGTTCTTCCTTTCTCAGATTTTAATTCATTTCTATACTTGTTTACTGTTCTTCTAGAAATAGAGATTCCTTTGGATTTCAGTATAGCAGAAATCGCTTCATCTGACATCTTTTTATTTACTTCTAGCAACTTTTTTACTGTTATTTTAATGCTTAATTTTGAAAATTCATTTGTTTTTGCTCCACCAACAGAGCTAAAGAGATCTTTGATTAATACTGTACCCCATTCGCATTTTAAATATTTATTTTTTATTGCTCTTGATATTGTTGATTTTGATACACCTATTTTTTCTGACAAAATGCCCAAGTTCATTGGCCTTAAGCTTTTAAAACCTCTTCTTAGAAATTCTTTTTGGAGTGTATATATAGCTATTCCTATTTTTGCAAGTATTTCGTCTCTATAGCGTAACGATTCGATTAACCATTTTGCTTTTTTTTGTTTTTGAGGATTTTCAGCTGTTTTTTTAAGTTCTTTTTTAAAGATGTTAACTTCTTTGATTTTAATTTCAAATTTGTTATTGTGGTTTATTATTAATATATCTGGGTCAACATAGAAATTGGTGTCGTCTGGGTCTTTAAATTCGAGTGTTGGGTTGGGGTTAAGTTTTTGCCTGATAATTTCTAAAGCTGTGTTAAATTCTTTACTTCTTATTTTAAGTTCTTCTTTTAACTTTTCTTGAGTTTTTTCAAGAAGTTCTGCTTTTTCAAGAATTTTAATAATATTACTTTCTAATTTATGATGCTTTGCTTGCAAAATTAACGATTCTATTATATTAGGGACACAAATTCCAATTGGATCAAATTTCTGAATAAGTTCAATTATTTTTTTTACTTTTTCTTTTTTTCCCTTTTCAAAAAGATCGTATGGGTTTATTATGTGAAAACCTTTGTTGTTTAGATTATTTATTAATATTTCACCTATTTTAAGCTCATCTTCAGTTATTCTTTGAATTCTTAATTGTAGCAACAGGTGTTCTTTTAAAGAAGTATTTGTTTGTGTTTTTTCAAGAGCTATGTCGTGTTGATTTTTTATTATATCATTTTCTTTGTAAAAATTTTTTTTAAACTTATATGTTTTCAATGTTTCAAAAAATATTTTATTTGAGTCTATTTCTAGGCATTCGTTATTTTCACTTTCTTCTAATATAAGCTGTATCAGTTCTTTTTTATTAAGGCTCAATATTTTCATTGTTTGTATTTGAATTGAGTTTAAATTTTGAGATAATTTTAGTTTTTGTTTAATCATATTTATATTAATGTATAAAAAAATCCGCTAAGTATAATTATTAATGCTGGGCTTATTTTATTATAAAAAAATAAAATAAAAAAATTAATTCCTGCAATAGTCAAGGTTTTTAAAAATTCTGTTTTGTCGTTTTCTATCTTTAAATATGTGTTTTCGATCAAAATGATTATTGTAATTATCCACAGTGCAACAATAATAGGGTTTAGCTTTTCTAGACAATAATTTAAAAAATTGATTTTGTGTAGGATTAGAAGTAACATTACCATTATTATTATTGGAGCTGTTATTAATGCTACGGTAGCAATTATTGCTCCTGAGATTCCTGCGGTTTTCATTCCAACGTATGTTGCTATGTTTGTGGCAATAGGTCCTGGGGTTATTCTTGATATTGTAATCATATTGACAAATTCTTCTTTTGTTATCCACTGTTTATTATTGATTATTTCATTGTTTATTATTGCTGCAATTCCATTGCCGCCTCCAAAATTTAATAATCCGATTTTTAAAAATGTAATGAATAAATTTATTAAAATCAAACGATGTCCTTTTTCTGTTTAGTTAATATTTTTTTTATTGTTATATATTTTAATGTGTATATTAAAAAGAAGATTATCAATATATATGATATTCTTATTTTTAATTTAAAAATTGCAAAAATTACAAGAAAACATATTGTCCATTTTGTTACAGAATTATTCAACATTTTTTTTGAAAATTTTAAAACAACCGTTAACATTATAATAATTGAAGAGATTTTTGCACCTTCAAGAAATTTTTCAACATGTATGTTGTTTGGTACTAATTTTAGATAAAGGAAAACCATTATTATTGCAATCATGGAAGGTAAAATACCGGCAATAACAAGTAAAAGTGCACATGGGAAACCCCCAAATTTTCTTCCTATTAAAAATACAAAATTAATCGCTGTAACTCCAGGAATAACATTTGATGTTGCTAGTATTTTGTTAAAATCGCTCTCAGATATTATTTTTCTTTTTTTAACAAATATTTTTTTAAGCTCAGATATAATTATTAATCCTCCGCCGATTGTAAGTGTTGTTGTTTTAAAGACAAGTAAAAACAAGCTCAGAATTTCATATATTTTTTTTTGTTTCTTTTTATTCATTTGTTTTGTCAAATTTAGTAAAAACCTTTGGTAAACATTCTACCACAAATATTTGTTGTAATGTGTATTTTATTATTGAAAAGCGGTGATGAAAACATGCTTTATTATGGCTTTAAAACATTGATCTATTGTTTTTCCTAGAGGTTTTTATTGGAAAGGTTTGTTTGGTTTTTATGCTATAATTCAATTAATTTATGTGAAGCTTAGAAGGAAATTTTAGTTTGTTTAAGGAGCTTTTTATATTTCAAGATTATTTTAATCATATTTTTGAGGGTGTGGTAGGTTATGGCTTAAAGGTTTCGATTGCTGTAGCGCTATGGTATTTTTTAAAGTTAATAGTTAATAAAATGGGTAAAATCTTATTCAAGACTTTGGAAAAGTCTAAAATAGAGGAAAAATTAGAAGTTACAGTTTTTAACTTTTTAAAATCTTTTTTCAAAATATTAACAGATTTTGTTATTGTTTTAATAATATTGCCATATCTTGGAGTACCTATAACATCTATTATTGCTGTATTTGGATCATTAGGTCTTGCTATTGGGTTTGCTGCTCAGGGTATTTTATCTAATTTTGTTAGCGGAATTATTGTTTTAAATTCTAAGTTTTTTAAGTGTGGAGATCACATTAAATGTGAAGATGTTGAAGGTTTGGTTGAGAATATTCAAATTTTTTTTACTACACTTAAAACATTTGACGAAGAAATTATTAAAATTCCAAACAGTAAGCTTACATCCAATTCTGTTGTTAATTTTTCGGCAAATCCCAGAAGAAGAGTTGTGTTTTCTTTTCAAGTTCCCCATGATACGAATATTGGTTTATTAAAAGATAAAATAGAGGATTTAGCAATTTTCAATAATAAGAAATTTAATGTTGAGGCTTGTTCTCCTACTCTTATTGTAAAAAAATACACTCCTTGTTATATAGTTGTGCAGGTTCGATTTTTTGTTAATACAGAGGTTTTTTGGGATTTTCAATATTTTATTGGTGAAGTTATTAAAAATGTTTTATTGGATATGAAAATTAAGTTTCCAATATGTTTTATACCTTTTGAAAAGCTATATTAATGATTTTTTCTTGCAATAATTTCTGAGTAATAATTTTCAATTTTTTTTGTAAAAAAATGACTTGAAAATTTAGTAGAGTATTTTTTTGCATTTTGTTTAAATGTTTTTAGTATTTCATCATCTTTTATTACTTTTTCTATGTATCGAGATAAGTTTTCGCACTTTTTTATTAAAAATCCGTTTATTCCTTCTTTTATTACGTCTTTATATATATGATCATTTATTAAAATAGCGGGTATTCCAGCGGTTAATGCTTCTATTACTGTCATTGGATATACTTCGCTTTTTGATAGACTGGTGAAAATATCAGAAATTTTGTAGTAGTAGCATATTTCTTCCCAAGGAATTGTTCCTATTAGCAATATTTGTTTTTCAAGTCCATGTTTGATGCTAAAATTTTTTATTTCCTTTTCTTCGCTTCCTTTGCCAATAATGATAAGTTTATAATTTTTATTTTGTATTAAAAGGTCTTTTAAATGTATTACTAATGAATCTATGTTTTTTTCTTTATTTATTCTTCCAACAAATATGATTATTTTGTCTGTTTGCTTTATATTGTGCTTTTTCAAAATTTCATCTTTTTTTTCTTTGCTTAAAGTTTTTATGAAAAGTTTTCTATCAACTCCATTTGGAATTATTTTATAGTTAGCATTATTTGAAAGGTGGAAATATCTCTCTTTTGCTTTGCTTGATGGGTAAATAAAATATTTTATTTTATTATAATGTTTTTTTATCATTTTATCTGGTTTAATAAAATGTTTAAAAATTCCTAGGTAATGCAAATAATAATCCCACATTGTATGGCTTGTGTGAACTATTGGTATGTTTTGTTTTAATGCAATTTGTTTTCCAATTTTTCCCATAGAAAACTCGGAGTGAGTATGAATGATGTCTGGTTTATAGCTTTGTATTATTTTAGATATTTTTCTTTTGTTGGGAAAAGCTATTACAGCATCAAGTTTTTTATTTATTTGAATGGATAAACATCTGTAAACATTTTTTTCCTTTAAAGATTTTTTGGATTTTGGACAAAATATATAAACTTCATAACCATTTTTTTCAAATCCTTCTTTAATTTGCTTTATTGATGTTGCTACTCCATTTTTTTCTGGGATATATGTATCTGTAAATATTGCAACTTTCATATTCTCCTCCTAGCTTAAGTATAATATATTTAGCACTTGGATTATAATTTACTTTGATGCAAGTGGTTTATTTATTGTTGGGTAGTGAGCAAGGGTTAAAAGAAGCTTATTTAAAAGAACTGTTAATTAAGATGGATGCTTTTAAATCAGAAGTTTCAGTTACTAAAATTTTTTTGTCAGAACTCTCAGTTGTGGAATTTGCTGATAAGTTGTTTTCCAATTCTTTTTTTTCAAAAAAAGAAATTTTTATTGTTTATGAGTATGAACTTTTAAAAGCAGGAAAAGATTTAGAATTAGTATGTAATGCAATTTTAAAGTCTATCAATAAAACTGTTATTTTTGTTTCTAGTAGTAATACATGTAACATTGATTTTAAGAATAAGCTCAAGTTTATAAAAAAAGTTTTTTATGAAATTTCTGATGATGATAAATTTACATTTGTAAAAAGAAATTTTTTTAATCTTAATATTAAAATTACAGATTCTGCAATAAACTTAATGCTTTTAATGCTAAATTCAGATACTAAAATTTTGAAATTTTATATAGATTCTTTTGCGCTTTTTGCTAAGAATAACACCATTGATGAGGAAGATATAACTTCTTGGATTAGTTTTGTTCGTTTTGAAAACACTTTTTCTTTATTTAATTCAATTTTAAAAAAAGATATGGCTCATTCTTTAATAAAGATTAAGTCTATTTTGGATCAAGGAGAAGATTTGCTTAGTATTTTAATGAGTCTTATTTGGCAATTTAAAAGATTATTAAAGGTGCAGATGGATTATAGTATGTATGGAAGTTTACAGAGTGCATTGAATAAAAATAAAATCTTTTTTTCATTAAATAAAATTTATAGAGTAGGGGTTAAAAATTATTCGATTGCAGAAATAAAAATTGTTTTGAAAATTTTATATAGGTTTGATTTATATTTAAGGATTTATTCTAAAAATGTTCATCAAAATTTGTCATATTTTTTAATATTTTCAATCTTAAATCTTAATAATAATTTTTCAATTCGTTGTTCTACAGAATCAAAATTTAATTTTTAAATTATGAAACAAAAATTAAGTTGGATTGTGTTATTTTGTTGTTTATCTTGTAGCTCTGAATCTAGATTGGCGGAAATTGTTTTAATAAACTTTTTTGATTCTATTAAAAATTTACAAAGCAGTCCCGAAATATTTTTTGGTTATTTGAATATTCCAAGCGATGATGACCTGAGGGCAAAAATTTATGGATTAAAATCTCAGGCCAAGGATGATTTTATTTTTTATCCTTTATTTTTTAATAATCTAAGATATGAAATAATAGGTAAAAAAAATATTTCCAAAGGCTTTGAATTTGAAGTTATTATTAAAAATATTAACTTTCAAAACGGGATAGAAAAGTTTTTGGCTAAACTAAATAAAATTGAAGGAAGATCTTCAAAGATTAAAAATTTAGAAAAAAAAGAGCGTAAAAAAATATTTGACAATTTAATAAATGAAGTTATTGAAGATTTAGATGATTTTGATTACACCGAGATTGTTCATTTTTTTAAAGTAGTTAAGAGTTCTTCTGAAGGTTATAAAATAGAGCTTTCAGGGGATGTTTTGAATATGCAAGTTAGAAACAAGCTTATTAATGATCTTTTTTTGGTTTTGTCGCCTGGAATTTCAAATAGTGTTTTTATTTTAAAAAAATATTAATAAATAATAATCTGGCTTAAAATTTTGTAATTTTATCGTTGATTTATAAGTTATGTAAAATTTTAATTGAATTTAAAATTTATTTATTGTGATTATAGTTTTTTATTGAGTTTTCTTTTATTGCAAATTCTTTTATTCTTTTTGCAAGTTGAATATTTACTTTTATTTTTTCTGAAATTTCATGTTCACTTAAAGGGAGTATATCCTTATAAGTTCCAATTGATTTTAATATTTTTTTGGCCGTTTTTTCTCCAATTCCATGTATTTTTGTATACAATAGGGTTATTTTTTCTCTTCTTTTTTTGTTAAATCCGTTAGCTTTTCTGTGTGCCTCATCTCTTACATTTTGCAGTATCCTAAGAGCAGGATGTCCTTGAGGCAGATTTATTCCTTTTTTGTTGTTTGTTAAGAATATTGTTTCATGTTTTTTTGCCAACGAACAGATTTTAACTTTGTTTTCTATTTTTAATCCTTTTAAGATAGAAAAAGCAGCATTTAATTGTCCTTTCCCTCCGTCAATTAAAATTAAATTTGGTAGTTCTAAGTTTTTATTGATTATTTCTGAATACCTTCTTGAGATTACTTCCTTTATTGCCTTAAAGTCGTCAATTTCTCCTTTTAATAGCGAATTTAGCTTGTAAAGCTTGTATTTTTCTTTAAAGGGAATTCCCATTTTAAAAGTAACCATAGAAGCTACTGTTTCTTGACCTTTAAGATGAGCAATATCAAATCCTTCAATTGTTTTGGGAAGTTTGTCCATTTCTAGAAAAATTTTCAAACTTTCAAGTGCTTTGTTGCTTTTATTTTCATATTCTCTTAAAGATAATTCAGCATTAGATATAGCCATTTCCATTATTTTTGAAATTTCTTCTGTTTCTTTGTAAATAATTTCTGTTTTTGTATTTTTAATTTCATTTATTAGTTTTTCAGCATTTTTAGTGTCAATATCTTTGAGAAAAATATGAATTTTGTCGGGCACTATCATATTAATAGATGTGTAATATTGAATTAAAAATTGTAAAATCAACTCATTTTGTTTACATATGCTCTCATCGAAATTTGCATCTCTTTCAACTAATTTCCCATTTCTGTATTTTAACACTATTATTGTATTTACATTTTCTCCTGGGTGAACATGCACATAGTCTATGTTTAAATTATTGGTTTTTGTAATGATTTGGATTTGATTAATTTCTATTAAGGAACTTTTAGTTTCTTTCAATTTAATAGCAGTTTCAAAATCTTCTTTTTGTATGGCAAGTTTTAATTTCATTTCAACTTGGCTTAATATTTCGGATATATTCCCGCTTAGTATGGATTTTGCCTTATCTAGTTCTTTTTGATATTCTTTTTCAAGATTTTCCTTGTAGCATACTCCAAGGCACTGTCCCATGTGGTAATATAGACAAGGAGCATTGGATTTTTTTTTACACTTTCTAATTTTAAATGTTTTGTTAATAAAATTTAGCACTTGATCTAGTTTTTTTACATTAGTAAATGGTCCAAAATATTCGCTTTGGTCATTAATTATTTTTCTAGTTTTAAAAATCCTTGGATATTTTTCATGAGTTATTCTTACCATGGGATAACCTTTTCCGTCTTTTAATTTTACATTGTAATCAGGTTTGTAGGTTTTGATTAGATTGCATTCTAGAAGTAATGCTTCGTATTCACTGTTTGTTGTAATAACTTCTATTGATTTTACATTTTTCATTAGTATTTTGATTTTGTGACTATTTTTTTCTAAAAAATAACTTTTTATTCTTGATCTTAGATTTTTTGCTTTTCCAACATAGAGTATTTTTTTGTCTTCATTTAGCATTTTGTAGCAACCGCTTGTAGTTGGTAATTGCATTGCTTTTTCGAATAAACTTGTGAGATTCTCTTTCATAATGTCAGGCAGTTTTTAGATTTTAAAAATCATCTTGTGATATAATATTGTATCATAAGACAGTTTGTTTTATGTTCTGAGGTATTTAAAAATATGAATAATAACAAGTAAAAGGTCAAAAATGAGATTAATTTTAATGCTCTTGCTATTTTTTTTGTGCTTTTCTATTCTTTTATCTCAAGAATTGAAGTTAATACTTGATTCAAAAAAAAATTTTAAATTTATTCAAGATTCTAGCAATATTACTTTTGAGCGGGATATGCGAGGTTTGCTTGGTATTTATTTGGATAGATATAAAACTGTTTTAGATTTAAATAATATTGATTTGCGCCTAGAAATAGGAAGGGATAACAAATTAAAAGACACATCTTCAAACTATTTAGTTAGTTCAGAAAGCTTGAGAGTTTCAAATGAATTTCGTAATGTCTCTAACGGCTCTTTAATTTTTTATTCAAATCAAAATCCTGTTAAGTTTAAGCCATTGACAAAGAAAGCTTTCTTTTCCTCGGGCAATACTGTTTCTGATTTTACTATTAAGTTTTGGGTATATCGAACAACCTCTGTTACAGGGGAAATTATTTTTAGTTGGGATGGCTATAAAAATATTAATAATTTATGGGTAGATCAGTCTATTAGATTAGAAAGTGATGAGGGAAATTTTGTTTGGGTTTTAAACAATGTTTTTTTAAAAGATAATAAAAACCCTATCAAAATTAGAATGAAAAGTAATGATGATTTTATTCCGAAAAAATGGCATTTACATACTTTAAGATATAGGCAAAGAGATGGAATACTTGAATATTTGATAGATTCTAAACCTCAGGCAATAGAATATATAACAAATGACAAGAAGGAAGGATCAGGATATTTATTAAGTATTGGAAACTTTATTGATTTTACCTTGGGAACTTATTTTACTGGTGCAGTTGAGAATTTGGAAATACATAAAAGTTTTGAAGAGGTTAGTAATGCTTTTTTTTCAAAGAATATGGGATACATTATTACAGAGCCTATTAAGCTTTCTAAATATTATTCTCAAGTATTGTCCTTTGATGTTGATTCTAATGTTCCTAAGGATACAGAGATTGTTTATTACTACAGATTAGATAATAAGGTATTTTATGATACAGATAGCTATGGGAATATTAAAAAAAATTTAACTGGCGCGTGGATTCATTTTGATCCTAAAAAAGATTTTCCAGATTCAAAGATATCAAAATATATTCAAATAAAAGTTGAATTTTATCCTAGTGGGGATTCTGTAAGCAGTCCTTCTCTTTATAGTATGTCGATTACTTATGTTCCCGAAGCAGCTCCATTTCCTCCTGTGATAACAAAAGTTATTCCAGGCTCTAGAGAAGTTTTTATTGAGTGGATTCCTGTTGTTAATAGTAGCGTTGAAGGATATTATATTTATATTGGCGTTGCCTCTGGTAATTATCATGGAAAAACTAGTGGTGTTTTAACTTCTCCTATTGATGTTGGAAATCAAACTTCTTTTAAGATTACAGGATTAGAAGATGGAAGACTTTATTATATTAGTATTGCTGCTTACAATTTAGATAAAAGCGTTAATAAGACTTCTTTTTCAAAGGAAATTTCTGTAAGGCCTATGGAGATTTTTAAAAAATATGAATAACTTTAGTTTTGAAAAAGCTTTAAATTTTTATAAAAATGGTGACTTTAAAAGTGCTCTTGACAATTTAGATGTTTTTGATGAGAATTTTGATTCTCTTTCACTTAAAGCGCTTATTTATTTTAAGAAAAAGGATTATAAGGCTCTTTTATATGTGTTAAATACTTATCCTGTTGTTTTGAGTGAATATAATTTTTTAGTTAAGCTTATAGATTATGGTAAAGTTGAAAAAAATAAAGATGATTTGAGTCCTTTTGAGAATTATAATTTGGGTGTTTTTTATTTTAATTTAAAAGAATATGAACTTGCGTTAAATTGTTTTTTGAAAGCTAAAGAGCAAAAATCTGATTTTATACAAGCTTTAAACAATAGTGCTGTTTTATTTGAAATGTTGGGCAACAAGGATGAGGCTTTGAAATTATTTTTTGAGGCTAGAGGTTTGGACCAAAACAATTCTCTTGTTAAGCTTAATATTTGGATTTTAAAAAATATCAAATCTCTTGAAATAGCAAGCTTTTTGAAAGCAAGCGAAATTTTTTTTGGTGCCAATCTTGCTCTTGTTGTTAATTATTTAATGTATTATTTATATTCTATTGGAGAAATAAGCAGGGCCATTAGACTTTCTGAAAAATTTTTAACAGATTCTCATTATTCTAAGTATATTTGGCACAATAGAGCAACTATTTTTCATAAAATAGGCAACATGACTCAAGCTACAGCATCTTATGTTAAAGCCATCTTGAATTTTTCAAATATTTATACAATTTATAATATGCATATTGCAACAATTGAGCTTTTAAAATTTTCTCCTAAAAAGTCTATTGAGAGAATGGTTAATGATTATTCTAATCTAGATTTGATATATTTGTATGCAACCTTATTTTTTCTTAGAAATCGTGATCTTGAGGATGCCTATTTTTACATGAAAAAACTTTGTGAGCTTAATCCAGAGCCTTATTTAAAATTTTTAAAATTACTTGAGTCTAGCGAGGATATGTTAATTGAAAATTTGCTTGAGGAATTTGCAGTATCTTTAAGAGTAAATTGGTATTTGGAGTATTTATTTTTTATTGACAATTCTTTAAATTTGAGAGATCCTATTTTTATTTTTGATCACAATATAAGGGTAAATACATATATTTGGAGAATTAAAGATGAGTACATTGAATTGAAATTTAGCAATAATGAGGAAAAAATGGTTCAAGAGATCTTGCGTGAAGAATGTATTTATTCTGGAGTTGACATTTCTATTGGGGATTTTCAAAATCTAATAGAGGCTTATAAAGAGTTTAGAAGAAATTACTAATATTTGCAGTTTATTTAGTTGACAATAATAATATCTCTAAGATAATATGTATTAATGTTGTAGGAGAGATGCCAGAGTGGCCGAATGGGGCTTCCTGCTAAGAAGTTGTCCTTTTAAAAGGGGACCATGGGTTCGAATCCCATTCTCTCCGTAATTATTTAAATCTTGACAGTGCATACTTTATTTATTAGAATTTATGTTAACTCTGGAGAGGTGGCAGAGTGGTTTAATGCTACGGTCTTGAAAACCGTTGTAGGTGTAAGCCTACCGTGAGTTCGAATCTCACCCTCTCCGTAATTGTTGTGTTTGATTTTAAGAATTAAGAGCGTGTGTGTTTATTGTGCTGATGCTCATATTCTGTATTTTCATGTATAGGGAATTGAAATTCGATTTTATCGCAGTTATTACAATCAATTAAGAATGGATCATAAAAAATTATAATTTGGTTATTTTTAAAGTAATATTTGTACCTTGAAAAGATTGTTGTGAATTTGTTTTCCAATTCATTTGGATTTTGGTTATCTTTTACGCTAAGATCTTTAATCTTATTTTTTACCTGTTCTTTTAATACTTTTATTAGAGAATCTAGCTGATCTTTTGATATTATTTCTGAAATTTCTATTTTTTTGTTTCCTTTTAAGTTTAAAGAGTAGTACTTTAAAAAAGTGCTTGATTCTTTTTCTTTAAAGGATTCTTTATATAAAATAGATGTAATACCAATATTTTCATTTTTAAATACTGTAAAGCTGGAAAAATAAAAATATTCATTTTTTGAATTTTCGGTTTTTGATATTTTATTTTCTATATCTTTTTTCCATTTTTTTATAAGATTTTCAAATTCAAAGTTTGTATTTTCCATAAAAGGAATTTTTGCATCTATGTTGAGAATATTATTGTTTTTTAGTATTTCTTTTTCTTTAATATTTTTAGTTTTAATTGTGAATTCAGAATTAACCTTATTCAAGGTTGATTTAGAGCATGATAAAATAGATAATATTAAAATAAAAATTATTATTTTAGTTCTCACAACTTCTCCATTTTCTGTTGAATATTTTTATTGTAATAAATAGTAATTTTTATTACAATAAAAATTAATTGTTTGTGTCCATAGCTCAGTTGGATAGAGCGTTAGATTGCGATTCTTAAGGTCGGAGGTTCAAGTCCTCTTGGACACGAAAAATTTGTTAGTTTGGAGAGATGGCCGAGTGGCTTAAGGCGCACGCTTGGAAAGCGTGTATACAGTAAAATGTATCATGGGTTCGAATCCCATTCTCTCCGATTCCTAGGACCCGTACTATCAAGTGTTGCTGAATCCCGTCAGGACTGGAAGGTAGCAGCGGTAAGCGATTTTTTTGGTGAGTACGTAAGTCTTAGGTTTGATTTTGAGCCAAAATGTGATGCTTTTCTTTATGTTAAGACATGGATTTATCTTTTTGAAACTTTCAATCTTGTTTTATTTTCTTAGGAATCTTTTCTTTTTTAGATATTTTTTATGCTTTATAAAATTCTTTGGTAATTCTTTTAAAGTAATAGTTCTAAGATATAAATATGTTGTATAGTATATGTTTGTAACATTTTGCTTATTAAAGTATTGGGAGGTAAAAAGTTGATGGCGTCTTCAAGAGGCACTGCTCTTAAGAAACGTCCAAGAGATTTCAACTCTCTTGAAGGGCAAGATTTTGTTGTTGAGACTTTAAAGCATTCTATAGAGAAAAATAAAATAGCAAATGCTTATATCTTTTCGGGGCCAAGAGGTGTTGGCAAAACTTCATCAGCTAGAGCTTTTGCTAGATGTTTAAATTGTAAGAATGGTCCCACAGTTATGCCTTGTGGAAAGTGTAACAATTGTAAATCTATTGAGAATGACAGCAGTCTTGATGTTATTGAAATTGATGGTGCTTCAAATACCTCGGTTCAAGATATTAGGCAAATTAAAGAAGAGATAATGTTTCCTCCTGCAATTTCCAAATATAGAATATATATTATTGATGAAGTTCATATGCTTTCCAATTCTGCTTTTAATGCTCTTTTAAAGACAATTGAAGAGCCCCCAAATTATATTGTTTTTATTTTTGCTACCACAGAATCGCACAAGCTTCCAGAGACAATAAAAAGCAGATGTCAGCATTTTAGTTTTAAACTTTTATCGCTAGACAAGATTTATAATATGCTTAAGAAGGTTTGTTTTGAGGATCATATTAAATATGAAGATGAGGCTTTAAAATGGATTGCATATAAAAGTAGTGGCAGTGTAAGAGATGCTTATACTCTTTTTGATCAAGTGGTTTCTTTTACTAATTCTGACATTAAATTAGATCAAATAAGATCTAAGATGGGCTTAACCAATGATGAATTTTTGGAGAAATTGTCAATTAGCATTCTTAGTGAAGATGTAAAAGAGTTAATTTGCGTTCTTGATTCTATTTTTTTGGCCGGAGTGTCTTATGAGCAATTTCTGCTAGATTCAATTGAATTTTTTAGAGAGGCATTATTTTTAAAGATAGGCATTAAAAATTTTGAGTTTATTGGGATTAAATCTGAGGATTTGAGAAAAAAATTAATTGAATTTGATTTGAACTATCTTGAGAGAATTATTGTTGTTTTGCTTGAAACTTACAGGGATTTGCAATTTTCAGTTAATCCAAGATATGAGCTTGAGATTAATTTTATTAAAATTTTAAGACTTAAAAACTATATTCCAAATCATGTTTTAATAAAACAAATTCAAAATATTGAGGATAATTTGTTAGAGAATATGTCTTTAGATTCAAACAGTTTGGATACTTTGGCAAATGAGAATAGTAAAGATGATTTAGCTTTTATTTCAACAAAACCTAGCTTAGAATATGAATTTCCCGAAATAAAATCTTTAGAAAAAGAGGAAACTGGTTTCGATGAAAATTTGTCAACAAAAATTGATAAAAATCTTTTAAATACCAATAGTATTGACGAGATTGATGAGATTTTTATTGAAGATGATGATTCAAATGAAGTAAATGATTTTATTGATATAAGAGATAAATTTATTTATATTGTTTCAAGATATATTCAAACTTTAGTTCATTCAGGAGAAGTTGTTATTGATGACAATGTTCTTTATTATAAGGTTTTTAGTGAATTCGAGTATAATGAGCTTCAAAATTATAAAGGCGAGATAAGATCTGAATTTTATAAAGAATTTCCCAATTTAAGCATTGTATTTCAGAAAAATTTCAAAAACCTTGAAAAGGATTTTGAAAAATTAGAAACTGTAAAAAATATTTTTGGAGCAAGTGAAGTTTTGGAGGGATAAAATATGGCAGTAAATCCGTTAGATTTTTTGAAAAATATGTCTAATGTTAAGAGCAATATTGACAATATTAGAAAAGAAATGTCTAAAATTACGGTTTGTGGTAAAGCGGGTAGCAATATTGTTGCTATTGAGATGGATGGCGAATTTAATGTTAAAAAAGTTTCAATTAATAAGGAATTTTTTGATGATTTAGACAATGATGCTTTTGAACAAATGGTTAAATCTGCTTTAAATGATGCTGTTTCTAAGGTTAAAGAAGAAATAAAGTTAAAAACCATGGGAGCTCTTCCTTTTGGAATGTAGTTGTTAATTTTGTAAAAATTATATTTTGATTTTTCAATATAATGTTAAGTGCTTTATAATCTATAGCATTCCGTATAAATTTAATTAATCAGATATAATTTGGGTATTAAGTAAGTATTTTGATTTATTTAATTATTTTTAATAATGTTCTAAACTTAGGGGGGTATTTCAATGTTATTACAAAAAACTTTATGTGTTATTAAGCCAGATGGAGTTAGGAGAGGTTTAATTGGCGATGTAGTTGCTAGGCTTGAAAGAGTAGGTTTAAAGATAGTGGCTGCCAAAATGCTTATTGTGGATGAGAGTCTAGCAAAAAAACATTATTTGTATGATGATATTGCTTTTAGGCATAGTGAGGCAGTTTGGAAGTCTTTAATTGAATTTATTTCAAATTCTCCTGTTTTTGCATTTGTTGTTGAAGGAGTTGAAAGCGTTGAGGTTGTTAGAAAGCTTTGTGGCGCTACTGAGCCAAAATTAGCTATTCCTGGAACAATACGAGGAGATTTTTCTCATCACAGTTTTAGATATTCAAATGAAAAAGGTTTTTCAATTTATAATGTGATTCATGCATCTGCAAATGAGGTCGATGCAATTCGTGAAATACCAATTTGGTTTAAAGACAGTGAAATTTTAAACTACAAAAGAGATGATGAATGTGAGCATTATTATTGTTAATTTTTATAAATTGATTTCTTTAAAGGTATGAGTTTGAAATTGCCAATTTAATTCCAATCCAAAATAAGAACAATTTTTATACGTTTGTGTTAATTTTTTGCATTTTCAGGAGAATTTTTATACGAAAGATTGTTCTTGAGAGTGGTGTTTTTATTTTCCTTTCATGCCTTACATTATAATTGATTATATAAATAAATTTTGTTTAATAAGGTTTTCAATGTTATGTTTAATAAATTTTTAATGAAAATAAAAAATTCTAGTCTTGTGAAAAATGTTTATGAGAATACTTAGGCTTTACTCGTTATTTTTGTTTTTTGCTTGTACTTTTGATTATGATGAATATTCTAATAGGTCTGATGTGGTTAAAAAATTTCCTTCAATACAAATATTAGGAATCAAGTATTATGATGTTGCATATAACAAAGAACAAGCTGTTTTAGAGTCTTTAAGTTTTAGTTATTTTAATGACTATAAAATTTATAAGGCAGAGAATGGAAGGTTTTTATATCATTCGTTAGATAATGAAATTTCAGGAAAGTTTAATAATTTGGAAGGATCTTATATTACAAAAGATTTGGATATGAGAGATTCCGTAGAATTTAAAATAGAGGATAAAAATAATTATTATTTGCTTAATTCAAATAGGCTTTTATGGAAGAATAAAGACAAAAAATTGCAATCTCCCCCAAATGAGCTAATATTAATTAGATTTAATGATAGCACAATAAAAGGAAAAGGATTTTCTTATTTTATAAGGAGCAATGTTTTTTATTTTGATTCTGGGGTTGAAGGGATCATGAATTGAGGGATTTGATTTTAATATGGATTTTTATTATTTTTGTTAACAATATTCACGCAACGCAAATAGAATCTATGACTGAATCTGAAAGGCTTAAGGGAGAAGAAGATAAAAGCACTAATTTTACCTTTAAGTCGGATTTTGCACAAGGGGTAGTGTCTTCTTTTTATAAAAAAATTGTTTTAAAAGGAAATTCAGAGGTTATTTCCTCAGATTTTAAACTTAGAGCAGATGAAATTGAAATTTATGGAGAAAATGGCTCTTATCTTGAAGCTCGGGGTAATGTTTTTTATGAAGATTATAAGAATAAAATGCATGTTAAGGCTCAGTTTTTGTTTTTTAATAGAAAATTGGATAATTTTTATCTTAAAAAAGGGGTTGAGCTTGAAGATTTAGAAAATAATATGGTTATTAAAGCAGAAAGAATTGAAGGTAGCAATAAAGCCAATGTTTATATTATGCAATATTCTGTTAAAATATATAAGGATGATACTTTTGCAAGAGCTGAGAATGGGACTTATAATAAAGAAGAAAAAGAAATGATTCTTGAAGGGGTTCCAGTAATTTACCAGAAAGATAATTATTATTCTGCTTCAAGAATAATTTTTAATACAAAAACTAATAGGTATAAACTTGAGGGAAGTGTTGAGGGAGAGTTTACTCAAGTTGAAAATGATGTTTCTGAAGAAAAAAAATAAAATAAAAGAGATTAAGGAAAGTCTTGATCTTAATTCTGTCAATAATGTTGTTTTAAAAGCAGACAACATTGTTAAAAAGTATGGTGAAAAGTTTGCTGTTAATGGCATTACGATCAACATTCACAAAGGTGAGGTTGTAGGGCTTCTTGGTCCAAATGGGGCCGGAAAAACAACAACATTTTATACAATTGTAGGTTTTATTAGACCCAATGCAGGCAAGGTTTTAATAAATGATTATAACATCTCATCTCTTAATATGTATGAGCGCGCACGGATAGGAATTGTGTATCTTCCCCAAGATGCTTCAATTTTTAGGGAGCTTACAGTTGAAGAAAATATTATGGTTGCTTTAGAGAGAAGAGAGGACCTATCTAATGCTGAGCGCAAGATAGAACTTGTGAATTTACTTAAAGAATTTGAGATAAAAAGAATACAAAGCCAAAAAGCTTATACTCTTTCTGGGGGAGAAAGAAGGCGTGCAGAGATAGCAAGAGCTTTGGCTGTAAATCCCTATTTCCTACTCTTAGATGAACCTTTTGCTGGTATTGATCCTATTGCGATTGGGGATATAAAGAATATAATAAAAATTTTAAAAGAAAGAAACATTGGAGTTCTTATTACTGATCATAATGTAAGAGATGCTTTTGATATAATCGATAGAGCTTATATTGTTTATCAGGGGCAAGTGCTTGATGAGGGTGATGTTGATTATATAATAAGCAGTGAGAAAGCCAAGAAGCTTTATTTGGGAGAAGAATTTAGATTATGAAAATAATAGATCATGAACTTTATTATGAATTTAGGATAGCTAATGATGTTAAAATGATTTATACTAAAAAACCTTTTAGTCTAAATTTAAGAGAACTCAGTAATGATAATTTAAACTTTGTTCCTAAGTCGAAGAAAATAAAATATTTAAAACAATTGCATACAGATATTATTTATAAAGCCGAAGATGATTTTATAAATTTTCAAGAAGGAGATGGTCTTATATCTAGTTCTTTAGATGTAGCTCTTGTTGCTTACTTTGCAGATTGTCTTCCAATATACTTTTATGATTCAGTAAAGAAAATTATAGGGCTTATTCACAGTGGATATAAAGGAAGCTTTAACTTGATTATTTTAAAAATGTTGTTTATGTTTGAAAAAATGGGATCAACTTTTGAAGATTTAAAAATTGTTTTTGGACCTTATAATAGATCTTGTTGTTATGAAGTTTCTGAAGTTTTTTTAAAAGAAGTAAGTAATAAATTTAGCAAAGATTTATTAGATACTTCTTTTGCTAAAAGAGACGGTAAAATATACTTTGATAATGGTAGTTTTAATTTGAGCGTGCTTTCTAGTTTTAATTTAAATATTTATAATTCAAAACTTTGTACGTATTGTTTGAAAAATCTTTATTCTTATAGAAGATTAAGGAAAGGTCAAAGTTATGCTTTAATTTGGAGAATTTGATTTGAACGTAAGAGATTTGTCTTTTAAACTTAATTCAATTTTTGATGTAAAGAAGTATGAGCATGTTGATAAAAGTTTAAATGGTCTTCAAGTGGGGAATCTTAATGCCAAGGTTAACAAAGTTGCCTTTGCAGTTGATGCTAGCTATTCAACTTTAAAAGAAGCAAAAGGAAATGATTTTTTAATTACCCATCACGGTATTTTTTGGTCAAAAAAAGAGCGTATTGTTTCTAATATGTATGATAAAATGAAGTTTTTGATTGAAAATAATTTAGCTCTTTATTCAGTACACTTGCCTATGGATGCTCATTCTGTTTATTCACATAGCAGAGTGTTCTCAGATTTTTTAGGATTAAAAAATCCTTTTGCTTTCGCAAATTATGGAGGTTTTGATCTAGGAATTATTGCTGATTCTGATTTTAGCTTTTCTGAAATTTTAGAAAAAATCAAAAAGGAAAATAAACACATTCTTTTTTCGAAGAAGTTTAAAGAATCGGTGAATAAGGTTGCAATTGTTAGTGGTTCTGGATACTCTTTTTTTGAAGAGGCTTTATGCCATGGTATAGATTTGTTTATAACCGGAGATACTTCTCATCAAATATATTCTTTAGCAGAAGAGTGTGATGTGAGCTTAATTTTTGCGGGTCACTATTTTACTGAAACTTTTGGTTTAATTAAATTAATGCAAGATTTCAAAATTCAAGAAGATTTAGAAGTTAAATTTATTTGTAAAAATACTAATTTATAAGGATTTTTGTATGAGCACTAAAAGTAAACGATATTTCAAAATTTTTATATTTATTATTAGTTTAATTTTTTTTGATCAACTTACTAAGTATTTGGTTGTAAAGTATGTCAAATTGGGTTCAATATATTTTTCTTTTTTTGATAATTTTTTTAGGATAATACATGTAAGAAACACCGGCATTTTATTTTCTATGGGTTCTAATATTCATTATAGTTTGAAAAAAATTTTTTTTCTTGCAATGCCTATTTTCATTTTAATATTTGTTTTTTCTCTTTCTTTGAAAGAGAAAAATTGTATTGCCAGGACTTCACTTTTATTAATTTTTTCAGGAGGAGTGGGGAATATTATTGATAGATTGTTTAGACCTTCTGGAGTTGTAGATTTTTTAGATTTCAAATTTTATGGAATTTTTGGACTTGATAGATGGCCTACTTTTAATTTTGCAGATAGCTATGTTGTTGTAGGAATGATTTTATTTTTGGCTTATGATTTTTTTATAAAAAAAAAAGCGCTTAATGTATGAAAATTTTGGGTTTTATTTTATGCGTGTTAATGAACCTATCTATAATGTTTTTAGTGTTCTTTTTAGAGTTTCTTTTAGTTGTTAAATTTAGTATTATCGTAAAGCCTTATTTGCAATTTATATTGATTTTTATGATGATTGTTTTTGCTGTTTTTGTGGGGTATTTTGTGTCAATTTTTATTGTAAGAAGTCTGTTTATTAAGTTATTTGAATCAGATCAATAAAAAGAGAGGCTTTGTGTCTTTAAGGGTTTTAATTACTGGCGAGGTTGTCGGTAAAGCTGGAATTATTGCAATAAAATCTTTTTTATCATCCTTTAAAGTTGAAAAAAAGATTGATTTTGTAATATCTGGCAATAATTTTACTACAGGTTTAAGGGGTCTTGGCAAGAAACATGCCTTTTTATTGAAAAAGTATGGTGTTGATGTGTTAACCTTGGGTGAAAATGCTTTTGCAAAGTCTGATTTATCTAATGATCTTGACAAGTATAATTTTATTTTAAAACCTTTAAATTGTCCTGCAAAATTAAAAGGATGTTCTTATTTTATTTATAATATTAATGGTAAAAAATTGGCTGTAATGAGAATTGTAGGGCAAACAGGAACAACTAAGTATAAATTTAATCATCCTTTTTATAGTTTTGATTCTTTTTATAAAAAAATCAAAATACAAACAAACCATATTATTGTTCTTTTTGATTCAAATACTACGGCCGAAGTTAATGCTTTGTTTTTTTATCTAAAATCAAGAGTTAGTGCTTGTCTTGGAACTGGGAAAAGGGTTTTAACAGCTGATTTGAGAATCTTAGATAATACTGCCATTATAACTGATTTGGGTAGAGTCGGAAGTTTGGATAGCGTTATGGGCTATGTTCCTAATTTAGAGGTGGATAAATTTTTGAAAGGATTTTTAAATCAGAGATTTGATGAATCTTGGGAAGGTCTTGGTTTTAACGGTGTTTTAATTGATATTGATGAGAATGGGCATTCTTTTTCTGTAGAGACTGTTAGAGAATATATAGATTGTAAATCAAGTTTAAAAGATATGGATATTTTTTGATATTCATATCTTTAGATATTCTTTAAACTTAATTGATCTTATCTGTGTGATTTAATTTTATTAGTTTTCTTATGTATAGGAGGATGGGTTATGCATAGTTATATCGTAGAAGGTGGTTTTAAGATAGGTGGTCAAATTACAGCTAGTGGTAATAAAAATTCCGCTTTGCCTTGTATTTTAGCTGCTTTGCTTACCGATGAAGCTGTTGTTTTAGAAAATATCCCAAATATTAATGATGTTAAAGTTCTTTTAGATATTTTAAGTGATATAGGAGCAGATATTGTAAGAGATGAGAGTACTTTAAAAATAAAAGTTTTAAATATTGTAAAAACAGAAATAAATTCCTCTCTTACGGATTTAATTAGGGCTTCCATACTTTTATTAGGACCTTTTGTTTCAAGATCCGGGAAAATAGATATGGCGCTTCCAGGAGGAGATGTGATTGGAAAGAGGCGACTTGATACTCATTTTTATGGTCTTTGTAAACTGGGAGCTAAGTTGAGCAAAAAAGACGGAAGGATTGTTTTGGAGGCCAACAAGCTTGTTGGAGCTGAAATGTTTTTAGATGAAGCTTCTGTTACAGCCACAGAGAATATTATTATGGCTTCAGTTCTTGCTGAAGGAAATACCGTTATTATGAATGCTGCTTGTGAGCCACATGTTCAAGATTTATGTAATATGCTGAATTCAATGGGTGCTAATATTTTGGGGATTGGTTCAAATGTTTTAGAAATAAAGGGTGTAAAAAAATTAAGTGGAACCACATTTAGAATAGGAGCCGATTTTATGCAAGTTGGTTCTTTGATTAGTCTTGCTGCATTAACAGGGGGTGAGTTAGAAATTAAAAAAGCAGACCCTCAGCATTTCAGATTAATTAGGCATATATATTCAAGACTTGGCATTAATTTTGAATATGACAGAGAAAATTTATACGTAAGAGATAAACAAGAATTAAAAGTTAAGCTAGATTTTGGTGGACACATTCCAAAAATTGATGATGGTCCGTGGCCGGCCTTTCCAACAGACCTTATGAGCATTATTATAGTCACCGCAACTCAAGTAGAAGGCACAGTTCTTGTTTTTGAGAAGATGTTTGAATCCAGAATGTTTTTTGTAGACAAATTAATAAAAATGGGGGCTCGAATTGTACTTTGTGATCCACACCGTGTAGTAGTTACGGGTAAATCTCCTCTTAAAGGTAATGTTTTATCTTCTCCAGATGTACGGGCAGGAATGTCTCTTCTTATTGCTGCTTTTGTTGCTGAAGGTCGCAGCGAGATTCAAAATGTTTATCAAATTGAAAGGGGATACGAAGATGTGGTTAGCAAATTAATTAATCTGGGAGCAAAAATCAAAAAAGTTGAAAGTCAATAGCTTGGCATTGGGCTTTATTATATTATATTTAATTTATGGAAAATGTTTTTAAAAGAGAATAAATATAAAGTATTAATAAGTTGAATTATAAATAAATTTATATTAAATTGATTTTTATTATTGAGATTTTATCTAGTACTATTGAATTTTTTTTATTTTATAGTCTAAAAATCTTGATATAAAAAATAATATTGAAAGGTTGAAAGAATTTGCAGGGATATTTTTGATTTTGAATTTTTACCTTTATAATATTAATTATTATTTTAAATAAGTGCTTCTTACCCTGCTTTAATTCGTGAGAATGGTTTGAATTTTATTAATTACCGCTTATTTATGATTAACATCAGCATTATTGAATTTTTTATATCTGGTTTTAATTTTTTGTTTTTGGGTATGATTTTTTTGGAGTGGCAGGTTAATAGATTCTATTTATATCTTGACCAGTGTAGTTGATAACATGTTGGCTCTAATTGTTTTAAGATTGCATATTGATTTTTAATTTTTGAAATTAATAATCAAATACTTTTTTATTTATGAATAAATTTGAGTTTAGATTTTTATAAAAAAATATTTTAGATAAGGATAAAATTTTATGTCTACAGATAAGAGTAAGACTAGAGAATTGATATTAAATGGCAATTTATATAAGGTTCTTTTTTTAATAAGTTTTCCTATTGTTGTAACCAATATTATTCAAGCTTTTTATGATCTTACTGATATGTTTTATGTTGGTAAGCTTGGAGCCATGCCTTTGTCAGCGCTTTCACTTGCTGGTCCTATAAATTTTTTTATTATGGCGATTGCTATGGGCATGGCTACAGGAAGCATTTCTTTGATTTCAAAGTGTATTGGAGAGGGAAATTTTTCTCGTTTTTCAAGGTATGCAGGGCAACTTATTGTTTTAAACTTTGTTTTATCTTTATTTGTTACTATTTGTGCTCTTTTTTTTATTGAACACCTTTTAGATTTATTGGGTGTAAAAGGCGAGCTTAAAGAACTTTCAAGAGTTTATTTTTATGTAACAATTTTTGGAATACCTATTATGTTTTTAAGTATTTCAATTACATATATTTTAAATGCTCAAGGAGAAACCATCCTTTCAATGATAATAGTTTTATTTGCCAATATTGTTAATTTTATTCTTGATCCAATTTTAATATTTAGTTTTAATATGGGCATTGTTGGGGCTGCTTGGGCTACTTTATTTTCAAAATTATTAACAGTTGTTTTTTATTTATTTTTGACTTACAGACTAAATCGAGGATTAAAAATTTATCCGAAAGATTTAGCAATAGATATAAGATCTATTAAAGAAATTGTTAATTTAGGATTGCCTTCAACGTTTGGGCAAATAATGGTTTCGTTGTCTTTTTTTATTTTCAATTATATTGTTATTGAGATTAGTCCAAAATTTTTGGCAGCGTATGGACTTACAAATACTATTATTTCTTTTTTATTTCTTCCTGCTATGGGAATTGGTACCGGAATTATTTCAATTGTTGGTCAAAATCTTGGTGCTAAGAAAATCAATAGGGTGGGAGAAGTTTTGAAAAAAGGATTTTTTATTTCTTTAGTAATTTTATTAATAATAAATTCAATTGTTATTATTAATAAACAGTTTATACTGAGATTGTTTACAAGTGATTTAGAAGTTTTAAATTATGCTAATAATTATTTATTGTTAACAACTATTGGTACTTTTGGGTATGGACTGCAACAAGTATTTTTTGGAGGACTTATTGGGTCTGGTAGGACAAAAATTGCAATGGTTATTGTTTTTATTAGGTTGTGGCTTATTCGCCTTCCAGTAGTTTTTATTTTTCAATATTTTGGTATAATTGAGGATTCTTTAGGTTATGCTTTTATAATTTCAAATTATTTGGCGATTATAATTTTAGTTATTTTTACTTCTACTCGTTATTGGACTAAGTCCGTTTTGATTAAAAAATACAATAGCAATTAAGATTTTGAAATTTATTTATATTTGTATTTTGCTAAAGGAAATGGTTGATTTATTTTAAGAAAATTTGGTTTTAAACCATTTCTCTTTGTTATTGTTTTTCAAAAATATATAATATGTTTTTTCTTTTAGTGTTAATTTTAGTTTTTAAATGAAAAGTTTTGGTCTCAAGTCCATTGAGTTTTTCTCTAATTAATTCACCTGTTTTGCTGCCTTCTTTAAAAATTGCTAATGAATTTGCATTTATATTATCATTACTTTTGTTTTTTAGAGTAATTATTAGATTGTTTTTGCTGTCGGATTTATAGTTTACTATTTCTACTTTTTTATTAGTTTTTATAGTGCTAATAAGATATGTAATTTCTTTAGCATGTTCTTTTGATTTTATTGTGCTTGTTTTCATGCAAGACATAACAACAATTGAAATGCCCGGAATTGTAAATATTGGTAGTAATTTAAGCTTAAATTTTTTAGTTTTCATTATTTTTATTATATTTTTTTATTGGGTTAGTGTTAATCTTTTTGATAAAATAAAGATTTTTGATCAATTTTAATTGATGACTAGATTTCAAAAATTATTTACTGTTTTTTTGAATTTCATGGCTTTAAATGTATTGGTTGAACATTTCTTTATTTTAAATAGTTGTTTTTAAACTTTATTTTTTAGTATTTTGAGCTTTTCTTTAATGATATAAAGTTCATTTTAATTCTTAATACCATTGTTGTAAGATTGATTGAGTTTAAAAGTTAAATCGTGTTGACTATATTTTATAAAATGTGTAAAATTTTAAAGCTATTAAAATTTTTTAGAAAAACACGCGGTGCGGGTCAATTTCTAAAAATAGATTTTTTATTTTTTTGATTATTTGTAGCTATTTTCTTATTTTAATAAGATTGAATTTGTTAAAATTTTTAAAAGAGATTAAATGTAAGTAGCTATTTAGAACGTGAAATTTAGGAGGTTAATCATGGCAAAAGAAGTTTTTCAAAGAACAAAGCCGCACATGAATGTTGGAACAATAGGACATGTTGATCATGGTAAAACAACATTGACAGCGGCTATTAGTATTTATTGTTCAAAATTAAATAAAGATGCAAAAGCATTAAAGTATGAAGATATTGATAATGCACCCGAAGAGAAAGCAAGGGGAATAACAATTAATGCTAGACATATTGAGTACGAAACAGCTAATAGACATTATGCTCATGTGGATTGTCCAGGTCATGCTGATTATATAAAAAATATGATTACAGGAGCAGCGCAAATGGATGCAGCGATACTTTTAGTTGCTGCTGATAGTGGTGCTGAGCCCCAAACAAAAGAGCATTTGCTTCTTGCTCAAAGAATGGGAATAAAGAAAATAATAGTTTTTTTAAATAAATTAGACTTGGCAGATCCTGAACTTGTTGAACTTGTTGAGGTTGAAGTTTTAGAGCTTGTTGAAAAATATGGTTTTTCATCTGAGACCCCAATAATCAAGGGTTCGGCTTTTGGGGCTATGTCAAATCCAGAAGATCCTGAGTCTACAAAATGTGTTAAAGAGCTTCTTGAATCTATGGATAATTATTTTGATCTTCCAGAAAGAGATATTGACAAGCCATTTTTGCTTGCTGTTGAAGATGTATTTTCCATTTCAGGAAGAGGTACTGTTGCTACTGGGCGTATTGAAAGGGGTGTTATTAAGGTTGGCCAAGAAGTTGAAATAGTTGGTATAAAAGAAACCAGAAAAACTACTGTTACTGGTGTTGAAATGTTCCAAAAAATTCTTGAACAAGGTCAAGCAGGAGATAATGTTGGTCTTCTTTTGAGAGGAGTTGATAAAAAGGATATTGAGAGAGGACAAGTTTTGTCAGCTCCAGGTACAATTACTCCACACAAAAAGTTTAAAGCTTCAATTTATTGTTTGACTAAAGAAGAAGGCGGTAGGCACAAGCCATTTTTCCCAGGGTATAGGCCACAATTCTTTTTTAGAACAACCGATGTTACTGGCGTTGTTGCTTTAGAAGGTAAAGAAATGGTTATGCCTGGGGATAATGTTGATATTATTGTTGAACTGATCTCTTCAATAGCTATGGATAAAAATGTAGAATTTGCTGTTCGAGAAGGTGGGAGAACTGTTGCCTCAGGAAGAATTCTTGAGATATTGGAATAGTTTAAGACTTTAGGGATATATTTAATTTAATACTCCCTAAAGTTTAGGAGAATAAATTGATTGCTAAAGATAAGATACGCGTAAGATTATTTAGTTTTGATGTTAAAATATTAGATCAGAGTGCCGAATCTATTGTTAAAGCTGTTCAGAAGGCTAAGGCTCAGATTAAAGGTCCAATTCCTTTGCCGACGAAAATAAAAAAATATACTGTTTTACGTTCTCCCCACGTCAATAAAAAGTCAAGAGAGCAATTTGAGATGAGAACTCATAAAAGGCTTATTGATATCTTAGAGCCCACTTCTGCTTTAATGGATTCTTTAATGAAATTAGAGCTTCCAGCAGGTGTTGAGGTAGATATTAAACAGTAAATGATATTTTAAGTATATGAATTTGAGGTGTTTTAATGTTGGGATTGATTGGAAAAAAAGTTGGCATGACTCAGATATTTCAGAAAAATGGCATTGTGGTTCCTGTTACTGTTATAGAGTTTCAGCCCAATTATATTATAGGGAAGAAAACAGTTGATAGAGATGGTTATAGTGCTCTTATAGCAGGTTCTGTTGATCTTAAAAGCTCTAAAGTTTCAAAGCCCATAAAAGGCCAGTATAAAAGTTTAAAAGATATTGAGCCTAAAAAATATGTAATAGAGCTTAAGGATCTTGATGGATATGATGCTGGTGATGAGATTAAGGTTGATGTTTTTAAGTCAGTTAAGTATGTAGATGTTACAGGTACTACTAAGGGTAAAGGTTTTCAAGGGGCTATGAAAAGGCATAATTTTAGTGGTGGGCCATCTTCTCATGGATCAAAATTCCATAGACATCTTGGTGGAACAGGACAAGCTACTACTCCCGCAAGAACATTTAAAGGGACCAAAATGGCTGGTAGAATGGGTGGAAATCAACAAACTATTCAAAATCTTGAAGTTGTTTTAATTGATGAAGAAAAGAGAGCTATTCTAGTAAAAGGGGCTGTACCTGGTGCTAAGGGTTCTTTTGTTGTTGTTAAGAAATCTAAAAAGTAGGTATTTAGTATGGAAAGAAAAGTTTTTTCTAAGGATGGGAAAGAGATTAGAACTATAAATTTGGATGATAGAGTTTTTAATATAGAAATTAGTCATGGGTCTATCTATAATGCTATAAAAAATGAGTTGTCTAATCTTAGGATTGGAACATCTTCAACTAAAACCAGATCAGAGGTCAGAGGTAGTTCTAAAAAGCCTTGGAAGCAAAAAGGAACTGGTAGAGCTAGAGTGGGTACAAAGCGAAACCCAATTTGGATTGGCGGAGGTATAGCATTAGGGCCAAAACCTAGAGATTATAGCTATAGATTGCCTAAAAAAGTAAAAAGGCTTGCATTTAAGTCTGTGTTAAGTTTACGTGCTGCTGATGAAAATAGTTTTAAAGTTATTGAGAATTTTAATATTGAATCGGGAAAAACAAAAGATCTTGCTTTAATAATAAAGAATTTTGCAAGTTTCAATGGTAAAGTGGTTATTCTTTTAGGTAATGATGATCAAATGATCAAAAGGGCTGGTAAAAATATAAGAGATTTAAAGATTTTGTCTTTTGATAAACTTAGAGTTGTTGATTTGTTTTATGCAAAGAATTTAATAGCCCTAGAATCTGCTGTTAACAAACTCAATGAGTTTTACGTTAAATAAAAAAGATGTTGAGGATAAGTATGAAAGCTTATGATATAATAATTTCACCTATGCTTACTGAAAAAACCAATACTCAAAGAGAAAGTATTAATGTTTATGTTTTTAAGGTTAATAAGAGAGCAAATAAAAAAGAGGTTGGTGCAGCAATAAAAGAACTTTTCAATGTTACTCCAGTATCGTGTAATTTGCTTAATATTAAAAGTAAAGCCAAGGTTGTGGTGTCTCGAAGAGGATATCCTATAGGTAAGGGGAAAACTTCTTCATGGAAGAAGGCATATGTTTATCTCAAAAAGGAAGATAAAATAGATATTTTTTAGTGGTTTTGGAGAAAAATAAATATGGGTATTAAGACTTATAAGCCAAAAACTTCTTCTTTGCGCTATAAGACGACTTTATCTTTTGATGATTTAAGCAAAGGTAATGATCCTTTGAAATCTTTAACAAAAGGTAAAAAATTTAAATCAGGCAGAGATTCTTCTGGTAGGATTACTGTTAGGAGAAGAGGTGGTGGGCATAAGAGAAAGTATAGGTTGATTGATTTTAATCGAAGAGATAAATTTAGCATTCCTGCTCGAGTTGCTTCTATTGAATATGATCCAAATAGAAGCGCTAATATAGCCTTGCTTGTTTATAAAGACGGAGAAAAAAGATATATTATTTCTCCAAAAGGCATTAAGGTTGGAGATGTTTTGGAAAGTGGTCCGAATGCCCCAATTAAAATTGGTAATGCTTTGCCTCTTGAAAACATTCCTATTGGAAGAACTATTCACAATATTGAGCTTAACGTAGGAAAGGGTGGGCAACTTGTAAGAAGTGCTGGCGGGTATGCTATGATACTTGCTTCTGACGGGAATTATGTCACTGTAAAATTATCGTCTGGTGAAATGAGGTTAATTTTCAAAAAATGTATTGCAACAATTGGTGAGATTGGAAATGAAGATTATGTTAATGTTTCTATAGGGAAAGCTGGTAAAAGTAGATGGCTTGGTAGAAGACCTAAGGTTAGAGGTGTTGCTATGAATCCCGTTGACCATCCTCATGGTGGTGGTGAAGGAAAAACTTCTGGAGGTCGCCATCCCGTGTCTCCTTGGGGACAGCCTACTAAAGGCTATAAGACTCGCAAGAAGAAGAGATATTCAGATAAATTTATTATTAAAAGAAGAAATAAGTAGGAGAGTGTAGTGGCAAGATCTATTAAAAAAGGACCCTTTATAGAAAAGAGTCTTTATCAAAAAGTTTTATCATCTTTTGGAAGTGAGAAGAGAGTTGTTATTAAAACTTACTCCAGATCTTCAACAATAATTCCTGAAATGGTAAGTCTTACTATATCTGTTTACAATGGAAAGACTTTTATACCTATTTATATTACTGAGGATCTTGTGGGGCATAAGCTTGGCGAATTTTCACCTACAAGGATTTTTAGAGGACATGCTAAGTCAGATAAAAAGGGAAGGAAGTAAAGTAGTTATGTTGGTAAATAGAAGATATACAGCAAGGGGCAAAAATTTACCCTCTTCTCCAAAAAAAGTTAGGCCAATAGCCGACAATATACGAGGGAAGTCTTATGTTAAAGCTATTGCGGTGCTTTGTTCTATGCCTAATAAAGGAGCTAAGCTTTTAGAAAAAGTAGTTAAATCAGCAGCGTCAAATGCAATGTATCATAATAAAAATCTTTCCGAGGATATGATATTTGTTAAAATGGTCATGGTTGATGATGGGCGTCGTCGTAAAAAGATTTGGCCTAGAGCTAGAGGTAGGGCTGATAGGCTTGTTAATAGAAATTGTCATATTTTTGTTGAAGTTGATGAAAAAAAAGATATTAAAGGATAAAGCATGGGCCAAAAAGTACATCCATATAGCTTAAGGATAAAAATTAATAAGGATTGGAAATCAAAATGGTATTTTGATAAAAAATTGTATTCTACAATTCTTCATGAAGACTTTTTAATAAGACTAGAAATTATGAAGTTTCTCAAAGGGATTAAATTTGATATTTCTGATATAGAAATAATTAGAAATAATCCTCAAAAAGTAACAGTAGTAATTGTTACTCCAAGGCCCGGTTCTGTGATAGGTCTTAAAGGTTCTAATCTTGAAAAGATTGGTCAATTGTTAACTAAAAAAATTTCTAAAAAAATTAGTATTAAGATTAAAGAGGTTAAAAGACCAGAGCTTGATGCCCAAATTATTGCTAATGGGATTGCAAAGCAAGTAGAAAATAGAGTGTCTTATAGGAAGGTTCTAAAATCATCTCTTTCTACGTCTATGTTAAAAGGTGCTCAAGGGTTAAAAATTAAGATTGCTGGTAGACTTGGTGGTGCTGAGATTGCAAGAAGCTTTGAAGTTAAGGAAGGTAGGGTTCCTTTGCATACTCTTAGAGCTAATATAGATTATGGGTTTTCTGAAGCTCAAACTACTTATGGCATTATTGGAGTTAAGGTTTGGTTATTTAAAGGTGAAGTTTTAGGTAGACAAACCAATTCTGATGCTGGTCAGGTAATAAATAGAAAGCCTTTTAGGGAAAGAGGCGAGGCTGTCAAAAATTTTGATAAAATTTCAAATAATAGAGAGAAGGCTAATGAAAAGCAAACTAGAGGTTTAAATAAAAAAGATGGATTATCTAAAGACGAAGCGGGTCTTTTAAATAAACTTAGTTCGCCTTTTTCTAAAGAAAGAGTAGATTCTAATGAGCAGAATATTGGAGGATAATTAGATGTTAAGTCCCAAAAAGGTTAAATATAGAAAAAAACAGAGAGGAAGATTGTCTGGAGAGGCTCAGAAGGGCAATAAAATTTCTTTTGGTGAATATGGACTTGTTTCTTTGGAAACAAATTTTATTACTGCTCGTCAAATTGAAGCTGCTCGTATTGCAATGACTCGTAAAATAAAAAGAGGTGGAAGAGTTTGGATAAGAATATTTCCTGACATTCCTTATACTAAAAAACCAGCTGAAACCAGAATGGGCAAGGGTAAAGGGGGTGTTGATCATTGGAATGCTCCTGTTAAGCTTGGCACTGTTATGTTTGAAATGGCTGGAGTTGTGGAGGAGCTTGCGCAAGAGGCTATGTCACTTGCAAGTTCTAAGCTTCCAGTAAAAACCATGTTTGTTGTAAGGCGAGATTTGAGGTAATTATGTTAAAAAATTTTAAGAATTTTACTCTTGAGGACATGAAAGCTAAAAGGCTGGAATTAAAGAAAGAATATTTTGATTTAAGATTTAAATCCGTTGTTGGTCATGTTGAAAATCCTTTAAAGAAAAGAGAGATTAGACGTGATATTGCAAGGCTTAATACAATGATTTGTGAATATGAATTAGGTATTAGAAAGGTTTAAAATATGGCAAGAGAAAATAAAAAAGAATTAATTGGCAGAGTTGTTAGTGACAAGATGTCTAAGACTATAGTAGTAGAAATTGTTCAAAGAAAGATGCACCCAATCTATCATAAGTATTTAAAGGTTAGCAAGAAAGTCAAAGCACATGATGATAAAGAAGTTTCAAAGGTTGGCGATAAGGTAAAAATTATTGAGGTTCGACCTATTAGTAAAGATAAAAGATGGGCTCTTGTTGAGGTTTTAGAAAAATTAAAATAGTTTTGATTTTTCTATAGGAGGTTGATTATGATTCAAATGCAAACTTATTTGACAATTGCCGATAATACTGGTGGCAAGGTGGCTCAATGTATTAAAGTGCTTGGTGGTAGTAAGAGGCGTTATGCCAAAATTGGAGATATAATAACTATTGTAGTAAAACAAGCAATTCCTAATTCTTCTGTTAAAAAAGGAGATGTTTATAAAGCTGTAATTGTCAGGACTTCTAAAGAAGTAAGACGTAAGAACGGAACTTATGTTAGGTTTGATGATAATGCTTGCGTAATACTTGATGCTAATTTGAGCCCTAGAGGTAAAAGGGTGTTTGGACCTGTTGCAAGAGAGCTTAGGGATGCTAATTTTATGAAGGTAGTATCATTGGCTTCAGAGGTGATATAGCAAAAGGGGGTTTTGTGAAGACAAAGTTGAAGATAGGTGATAGCGTAAAAATTCTTTCTGGAAAAGATAAGGGACGAATAGGCAAGATTGCTAGTATAAATAGAAAAAAAAATAAAGTTATTGTTGAATCTTGCAATATGGTTAAAAAAGTTATTAAAGCTAGGACACCCCAAGAAAAAGGTAGAATAATAGATAAGGAGGCCGCTATAGATATTTCAAATGTGATGATATTTATCAAAGGAACTTCTTCAAGATTAGGTATTAGATTTGAAAATAATGAGAAAATAAGATATCTTAAGAAAAATGGACAAAGGATATAGAGTTTATGAATTATGTTCCTGAATTGAAGAAATATTATAAAGACATTGTTATAAAAGAGCTTGTTAAGGAATTTGAATATAAATCTATAATGCAAGTTCCCAAGCTTGAGAAAATAGTAATTTCTGTAGGTGTTGGTGAGGCTGTTAGGAATAAGAAGTTGTTAGATTCTGCGGTTTTAGAGCTTGCTCAGATTACTGGTCAAAAGGCTGTAAAGACAAAAGCAAAAAAAGCAATAGCCGGGTTTAAAATTAGACAAGGACAAGAAATAGGTGCTAAAGTTACACTTAGAGGCAATGTAATGTATGAATTTTTATATAAGCTTATTCATTTGGCATTGCCAAGGGTTAAGGATTTTAGGGGAATTAATGGCGATGCTTTTGATGGTAATGGAAATTATTCTTTTGGGATAACGGAGCAAATAATATTTTCTGAGATAGACTATGATAAAATAGAGAGAATATCTGGTTTGAATGTTACAATTGTGACAACAGCTTCAAATGATAAAGAAAGTAAAGCTTTGCTTTTGAAATTTGGAATGCCGTTTAGTAATTAAAGGGATTTATAAGGTATATGGCTAAAAAATCAATGATTATTAGGGCTTCAAGAAAGCCTAAGTATAAGACAAGGCAGAATAATAGATGTAAGTTGTGTGGTCGTCCAAGAGGATATTTGAGAGATTTTTGTATGTGTCGAATATGTTTTAGAAAGTATGCGTCTGAAGGATTGATTCCTGGCGTTTCAAAATCAAGTTGGTAAGGGGATTTTATGGCGATTACTTATTCAGTAGGGGACATGCTAACTAAATTAAGAAATGCAAGTAGAGTTAAGCATGGATCTGTAGACTTAAAGATGTCTAATATGAATAAATCAATATTAAACATTCTTAAAGAAGAGGGCTATATCAAGGATTTTAGTTTTTTAGAAAAAGAAGGAATTGCTTTTATTAGAGTCTTGTTAAAGTATGACAACAAAAGAAATCCTGTTATAAACAAAATAGATGCCATTTCCACTCCTGGTAGAAAAATTTATTCTTCATATAAAAAGATGCCAAGAATAAAGAATGGATATGGAATATTAATTATATCTTCTTCTCAAGGTGTTATTACCGGTAAGGAAGCTAAAGATAAAAAAATCGGTGGTGAGTTGATTTGCTCAGTTTGGTAGTTTAATAGGGGGATATATGTCACGTATTGGAAGACTTCCAATAAAAATTCCAGATACTGTTAAGATTGATGTTAAAGATAATTTGGTAATAGTTGAAGGTATTAGGGGAAGATTAGTTCAAGATATAAAAGATAGTATTAAAGTTAAAGTCGAAAATGGTAGCGTTATTGTTGATCGAGTTTTTAATGATAAAAAAGCAAAAGCTTACCATGGTCTTTACAGAAGTTTGATTTTTAACATGGTGAAAGGAGTAACCGAAGGATTTTCCAAGTCTCTTACTATAAATGGCATAGGGTATAGGGCAGAGCAACAAGGCAATAGCCTTTTTTTAAGTCTTGGTTATTCAACTCAGTTTGAATATGTTATTCCAGATGGTATTAATGTAAAGCTTGATGGTAATACTAAAATTTCTGTTGAGGGAATAGACAAGTTTAAAGTTGGTCAGGTTGCTGCTGAAATTAGAAGTTTAAAAAAACCAGAGCCATATAAAGGGAAGGGTATTAAGTATGATAATGAAGTTATTAGAAGAAAAGTTGGAAAATCTGGTGTGAAAAAATAAATTTTAGGTTAAGTAGTTATGAAAAAAATAAAAGAAGCAGAACAGAGAAAGCTTAAGCGTAAAAAAAGAATAAAGAATAAAATAGGGCGTGGAGTAGCTAACAGACCGCGAATTACTATATTTAAATCTAATAAGTATTTTTATGCGCAAGTTATAGATGATAGTAAGGGGCATACTGTTGCAAGTATTTCTACTATTGAAAAAAGTCTTAATTTAAGCAAAAATATTGATGATGTGAAAAAACTTGGAGAAGTTCTTGCTAAAAGGCTTAAGGAAAAAAATATAAATAGTCTTATTTTTGACAGAAATGGTTATAAATATCACGGACTTATTGCAAGTTTTGCAACTTCTTTGAGAGAGTTTGGTATTAATATTTAAGGGAGTGTATTTATGGTAGATGTTCAGGCTCAGAGAAAGCAGATAGAAAAATTAATATCACTCAACAGAGTTACTAAGGTTGTTAAGGGCGGGAGAAGATTCTCTTTTGCTGCTTTCATGGTTGTTGGAGATGGAGAAGGACATGTTGGTTGGGGTTTTGGCAAAGCTAATGATGCTAGTGATGCAATAAAAAAAAGTTTAACAAGTGCTAGGAAAAATTTAAGATTTGTTCCTATTCGAAAAGGAACATTACCGCATGAGGTTATTGGTTGTTTTAAAAAAGCTAAAGTTTTAATCAAGCCAGCTACTCATGGTACTGGTGTTATTGCAGGAGGCCCTGTTCGTGCTGTAATGGAGGCTTTAGGAGTGCATGATATTTTGAGCAAATCTCTTGGCTCTAATAATTCTATGAATGTAGTAAAGGCAACTTTTAAGGCATTTGATTTAGTTTTGGATGCTGAAAAAGTAGCAGAGATGCGGGGAAAAACTTTTAAAACTTTATGGGGTTAATATATGATTAAAAGGAAATTAAGATTACAGCTAAAGAAAGCTAGGTTTAATGCTTCAAGGTCCAGATCTAAAAATAAATCTTTTATTAAAAGAATGGAAAAGAATAGGGAAATTATTTCTAAAAACAATATTAATGTGCAAGTTTCCCTTGTAAGAAGTCTTATTGGAAAATTAAATAAAAAGGTCAAAGTTTTAAAAGCATTAGGTTTAAATAAAATAGGCGATAAAAAGGTTCATTTTTTAAATGAACCTATTAAGGGCATGCTTAATGAGACTATTAATATGATTTTATTAAGCGAGGTAAGTAATGTATAACCTATTAAAGCCCAAGGGCGCTAGTAAGCGACGTAAAATTGTTGGCAGAGGTCCAGGCTCAGGACTTGGTAAAACTTCTGGGAGAGGTCAAAAGGGTCAAAAAGCAAGAAATACTTCACCAAGACTTGGATTTGAAGGTGGCCAAACTCCTCTTTATAGAAGATTGCCAAGGAAAGGTTTTTCTAATAGTGATTATAAATTGGAATATGCAATTGTTAATCTGGGAGATATAGATAAAAAATTTAAGGATGGACAAGTGGTCAACTATGATACTTTACTTGAAAATAAACTTATAAGAAAGAAAAATAAAAAAATAAAGATTTTGTCTAATGGCAATCTTACAAAAAAAGTTTCTTTAGAGGTTTCTAAAATTTCCAAATCGGCTGAAAACCTTGTAATGAAAATTGGCGGTACTATTAAATTAGTTTAAATTGGAATAAAAATGAAAGAGTTGTTTTTTAATTTATTTACTATTAAAGATTTGAGAAATAAGTTCTTGTTTACTTTATTTATTCTTTTTCTTTTTAGAGTTGGTTCGTACTTGCCGATACCAGGAATAGATTCTGTAGCGCTTAAAAGCTATTTCAAATCGCAATCAGATTTTTCAATTGCTAATTATTTTGATTTTTTTTCAGGTGGAGCTTTTAGTAATTTTTCTATATTTATGCTTAGTATAGGTCCCTACATTTCAGCATCCATTATTGTGCAGCTTCTTGTTTATTCTTTTCCTTCTTTGAAAAAGATGCAAGAGGGTGATGGTGGGAGACAAAAAACTAAAAAATATACAAAATATTTAACAATAGTTGCAGCTGTAGTTCAAGGATATGCAACAAGTCTTTATGCTAAGGGTATTCCGGGCGCTGTTACTATTCCCTTTTATAGATATATATTTATTGCTATTTTAACAGTTACTACAGGAACATTTATTCTTTTGTGGTTTGGAGAGCAAATTAATCAAAGAGGTGTGGGCAATGGAACATCTTTGATAATTTTTTCCGGCATAGTGGTTAGACTGCAAGCAGCGTTGTTTAATTTATTTCAAAGTATGCAGGATCCTTCTCAAAATGTTAATCCTGTTTTTGTGATACTTGTTATAAGTATATTTATTTTAGTTGTTATCTTGATTATATATGAATATAAAGCTCAAATGCGAATTGCTATTCATTATGCTAGGGCAAATTCTAATAGTACGGTTAGTTCCTATTTGCCAATCAAACTAAATCCATCGGGTGTTTTGCCCGTTATTTTTGCCTCTGTTTTAATTACTTTGCCCTTACAAATTTTAAGTGGTTTTGCAGAAACTTCTTCTATAGCCAGGCAAGTTTTATCTTATTTAAGGCCTAACGGGTTTTATTATACTTTTTTGAATGTAATTTTGATAATCGGATTTACGTATTTTTATTCTAAAATTCAGTTAAGTCCTAAAGATATAAGTAATAATATTCGTAAGAATGGAGGCGCTATTCCTGGAATAAAGTCTGATGAGATGGAAAAATATTTAGATGAAATTATGAATAAAACTTTATTTTCGGGATCTATTTTTTTGTCAATTATTGCAATTATTCCATTTTTAGTGCAAAATATTTTTAGATTTCCGCATGATGTTTCTAGGATAATGGGAGGGTCTTCTTTGCTTATTATGGTAGGAGTTGCGCTTGATACGTTAATTCATATTGATGCTTATTTGAAAACTCAGGGATTTTCTCATAGAAATAAAAAGAATTATGCATTTTTGCAAAAAATTTAGGAGTGTTTGACTATGAAGGTTAGGGCAAGTGTAAAGCCAATTTGTGAAAAATGTAAAGTCATAAAAAGAAAAGGTGTATTAAGGATTATTTGTGATAATTTAAAGCACAAACAAAGACAAAAGTAAAAATTAAAGGAAATAAGATGGCTAGAATATCAGGAATAGATTTACCAAGTAATAAACAATTAAAAATAGCGCTTACTTCTATTTATGGTATAGGTAGAACAAGGGCTTTGGAAGTTTGTAATAGGTCAAGTATTTCTCCAAGTAAAATTGCTAAAGATTTGGATAATGATGAGGTTAATCGACTTAGGAAGGTAATTGAGAGTGATTATGTTGTAGAAGGAAAACTTAGAAGTGAGGTTGCTATGTCTATTAAAAGACTTATGGATATAGCATGTTATAGGGGTGTTAGACATAGAAAAGGATTGCCTTTGAGAGGACAGAGAACTAAAACGAATGCAAGAACTAGAAAAGGAAAAAGAAAGACTGTAGCTAATAAGAAAATAGCTAGCAAATAAAATAGTTTTTAAGATTTGGAGGGCAAGTTGAGCGCAAAATTATCAACTAATAGCAAAAAAAAAATTAAAAGAAATATCGGAGAGGGAAACGTTTATATACAAGCTACTTTTAATAATACCATAGTTACTGTATCTGACATAAAGGGGAATGCTTTGGCTTGGGCAAGTGCTGGTGGGATGGGTTTTAAAGGAGCTAAAAAATCGACTCCATATGCTGCTCAAATAACAGCAGAATCTGCTTTAAATAAAGTGAGAGATTTTGGAATTAATTATGTTCATGTGTATATAAAAGGACCAGGTATTGGCAGAGAATCTGCAATAAGAGCTATTGGTTCGACTGGAATGACTGTAAAATCAATTTCAGATATTACCCCTATTCCTCATAATGGATGCAGACCGAAAAAAACCAGACGAGTTTAGCTAGAAGGAGTTATTGAATGCCTGTGGAAAAATTTTTGAAAGATTTCACTATACCTGAAAAAATTGAATTTTTGAAAAGCCAAGATGATGGATCTTATGGTAAATTTACGATATATCCTTTTGAAAGAGGTTTTGGGGTTACTATAGGCAATACTTTAAGGCGCGTGTTGCTCTCTTCTATTGAAGGGTATGCGATTACCGCTATGAGAGTTCAGTCTAACAATAAAGACTCTTCGTCAAAGGTTGTTTCAAGTGAATTCGATTTGATTCCTGGGGTTTCTGAAGATACTCTTGAGGTCATTGCTAATATTAAAAATATACATTTGAAACTTGGAGAAGGGGAGCAAAGAAAGACAATAAGCTTTAATGTTAGCGGCAAAGAAACCAATGTTTTGAAAGCTTCTCATTTTGAAAGAGATGGAATTGAAGTTTTTAATAAAGATTTAGTTATAGCTACTTTGTCACATGATGCGAATTTAGACCTTGAATTTCAAATTAATTATGGTAGGGGCTATGTCTCTTCTGAGCAAAATTCCAAATATTTAGAAGAAGTCAATGTTATTGCTTTAGATTCTATATTTTCGCCTATAGAGAAAGTTTCATACTCTGTAGAAGATACTAGGGTTGGTCAAAGGTCAGATTATGACAAGCTTGTAATGGAAATTTGGACTACAGGTGTTATTTCTGCCAAAGATGCGATAAAAAAGGCCGCATCAATAGTAAGAGAGTTTTTGTTTCCCCTTGTAGATTTCGAAGATAATGTTAATACATCTTTTGAGAAATCAAAATCAGAAAGTTATAACTTACTTGATATGAGTATTGAGAAATTGGATTTGTCAGTTAGGTCTTTAAATTGTTTAGCAAAAGAAAATGTTAGAACTTTAGGAGAACTGATTAGTAAAAATGCAGAAGAGCTTTCTAAGGCGAGAAATTTTGGGAAAAAAAGTTTAGAAGAGATAATTGAAAAACTTGGTTCTTATAGCTTGTTTTTAGGAATGTCTAAAGAAGATGCTTTATCTGTATTGAGTAAGAATGTTAAAATATCTGAATAAAAGGAGAGTTTAGGTTGTTTCATGAAAACAAAATTGGGTTTTAATAGGTTAGATAGAAAATCTAGTCACAGGAGAGCACTTTTAAAAAATATGGTAATTTCTTTTTTAAAACATGAAAAAATTTCTTCTACCAAGGCAAAGTTGTTTGAAGTTAAAAGATTTTCTGAAAGATTAATTACAAAGGCAAAAGTTGATACTGTGCATAATAGGCGAGAATTGTCAAAATTTATACATGATAAGTATATTTTGAATAAGCTGTTTACCAAAATTTCTCCTGTTTTTAGACAAAGAAGTGGTGGGTATACTAGGATGATTAAATTAGGGAAAAGATATGGAGATGCGGCTGAAATGGCTATTCTAGAATTAGTTGAAAAGCCTTTAAAAGTTGAATAATTGATAATTTTAGCACACTGTTTTAAAGATTAAAGTTTAAATTGCTTTTAAACAGCATAGGAGTTAAATGATATGATATATATTATTTTTTCTTCTATTTTTGCTGGCTTTATATTAGGATTTTTAGTAAGAGTTTTTTTAGGTAGATTGTCTTTATTAGATTTAGAAAAAAATCTGACAAAAGTAAGGGTAGAATCACAATTAGAGATAGAAAATGAAAGAAAGCAAATTATTGCTAATGCAAAATCTCAAATGCTTAAAGAAAAAAACCAGCAAGATAGGGATATAAGAGATCGAAAAAATGAGATTGTTAATCTGGAAAAAAGATTATTACAAAGAGAAGAAACCTTAGATAAGAGAATATCTGCTCTTGATAAACAGCAGTCTAGAGTTGATTTTAAAATTAAAGAATTTGAACAAAAAGAAAAACTAATAAGAGAAAAAGAGGCCGATCTTGTTAAAAGATTGGAGAGTATTTCTGGTCTTACAAGAGAAGATGCAAGAAAAATTGTAATTGAAAAGGTTGAGCATGAGTCTAAAAGAGATGCTCAAGTTATTATCAATAAAAGTGAACAGGAAGCTCAGTTATTAGCAGATAAAGTCGCAAAGGATATTTTAGTATCTACCATGCAGCGCATTGTTACAGAGGTAAGCTCGGAGTTTACAGTAGCTTCTGTTGAATTGCCTAATGACGAGATGAAGGGGAGGATTATAGGCAAAGAGGGGCGTAATATTAGGGCTCTTGAGACTTTAATAGGAGCGGACATCATTATTGATGATACTCCCGAAGCTGTTGTTATATCTTGTTTTGATCCAATAAGAAAAGAGCTTGCTAAGAGGACCTTAGAAAGACTTGTTACAGATGGTAGAATTCATCCTGCTAGGATTGAAGAAGTTGTCTATAATGTTACCAATGAAATAAATAGCATTATTCAAGAAGAAGGTGAGAAAGTAGTTTTTGATCTTAATATACATGGGCTTGATAAGAGACTTATTAGAGGACTGGGAAGGCTTTATTTTAGAAGTAGTTATGGTCAAAATGTTTTAAGCCATTCGAAAGAAACGGCTATAATAGGAGAAATTTTAGCTAAAGAGATGAAATTAGACCCTATTGTAGTAAAAAGAGCATGCCTTTTGCATGATATTGGCAAGGGGATGGAAAGTATTTCTGATAATAGCGAGGGACACGCTATTACTGGTGCTGAACTTGCTCAAAGTTGCGGAGAGAGCGAAATTGTTGTTAATGCTATTGCTGCGCACCATAATGAAGTGAAACCTGAGAGTCTTGAGGCTATTGTTGTTCAAATAGCAGATGCTATCTCTGCATCTCGCCCTGGAGCAAGGCGGGAAAGTTTAAATAACTATATAAATAGACTTAAAAGACTTGAAGACATTGCTTATAGTTTTGAAGGTGTTCAAAAATGTTATGCGATTCAAGCTGGTCGTGAGGTTAGAATTATTGTTGACAATGCCTTGGTTAATGATGAAAAATCAATTGTACTTGCAAGAGATATTGCTAAGAAGATAGAAACTGAAATGAGATATCCTGGGAAAATTAAAGTTACAATTATTCGAGAAACCAGAGTTATTGAATATGCAAGATAGCACTATTAAAACTTTGATAATTGGGGATATAATAGGCGAGAGTGGATTAAAAAAAGTTTTTTTTAATCTTAAAAATATTAAGAATAAATATAGAATAGATTTGGTAATTGCTAATGGAGAAAATTCGTCAAATGGTTTTGGAATAACTCCAAAAATAGCAAATAATCTTTTTAGATCGGGTGTTAATGTTATTACGACGGGTAATCATGTGTATTCTAATTGCAAAATAAATGACTACCTAAATAAGCAGATGTATATCTTAAGGCCAAATAATTTCTCAGATTTGTTAGATGGGCATGGCTATTGTTTTTTTACTATTAGAGATGAAAAGATTGCTGTGATTAATGTTCAGGGGGTTTTAAATATGAATTTTATCGTTAAAAATCCTTTTGATAATGCAAAGAAATTGGTTAATATGCTAAGTAATAAGGTTAAAACCATTTTTGTAGATTTTCATGCTGAGAGTAATTATGAAAAAGAAAGTTTTGGATATTTTTTAAATGGTTTTGTAACAGGTGTGGTTGGTACTCATACTCATGTTATGACTAAAGATGAAAGAATATTATCAAAAGGGACAGCTTATATTAGTGATGTTGGAATGACAGGGGGATTAAATTCTGTAATAGGATTTAATCCCGATATTTCTATTAAAAGTTTGCTTGAATACACCCCTTTAAGAGCTGAAGTTGTGGAAGATGACACAATTTTACAAGGAGTTATTATTACTTCTAATTTAAAGACAGGTCGTGCTTTAAAAATTGAAAGGATTCAAAAATAATTTATTAAATATACTTTGTAAAAGGTATCCAGAAAAAACACGAAAAGAATTAATGGTTTTGATTTTAACGGGTAATGTATATGTAAATTCTCATAAAGAAAAAAACCCTAAAATATTAATAAACAAAACAAGTAAAATAGATTTGGTTGATAATGTTTGTCAAATATTTGTATCAAGGGGAGGCTATAAGCTTTTAGAAGCTCTTAAATATTTTGAGATCGAAGTTAAAAATAAAATTTGTGTTGATGTTGGCTCTTCGACCGGTGGTTTTACTGATTGTCTGCTGCAGTATGGTGCCAATTTTGTTTATTCAATTGATGTGGGCATTAATCAACTTTCTTATAAATTGAGAATTGATCCAAGAGTTAAAGTTTTAGAGAGAACTAATATTTTTGATGTTACAGAATTTAAAATTGTGCCTAATTTTGCTGTTGTAGATGTTTCTTTTAGATCATCAGTAAGTATATGTGTAAATTTAATAGATAAACTTTCTGATAATTTTATTATAGTTTTGATCAAGCCCCAGTTTGAGTTTAAAAGTTTAAATTTAGATATAGAAAATTTTAGTGGGGTTGTGAATGGGAAGTATTTGAAGATAATTTTGCAAAATGTAATTGAAAAGTTTTATAAAAATAAATTACAAGTTAAAAATATATTAAGGTTAAAAACCAAGGGTAAAAAAGGTAATCAAGAATTTATGTTTTTAGTTGCTAGATCAAGTGTTTTAAATATTGCGAGCTCTATGCAATTGCTTAGCAATATTGAATTTTAATATTTATCTAAAGTCTTTTTATTTAATATTCCTGAGAAATTTAAGTTTAATTCTTCAAGTATTATTGGATTATTTTCTATTGTTAAAATTATTCCAGTAATACCTTTAATTTCAAGACATGTTAAGGTTATTTGAGCGATTTGATTAATTATTCCCTCAATTCCGAAACTATTTTCATAAAATTCTTTAGATAAGTTTATTTTGGCAATTCCTTCGCTTAGGCTTAAGTTTAATAGCTTAGTTTTTATAGGAATTAAACTTAAAAAATTATTTTTTAGCTCGTATTCATTTGGCCCTTTAATTAAAGATTTTAATGTTTCTTCAAGAATATTTTTGTCGTAATATATAGCTCTTTTGACAGTTTGTCTTAAAAAATATCCCTCTGGGGTAACTTTTATAAAATAAAGTTTAATAAATTTTTTGTTTTTAAGGTTATTATTTCTTTGATTTTGCTTGAGTTCTTCTTCAAGTTTTTTTATTTCTGGTGGTTGAATTAAAAAATTTTCATTTTTGAGTATTTTTATATTTGTATTTTTATTGGTGGTTTTTTTAGCTTCAATCAACTTATTATCTTGTGTTTGACTTGATTCAAATAAACCGTTATCGTTATTTTTTTCCTTAAAAATATGCATAATAAGCGAATTTTTGATTATTAATAGTGCGCTAATTATTGTTAAAATAATGGCAATTAAAATTAAGAGTATGTCTGATTTTGTCGAGCTTGAACTTTTTTTTCTTTTCAATATAAACACTCATGTGCAATTGGCATAAATACTAATATTTGATATTATAATGGAAATATCGGAATAAATAAAGAGGTGTTTTTTCTTTGCTTAGTTATAAAAAGGTTCTTATTGTTGGTAGACCAAATGTTGGGAAATCTGCTTTATTTAATCGAATTTTAGATACAAAAAGAAGTATTACTGAGAGTACTTACGGTGTTACTAGGGATTTAGTTGAAGAGGTTTGTAAGGTTGGATCTTTTAGTTTTAAATTAATTGATACTGGTGGGTTTACGATCCTAAAAGATGAGATTAGCAAAATTGTTGTGCAAAAGGTTTTAAGCTCTTTAGAAAAAGTTGATTTAATTTTATTGGTTTTAGATGTTAATGAAATTTTACTTGAAGATTATCAGATTATTGAAAAACTGAGAAAATATACTGATAAGGTAATTTTGGTTTTAAACAAAGTAGATACTAAAGATAAGGAATTTTTAGCTTATAAATTTCATAATTTAGGGTTCAAGCGCTATTTTCTAGTTAGTGCAGTTCATTGCCGAGGCATTGCTAAGCTTAGAGATTTTTTAAAAGTAGAAGTTGGCGAAGCTAATGTTGAGGATGAAGTTGATATTAAGGTTGGGATTATAGGCAAGCCCAATTCAGGCAAATCTACTCTTATTAATTATTTATCTGGAAATGAAATTTCAATTGTTTCAGATCAACCCGGTACTACTAGAGATTTTATTAAAACTAAGTTCACTAGAAATGGGAAAGTTTTTCAGATTATTGATACAGCTGGGATAAGGCGAAGGGCAAGGGTAAATGAAATTGTTGAATATTATTCTGTTAATAGGGCATTAAAAGTAATCGACATGGTGGATATTGTGTTTTTATTGATTGATGTTAAAGAAGAATTGACTTCTCAGGATAAAAAGATTGCCCATTATGTTGCTAAAAAAGGGAAAGGAATTATTATTGTATTTAGTAAATGGGATCTTGTGGAGGAATCTAAAGGTTATTTTGAAGCCTTAAAGAGTCGTGTGAAATTTTTTTTTCCTATTTTAAATTTTGCTCCTATATTTAGAATTTCTGTTCATAAAAAGATAGGCCTGAATTCTCTTTTTAAAGAAGCCTTTAGGTTAAAAGATCAGCTTGAGTTTAAAACCAGTACCCCAGATTTAAATAGAATGTTGAATTTGTGGATCAAAGATTATCATTTAAATATTTCTCATAAAATAAAATACATTACACAAGTTAGTTCTAATCCTGTTAAGTTTATTCTTTTTGCAAATAAAATAAAAAATTTTCCAAATTCTTACTATAATTATTTAGTAAATAATTTGCGTAAAATTGGGTATAAAAATATTCCAATTTTAGTAGAATTGAGGGAGAAAATAAGAGATTTAAAGTGAAATATATATTTTTGTTCTTAATGATTAAGAGTCTAAATCTGTTTGCGCTTGAGAGTTTTTTTTATGATTTTGATATAAGGACTAAGTATTCAAAATATTTTAATTCAAGCTATGTGCAAAAAAAAATAAGTCCAATAAAGCATTTTATTGCAGAAAATTATTACATTGAAGTTTCAAGTGCAGTTTCTTCTGAGTATGTTTACTATTCTTTTTTTAATAAAAAAAAGAATGTGGACTATATTTTCCCAGGGTCTTATGTAATTAAAGTGGGCAAAGACGGTATTGAACAGATAAAAATATTTTTTATAAACAGAGGTGATACGTTTATTAGGATAAAGTCTGCAAAATTTTCTTCTAGTGCTGATTTTTATTTAGTAAATACTTTAATTTATAAAGACGTTAAATTGCCTTTTAAGATTGAAGATATTGCAGTAATTTCTCTTGGCAATATAATAAATTATATTGGTAAAGTTATTGATTTTAGGTATTTTATTCCTGAATATTTTGATATTTATCAAAATATTTCTAATATGGCAGTTAATTTAAGGAAAGCTCTTGCATCTTTTCCTATTGCTGAGGTTGTTGATGGTGCAATGGATGAATATGGCAAAATGGTACATATAGAAACTGGGTTGTTGCAAAAAGATCCTGTGGGATTTAATTGTTCAGGATTTGTTAAATGGGTAGCAGATTCGATTTATAAATCAATTACGGGACGACTTTTAAAAATTGATGATCTTAAGCTTAAGCATATTGGCGTTAGAGGCACTGTTTTTACTAAAAGTCAGGAATTTAATAAGGATCCTTTTTTTGGTCTTGATTGGATTCGTAATATTGCCTATAGAATAAATAATATTAATGTGAATTTAAATTTATCTAAAGTTAAGGAAAATGATGTCAATAATATTAAGTTTTTTGATTATATTGACAATCGTGGCTATAAAATTGAAAATTTAGAGTTTTTATTATATAGTTTGGCATTAGATGAGCCTGGGTATATTTATTTTGGATCTATTAGCACAGGTGTCGACAATTTATCAAATATGGTGCTTCATAAACATGTTGTTTTGTTTCTTCCATTTCTTGATGAAAATAGGATTTTTAGAGTTTCTGTTAATGAGGTTAATGCTGAGACTTCAATTCAGTCTCTTCAAAAAAGATATCCAAAATCTTATATTCATTTAGTTAGAGTTAAGGTTCCTGAAAATTTATCGATAGTGCCTATACCTATAAAGGCAAATAATCAATCATCATGATTAAAGCTGTAATATTTGATTTAGATGGCACCTTATATCCTGAGGTGGATAGAAATAAATTAATGTTTTTTGAATTTTTAACTAATTTCAAGTTTTTTTTAGCTTTTAAACAGATTAGAAAAAAAATACGAATTTTACAAAATAATCAATTTTTGCCTTCAAATAGAGATGAATTATTTTCCCTTCAGGTTAAAATGCTTTCTCAGTATTTAAATCTTGATGAGAATCGGTGTGCTTTTTTATTAAATAAAATATATTACAGTCAAAATTTTAGCGATAAGTTTAAAAAGCTCAAGCCATATCGTGGGGTTCAAGATTTAATTTATTGGCTTAAATTTAAGGGAATAAAATTGGGTGTAATGTCAGACTTTCCTATTTTGGATCGTGTCAAAAATTTATTGGGCATTCAAGACAGTTTTTGGGATATTCTTTATTCCTCAGAAGATACTGGATATTTAAAACCACATAAAGTACCTTTTTTAAAAGTTATTGAGGATTTGAATTTAAGTAGTAATAATATTTTGTATGTAGGGAATTCTTATGAGTATGACATTTTAGGTGCTAAAAATGTTTCAATGAAAGCAGCTTTTTTTTCAAAAAAGAGTATAAATTGCAAAGGGATGATTGATTTTATTTTTCATGATTATAAAGACTTAAGAGAATATATACGTTTGAATATATAGAATATGGGTAAAATATTTTATGATAGATTTTGCGACTATTTTAGTTAACCTTTTTGTGGTTTCAATAGTTTTGTTTGTCTATAGGCAATATGATAAGCGTTCTAGAGCTTTAGATAAAATTAAAAAGTTCATTGATCTTGCAAAGGTTAATCTTGAAGCTTTTATTGAAGATAAAACAAAAGAAATTAATGATCTTGCTGTTGATATGGAAGCTTATCAAAGATCTAGTATAGAAATAATAAAAAAGATTGACGAAGTTCAGAAAAAGATTAAAAACAAAAGCAATGATTTTGCAGAGGTTGAAAAAAAGATAGCTTATCATGATTCTATGCTTAAGGATCTTGATGAAATGTCCTTTAAAGTTCAAGAGAATATACAAAGATTACAAGTTGATGGGAAAATAGTAGATAAACTTTCAAAAACTTTAAAAGGATTTAATACTCAGATCGATTCTGTTGAATCAAATTTGAATTCAGTGTTAGAAAAATTTGACAAAACCAATAAAGAAAATCTTGAGTCTATTAAAATTGCTAGTTGGGAAAAGTTTGATCTTAATATTAAGGATCTTGTTTTTAAAATGGATAATTTGAATAAAGAGATTGATCTTTATGAAAAAGATTTGGTAAATATTGAAGAGAGAAAAAAGGATATTTTAGTTAAGGGCAATGAGAAATTAGATTTAGAATTTAAAGATTTTCTTGAAAAAGTTGAATTTAATATTAGCAAATATAACAAAGAGATAGAAAGTTCTTTTAGTTTTTATGAAAACAAATATAAGTTAATAGAAGATTCTATAGAGCTTATTATGGAAAGTGTAAAGAATAAAATTAATGAGAAAGAAGATTTTATTCTAAATAGACTGAATGAGGAATTGCAAAATAAATTTAAGGATATCTTTACATACGTTGATGATCGTTCTAAGGACATTCAAGATAAACTTGAGGGTAAATTAATTTTGGTGGATGATGAAATTTCTTCCATGAGTTCTTCTTTCAAAGACAATGTTTATTCAAGGATCAATTCACTTGAAGAGTCAATACGAATAGAAATGGGAAAGTATGAGGAGCAGGTTGATAATGTTTTTGATAAATTTAGATCTCAACTTGAGTTGAATCTTAAAAATATTTATGAAGATTATGAAGATAAAATAAGTCAAGTTGATAAGAACATTAGAGAAAGGGTAGAGCTTAGTTTGCTAGATTTGAATTCTAAAATGGAAAGTGTTCAGGTAGGCGCTATTGACTTAATGAAGAAGCTTGAAGATGATTCTAATGGAATGTATCTTGAATTTAAAAATAAGTTTGGATCAGATATTGAGGTGTTTAGTGAAAGTTTTAAATATGATATTAGTCAACTTAAAATGCAATTAGAATCTCAACTTTTAGATGTTGATTCAAATATTCAAGACAAACTTATTAAGCTTAATGATAATTTGATTTTTAATTTTGAAGAAATTGATGGCAGGTTTAATAATAATTATTCAAATTTAAGTGATAATATAAATGCCAAGTACAAGACTCTTTTTGAATCTTTGGATTCTACCAGCTCTAAATTTGAGGATCAAATGGAATCTAAATATAAAGGCTTTAAAGATAAATTAACAGCAGAAATGGATGAATTTTCTTTAATTTATGGTGAAAAATTTGACACACTCTCTCAAGAAGCGGCTAATAATTATCAAGAATTTCAAGATTTAAATAAAAAATTAGAAGATGAAATTGGATCTTTTTGTAATTTTTTTGAAAAAAACCAAGAGATTTTAAAATCAGATTTTAATACTAGTTTAATTAACATTAAAGATGAAATTGGAAAAAATATATTAGAGTTTAAGGATCGTTATTACGATGAGGTAAATATTTTTGTTCGTCAGCTAGAAGAAAGTAAGCTTCAATATTCAAAGTGGCAAGATGAAATGGATTCTAATTTAAAAAATATTGAATCTCAAATAAATAAAACAAATGAAGAATTTCTAAGTTTAATTCAGACTCAAAAAGACAAAGGAATAGAGCTTAGTGAGAATGTTTTTAATGATCTTTCAGATCATATTCAAAAAAAAGCTATGGATATGCATGGCAGTTGGAAAGATGAGCTTATTGCTTTAAATAAATCGTTGCTTGATATTAAGATCTCTAGTGAAGAGCTACTTTCATCTGCTACTTTAAAAATAGAAAATCTGGAAAAAGATGTTAATGATAGAATGGAATATGTTTTGTTAAAAACAGGTGATATTGAGAGTTTAGTAATAGAAAAATATAAAGAATTAAAGGATATGTCATATTCACAAAGTGATGAGGCTATATTAGAAATTAAAGAATTTATTAATAGGCAAACAGAAATAATTAAAGATAAAAGTGTATTTATGCTTGAAGATTTGAACAAAAAATTTGATGATAAGAACGCTTTTGTTATCAGTAAAATTGAAGAATGTGATTATAAATTAAAAGATTTCAAGATTGAATCAGAAGATGTTTTAAATAATTTTAAATCTGATCTTAATGAATTTATTGAATCAAAACTACAGATTATCTCTAATATAAAATCGGACAATCAGAAGCAAATTGATGATTTTTTAGATAGAATTTCTAAAGATATTTTAAATAGGAAAGATTCAATTAACAACGAAGTAGACAGCAAGCTTAGCGATTGGCAAGGCAAATTAAACGAAATAACCGTTAAAATTGAAAATTTATTGTCTTCGGGTAAAGTGGATCTGGATTTAATAGATTCTGAGGTGACTACAAAAATTAAAGAGCTTAAATTTTCCATAGAAAGTCTTGAGAGCTATTATCTTGAGAAAATAGATGAGTTTAGAAATCAAGGTGCTATATATTCTGATGAGCTTTTGCAGGATATAATGAACCATTTCAATAAAGAGACTAGAGATCTTGAGGAAAATTTGTCAAAAAAGTTTGCTGTAGTTTTAAATAATTCAGAGGAATTTGTTAAAGAGGTTGATAGTCTATTACAGGATAAAAGAACCGATATTGCTTCTTTTCAGGCTAATATAGACATTACTCTTGATTCTCTTAGTGTAAAGTTTAATGATATAAACAAAGAAATTAATGGGAAATATAATGAGGTTATATCTAATTATAGAGGGTATTCAGAAAATATTTCTAGTAAACTTGAAAATGAAATAATGCATGAGATTGAAAATCTAAATAGAAGATTAACAGATAGAATAGATAGTCTTAGCAAAGGTATGGATGAAAATCTTCAAAAACTTAAGGAATCTTTTGATGTATCAAAATATCAAGTTGAAAAATTTGAATTAAAAATTAAAGATCTAACAGATGATGGAGAGGCAAAAATTAGTGAGTTTGTCAAAGAGATTGAACAGTATTATAAATCTAGATTAGAGGAAGCAATTGATTATAGGAGAATGATTGATAGTGATATTATGCAAGCAAAAGAGAGATTTGGAGAGATAACAAATGATCTTAAGAATAATATTGAGAGTAAGTCTGAGTTTTTAAACGATCTTTATAAGGAAAGATTTAAACTTATTGAGAGCAATTTTGAAGAGAGATATTCTACGTTTTTAATTGAAAGTGAGGGAGCTATTTCAAAAATTAGAGATGAAATCTATAAAACACTTACAAATAATGATGAAAATTTGCAGATTAAGATTTCTGAAATGGATCATAATTTTGAGATAATAGAGCAAAGGTCAAAAGATATTCTAGAGTTTGAAAAGGAATTGCGAGATAAAATTAAGGATTGTTACAGTGTTATAAATTCTCAATTTGGAGAGATTAAGGCAAGCGTTGAAGAGGATATAAAAAATCATTTTGAGTTTTGTATAAAAAAGGCAAACACTTTAATTGATGATGACATTGTAAAGTATGAAAATGAAATTCATAAGAGAATTGATTCTTTACAATCTATTGAAAATACTTTTGATAGCATAGAGAAAAATTTGAATGATAAAGTGAATGTATGTATTGATAAAATAGCTAATGACTTTAATCTTAAGTATATTGAACTTGAAGAAAGGTGCAATGAAGGGCAATTGAATTTGGAGAGTAAAATTGATAGCAAAATTAAAACCATTGATAATTTAGCTTTAAGTCAATATGATGGTCTTGAGAAAAAGTATGCTGATATGTACGATGAGTTTTTAGAGAGATCAAATTCCTATATTACAACTTTAAGTGAGGAATTTAAACATTCAAATAAAGATATGATTTTTGAACTTGAATCTCAACTAAAAAATCTTAAAAATCTAGAATCTAATTTAAATAATGTTGAAAAAGATATTATTAGATTAAAAGAAGAGTCTTATCACAATGTTTCGTCGCATCTTAAGTTATTAGAAGAAGATTTTTTTAAAGATTTGAAAATTAGAGGCGAAGAGCTTAAATATTCTTTGGAAAATTTTATTGCTTCATATAATGATAAAATTCAAAATTTAGAATACGATTTGTCTAAAAATTTGGAAAACAAAACAGAGCTTATTCAAAGTTTCCATTTAGATATTGAACAAAAAATGAAAAAAGATAAAGAAAATTTTTATTTGGATTTTACTAAAGAATTTTCTTCTAAAAAAAAAGATATGCAGAGCGAGATAGCTTTAATGGAAACCAATATTACTGGGAGAGTAGATGAATTTATTGATTTTGTAAATAATAAACAAAATATTATTGATTCTTGGTTTTTAAATATTAAAGATGATGTAAAAAATTGGCAAGAAAAATCTTATAGTGCAATAGAGGAGAGAATAAATCTTGCTGAACTTGGAATTAGATCATTTGAGAATGATATTCTTAATGTTAAAATTGGTTTAGAATCTTTTAAAGATGGTTTTGAGATTAAGGCTGAAGAGATTTTTGGCAATTTGCAAAGCGAGGCTAAAAAAATCGAACAATCAGTTCATCTTGATTTTAAAAATATTGGTGAGTCGTTAAATCTTAAAGTTTTAGATCTTGAAAAATTTGTTGATTTTAAAGTAGAAAAAATAGACGAAAGGGTTAATAAGAAAACCGAAGATATATTAATTCAAGCAGAAGTGAAATTTTTGACTCAACAAAAGAATCTTGAAGATAGGATTTTTGAGCTTAATCAAAAATTAGAGCAAGAATTTACAATTTTGTCTGCTAATCTTGATAAAGTAAGGCGGGAAATGGTTGATGTAATTTCTAATGATAAAGAAAGCTTTGAAGGTCAAATTGAATTAATGCATAAAAATATTTCAGAATTTTCTGAAAAAATTAGTTTATACAGAAATAGTATTGAGACATCAATTGAGAATGAATATAATTCGTTTTCTAAATCTATAAAATCAGATTTTGGTTTATTTGAGGATGAGCTTAAAAAAAGTTTAAAACATTCAACTTTGGAAATTGAAACCGTAAAGAATGACTTACAAAAACAAATTGATAAATTTGAGGTTGAATTTAAGAAAAATCATAAAGAGTTATTGAAAGAAGTGGATACTAATATTTTAGAACTTGAATCTAAAATATCAAATTGTGATGTTAAGTTTAATAAATTTGTTAGTGATATTAAAGACAATTTGGTTGAATATAAAGCTGATTTGAGAGAAGAATTTGAAGAGAGTTATAATAAAATAAATTTTCAAATTGAAAATTTTAAAAAACTAGATGCTGAGCTTGAAAAAAATAATTCGATATTTTTGGAGGCTTATTCTCTTAAGGACAAGTTGGAAGAATTATGGAAAACTTTAAAAAATGAGATAGATCTTGCTCAGGAATATAAAAATAATTTTGAAAACGTTAACAAAGAGTTTTATAGTATTCAAAAAGAAACATTAGGTATCATAGAAACTTTTAATGAGTTAAAGTTAGAGCAGGAATCTATTAAGGCTATTAAGAATGATTTTAATAGATTTTTTGAATTTTACTCTTCATTTGACAGTAGATATAAGAGCTTAATCGAATCTTATGATGAAATGCAAATTTATAAAGCCAAAATAAAAGAGATAGCTGATGAGCAGAGAACTATTCTTGATAATTATGAAAGAATTAGCAACAAAGAGAGTATATTAAAGAATACTATAGAGTCTGTTGATAAAAATTTTGATTTAATAAATGAAGTAGAGAAAAGATTTAATGCTTTAAGTAAAGAGAGCACTAAGTTTCAGAACAATCTCAAGGATATGGAAAATATTGTTTCAAATCTCTTATTAAACAAAGGATTGTCAGAAGAAGTTTTGATTAATGCTCAAAATTTAAAGGAAATGCTCTTAGATATTGAAAATAGGCTGCAAAATACTTTGACCATGAGAGAGAAGGTAGTGAAATCTGAAACAAGGCTAGAGAATTTAAATCTTGCAGCAGAAGAGAGAATCAAAACTCTTGGCATTCTTGTCAAAACAGATTCTAAATATCAAGATAATGTTGGTCTTAATAATGAAACTGTTAGAAATTCTGTAATAAAATTAATGAGGCAGGGATGGAGTGCTGAAGAAATTTCTAGAGCTACTAAGTTATCTATTGGAGAAGTTGAGCTTATTTTAGAGCTTGGTATAAGCAACAAGGGTGATTAAGGGTTATATTTATGAAGGCAGATTTAAATTTAATAAAAACATTACATCCTCTTGAAATAAAAGTAATTTTAAATAATAAAAAAGAGGATAATATTTCTGCTTCAATTATTATTGAAAAATTGGGGTTTAATGAAGGTCAAGCAAATAAAACAATTGAATGGTTAAATTCTAAAAGAATTATTGAAGAAATTTATAGAAAATTGAATGTATTTTATAAAGCAACAGAAAGGGGTCTTGGTGCTTTAAGAACTGGATTTGTTGAGGAAAAAATAATAAATCTGGTATCTAAAAAAGCAGTGTTGGCTTCAAATTTAGCCTTAGAGCTTGATCTTGATGTTAAAGAGGTGAGAAAAGCGTTTGGTAATTTATTAAAAGAAGGCATTATTTCTCTTGATTCAAATAAACAGATTATTGTAAATTGTTTAGACGACATAGAGGCTAATTATCAAAAAATACGTGTTTTGTTAGAAAGAGCAAAAAGAGGTGATCTTCTCAGAGAAAGTTTGACAACTGAAGAGCTTTTATTAATATCAAATTTTTCTAAAAAAAAAGGAGCAGATTCTGTATTTTTTAAAATAATAGAAAAACTTGATTTGAAGTTTAGATTATCTAGTTTTGGGTTGGAAGTAAAAAATTTTTTAATGAAAAGTAAATTGACAGGAGATGAGCTTACTAAGCTTACTCCCGAAATTTTAAAGAATAAAACGTATGAGAATAAAAAATTTAGAGCTTATAATATTCATATTCCATCAGCTAAAACTTTTATTGGGCGCTTTAATTCTTATTTAGATTATATTTCTAAAATTAAAGACAAATTAGTAGGTCTTGGTTTTGAAGAGTTTGACGGTCCTTTAGTAGAAACAGAATTTTTCAACAACGATGCTCTTTTTATGCCCCAATTCCATCCTTCTCGAGACATTAAGGATGTTTATTATATTTCAGATCCTAGTATGCAAAAATCTTTACCCGAACCTTATTTTTCTAATGTAAAATTAGCTCATGAAACAGGATATGCAACAGGTTCAAGAGGTTGGAGGTATAGTTTTAGTGAAGATCTTTCTAAGAGATTAGTTTTAAGAACTCAGGGTACTGTTCTTTCTGCAAAGCAATTAATTAATGCCAAAAACCCAGGTAGATATTTTGGAGTTATTAGATGTTTTAGATATGATCAAGTAGATGCAACTCACGGAGTCGATTTTTATCAAACCGAAGGGATTGTTATTGAGGATAGCGCTAACATTAAAACTTTGCTGGGCCTTCTTGAAATTTTTGCCAAGGAGCTTGCGGGCGCTACAGAAGTTAAATATGTTCCCGCATATTTTCCCTTTACTGAGCCTTCGATTGAAATGCATGTAAAACATCCTGTTCTTGGTTGGTTTGAACTTGGAGGAAGTGGAATTTTTAGACCAGAAGTTACAAAGCCTTTGGGTATTGATCTTCCTGTTATTGCTTGGGGGATTGGAATTGATAGAATGGCTTTAATGCACTTAGGTTTAAATGATTTAAGAGATCTTTTTACTTATGATATTGGGGATGTTATTTTAAGACGAGGAAAGATGAGATGCCAAAGGTAGAAATTTACAAAAATCTTTTTTTAGATAAAATAGGAAAAAATTTTACAAATTTAGAAATTTCAGAATTACTTGAACCATTTAAAGCAGAATTTGATGGGTTTGATGAAAGTTCGGGAAAAATCAAAATAGAATTTAATGATACAAATAGACCAGATTTGTGGTCTTATACTGGACTTGCGCGTCAAATAAAAACGTATTTTTTTGGAGAAATGCCTTATTATGATTTTTTTTCAAAAAAAGGAGATTTTAAAAGGCATTATGGTGAAATTTTAGTTGATAATAAAATGTCTCAAATCAGGCCGTTTATTTTTGGATTTTTAGCAAAAGGATTAATTATTAATGACAGAATGCTTGAGACACTAATTCAATTTCAAGAAAAACTTTGTCAAAATTATGGACAAAAAAGAAGAAGAGTCGCAATGGGGATGTATAATTCTAATTTTATTGAATTTCCAATAAGTTATGTTGCTTCATCTCCTAATCACAAGTTTGTTCCCTTGGGAATGGATTGTGAACTTTCTCTTTTAGAAATAAATGAAAAGCATCCCAAAGGGTTAGAATATTCCCATATTATTAAAAATTTTGATAAGTATCCGTTATTATTAGATAATAATAACAATGTAGTCTCTTATCCCCCAATAATTAATTCTAACAATATTGGATCTTTAAGGGTTGGTGATACCGATTTATTTATTGAGGTTACGGGTATTGATTTTGAAGCAACTTTGTTAGCGTTATCTGTAGCAGCTTGTGATTTTTATGATATGGGTTTTGAAATTTTGCCCGTAAAAACTGTGTTTAGAGAGCCTTGTGATTTAGGTTTTGAAGAATTAGTATGCCCTTATTATTTTCAAGAAGAAGTAGAGTTTAATGTAAAAAATGTTAATAGACTGCTTGGAAGCAATTTAACATTAGAACGTATTTGCCTTAGTTTAAAGAAAATGGGAGTAAGTTCTTATTCTAAAGACTTAAAAAACTATGTTATTCCACCTTTTTATAGAAACGACTTTCTTCATGAGGTTGATGTAATTGAAGATGTAATGATAGGGGAAGGTCTTGCAAGTTTTCGTCCAGATCTTCCCAAATCCTTTACAGTGGGAAAGCTTAGTGCTTTGGAAGAGTTTTCAAGGGATGTTAGAAATTTAATGGTGGGCATGGGATTTCAAGAGATGATTTATAATTATATGGGCTCTAAGAAAGATTTTATTGATAGAATGAATATTAATGATCAAAATTTTCTAAAAGTATCTAATCCAATGACAGAGAATTATGAATATATTAGGGCATCAATAATTCCTAATTTATTAAAATCAGAAAGTATTAGTTCTAATTTTCCTTATCCACATAAAATTTTTGAAGTTGGTAAGGTGGCTTTAAAAAATTTGGATACTATTGAAGGAACAAGTACTTTTACCAATTTAGCTTTTTTAATGGCCGGTAAAGAAATTTCTTTTAATGAGATTAATTCAATTGTTGCAACACTTTTTTATTATTTAAATATTGAGATTAATTTAAGAGAATCAAAAGCCACTTTTTATATTAGTGGCAGGGGGGCAGATATTTTGATTGAAGGCTTTAATGTAGGTAGTTTTGGTGAAATTTCACCTTATGTTTTAAATAATTTTGGCATTTTTATTCCATGTTCTGTTTTTGAGGTTAATATCAATAAACTTATGAGTCAATCTTAAGCATTGAATATTAATTTCAGCAATATTAAGATTTGTATTAAAGATTTTAAGAGAAACTTGAAATTTAGATATGTTAGAATTTGAAACCATTGATATAAATTTGATTAAAAAGGAAAATTCATCTCAAAAAGAGGTAGAATTTATTGAAGATGTAATAATTGTAGGATCTGGTCCTGCTGGATTAACAGCTGGGATTTATTCTGTTATGAGTAATTATAAAGTTGCTATTTTAGAAGGTCCTGAACCTGGGGGACAGCTTACTACAACCACAGAAGTTTATAATTATCCTGGCTTTAAAAATGGAATAAGTGGTAGAGAGTTGATGTTAAATATGAGGGAGCAAGCGGTAAATCTTGGAGCTAAAACTTTTCTCGAAACCGTTTTGTATATAAAAAGGGATAATAGTATTTTTTACCTTTATACAGAAAATTATGTTTATAAAAGTAAAGCTGTTATTATTGCTTCAGGATCAAAACCCCAAAAACTTGAAACTCTTAAAAATTCGGATTTATTTTGGAATAAGGGTATTTCTGTTTGTGCTATTTGTGATGGACATCTTTTCAAAGGGAAAAGGGTTGCGGTAATTGGTGGAGGCAATACTGCCCTTTCAGAATCAATTTATTTAAGCAAATTAGCGGATAAGGTTTATATTATTGTGAGAAAAGATTATCTTAAAGCTATTGCTATGTTAAGAGATAGTGTTGCAAAGTTGCCAAATGTTGAAATTTTGTATAATTCAGAAGCCATAGAAGTAGATGGCCAATCTTCTGTTTCTTCGGTTAAGATTTTTAATAAAAAAGATAATGTTGTTTATGAATTAGAAGCAAATGCTGTATTTATGGCTGTTGGCTATAAACCGAATACAGAATTTTTAAAGGGGTTTTTAGATTTAGATGAAGAAGGGTTTATTGTAACTAAGGATGTTGTTAAAACAAGTGTAGATGGTGTTTTTTCATGTGGAGATGTTAGTAATAAACTTTATGCCCAAGCCATTACTGCTGCTGCTGAGGGGTTTATTGCTTCTGTTGAGTTAGGAAATTTTTTAAAATAGTTTTTATTAAAATGGTTTTTTGTTTTTTTAAATGAAGTTTTTATTTAATTTAATGTTTTAGAGTAGATTTAGTTGCCTTTTGATTTCAAAGATTAAAATGCCTGCGGATACGGAAACATTAAGTGAGTCTATTTTGCCGCTAGTTGGTATCCTTATTAAAAAATCAGAGTTTTCTTTTATTAGCTTGTGTACGCCTTTCCCTTCATTTCCTAAAATAAGTGCAATTTTTTTGTCGTTTATTTTAATTTTGTTTATATCTTGTCCTTTAACATCACCAGTGTATATCCAAAAGCCATTTTTTTTCAAAAAATTTATTGTATTGTTTATGTTTGTCACTGTTAATTTTTTTACATATTGACTTGCACCAGAGCTAGTGCGCAAAACTGTCAAATTGTCTTTTGCGCTACGTTTTTGAGTAGTAATTACAAGATCTATGCTAAACTGTTCTGCTGTTCTAAGGATTGCTCCGAAGTTTTGGGGGTCTTCTATTCCATCTAGAAGCAAGATGAAAGCATTTTCTTTTTTTTTAAATGTTTCTAGTAAATTTTCAAAGTCTTTGGTTTGTGTTTTTACATTTTTATTTTTTTCAAGTTTTAATTTTAATGCAAATCCTCTATGGTCTTTGTTTTTAAGAATTTTGTCAAGTTCATTTATACTTATTCTTCTTATTTTTATATTTTGTGTTTTAGCCAGTTTTTCAATTTCTTTGGTTTTTGAACTTTTTTTTGATATATAAAGTTCAAATCCTTTATTATTTTTTATGCTTTCAATTATTGAATTGGCATGAGTTATATACATATTATACTTTGAGTAAATCTATTTCATCACCATCTCTTATTTCTTTGCTCAAGCTTTCAAAAAGTTTGATAGCATTAGAATTTAAATTTTTAGGTGTTTTTATTTTGGTGATTAATATCAAGTTTCCAAACTTTTCGGTTTGAAGAATTGGCATTCCTGCGTTTTTAATTAAAATTTGTTCTTCATTTTCTATTCCTTTTGGAATTTGTATTTTGATCTCTTTTGAAGCGATTGTTTTTATTCTTACTTCTTTTCCAAGGGCTGCTTGAGTAAAGCTTATTGGAAGCATTGCGTAGAGATCTTTACCATTTCTTTTAAATATTTTATGAGATCTTATTAATATTTTTACATAAAGATCACCATATTCTTGGTTATCTGGATTAACATTTCCTTTGCCTTTCATTTTTATTTGTTGATTATTATCAATACCTGAAGGGATGTTTAATTGAATAGTTTCTTGCTTTGTAAGGCTTCCTTTTCCTTTACAAGATTTACAAGGGTTTGATATTATTTTACCTTCACCGTAGCATTTAGAACATGTTGTTGTAACTCTGAAAAATCCTCCGCCTTGTACTACTCTTCCGCTGCCGTTACACATGTTACAGATTGAAGGGCTTGAACCTTTTTCGGATTTTTTTCCTAAACAAGAATGACAGAGTATTTGTCTTGTTATGTTTATATTATTTTTGTAACCAAAGTATGCATTTTCAAGAGATATTTCTATGTTATATCCTACGTCTTCACCTTTTGCATGTTTTCTGTTTTTTTCTTGTCCTTTGTTTCCAGTAAAAAATGAATCAAAAATATCGCCAAAATCTTCAAATATATCTGAAAATCCACTAAATCCACCTGAAAACCCTTCAAATCCTCCTCCTTCAAAAGCGGAATGTCCAAATCTGTCGTATTTGGCTTTCTTATTGTCATCTATTAAAATTTCATAAGCTTGAGTAGCTTCTTTAAAGATAGAAGCGGCCTCTTCATTCCCTTGATTTCTGTCGGGGTGATATTTAATTGCTATTTTTCTATAAGCTTTTTTTATTTCATCTTTTGAGGCTCCTTTCGAGAGCCCCAAAATTTCATAATAATCTTTTTTCACTATTTTTTATCCTCGTCAACAACTTCGTAATCAGCTTCTTTGCCTTCTTCGCTTGTATTGCTTTGGGTGCTATTTTCTTGTTGGCTGCTTGCATTTTGCTGAGAAGAATCTTTATACATCATTTCAGCTATCTTGTAAGAAGCTTTTTGAAGTTCTTCTGTTCTAGATTTTATAAGTGAGATGTCTTCTTTTTCAAGACTTTCTTTTAATTCTTTTATTTTATTTTCAATAGCTTCTTTGTCTTCGCTTGAAATTTTTTCAGAATATTCTTTTAATGATTTTTCTGTTTGATAAATTAAAGAATTAGCTGTATTTTTTGCTTCAATATTTTCTTTTAATTTTTTATCTTCTTCTGCATGAGCTTCTGCATCTTTTACCATGCGATCTATTTCTGATTCAGAGAGTCCTGATGATGATTCAATTCTAATTTTTTGTTCTTTTCCTGTTCCCATATCTTTTGCAGACACGTGAACTATTCCATTAGCGTCAATGTCAAAGCTGACTTCAATTTGAGGCACTCCTCTTGGTGCTGCTGGTATTCCATCAAGTATAAAATTACCAAGTATTCTATTTTGTGCTGCCATTTCACGTTCACCTTGAAGGACTTTAATATCAACAGAGGTTTGATTATCGGCAGCTGTTGAGAATACTTGACTTTTTTTTGTAGGAATTGTAGTGTTTCGTTCAATAAGTTTAGTCATCACACCACCTAGTGTTTCTATTCCTAGTGAGAGTGGAGTAACGTCAAGGAGTACCATGTCTTTAGTTTCTCCAGTTAAAATACCACCCTGAATAGCAGCTCCAATTGCTACGGCTTCATCTGGATTTACTCCTTTGTTAGGATCTTGTCCAAATATATCTTTTACAATTTTTTGAATAGCAGGAATTCTTGTTGATCCGCCTACAAGTATTACTTCATTGATGTCAGAAGCTTTAAGTCCAGCATCTTTAATAGCTTTAAGGCATGGTTCTTTTGTTTTTTGAACTAAATGGTCTACCATTTGTTCAAATTTTGCTCTTGTTAGAGTATGTTGTAAGTGTTTTGGACCATTTGCATCTGCTGTAATAAATGGAAGATTTATTGAAGCTTCTTGTGCGCCTGAAAGTTCTATTTTAGCTTTTTCGGCTGCCTCTTTAAGTCTTTGAAGAGCCATTTTGTCGTTTGACAAATCAATAGCGCTTTCTTTTTTGAATTCTGAAATTAAATGCTTTATTATTTCATCGTCAAAATTGTCGCCTCCAAGGTGTGTGTCTCCATTGGTTGACTTTACTTCAAAAACACCATCTCCAAGCTCCAATATTGAAATGTCAAATGTTCCTCCACCAAGATCGTAAACAGCAACAATTTCTTCGTGTTTTTTTTCAATTCCGTAAGCAAGAGCAGCAGCAGTTGGTTCGTTAACAATTCTTTTCACCTCAAGACCCGCTATTTTCCCAGCATCTTTTGTAGCCTGTCTTTGAGCATCGTTAAAGTAAGCAGGGACTGTAATGACAGCTTCTGTAACTTTTTCACCTAAGTAAGCCTCTGCTGTTTCTTTCATTTTTGTAAGAGTTGCTGCTGAAATCTCAGGCGGCGACATTTGCTTTTTTATATTGGAAATGTTTACCCGTGCATCGCCATTTAGTCCTTTTTCTATTTTATAAGGAACCATTTTTATTTCGCTTGCAACCTCTTCAAATCTTCTTCCCATAAATCTTTTAATAGAATAAATTGTGTTTTCTGGGTTTGTAACCATTTGGTTTTTTGCGACTTGTCCTACAAGTCTTTCGCCTTTATTTGTGTATGCAACAATAGATGGAGTGGTTCTACCTCCTTCTGAATTTTGTATTACAACTGGCTTTCCATGCTCCATTATAGCTACACATGAGTTTGTTGTTCCTAGGTCAATACCTATTATTTTGCCCATATTATAAACCTCCTTCTTTTCTAATTAATTTTTACTTTGAGCAACTTTAACTTTTGCCGTTCTTAATATTCTGTCGTTGTAGCAATAACCTTTTTGGTATACTTCCACTATTTCTGGATTTTTAAGATCTTCTTTCTCTTCAATACTTATTGCTTCATGACGACTTGGATCAAAATTTTCACCATTTTCTCCAAATTTTTTTAAATTATATTTTTTATCAAAGATTGATAGTATTTCATTTTCAATCATACTGATTCCTGTCAATAGGTTGTCAAAATCTTTAGATTTTTTTGAAGAGTTAATAGCTCGTTCTAGGTTATCAAGAAAATTAACGACATCTTTCATTATTGTTTCATTTGCAAATTTAACAAAATTGTCTTTTTCTTTTTCTAATCTTTTTCTGAAGTTTTCAAATTCTGCTTGTTTTCTTAAATACAAATCTTTAAGATTGGAAATTTCATTTTCAAGCTCGGTAATTTTTTTATCAGAATTTACCAGATTTAAGTTTTCTTTTTTTTGAGATTTTGTATTTTTGTTATCTTGTTTGTTGGGTTTTTCGGTTTCGGTTTTAGTTTCTTTTTTTTCCATTTTCCCTCCTTTGATAAAGCATTTTATCTTTAAAAAAAATATTTTACAAATTTTTTTCTTTCTTAAAATTTACTAAAATTGATTCATTTTGATCATTTGCAAGATATATATTTTTCTTAAGCTTTTAGTAATAGTGTTGTATTGATACATATTGTTATTTGGCAAAAATGTTCGTGTGTATTTTTTTGTCAAAATAAAAAATTTTAATTTTTTTATTTATTAGAATATTTTTGGGATCATTTTTTGATTTTGTTTGTTTTTTGTGAGTTTATAGATACCCGCAATTTTAGGATATTGTTAAAATATGGATCAGTATTGGTTTTGCTACGCTATTAAATTTTTTGTTGTAATTTAATGTATTATTGCTTATTATTTACCTATGAAAATAAGCATTGCTCAAACGAAATGCAGAGTTTTAGATCTTGATAAATGTATTGCTGATTTTAAAATTAATTATGGTGAAGCCTTGTTAAAAGGATCAGACGTGTTAGTTTTTCCTTCTATGTTTTTAGGCAATATTAAGTATGCTGAGTTGTTTGAGCGTTCTAAATATTATCAAAATATATGTAAATTCATTGAATTTATGAAAGAACAGGTTAATGATAGAACTTTAATTGTTTTTGGTCATAGTGTTTATAAGGGTGGCAAATTTGTAGATATTATTTCTGTCATCAGTAATCATAAAGTTATTTTAACTGTATCACAATACAATTTACCTGAGTTTTTTAATTATAAGGACAATGTATTTGCTGTATTAAATTTTGAGGATTCTTTGTTATTTGAAGAATTAAATCCTCAATTTGGTGAGAATTTAAAGAAGGCTCAGTATTTAATAGTACCATCCAAATCTTATTTCACCAGGGAAAAGAATAATCTTAGGTTAAAATTCTTTGAAAGAATTGCTGTTGAGAATAATTTGGATGTTGTTTATTCAAATTTTTATGGAACTGAAGATTCTGCAGTTTATGATGGGTGTAGTTTTTTTATTAATAGTTTTGGGAAGCTAAAACAAGCTAAAGGATTTGAATTTGATTTTATATCTAATGATGCATTTCAAGATTTAAAATTTGATACATGTAATGAGCTTTTTGAAAAAATTATTTTAGCAATATCTCTTGTTTTAAGAGAATATATTTATTTTTCGGGATTTTCTAAGGTGCATTTGGGAGTATCTGGTGGTATTGATTCTGCCCTTGTTGCGTGTATTGCATGTTTTGCTTTGGGCGCTGAGAATGTTGTTGGAATTTCTATGCCTAGTAAATTTTCATCAGTAGATTCTATTTCTGATGCCAAAGAGCTTTCTAGAAAATTAGGTTTTAAATTGATTGAAATGCCAATAAAAGACTTGTTTGAGGTAAGTAGTAGATTTTTTGAAGGGTATTTTGATGTTAAAGGCGTTACTGGAGAAAATTTACAAGCTCGATTAAGGGGACTTTTATTAATGTCTTATAGTAATTCTCAAAATTCTTTGCTTTTAAATACTGGCAATAAAAGTGAGATAGCAGTTGGTTATTGTACCCTATATGGGGATACTTGTGGGGGATTAGCTTTGATTGGAGATCTTTTTAAGACGGAGGTTTATGATCTTGCAAAGTATATTAATGCAAAGTTTGATGAATGTATTATTCCTGTTAATATTATTTTAAAGGAACCTTCGGCTGAGTTAAGGTTTGACCAAAAAGATAGTGATTATCTTCCAATATATGAAGTTCTTGATGATATTTTAAATAGATATTTGATTAGCAATGAATCTGTAGATTCAATTTATCTTAATTTTGAAAAAGGCATAGTCGATAAAGTTTTAAATCTTTATTTTAAAAATGAATACAAAAGAAGACAAGGAGTTCCTATAGTTAAGGTTTCTAAAAAGACCTTTGGTTTTGAACTTTCAATTCCTATTTTAAATAATATGGTTTGAAATTATGGATAGGCTTAGTTTTTTTTAAATTCTCTTTCTTTTTTAAAATTTTATTAATAGTATTTTTTACGGTAAAAATTTGAGATTTAATATCTTTTAATGTGTTTGGAAATAAAAAAAAATACAATTCAAAAAGCAATAAGATTTAAATTTTATATCATGATGCTGTTTGTATCAAAAAATTACAGAGTATTTACTTTTTAAAAGGTTAATAACAAAAGTATTTAAAGTTATTATTTGAAAGCACAAAGTGCCTTGATATTAATATAATTAAATTTGGTTAGTAATGTTGAAAATTTACTTACCAAAAAATTTAAAACAGCTTTTTAAGTTCAAATTGAATTTTTATATACTTTTAAATAAAGTAGATGAAGACTTTTAGTAATATTTATTTTTATTGAATTTAGAAGTGTTATGTGTATTACTTTTGTAATTGGAAACTATGTATGCCTGAGAAAAAAGAATTTGTGTTTAATAAATTTTTTCAGCTTTTAGTATTTAATGATCTATGAGATTGAGAATAAAAAAGTTTGGGGGTATGGATATTTATGATTTTTATACTATTTTTAGTAAAAGTTATTTTAATTTAGAACATTTTATTTTATAAATGCTTTATTAAAAAATAGTTAATTTGTCAAAGTTATGCTTTTAGAGATGATTTTTCAATTTTAAAATTTATTATTAATAAAAGAATCGAGATAAAAATGGATTGGGATTTTGAAAAAATTATATTTTTATTAAATGAGTCAACTAGGCTTGCATTAAGTGGTTGTGATAAATTAAGTTTGGATTTTAAATCTGATGGGTCTATTGTAACTCAGGTTGATAAGCAAATTGAGCAATTCTTATCCAAAGAAATCAAAAAGCCCGGTAATTTTATTCTTGGGGAAGAAACAATATCTACTTATGGAGAAGAGTATATTAAAGATGCGTTAATGTCAAAGAATACTTTTATTATTGATCCGATTGATGGAACTTCCTCTTTTGCAGCAGGTCTTCCTTCATATGGAATATCGCTAGCTTTTGCTAGTGGTGGAAAAATTATTGAAGGAGCTATTTCTCTTCCTTTAAGCGGAGAGTTTTTTATTACCTTTCAAGACAGTGTATTTTATGCTAAAAAAAACATTGGTAGCTATCCTTTAAGAAAAGATTTTAGTAAGTTTATTTTTACCAATTCTGAATGTTATAATACCCACAGTTTGCTTGCAATTTCAAAGTCTATTATAAGGTCATTTAATCTTAATGTTTCTTCTCATATTCATATTAATGGCTCTTGTGTATATTCTTTTGCTAAACTTTTTACAGGTTCTTATAAGGCCTATTTTTCTTTTGTAGGACTTTGGGATATTGCAGCGTGTTTAGCCATTGGGGATAAATTGGGTATGGTTGGTGAATTTTATTGTGGCAATAAAATGACATTGGATATCCTAGATTCAATGTACATTTTAGAGTCTAATAATCATAAAAGATGGTCCTTGAAAGATTTTTTTATTTATTCTGATAATAAATCGACAATAGATGTTGTAAGAAAAATTGCGAATAAAAAATTTAATAAGTAAGATATTTAAAAATAACTTGAAAATAGTTATTTATGTTTTGCAGTTTTATTATTAGATTCAATGTCGAGTGTTTTGATTAGCTTATTTAAGGTCCAGCTTGAAAATTTTATGTAAAGCATTTTAATTGGATTTTTTGTATATTTTTTGAGCACTTTTAAAGATTCTATGTTCATTAAAGCTATTATTTCTTTTAATGTTTTTGGCAAATTGTTGAAAATTTTGGAACCAATCTTATGTCCTTCTAGAATAAAATTTTGAAGAGTTATTTGATCTTTTTTTTGCAAGCGTCTCATATATAATTTTAAAATACGCTCTTGCGATTTCATAATTTCTGAATTAATTTGCTCTTGTTTTTTGGTAATTTTTTTCTTATTTTCAATAACAGGTTTTTTAGGTAGAGACTTATAAGGATTTGTTCCTGGAATATAATTTTTAGGAATTTTCATATACTTATGCTCCTACTCGATTAACTAACCTATACATTTTATTATTTTTTTTGTTTTTATGCAATCAATATTGATATTTTGATTTTTTATGATTAGAATCATCATATGAAGGGGCTTTTAAAGGCGGTAGCTTTTAATTTATTACTTGGTGTTTTAATATTATTTGTTGTTATATTTTTGCAATTTAGGAATTTAAACGTAAATATATTTTTTTTAAAAGATGTAAAATTAGAAGTAAATAATAAGGTTGAAAATAGCGAATATATTTTAAATGATATTGTTGTTAATGTTAGGGGACTTAGGATACTTTTGTCCAAACTTAATCCACTTATTGTTTTAGAAACAGGGTTAAATCTTTTACCCATATCTTATAAAGTGCAAGACATGGGTATTTATGTTTATTTTGAAAATAATATTTTTCTAGGATTTTTGTTTGATTCAGAAAATAATTTTAGTATTGAATCAAATCTCTCTAAGAGCTTTTTGTTAAGCTATGAGGTTGAAGATCATTATGAAGTTTTATTAAATAAGCCTACTATTTCAATAAGACAAGGAGAAAATTTGGAATATAAAGTCTTTTTAGGAGAAAATGTAAAAATAAGAAAAAAAGATATTTTAATTTTTCCCCAGTCAACATTTAAAATTGGAAATGCTATTTATATTGATTCGCCAAAGAAAAATATTCCAAATTCCATTATAGAGGGTAATCAAAGCAATATATTAGATCATTCTATTATGCATTCAAAAATTAAAGAGGTGGATAGTAAAATTTTTAATGAAACTTTAAATAATTTTAGACAAAGCGCTTATGATTTTTGGAACAATCCTGTTAATTTGAATGTTTCAAGGGGGGGATGGCTTAAATACGGTGCTTATAGCTTTGATGAAAATCTAATGGTTTGTTTTTTAGCAGAATCTTTAATTAGAGGAGAGCACGAATCAATATTTTTAAAATTAGATTCTTTATTAGTTAAAAATGAACATAAACTTACTTATTTAAGTTTGAATTATTATGCTAATTCAGATCAAATTGATAAATTTTTTTCTTATTTATCAAGAAATAAAACTTTTATTGACTCTCTTGAGAAAGACAGACTTGTGGTTTATTTAAAGGAAGATCCTCGTCTTTTGGAAAAAATTTTTTTATCAGAAAACGTTTCCAAGTTGGACTATGTTTTAAATCTTCTCAAAAATCCTAAAAAAATATTAAGTTCTAATTTTGATTTTAGCCAAACTTACAACATTCTATCTAATTATCTTACGTTTCTTAAGATTAGCAATGATGATTCTGTTTATTCAAGTTTTAAAAAGGAGCTTTATAAATTTGTATTTACTTTATTTGGTGTTACAGATGAAGGAAAAGTGTATATTTTAAATAATAATATTAATTCATCTGATGTTGTTGAGTATGCATTAAAAATTTCTGGGGTTCTTAAAAGGATAGCATCTTATTTGAAAGATAATTTAATATTAAAGCTTTCATTTAATGTGATTTATTATTCTTTAATTAGTGATTATGTTAAGGAAATTCCTTATGAAAGCTATTATTCTGATATTATTGATAATAAATACATGCCCCAATTTATCTTTATTTCTGACCGTGGATCTATCAGATGGATATATGCTGCGTCTAGGATTTTAAATAGTGAAATTACTGATGACAAAGTTATAATTAATTTTGATCAAGAGATTAATTATTCAAACTATATATTTTTTGGAAATATTTTAAATCCAACATTAGTTAGATTTAGAGAAATTGATTGGTTTACAGATTATAAGTTTTACGTATATTCTGATGGTTGGAAGTATTATCCTTTGAGTAAAATTTTGGTTATTAAAGCAACACCTAAGAAAAAGAAGATCTTTAATCTTTTATTAAGATTTGACAAAATTGCAAAAAAAATAAATATTTATGAATAAGCCTTTATTATTAGAATTAATAATTGATATTGGAAATACCAGCATTGCTTTTGCCTTATTTAAAGATAATAAAGTTGATTTATTTATTAAAATGAAGACAAATCTTATGTTAAGGTATGATGAGGCTTGTAGGTTTTTTGAAGAAAATTTTAATTTTAATGTAAATCAAGTTTTTATAAGTAGTGTTGTTCCTGTTCTTAATGGAATATTTGAAAATGTCATTTTTTCTTTTTTAAAGATAAAACCTTTGTTTATTAGTTTTGATTTGGATTATGATTTAACATTTGATCCTTACAAAAGTGGTAAATTTTTATTAGGTTCAGACGTTTTTGCAAATCTTGTGGCAGCTATTGAAAATTATTCATTGGAGAATGCTTTGATAGTAGATCTTGGAACAGCTTGTACTATTTTTGCTGTTAGTAGGCAGGATGGAATACTTGGTGGTCTTATTAATTCTGGTCCTTTGATAAATTTTAATTCTTTATTAGATAATGCCTATCTTTTGAAGAAATTTTCCATTAGCACCCCATGTAATCTTTTAGAGAGAACTACATCTGAGAGTGTAAACAGCGGTTTGTTTTATCAATATAAATATTTAATAGAAGGTGTTTATCGTGATATTAAAAAGATGTATAGAAAAGAATTTAATTTAATAATTACTGGGGGTAATGCAAACCTACTTTTACCATTAATTGAGTTAGAGTTTATTTTTAATATTCATTTAACTGTAGAAGGTATTAGAATTTTAGGAAATTCTATTGTCTTTTAAGTTTATTAATTTAAATATTTATTTTTATAAAGTTTTAAATTTTTTTGTTAAATAAGTTTGGGAAATTTTTTGTTTGGTGATTAAAATTATCTAAAATTGATGTGATCTCTTTGTATACCTCTTCATTAATTTCTGCTTTAAATGAATTCAAGTTTGATTCTACATAACTCTCCTTGCTGAACCCCACTATAAATCCACTTAATTTTGTTTTTTTAAGCCATGAATATGTTAATTCTAAAATTGTTAAGTTGTTTCTCTTTGCTATCTTTGTAAGTTCATTTATGGTTTTTAAAGTATAAGGCCAAATTTCTTTTTTAAAAAGTATTAATTTTCCTGTTATATTATCATTAAATTTGCTTTTGTCTTTTATATTATCTTTAGATAAAAGTCCTTGAGCAATTGTTGAATATGATATGATGGCAATATTGTTGTCTTCACAGTAAGGAATTACATCTTTTTCTTTATTTCTAAATAAGGGGTTGTATCCTATTTGGTTTACGTCAATTTTGCAAACTTTTTTTATGCTTTCCATGTGTGATATTTCAAAATTACTTACACCTACATATTTTATTTTTTCTTTTGCTCTCATTTCTTCAAGAAATGATGCGATTGGTCTTAGGTCAAAATTGCTCTTGGGCCAATGGATATAGTAAATATCTATATAATCAGTTTTTAAATTTTTAAGACTTTCATTAAAGTTTTTTGTATATTCTGAAATTTCCATTGGATAGCATTTACTTGCAATTAAAATATTTTCTCTTATTGTTGGATCTTCTGATATTATTTCACCAATTATTTTTTCTGAAATTCCATTTCCATAAGCTTTTGCAGTATCAATATTTCTAATCCCGTGATCATATGCTTTTTTTAATATTTTTTTGGCGGTTTCTTTTTCAACCTGTTTAAAATATCCTCCTCCAAATTGCCAAGACCCCAAAATTAGTTTGCTATAAGTATTTATTTCTTCTTTAAGATTATTCATAGATTCTCCTTTTTATTTTATGATAAACGGCAGTTTTGTTTTAATGATTTAAGTATTTCTTATTTTAAAGGTTTTGTAAATAAAATTTTACAACTTGTCAATATTTTTTAATAATTTTTCTTTATTAAAATCTCTATTTATTCCAAATCTGGTTAAAGAGAAATCGTATTTTACAGGATCTTCTTTATTTTCTTTTGAAAAATAGCTTGTAATTTTTATTGCTTTTTTAAGATTTACGTTTTTTATTTCTTTGATTTTAAATAGTTTTGAGGCAATGCTTGTCATATGAGTGTCCATTGGTACTATAAGATTATTGGGATTAAATTTGTTCCAAATGCCTAAATCGACGTCATCTTTGCGTATCATCCATCTTAAGAATAAAAAAAGTCTTTTACAAGAACTTCCCTTTGAAGGCTTTGGAAGTAGCATCCCAAATTCTTTTCCATTTATTTTTTCCATATGCTTTATTAATTCATCTATGCTAAGTATAAAATTTTGATTTTTATAATAAATACTGTAAAGAAGATTTTCAAGTGTATGATGTTGTTCTTTTATTATTTTGAGGGTATGTAGTAGGTTTACAATGTCTTCTTCTTTAAAAAATCTATAAACAAATCCTTTAAATATTTCTTTTAAGTCTTTTTTATTTACTAGCTTAAGGTTCTCAGAAGGGGATTTGCCAAGTGGTTTGAGTATTCTCTCTATTGCTTCTAAAATTTTTTCTACTCTTCCGAGTGACAATGAAGAACTAATTAGGCCTACAAGTTCAATGTCTTCTTTTTCTTTATATCTGTATAAAAATTCTAAAGGATCAGGATGTATAAATTTTTTTTTATTATATTTTGAATATATTTCTTCTAGAAAATCATATAGTGAGTTTTTAGCTTTTATTTGCATTATTATATTTTAATAGTTCTAATAATATTTTTTTAAGCTTTTTATCGTAAAGTTTGTCTTTTGCCCATTTTCCAGTCAAATCATATATTGTTGGGGCAGATCCTCTTTCAACAAGGTAAAATCTGGGATCAACCACATTTGAGTTGATATTTTGTTTTGATGCATAAGCTTTTAAGTGTTGAATATGAGCTTTAATTCCTTCTGTAATATTGGAAAAAGAATTTCCTTTTGTAAGATTGTTAGTAGCGCCTATTCCTGAAAAATTATGTTGCTCTTTTGAGACTATTCCATTAAATTTTAGAACTCCCGTTTCTAGTAGCATTTGAGCATAAGCAATGTCGTAATTAATTCCTTCAATCAAAGACTCATCTATGTAAGTTTTAGCAATAGTATTTACATAGTTTTTGTCAAGGTCTGGATTTATTTCTAGAGTATATTTTACAAGGTCTTCAAGTTGAGTTTTTCCTCTACTTATTAGAAAGGGAATGTATTTTTCTTTTTCTATTTCAGTACTTATTTCGATTACCTCTTCATTACTATGAGCTTTATTTGTTAAAAAGATGTTAATCATTACAAATAGCAAAATTTTTTTTATCATTATTATTTTCCCTCTTCAATAAATTTATTAATTTCAGTAACTATAAAATTGAATTTTGATAGCATTGATTTTTTGTTTTTTAGAAAATTAAAACTTTTTAAATAGTTCCTGCTAAAAATAAGATCAGAAATTTCTGCAATATTATTTATGTCTATTGGCTTTATAGAATTTATATTAGTAACTTTTGTAGGGAGTTCCTTTTCATTTTCTTTTAGAATTAGTTGCAGGTTTTTTAAATTTTTTATTGTTTGTGGTTTACCCCCTATATTAATATATTTTGTTATATTTGTGTTTTTTTCAAGGATAAAATTAGCAATATTTGCTTGATTCCCCAGTGTAATTAACGTTAATTTATTAAGGTTCATTTTTGAATTTAAAAATTTTAAACTTTGGCTTGATTTTGCGAGTTCAATAATTTTTTGAATATCATTTTCATTAGATGCGATATCAGCTTTTTCATTAAAGATGTTAGCAGGTTCAATTAAATAGCTAATGCTTTTGTTGATTGCATAGCTAAATATACTTTTATGGCTGTTTTTAATAAAATCGTAGCTTTTCATATGTTTATATTTTGGTGAATATAAATAAACAATTTTGCCCTTTTTAACAAGCCTGCTGATTAAGGATTTGAACATTGAATCGTGAGAATAATAAGGAAGTATAAGTAAAATAGAATCATATAGTTTTTGGTTATCGCTAATAAAGGCTTGTTTATACACATTATTTTGCTTTGGTAAATAATTCATTTCGTTTATGAAAAAAGGATTAAATTCGTATAAAAGAAATGGATTTTGTTTTTTTAGGCCCAATATTGAGCTTACAGGATACCAAATCGATAAGCTTAAATCATTTTTGTGATCTTTAATTCTTATGAATCCGATTTGATAGCCATTGTTTTCATCTTTAGGATAATTTACAAAAAGCGCTAAGTATGAAAAAATGGTCGCAATAATAACAGTTAAAATAGAGGGCATTACAAGTATTGTTTTTAGCAAAATTGAAAAAAATATTCCTTTTGATTTTTTTACAGGTTTATTGTTACTACTGCTACGTCTTCTTCTATTTACTATTGTTTTTATGTTTTTAAAGAAGATGATTATCATAAAGATTAAGAATATACTGCCAATATACAACATTAATGGTTTGATTTCTGTGAAATATAAAGTTATTACAAAAAATGTACCCGGTAATATTATGAAGTAGTCTTCATAAGTAAATTCTTTTTTAAAATTAAATAAATTTACTATTAAAAATATGCTAAAACTAGTTAAGAAAATGAGTTCATAAATTTGCGTATCCATAAAAATAATTTTTCCTTAAATAATTATAAGCATAAAAGTGCTTTTTCCAAAATAGGCTACAGAATTGCTTATTTAATAGCGTTAATTTAACAATAATTTTAGATTTAAGGGGAGAGCTTTGATTAATAAAGTTTAGTTTTGTTTAATATAAAATGTTGTGCTAAAATAAATTATGTTTACAGGCGAAAGGTAGTAACATATGGTCGGAACCTTTTTAGGAACTGGGGCTTCAAGTGGTGTTCCTATGTTAAATTGTAACTGTAGAGTCTGTGCTTCAAGTTTTAGCAAAAATAAAAGATTGAGAAGTTCTTTTTTTCTTAGGCTATCTTCTGGCATCAAATTGTTGATTGATACAGGTCCTGATATTAGGCAACAACTCTTAAGAGAAAATATCGATAAGCTTGATTTAGTGCTGTACACCCATGAACATTATGATCATATTATGGGTTTTGATGATATTAAGTTTTATACACGAAATGCTCCTTTAAACATTTATGCTAGAGATACTGCCATGGTTCACATAATGAATGCTTTTTCGCATAATTTTTCATCCAAACCTTCTGTAAGTGGAAAGGCAGATGTTATTCCTAATGTGGTTAGAGATTTTGAGCCCATTTTTTTTAAAGGTTTAAAGATAATACCAATTCCCTTGATTCATGGAGAGATAGTTAGTTTGGGTTATAGGGTAGGCAATTTAGCGTATCTTACTGATGTTAAATTTATTCCCGAAGAGTCCTATGATTATTTGAAAAATTTAGATCTACTTATAATAGATGCTATGAGGATTAAACCTCATCCTGCTCATCTAAATTTTTCAGAGGCTATTTGTGAGGTTAAAAAAATCAATCCCAAAATTTCTTACTTTACACATATTGCACACGATATAATGCATGAAGAATTTGATTATTTAGAAAAAGACAATATCTATTTGGCTTATGATGGATTAAAGATTTATATTTGATTTAAGCTTAGAGAGGATTTATGAAATTAATTTCATGGAATGTAAATGGAATTAGAGCTGTTTTAAAAAAAGGTTTTCTTGAATTTGTAAAAGAATATGCTCCAGATATTTTATGTGTTCAAGAAACTAAAGCTTTAAGAGAACAGTTGCCAAAGGATTTAATTCTTGAAAATTATTATTCTTATTTTTCAAAGTCAAAGATTAAAGGTTATAGTGGCGTTTGTATTTACTCCAAAGTTGAGCCTATTGCTGTAAATTTTCTTGGAAAAGAAATTTTTGACAATGAAGGCAGAGGTCTAATAGCCTACTACAATGACTTTGTATTGATTAATAGCTATTTTCCTAATTCTCAGGCTTTAAGAAGAAGGCTTGTTTATAAACTTGATTTTTTATCTTATGTTGAGAATCTTATAGATTCTCTTGTAAATGACGGAAAAAATGTAATAATTTGTGGTGATTTTAATATTGCTCATACCGAGATTGACCTTATAAATCCTGATTCTAATAGAGACTCTCCCGGATATTATATTGAAGAAACGATGTGGCTGGATAGTTTCTTGAACAAAGGATATGTAGATACATTTAGGATATTTAATAAGGAGCCTGGTTATTATACTTGGTGGAGCTATAGAACAGGAGCTAGGGAGAAAAATATGGGCTGGAGAATTGATTATTTTATTGTTAATGAATTTTTTAAGAGAAATGTTAAAAAATCTCTAATTTTAGACAAAGTAATAGGAAGTGATCATTGTCCTGTTTTTTTAGAGTTGGCTGATGTAGTTAGTTAAAGGGAGGAAGCTAGATTGAAAAAAAACATTGCAATTTTTTATTTAATATTTATTGTTACTTTTAGTTTTGGCATTGATTTAAATGATTTTGATTTTTACCGTAGTCTTGAAAAGGAAGAATTGATATTTCTTATTAATTTGCTAAAAAGAGAGCAACTTACTTTGGCAAATAGTTGTGCTTTAGAGTATATTGAGTTAGCTTATAAGGCGTTAAAAGAAAAAAATATAAATTCATTATTAAAAAATGACAAAGAATTAGTAGTAGATAGCAATATTAAGCATTTAAGACAATCTAAGACTTACAATAATACAAGGCTTATTTTTAACGCTACAAAGGATTTAAATACTTTAGTTCATATTGGTAAGGATGGGCTTTTAAAGACTTTAGATGGAAGGAATGTAGGTGTTAAGAATAATAAATTTATTATTTTAGATTCTTTTTTAAATAACTATTTTTATGATGATGTATCAAATGAATATACTACTATTGAAATTTATAATAAAAGCATTTTAAAGCCCAATTTAAATAAATTTCTTTTAGATAATCGATCAAATCCTTTTGTTTATCTTGAAGATTTTAATAAAAACGTTTACTTAAATGATATTCCAAAATTAAGCAAAGAAGAGTTGTTGTTTTTGTTTTACGAACTATTTCCAGTTTCTAAGCTAAGGAGTTTAAAAGATTGGAATGATTTTGGATTTTCATCTATTTTAAAAGCATTAAATAAAATTTATTCTGAAAAAATAAATTCAAGAAGAGGGAGTAGTGCAAATGAATTATCAAAAAATTAAAAATTATTGTAAATTTACAAGTATTTTACTATTTTTTTTGTTTTCCTGTGTTTCTAATGAGTTAAAGTTAGATAAAAGTTTGGTAAGGGGAAAGCTTGTTAATGGACTGAGGTATTATATTTATAAAAATCAAACCCCAAAGAATGCTGTTAATATGGGAATTGTTTTTAATGTAGGTTCTCTTAATGAAGAAGATAATGAAAGGGGCATAGCTCATTATCTTGAACATATGGCTTTTAATGGTACAAAAGATTATCCAGGGAATTCTATTGTTGATGTTCTTAAAAAATTTGGAATGCAATTTGGTGCTGATATTAATGCGGCTACTAGTTTTGATTTCACTTATTATAGGCTTGATTTGTCAGACGGTAATAATAAAGATGAAATTGATGAATCTATGAATATTTTGAGGAACTGGGCTTCTCAAATCAGTTTCATGAAAGAAGAAATAGATCTTGAGCGCAATATTATTATTGAGGAAAAAAAGCTTGGTGAAACTTATCCTAGAAGGATTTATGAAAAAATGTATAAGTTTTTGACAAGTGGAAGTATTTATGAATTAAGAGACCCTATTGGACTTGAAGAGCAGATTTTGTCGTTTCAGCCAGAAGATTTCAAAAAATTTTATAGAAAGTGGTATAGGCCAGAACTTGCAAGTGTTATTGTGGTAGGAGATATTGATCCTATAGAAATTGAAGAGAAAATAAAAAAACAATTTATTTCTTGGGAAAATCCAACTGATAAAATTAAAAAGGTAAAAGTAAATTTAGATGTAAAGCTTAAAGATAAGTTTTTACTTTTAGAAGATTTAGAAGTAGGGGAACCCGGTTTGATGTTCTTTAGAAAGGATATTGTTAACCTTGTTCGAACTAAAGATGACGTTTTAAATGACCTTAAAAGGTCTTTATTGGCGGCTCTTTTTGAAAACAGATTTTCTGAATTAAAGACCGCTGGTGTAAAGCATTTTAAAAATGTTTCAAATAAAGATTTTTTTTCATTTAAATCAGACAACAATATTATTGTTGCAAGATCGATTTCCTTAAACTTTAATCCAGATTATTTGAACGAAGGAATAGAAGATTTTTTTTATGAGCTTGAGAGAATAAGAAAATTTGGATTTACCCAGGGTGAGTTTGAAAAAATTAAATCTCAATTTTTCAAATCTTTGGAATTAAGAAAAAAGAATATAAATAAAACAAATTCATGGACCATTTTTCAAGATTTAATAGATATTGCTATTGATGGTTCTAATAAATTCGATATGAGTGAATATTGTGATCTTTCTGTTCAATATTTAGAAAAAATTGATTTAAAGACAATAAATAATCTTGTAGGAAAAGAGTTTGATGTGGAAAATTGTGCAATTTTTTATTCTTACTATGGGAAAGTACATCCTACTTTGGCTTTTGAAGATATTGATAATCTCCAAAAGATAGCTTTAAAAAGAGAATTTAAGTCTTATGAAAATTCTTCAATTGAAGGGAAATTCTTTAATAAGTCTTTAGATAGTAAAGATATTATTAAAGAAAATAAGTTTGAAAATGAAATTTCATCATTTATTCTTGAAAATGGGGTTGAAGTTTATTTTAAATATAATGATCAAAAAAAAGGTGTAATTGATTTTAGTGCAACTTCTTGGGGCGGTTTACTCAATGAGGATTCAAGGCTTATTCCTGTGCTATCTTTTGCGCCTAGGGTAGTATCTGGTTCCGGATATGGTGATTATTCTGCATTACAGATTGAAAAATATTTATCAAATAAAGCTGTTTCTTTGAGTGTTGCTGTTGGGGCTCAAGAATCATATATTGCTGGAAGTTCAGATAAAAAAGATCTTGAAACTCTTTTTGAGCTTATATATTTTACTTTTAAAGAACCCAAAATAGATGATGTTTTTTTGCAAAATGCTATTAATAATATAAAAGCGTTAATAAAAAGCAATGAGAATAGTTCTAATTATCATTTTAAAAAAGCTATTAGTAAATTTTTAAACAATAATGATCCTAGATTTAGAGATGTAAAAGATAGTGATTTGCAATATTTTACAAAAGAAAATATTTTATCTTTTTATAAGAAAAGGTTTACTTATGCAAATAATTTTAAGTTTGTCTTTGTTGGAGACTCAGATATTCAAACAATAAAAGCTTATTCTAAGAAATATTTGGGTAATCTTGACTTTAAAAAAATAAGCGAATACAAAGATTTAGATTATTCTTACAGTAAAAATTTTAATAAAATAATTGTAAGAAAGGGAAAAAATTCAACTAGCTTTGCGTATGTAGTTTATCCTTTTAAATTTAATTATTTAGCAGAGACCTCATTAAATTTAAATGCTTTAGCGGATCTTTTAACGGATGGCCTTATAAAAAATATTAGAGAAAAAATGTCTAGTGTTTATGCAATTCAGGCTTCTTTTGATTCCAATTTAAGGAAAAATGCAGATTCTGATGGCATTTTGTCTATATTTTTTACTACTGAGCCTAAGGAGCTGGATAATGTTTTAAATTCTATTAATAGCTATATGAGCGAAAGGCAAAAAATAGATTTTAATGATAAAGATTTTTCTTATGTTAAGAAAAATTATATTAAAAATACAAAAATAAATTCAGAGAAGAATAGTTATTGGATTTCAAATATATTGGCATCATTATCCTGGTATGAAGTATTCAAAAATAATTTTGGCGTTAAGTTTGTAGAGACAAATTTAAGCAAAGATTTGATAAATGAATTTTTTAAGAAAATTAATCTTGACGAAAGAGCAGAAATATTATTAATACCGGAATAGCTTATTCTATTTGAAACAAAACCCTTGCTTTCTAAGTTTATTAGAAAGCAAGTTAAATGCGATTTTTTTTAACGAGACATCCTCTAGGGGAATCGAACCCCTCTTGCCAGGATGAAAACCTGGAGTCCTGACCGATAGACGAAGAGGACAAAAGTGAGCTCAGTAGGACTCGAACCTACGACAAACGCCTTAAAAGGGCGCTGCTCTACCACCTGAGCTATGAGCCCAAAAGTCATTTTATGACCATCAAAAGTAATGATATATTTAATTTCCAATAATGTCAAGTTAAATTGGCATAAAATTAGCAATTTATACCAAAAAGATACTTAACAATTTGAGCTGCACAGGACTTGAACCTGTAACCAACGGATTAAGAGTCCGATGCTCTACCACTTGAGCTAGCAGCCCGATTTATTAATTTGCTAACAATAAGAATAAGTTTTTATAAATTGAATGTCAAGGCGTATTGCTGCTTTTTTTTAATTCTTCTAGTAAATTTTTTGCTTCTAGATTATTAGGATAGATTGTAAGAAGTTTAATTAGTGCCTCTTTTGCTAATATTTTATTTTTTGCATTTATTCTTGATCTTGCTAATTTTATTAATAGGTTTTGGTTATTAGGAGCAAATCGTAATGCATTTTCGTATGCAAAATCTGCTTCATTATATCTTTTTAGTTCATAGAAAGAATCTGCAATCAAATTATAAACTTTTATTATTCTTGCTCCTTTAGAATCAAGACTAATATATTCTTGAAAATATTTTAATGCATTTTCATAATTTTTTTGGAAAAAATAAGCTTCTCCTAGTGCTTGAATGATTCTTATGTCATATTTTTTAATACCAAGGCCTATAATAGCCTCTTTTTCGGCTCTTTTGTATTCTCCTATAGCTATTAAACTCCATATCAATATTGTCCTAGCATCTAAGTTACTAGGATTTAACCGAATTTCTTCTAATGTGTTTAAAATAGCTTCTTTAAATTTTCCTTCTTTATAAAGAAGGAAAGAGTCTTCTTTATCTTTAAGTTGTGATTGTCCGAATAATAATCTTGAATTGGATAGCAGAATTAAAGTTATTTGTAATAGAAAAAAAAATCTCATTCTTCAAAATCCTCCATTTCGCAATTCCCTTTAAATATTGCTCCAGAATCAATAAAAAGTTCTTTGGTTTTAATGTTTCCTATTAATTTTCCAGTTTTGTAGATTTTAATTGTTTCTAACGCCTCAATATTTCCTTTTATTTTGCCATGATTTAGTAAATGTTGGCATTTTATTTCTGCTTCAACATTAGCTTTTTCTCTTAGATAGATTGAGTTTGATGAGTTTATAAAGCCCTTAAGCTTTCCTTCTATTATTATTGGCTTATTACTTTCAATATATCCTTCAAATTCAAAATTTTTTTTTATTACATTTTGAGTGCTACTTTCTTCGAATTCTAAGCTATCTATGCTCATTAAAACCTCTAAAAATGAATGCTTATATGTTAAAGCATTCATTTTTGATTGAATTTTTTATAAAAATGGTTTTTTTATTATTATTTAATCGTTTCTTCTTTGGCCCAAAAATCTTAAAAGATATAAAAATAAATTTATAAAATCTAAATAAAGCTTAAGTGATGCTACAACTGCCATTCTATTTTTTATTTCAGTATCGTCTTGAAGCATGTTATTCATTTTAGCAATATTTTGAACGTCATAAGCTGTGAGTCCTGTGAATATGATTACGCCCAAAATAGATATAAGGAAATTAAGGCCTGAGCTTCTAAAAAACATATTAACAAGAGATGCGATAATGATTCCCCATAAGCCCATTATCATATAGCTTCCCATTTTTGTTAGATCTGTTGTTGTGGTGTATCCGTAAACAGACATTCCAAGGAATGTTCCAGCAGTAATTCCAAATGTGAATACTATTGATCCTTGTGTATAAATCATAAATATAGAAGATAATGTTACTCCTGTTAGTGCTGAGTAGAGCAAGAAAAGAGCTATTGCGGTATTGCTTGATATTTTATTAAGAGCACCGCTTATTGCATATACAAGTCCAAATTGTATAAGTATTATAGTCATAAATGACATTGGATTTGAGAATATCATTGCTTTGATTGTTTGATTTTCTGAGGTTGCATATGCAAACATTGCTGAAATTAAAAGTCCAATTGACATAAGCCCAAAAACTTTGGCTAAAAACTTGTTTTTTATTAATATCTCTTGTTTTTCTTGTGTTAAATCGATCATAATAAAGCCTCCTTATTATTAATATTTATTATTAAGATTTGTTTTGATCGTTAAATTTTTTGCGAAGTTCATCAAATATAGCGCTTGGAACTTTTCCATATTTTAAGAATTCCATTGAGAATTCTGCTTTTCCTTGGGTAGAGGATCTAAGGACTGTTGAAAACCCAAACATTTCGCTTAAAGGCACTTCAGCCTCAACTTTTGAAAAACTTCCATCTTCTAGTGAACCCGTTATTATTCCTCTTCTTTGGTTTAAAAGTCCAAACATATTTCCTTGGAATTCAGTAGGCCCTTCAAGGGTAACTTTCATTATTGGCTCAAGGATTGTAGGCTTTGCTTTTTCGTAAGCTTCTCTAAAAGCACCAATTGCTGCTAATTGGAATGCAATATCAGATGAGTCAACAATGTGATATTGGCCATCATTGATTGTAATTTTTATATCAACTATTGGAAAACCAATTAATGTCCCTTTTTCCATTGCCTTTTGGAATCCTTTGTCACATGACGGGATGTATTCTGTTGGAATTACTCCCCCTTTTATCAGATTAACAAATTCGTATGTTTCTCCTTCTTTATTAAGAGGCTCCATAAACCCGGCAACTCGTCCAAACTGACCAGCTCCTCCAGATTGTTTTTTATGAGTATAGTTGAATTCAGCTTTTCCCGTAATTGTTTCTCTATATGCTACTTGAGGCATTCCGGTTTCAACTTCTGCTTTGAATTCTCTTTTCATTCTTTCGATATAAACCTCTAAGTGTAGTTCTCCCATGCCTTGAATTATTGTTTCATTTGATTCAATATCAACATAAGTTTTAAATGTTGGATCTTCTTTTGTAAATCTCCCAAGAGCTTTAGCCATATTGTCAGCAGATTTTTTGTCTTTCGGTTTTACAGAAAGAGAAATTACTGGGTCTGGAATAAACATTGATGTCATTGAATAGCTGATCGACGGATCGCAAAATGTATCTCCTGATGCACATTCTATTCCAAATAAAGCAACAATGTCGCCACTTCCTCCAAATTCAATATCTTCTGTATTATTAGCATGCATTCTGATAAGTCTTCCGACTTTGAATTTTTTAGAAGTTCTTGAGTTGATAAGTTCTTGTCCTTTTTTTAAGGTTCCTTGATATATTCTGACATAGGTTAATTGACCGTATTGTCCGTCTTCAAGTTTAAATGCAAGAGCAACAGTTGGGAGATCGTTGTCAATTTTAAGATCGATTTCTTTTTCATTATTATTAAGGTCAAGAGCGGTGTTTTTTATATCATGAGGGGATGGTAAAAATCTGGTTACAGCATCTAAGAGTAATTGTACCCCTTTATTTTTATAAGCAGACCCCATAAATACAGGGCATAATTTTAAAGCCAATGTTCCTGTTCTAATTGCATTGTATATTATTTCAACAGGGACATCTTTTCCTTCCATGTGCAATTCCATAAGCTCATCATTAAAGTCGGCAAGAGCGTCAAGCATTATTTCTCGTTTATTTTTTGCTTCTTCTAAGATATCTGAGGGTATTTCTTTTTCTATTATTTCGGTTCCATCTTTTCCTTCAAAATAGTAAGCTTTCATTAATACAAGGTCTACAACTCCAATATGTTTGTCTTCTAATCCAATTGGGATTTGCATTAAAACGGAGTTTAAGTCAAGTTTTGATCTTAGTTGATCTTTTACATTGTAAGGATTTGCTCCAGTTTTATCGCATTTGTTTACAAATGCAAGGCGAGGTACGCTATATCTTTTAAGTTGACGATCAACGGTTATTGATTGGGATTGAACTCCTGCAACAGAATCAAGAACCAATATTGCTCCGTCAAGCACCCTAAGAGATCTTTCAACTTCAATTGTAAAATCTACGTGACCTGGTGTGTCAATAATATTTATTGGAAAATCTTTCCATTCAACGTGAGTTGCAGCTGATGCTATTGTGATTCCTCTTTCTCTTTCAAGTTCCATTGAGTCCATTGTTGCGCCAACTCCATCTTTGCCTTTTACTTCGTGAATTGCATGAATTTTATTGCAATAAAAAAGAATTCGTTCCGTAAGAGTAGTTTTTCCTGAGTCGATGTGAGCGCTAATACCGATGTTTCGTAATTTATTGTAGTCCATTAGACATTATCCCTCCTGATGATATGTGAGTAAAAGATTAACTATCTTAGTAATTTTACAAAATTTTTTTTTAAAAATCTATCTTATATCATTTTATGTTATTAAATCTTTTAAAATTTGAACTATTTAAGAACATATTTGTAGTTTGCTTGATTAAAGTTGTATTAATGTATATCCTTATATTAGGGAATATATCATTTAGTAGATTTTGATTTTATTGATTAAACTTTTTATTTAGTGAATTAACTCTTACTTTATTATTATACTCCTAAAATAATTATTTGGAGGAATTTGAGTTGGAAACTTTAACAATATCTAATGAATTAAGCAAAATATCGCAAGTAGGTTATGATTCTTCTGTGTCTGAGCTTTCTGTATTTTTTAAGGATGGAAGAGCTTATAAATATTTTAAGATTGAACCAAGACATTTTAGTGTAATATCTAAACTTATTGAGGACAAAAGATCAGTTGGTAAATATTTAACAGAAAATATATTTAACAAGTATGACCAAGAAAAGCTTTAATTTGTTTTTTTAGATAGTATAAAAGCCCTTTTGTTTTTAAACAGGAGGGCTTATTTATAGTTAGCTTGCAGAGTGATAAGTTTTATTCTATTTATTCTATAATCATCAATATGATTTGTTTAATTTTAAAGTTTAATAGCGTTGAAGTTTTATATTTTGATTATTATTAAATTTAGTGCTATTTTGCTGCTTTGAATAATTTAAATAATATTAAGGATTCAAGTAAATTTTTTATGTATAAATTGTTGTTTATTATTGGTTTTGTTTTGTCTTGTAGCTCTATTTTTAAGGAATATCAAAATATATCGGATGAATATTATAAGCTTGCAAAATTAAATGAAGAGCTTGGTAATGATGAGACTTCTGTTTTGCTATATGAAAAATCTATTAAATTTAATATTAATGCTGGTGATGATTCAAGTTACAATTTTATTTTAGCTTACATTAATTTGAAAAAATATGAAGAAGCTGAGTTGAAACTTAATTCCATCATAAAAGAAGATCCAGAAAATATTTTGTTAATTAATTTGAAGGGATATTTATTTTTTAAGAAAAATGATTTAGATAATGCTTTGATTTATTATTTGAAAACCTTAGAATTTGCGCCTGCAAATAAAGAGGCTTTATTTAATATTTTTTACATTTATCATTTAAAGAACGACAAAAAAAATGCAAAAAAATATATTTTAAGATATAAAGAGTTAAATCATCCTATACCAAGTGGTGCAGAAGAAATGGTTTCTTCTGTTGTTAAGAATTAATTTTTTAATTTTTTGTTTACTTTTTACTTTTTTACTTTATGATAATTATTATATAATAAGGTGTGCAATATAAACCCTGTTTTATTTTTCATAATTTCATAAATTTTTGTAGGAGAGCTTGTATATGATTAGGCTTAAAGTTTTAATTTTGTGTTTATTTGGGATTTTTGTGGTTAATGGTTTTACAGATACTAATTTTGAATTAAATTTTGGTGGTGGTGTTTCTTTTCCCGCTAGTCCCTTTTCAAGTTTTTACAATGAGGCTTTAGAGATTAATAAGAAGCTTAAGCAAAATTTGCCTCCAATAGAAAAAGAAGAGATAGTCCAAAATTTTTCCGATTTGGCTAATATTGCTAAAGCTGGAGTAAAATATGGGACTTATGCTCAATTTGGTGCTAAATTTGATGATTTTATTTCTGTTGGATTTGAGCTCATGTTTGACATGAATCTTCTTAAAGTAATAAAGCGTTCAGATGGAACCGCAAATGAAAATTTCTCGTTTATTATGGCAATAACACCGAGATTTTATACAAAATTAGATTTTTTTGTTTTAGCTTTAGCGTTTTTCACTGGGCCTAAGATTAATATAGCTACTTCTGCTGCAGATTCTGTTTTAGCAGAATTGGGAACAATGGGTTGGGATATTGGTGCTAGACTTTCATTCTCTTTTTTAATTCTTGAAGGTTACTATGTTTGGAATATTCAAAACGTTAAATTTTCTGATTTCAAGTTTGGAATAGGATTTGAATTTGGAATTGTGTAATTCACACAGTATTTTTTGATTTTTCTTTTTATTATTGAGGCTAAAATGTTTTAATGACCTTGTTTTAAAAATTTTTAGTTATTTTATGCGTATAAATTATGTTAATTATCAAATTAAGACTGTTGAGATATAAATATTTTTTAAAAAAAACGAGGAGTTAGGTGAATTTACTTAAAAAAAAATCAATAGGAATTATTGCTTGTCCTGGGGGTAGAGTTTTAGCCAGTAAGATAATAGAAGAGCTTGAAAGGATATTTATAAATGTTGAAAATGATATTTTAGATAGTATATGCCAAGATTCTAAAGCTCTAAAGGAAGAAATTTTTAAGATTGAAAAAGTTTTATCTCCTTTTTTAGAAGGCCTTAGTTTATCTACCCTTAAGAGTAAAGAGCCTTTAGAAATTCCTGTAAAATTTGTTAAATTTGCCAATGGTGAATTTAAAACTGAAATTTTAAAAACAATCAGGAATAAGGATATTTTTATTGTTCAAGATGTTGCTAATACTTACGAAGTTGAAATAAATAGTAATGAAAAAATAATTATGACAGTTAATGACCACATAATGAATTTAATGACGACAATAGATGCTTGCATGCAGGCTAAAGCCAACTCTGTTAGTGTTATTATTCCGTCTTATCCTTATTCAAGGCAAGATAAAAAACATTCAAGAGAATGTTTAACGGCAAGTCTTATTGGAAGATTTTTAGAAGAACTGGGGATTAGACATATTTTGACTTTAGACATTCACTCAAAGGCCATTGAGAATGTATTTAGGAAGGTTTATTTTGAAAATTTAAATGTTTCTTATGAAATCTTTAGGTCTCTTAGGGATTTGATCGACATTAAAGATTCCAATTTAGTTATTGTTTCTCCTGATACGGGTGCTGTAAGTAGGAATAAATTTTTTGCATCAAGCCTTAAGAGTCCTCTTGCCTTGCTTTATAAGGAGAGAGATTATTCAAGAGTTTCAAATGATGCTGCTGATTCAAATATTTCTGTAACCAAACTTTTAGGAGACGTTGAAGGTAAGAATGTTTTTATGAGTGATGATATGTTAGCTACTGGGGGTACTCTGATTAAGGCAATGAAATTGCTTAAAAGCATGGGCGCTAAAAAGATTGTATGTGGGATTAGTTTGCCATTTTTTAATGGAGATGCTATTAAATATTTTGACAAAGCTTATGAGGAAGGGTATTTTTATAAAATAATTGGAACAAATGCTGTTTATCATAATGATGAATTAATAAATAAGCCTTGGTATCATGAAGCTAATGTTGCATATCTTTTTGCAGATGCAATCTTTGCAATTTATAATAAAGTTGGTTTACAAAAAATTCTTGACAGAAGGGATGATATTCAAAAATTGATTGCCAAAGGTTAATTTATGAATGCTCTTAGTATTGATATTGGCACTAGTGTTTTAAAGGCAGCATTAGTTAGTTCTGAAAATGGAGTTTTAAGCTATATCGATATTAGTTATTCAGATTATTTTGATGTCGATTTCGAAAATTTTGACTTTAATATATGGCTTTTTTCTTTTAAAAAAGCCATATCCAACTTTCAGTCTAGCAAAATAGATTGCATTTCTGTTAGTGGTATTTCACCATGTTTAATTGCTTTAAATTCAAATTTAATTCCTTTGGAAGTGTTACATTGGAATTCCCTTAAAATTAAACCTGATTTTAGGGGAAAGTCTGTATTTTTGCCCTATGTGCTTAGTACTGTTGAAAGAGGAACATATTCTAAAATAAGCTATTTTGTTTCTTGTTTTGAGTATTTTATTTATTTGCTTACTGGAAAGCTTTTTACAAGCTTTCCAAGCATAGATTATATTCCTTTTATTTGGGACGATGTGGAGATAAAAAAATATGGGCTTGATAAGAACAAATTTCCTCCGTTCATAAGAATGGGAGAAAATATTGGTGTTGTAACTTATAAAGCAGGAGTTGAATTTGGACTAAGTAGCGGAATTAGTGTAATTAATGCGGGATCAGATTATTTGAGTGTTTTGATGGGAAGTGGTGCTTTTCAAGAAGGAATTGTGTCAAATAGAATGGGTACAAGTGAAGGATTTAATTTTGTTTCAAGCGCATATTTACCCGGATTTTCTTTGGAATATCCTTATTTTTTAGAAGGATATTTTATTGTTGGGAGAATCGTTCCTTTTGGATATTTGATTCAACTATTAAAAGACAGCTTTTATAAAAAAAGTTTGACTTTTAAGTTTCTTTTAGAAAAGATTGTTAAAAGTGCCATTTTAAATGATGTATACTTTTATCCAAGCAAAATTAAACTTTTTAATGATTTGTTTATTTTAGATCCTTATATTAGTAAAGATTTAAGTAAAGGAATTTTTGGCAGTATTAAAAATCCATTAGAGATTGGTTTGGCAATACTTGAGTTTGTATGTTTTGCTTTTTACAACAGATTAGTAGAATTAAAAGCCTGTAAAAAAGAAATTTCAAGTATTTTTGTTAGTGGATCTAATTCCGATAATTTGCTTTTAAATCAAATAAAAGCAAATATTCTTGGCAAAGAGTTGAAGATTTTTGATTTTAAGCATTCAGAGATTATTGGAGGGGCAATTCAAGTATTCTATTCGTTAAAAGAATTTGGCAGTTTAAATGATTCTTTTTTAAAGCTTGCAAAGATTAAGCACGTTGTTTCGCCTATTATCGAGGTTCATGAAGAATATTTAGAAAAATATCAAAAATATATTAATAATTATAGCTTATTTGTTAACGGGTAATATGTAAGTTTCTTTAAATTCACTTATTCCTGCTATTTTTTTAAGGTCTGTTTTTGCTTCTGATTTGGTCTTATAAGGGCCAGATCTTACTCTGTAAATATCTTTATTATCTACCGTTGCAGAATATATTTTGGCAACTATATTATATTTGAGTAATTTTTGAATATAGTTGTCTGCATTGATTGGGTCTGAGAGTGATACAAATTGTATGTAATATTCTGTATTGGGGTCATATATGTTATCAATATTTAAATTTTTTTGTGCTAAGGATTGAGATTTTTCAATGGTTTTTAATTTTTGAGAAGCATTGGGTATTTTTTGAGTTGTAGGTTGGGATTTTTCAATGGTTTTTAATTTTTGAGAAGCATTGGGTATTTTTTGAGTTGTAGGTTGAGATTTTTCAATGGTTTTTAATTTTTGAGAAGTATTGGGTATTTTTTGAGTTGTAGGTTGAGATTTTTCAATAGTTTTTGATTTTTGAGAAGCATTAGGTATTTTTTGAGTTGTAGTTTTTTTTTCTTTGTTTAAATCTTGTGTTAAATCTATGATTATTTCATTTGGAGTTTCAGATACCTTTAAAGATTTTTCATTTTGGTCAACGTTTTCTAAAGTGCTTTCATCTTTAGTTTCTTCTAAAACAATATTTTTCTCTGCAATATCTGAGGCCAAATTTTTGTTTGGAAAGAAAATAATTGTCCCAAGAAAGATTATGATACAAACTGTTGCAATCGAGGTTAGTGCTACAAAAAATCCTTTGTTGTTATCATTGTTTTCATTCAAATCTTTCATAGTTAATGATCCCCCGCATTTTTTTTTCAATTTCTTTTTCTAGATATGCATAATTCTTATTATTAATTATATTGATTATTTTTAAGTTTATAATATTTTTTTTAAAAAAAATATCTTTTTGAATTTTGAGTATTTTATTGATTATATTTAAGTCTATGTTTGGTGTAGAATATGATAATCTATTTTTTATTATAGAAGTCTTGGCTTTGACCACGATTATATAGTCGCAAAGTTTTTCTAAATTTATTTTAAAAAGTAAAGCAGCATTGATTAGTATTTTTGTAGATTGGCTTTGAATTAGGATTTTTTTTGTTTTATTGAGTATGATTGGGTGCGATATGCTTTCAAGCTTCTTTAATGCGCCACTGTCATTAAATACAAGATTTCTTATTAAGAGTCTGTCTATTTCATTTTTAGTATTTAATATTTTTTGACCAAATATTTTAACCAATTCTTCTTTTTTTTCATGTAAGACTGAATGTCCAAGCTTGTCTGCATTTATTTCGTAAAATCCATATTTATTGCTAATTATTTTAGAAGCAGCATCTTTTCCAGATGCAATTCTTCCCGTTATTCCAATGATTAATGGATTTCTCCCCATGATTTACCCGTTTCAATATTTGCTCTTAAAGGTAGATTTAATGTGTAAGCGGTTTCCATCATATTTTTTAATATTTTTTTTGTTTCATTTTCCTCTTCAATAGGGGATTCAATGAGCATTTCATCGTGCACCTGCAATAATATTTTTGATTTCATTTTTTTACTTTTAAATTCATTAAATACTTTGATCATTGCAATTTTCATGATATCAGCGGCACTTCCCTGAATTATGCTATTTATTGCGATTCTTTCTGCGGCAGATCTTTCTAGATAATTATTGCTATTAATTTCTTTTATATATCTTCTGCGTTTTAAAATTGTTTCGCTATATCCAGAATTTCTTACGAAGTTTATTTGATTTGTTATAAACTCTTTGATCTTTGGATAAGAGTCAAAGTAAGAGTTTATAAATCCTTTTGCTTCTTCTTTTGTAATTCCCAGTTCTTTTGCAAGTCTAAAATCTGACATTCTATAAATTATTCCGAAATTAATAGATTTTGCTATTCTTCTCAAATTGGGAGTAATTTCTTTTTCCTCTATTTTAAAAAGCTTAGAAGCAGTTTCTGCATGAATGTCTTTATTGTTTTCAAATGCTTTAATAAGGACTTCGTCTTGTGATAAATGAGCAAGTATAGCAAGCTCAATCTGAGAATAATCAGCAGAAATAAAAATATTTCCATTTTCCGGTTTAAATGCTTTTCTTATTTTTCGACCTTTCTCTTCTTTTATTGGTATGTTTTGTAAGTTGGGATTTATGCTGGTGATTCTACCAGTTGCTGTTTTTGTTTGTATGAAGCTTGTATGCAGCCTATTTGTTTTATAGTTTATTAGTTCTATCAAATTATCTGTGTAAGTACTCTTCAATTTTGCAATTTGTCTGTGTTTTATTAGGTTTTCAATTGATTCATGCTGTCCTTTTAGAGATTCAAGCACTTTTATATCAGTTGAATCTTTTTTCATTTTCTCTGGTAATTTTAGATTTAATTTTTCAAATAAAATTTCATGCATTTGTTTTGGAGAATTTAGATTAAAATCAATTCCTATGCTTTTTATTATTTCGTTTTCGATTAGTTCTAATTCTTTTCCAAGTTCTTTTCCATATTCTTTTAAATATTCTTTATCAAGGTAAATGCCATTTTCTTCCATTTCTATAATTACCTTGTTAAAAGGCATTTCTATTTCGTACATCAACTTATCGAGTCCGTCTTCTTTTAATTTTTCGTTAAATACATTAAATAATCTAAATGTAATATCAGCATCTTCAGATGCATAACTTGTTGCCATTTCTAAAGATATATTTGCGAAGTTATCGGTTTTTTGTATTACATCTTCATATTTAATATTTTTATGCATTAAATATTTTTCTGCAAGAAAATCAAGCGATACTTTTGAGTTTGTGTCAATAAGGTATGCTGCAATCATTGTATCAAAATAAGGTGGTATAGGGTTAAATCCATTATTTTTAAGTATTTTATAGTCAAATTTATAATTTTGACCAATTATTTTTAGTTTTGATTCAAATAGATTGTTAAATTTTTGTATTATATAATGTTTTTCTATGTAAACTTTTCCTTTAGCTTCGATTGGAATATAGTAACCCTCAAATTCTTTAAATGAAATGGAAATCCCAATTAATTTTGCTGTGTAGGTGTCAAGCGAAGATGTTTCTGTGTCTATTGATACGTATTTAGCTTTTTTAAGGCTTTCTATTAAATTGTCAAGCTCTTTTTTTGTTGTTATTGGATGGTATTTAACATTTTCTGTGTCAATTGTATTTAGGGTATCTAAGTTGCTGATAGTAGGTTCTTGCTTAAATAAGCTTTTTTGGTCTACATTTTCTTTTTCTTGTTTTAAGATGTCCTTTTTATAAGTTTTTATTAGAGCAATTGCTGAATGTTTTTCAAACAAAGATATTATCTCTTCACTAAAATTTTTTAAGGCGAAGTTTTCAATTTCTGGAATTTTTAAATTTTCTTCAAGACTTACAAGATCATAGCTTAAAAAAGCATTTTCTTTTTCTCTGATTAAAATTTCTTGATGTTTTTTATTTATTCGCTCTATATTTGAATATATTCCTTTTAATGTTTTAAATTCTCTTAATAAATTTGCTGCTCCTTTTGGTCCAATGCCTTTTATTCCGGGTATATTGTCAGATCTGTCTCCAACAATAGCTAAATAATCTTTTATTTGAGAGCTATTTATTCCAAATTTTTTTATTACGTATTCATTATTCATTTCAATAAAGCTGTTGTTTTCAATTTTAAGTATTTTGATGTGCTCTGACATTGTTTGTAGCAAGTCTTTGTCAGGGGAAATAATGTAAGTTAAATAGTTGTTTTTTGCAGCTTTTTTCGCAAAACTAGCTAAAAGATCGTCAGCTTCGTAGCCTTCGATCTCAAAGATTGGTATTTTTGCCTTTAAAAGACCTTCTTTTATCCATCCGATTTGAGGTATTAAATCATTAGGAGGTGCATCTCTTGTTGCTTTGTAGTTTGGATATTTTTGTTTTCTAAAAGTTGGTATTTCTGAGTCAAATGTAATAATCAAATGTTCAGGATTTTTTTCTTTTATTATGAAAAATAATGTTTTAAAAAAGCCAATAAATGCGTTTACATTTTCTCCTTGCGTGTTTAAAAGCGGATAATTTTTCATTACGTGATAATTTCTAAATATTATGTTTAATGCGTCAACTAGGTAAAGTTCTTTCATATTTTAATATCTAACATTATAGGCGAATTGCTTACTGTAATACGGTTTTGATGTTTTTTGATTTTTGGGATTTTTCTTTTTGCATTTACAATTTGTTGTAATATTTTAGAACAAATTTGATATTTAATATATATTTCTTCTTTTAGTAAGTTAATTTCTTTAATCAAATAGTCGAAATTGTCCAATTTTTGGTTTTTAGATTTCAACCATGCATTTATTGTTTTATAATAGTTTGTTATTGATTCTAATATTAAATCTTTTTTAGGATTGGTTATGTTTAATATTCCTATTTCTTCTCTTTGCAGTTCATTACTTTCTATTGTTAATATTAACTTTAATTCTTTTAATTCTAATAATAAATTGCTAAAATATTTTTTTAAAATTTCATTAGCTGACAATATTGATTCCTAATTTATTTTGAGTAACATTATTTTCTTTTTTTAGCTGCTTCCAGGTAAAGCTTAATATTTGCAATTGTTTTATAACATTGTCAATTTTGTGTATTTCTTTTTTTAAAAGAACATTTTCGAGCTCTTTATTTAAAAATGAGTATATTGAGAGCAAATTTGTAGAGATGTTTCCACCTTGTTCAAAATTTAAGGTTGACATTAATTCAGTAATGATTTCTTGTGCATGAAAGATTTTTTCATTAGCTTTAATTCTATTTTGCCAATTTTCATCTTGTATAAGTTCTTTGGCAACTTTTAAATCCTGTATTGCTTTGTCATAAAGCATTATCAATATTGAGAGGGGGTTTGATGTGTTTATTTGCGTTTGTTTATATATTTTTTCTTTTGCTATCAAAATTTTCCCTCTAATCCAAAAGTTTAATTTGTTCTATTATTTGGTCTTGTTTAAAAGGCTTTGTAATGTATCCTCTAGCTCCAAGAGATAAAGCTTTTTGTATTAATTCTTGCTTTCCAATAGCTGTAACCATTAATATATTAAGCTTTTTAGTCAATTTCTTATTAATTTCATGCATCCTCTCAAGAGCTGTAATTCCATCCATTCCCATCATTGTTATATCGAGTGTTATTAAATCAATATTGTTTTGCTTCTCAAATTCTTTAACAGCTTGAATTCCATCTTCGGCTTCTAAAAATTCTTTAAATCCCAATTGCTTTAAGATTTTTATTAAGTTTTTTCTCATAAAAAGTGAGTCATCAGCTATTAAAGCTTTTTTGCCTTCTTCCAAACAAGTGCTCCTTTACTCATTCTAACATATTAAAATATCTTTAACGACAATTAAAGTATAATTCACATTTTTTATAATTTTGTCTTTTTATTGATATTTTTATTTAAAGATTATTTTAGTTTAAACATAGGTAAAAATAATATATATTTTTTGGTGTTCTTTTATAATTTGTATAATAAAAAAGTAAGCTTTTCTTTTAAATTTAGATTATTTGATAAAATAATAAAGAATATGTTAAATTTTACCCTATGAGCAGCAAAGTACAGCAAGAAATTGCAGACCTGAAGAAGTTAATCAGAAAGTGGGATAAAGAGTACTATGTTGATTCTTTGCCTAGTGTTGAAGATTTTATATATGATAAGCATATTTTAAGGCTTCAAGAGTTAGAAAGTAAGTATCCCGAATACAAAACTTTAGATTCTCCCACTCTTAAATTTGGTAGTGATCTTTTGAATGACTTTAAAGAGGTTGAACATTCTGTTCCTATATTAAGTCTTGATAAGGTTTATGATCTTAATTTGCTAAAAACATGGATAGATAAGATTGATTTTAACGATTCTTTTAATATTTCTGTTGAGCCAAAGATTGATGGATGTTCTATTGTTCTTTATTATAAAGATGGCATTCTTGAAAAAGCTCTTACTAGGGGTAATGGAAAATTTGGTAATGACGTTACTAAGAATGTTAGAACTATTAGGCATATTCCTTTATTTATTGATGAAAAGGTTGATTTAGTATTAAGGGGAGAAGTTTATATTACTAAAGAAAATTTTTTTAAAATAAATAAATCTTTGGAAAAGCCTTACACTAATTCTAGAAATTTAGCTTCGGGAATACTTAGAAGGGTTGATAGCAGAGAAGTTGCTAATTTTCCTTTAAATATTTTCATTTATGATTTTTTGAATGCTGGGTTGGGGTTTAAGACTAATAATTTAGCTACTGCAAGACTTAAAAAATTGGGTTTTAAGGTTAATCCTTTGATTAGGTTTTTTGATCAAAAAAGTTCAATCGAAGAAGTTTTAAGTTATATAGCAGATATAACAAAAAAAAGAAATTCTTTTGAGTATGAAATAGATGGAGTTGTTCTTAAGGTCAGCGATTTTGCGCTAAGAGAAAGATTGGGGTATACTTCACATCATCCTAAATGGGCAATGGCTTACAAATTTGAAGCGCTTTCAGGTTTTAGTAAGGTAAATAGTATTGTTGTTCAGGTTGGGCGTAGTGGTAAAATTACTCCGGTTGCTAATATTGATAAAGTTTTTGTTTCAGGAGCTTTTATTACTAATGCAACATTGCACAATCAAGATTATATAATGTCAATTGATTTAAATGTTGGTGATGTTGTTAAAGTTTCAAGAAGGGGAGATGTAATTCCTGCTGTTGAAATGGTGATAAATAAATTTTCAACAGGATTTTTTAAGATTCCTGAGAATTGTCCAGCTTGCAAAACGGTTGTAGTAAAAGAAGGAGCGCATTTTTTTTGTACAAATAATAATTGTCCTTCAGTAGCAGTTGAGAGAATCAAATATTTTTGCAGTAAAAATTGTATGGATATTGAAGGATTTTCTGATAAGATTATTTCTTTTCTTTTTGAGAATAAATTTATTTCTTCAGAAATTGATCTTTATACATTTGATTTTTATAAACTTCTTAAATTTAAAGGGTTTAAAGGTAGAAGGATAAATAATTTGATAAATTCAATTGAAGCTAGCAAAAAAAAACCATTTAGTAAATTGCTTCTTAGCATGGGAATTAAAGAGTTAGGGGAAAACACAATAAGGTTATTATTTCTTAATAATTTAAATTCATTTTCAAAACTTTTTAGGCTTTGTCAAGATAAGGATTTTGCTTTTTTAACATTGTTGAAAATTAAAGGCATCGGAGAAAAAATTGCTTTTAATATTATTGAAGCTTTTAATGATTCAATAATGATTAATAAGTTTAAATTTTTTGAAAATTTGGAATTTAAAATGGAAGAGTGTATTGTGATTGATGATGAAAGCAATTTATTAGCTGGTAAAAAGTTTTGCATTACTGGAGCTTTTAATGGTTATTCTAGGTCCATTATTATTGATAAGTTAAAAAATAAAGGATCAATTTTTAAAGCTTGTGTGACTAAGGATTTAGATTTTCTTGTTGTAGGAGAAAAAGCTGGGTCAAAACTTGAAAAAGCTTCGAATTTGAACATAAAAATTATGTCTTTTGAGGACATTAAGAATTACTTAGATTAATTAGATTTAAGAGAGTTTAATTTTTATTTAATTATTTTTATTTGCTTAAATTCAGGCTTTAGACTTTTATACATAATCCCTAGTTCGTGGATATTTTTGACTTCTATTAAGTTTCTAAAAAATTCTTCTTTATTTTTTAGAGTAGGGTTAATAAAATATTTTTCGAATTTATATTTTGAGATTATTTCATGATTTTTTAAAGCCCCATTTAAATTATTGGTTGGATCTATTTCAATGTAGTATGTGTTTTCTTTTTTAAATGCAAATTGATCCCCTTTTTCTTTAAATTTATAGTTATTAAGGTATATGTCAGGGTAGATTTGAAAATCTGCTGTTTTGATCATAGTTGTTTTGGGGGTGCTTTTAGTATTTTCTTCTAAATCTTGGTTTTCATTTTTTTCTGTGGGCCTAGTAGTAGGCTTCAAATATTTATTTTCTAATTCGTTATTTTCTTCTAAGCCATCATTTTTGTTTGTAATGACTGGAGGAACGAAAGTTTCTTCGTTAAATAATTTTTGAGAAATTTCTTTTTTTTTAAAATTATTTAATTCTTTTTGAAGTTTTAAAATAGTCTCTTCATTTTCCTTTATTTTATCTTCTAGCTCTTTGAGTTTGTGTTTATCAGTTCTTATTTTTTTTTGATTTTCTTTGTTTATTGCTTCATTTGTGCTAATTTTTTTTCTCAGGTCATTGATTATTTTCCCTATTGAAGATAAGTTTTCTTCAATTTCTTCTAAGTTTTTATTTGAGTCATCTTTTTTTTTAAAATTTCTTAATTCTCTTTGCAAGTCCAAAATAGTATTTTCATTATCATTAATTCTGTCTTCAAGTTCATCAAATTTTTTTTCATTAATAGCAAAATATTTTTCGTTCTCATGAAGGGTTTCTTTTAGATTGTTTATTATTCTTTCATTAGAAGGATGGTTGTCTTCATTTATTTCTTCAATTTCATCATTATATTCATAATTTTCTTCAAAATCATCAGCATCATCTTCTTCTTCAATGTTTTCGATATTTATTTTTTCATAATTTTCATCTTCTTTAGGTCTGAGTTTTTCGTTAAGGAGCTTTTTTATTTCTAATATTTCGTTTTTTAATTTATTGGTTAAAATTTCATATTTTTTTGCTTTTCGTTCAATTGATTCTATTTTTTCTTTTTCATTTGCTGATACTTTTTGATTTTTGTTTTTTAAAAGCTTTTCTATGTTTTTAATTTTATTTTCATAATTTTCAATTACAGATTTTAGATCATTTTCATCCATTCTTTTTTTAAACAGTTTTTTGTCTCTTATATTTTCTGGCAACTTTAGATCTTTACCTTTTTTGGGGTCTTTATAAGAAACTATGTTTTTGTTTAAATGTTTTGGGGTATTTATTTGATCGTTTTTATTCCCAGTATCTTTGAATTCTTCACTTAAGTCTTCAAAGGGAATTTCAATACTAGAGTAGCTTATTGTATTATTAGCTCCAAACAATAATATACATGAAAGTATTATAAAATATTTAAAGCTTAGATTTTTTGTTTTATTCATAAAGTCCTTGTTTTTATTTAGAAAACATCTATAATTTATAATGTTAGCATAGTTTGTCCATTTATCAAAAGCGATAAAAATCAACGAAGATGCTATTTTTATTGACAAGTGGATACTAATTTCAAATTAGTTTTAAGTGAATTTCTTATTAGGTTGCTTTAAAATTGTTACGTATGTTGGCAAGGTCAGCTGTTTTTGAAGTTTTATTTTCCAATCCTTTTTATTTATGTAATGATAGGTTCTTGCTGATTTAATTTTTTTGTTTAGTTGGAGTTTGTGAATTTGACAAATGCAGATGCATATGAATTTTGGGCTTTGCCAGTTTGTTGTAATGTTAAAGATTCTTTTATTGAAGATTTTAGCTTTGTAGATGAACATGTAAGTTCAATTTTTAGTATCAGTTATAAAGACAATATAACTTTAAAGTTTAGAGATTTTGTTGATTCTAATGAATTTAATTTAAAGCTTTTTGATAATAAAATAAGCTTTGAAGGTCAAATTCCCTTGGTTTTGTATTCAGATAATTTGGATTGTTTACTAAAAGCAGAAAAAAGTGTTCTTTTTAATCTAAGAATTGACGATGGGAGTAATAATTACTCTTCTGGATTTGAAAAGAAAGAATCTGAAACTTGCAATGCTTTGAATGCTTGTTATGAATTTAGTGATTACAATAGTTTCCCAGACGACTTTATTTTAGTTAAAATATTTTTTGATTCTGAAAATTTAATTATTGATGCTAACGTAGACAATATTTCTTTTTTGAAATTTTTTATTAGTGAAAATTTTGGTGTGAATAAAGACAAAATAAAAATCAATTCTATTAATAATTACTGGTCTAGTTCTATTTTTCCTATTTCTTTTAATGCAATTTTGCAAGGCATTGTAATTTCAAAAAGAATTAATAAAAAGGTTAATGTTGTTTATTACAAAAGGCATTTTGGAGTTTTAGATAATTTAAATTTAACCTTTTCAGTTTCTAATTGTTTATTGGAAGATGGCAAGCTTTCAAAGATTATTTTAAAAATTGTAATAAATAGACCTTTAAATTTTTTATATAAGTTTTATTTTAAATTTATTAATAATATTTTTAAAAATTTGTTTTTTGATGGATTTTTAGAATTTTTTTTTGTTGAGGATAAAAGTGACTTCATATTTTTTTATGACAATCTTTTGGCATTTGAGACCTCTGTTTATAATTTTATTTATTCTAATTTTTACAATCTTGCTTTAGTGATGTCTTGTGAGCCAATAGGTTATTTGCTTACGCAGATTAAAGGTGATTATAGTAGTTTTTTTAAAATTTTTAAAAAATTAGATTTAAAGAATTCTTTGATAAAGAAATCTTCTGTTTTAAGTGTTAATAAAAATTACAATATTTTTGATACTAGTCGCAGGGGAGTTGGTTTTGCGTATTTGAATTCAAACACTTATTTTTTAGGTGGAGAGCAATACGTTGTTGCTTTCTTATATAAGGACGGATTAAATATATTTTTACCCTACAGTATTATTGACAACAATTTAAGCAACTATTTGAAAAATAGTTTGGCAAAAACATTGGGCTTGGCCTATAGTAGCATAAATTTTTTAATAGATGAGAGTGTATTAGATTTTGCTGATTTTCATAGTCTTCTTTTTAAAGATCCCTATTTGATTGAAAAAGCAATTTTAAGCATTAAGGACAATTTTTCTTCTTTGATAAGTGCAGATCTTATAAATGAATATCCTGTTATTTTTAAAGAAAAAATAGCTGTTGATTATGTTAATGATTGTATGCTTGGGTGTTCTGTTGAGCTTAAATTTGAATTTTATTCTCTTAGTGTTGTTTTTAGCAATGTAAGCTTTTTTGTAGAGCAAGGCAAATTTGTCAAGCTTAAGTTAAATAACAAAAGAATTCGTACAATATTTGGGTTAGCGGTTGATTATGTATTTTGTAGTGCTAATGTAAATTGCAACATTAAAGATTGTTTGAGCTTAGAATTTATTGAAGATGGCGAGTTTGTTTTTTCTTTTAGAAGTTTTTTTATCGTTTCTGTTTCTGCAATTCGAACTGCTTTGATCCAGATGTTTGCTTTTAATACAAGTAGTACGCCTCTTGATTTTGAAGAAATTTTAAATAGCTGGAGTGTAAAAATTGATATTAATTAATTTCAATTTAAATGGGGAGAGTGTTTCAAAAAAGATTAGTCTTTCTTTGGCGACTAGAAGTCTCTTGGAGTCTATATTTTTTGCTAAGAGTAATAGTTTGGAGTACGTTAATAATAACAGATTTTTTTTAATTTTATTAGATTCTAGACTTGTTTATTCTAATTTAATTCCCGCTTTTATTTTAAATGGTCGTAGTGTAGTTACTCTTGAAGGACTCAAGAAAAAAAGTTTTTATCAGTACATGCAAAAGATTTTATTAGAAGATGATTTTAATTTTTGTAGCAATTGTTTTGAATCCAATATTTTGCTGTTTTATTACTTTTTGGAAAATAAGATTGTAAGCAAATCGGATATTTTAGGCTATAGAAATTCATTAAAATGTAATTGTATGGATGTTAATACTTTTTTATCTCTCTATTTGAAAGCTGAAGAGTTGTATAGAAAAAATGGTTAATGTTAAGGTTTATTATCCTGAAAGTTTTAATATACTCGCTAATTTATTTAACAAAAATTTAAATAATTATATCATTTATAATGAGCTAGATTTTAAAAAAAATCCTAATTTATTCAATAAAGAAACACACATTGATAATTTTTTTCTTGTTGGTAATTTTGAAAAATTTAATAAAGTGTCTTTAAGGGGTAATTTTCTTGAAATGGGACCGTGTGTTACTTATAACGAGATACTTCAGATTGGTAAGCAAAATATTCCAAGTTTGCTTTATGAATTTATTTCAAAATTTAATGATAAAATATATTTAAATAGCATTAACCTTGCAAATGGGTTTTATTATAAAAATACTATTTTTGATATTTATCCTTTATTGTTGAGCCTTGATGCTCAAATTGAATTTAAAAATGTTTTGACTAAAAAAACCTATGTTTTTAGTGCTTATAATTTAAATAGGGTTGAGTATATTGCAAACCGAAGTATTGTTCTTGTTACTAAATTTAAATTTCCAATGATGAATCTATGGAACAGAAGCTTTTATCATAAAATATTTTTCAATACCTCGTCTTTTGACATTTTAGAAGAAACGGACATTATTTTTATATGTATTCTTTTAAACATAAAAAGAGATGTTATAAATGATTTTTTGTTAAAAATATTTTATGATGATAAAGTTATCGTCATAAAGGATTTTCAGATTTTACTTTTAAACAAATCTTTGCCGCTTTCATTTTCTGAAATAGAAAATTCTCTTAAAATGTTGGATAAAAATATAAGAGATTCTAAAAATTTTAATATAGGAGAGAGAAATTTAAAGCTAATAAAGAATTTTTATTTAGATATATTAATGAGTTTTAGTTTTTAATGGTCCAAATAAGTTTAATTACTATCTTTAGTATGCTATATTTCTTATATAAAGGGAATATATTTATTTTTATGTATTATAATGTAAAAAGTTAATCAAAAAATAATATTCATAATGAGGGGTTTCTATACTTATGGTAAAAAAAGAAGCAATTATTAAGGCTGTAAATGGTTTACATGTTAGGCCTGCATCAACTTTTGTGAAAAAAGCTAAAGAATATTCTAGTGAGATAACAATAGAATCTGATGGGAAGTCTGTTAGCGGAAAGAGTTTATTCAGGCTTCAAACTTTGGAATTGTCATCAGGTAAAAAGCTTTTGATATGTGCTGAGGGTGAGGATGAGGAAATTGCTGCTTCAGAGCTTGCAAAGCTTATTGAATCTTTTAAGGAATGAATTTTAGAGGGATTTAAGTTATGACTTTATCGGGTAAAAGAATATCTAAAGGGATAGGCATTGGAGAAGTTCTTTGTATTAGGAAAAATTTTGATAAAATTGTAAGTAGAGAAAAAATCGATTTTTCTCAAGTTGATAGTGAGATATCAAAATTCAATAAAGCTAAGTCAAAAGCAATTGAAGCGCTTAAGGATCTTGAGAGAAAGGCCGTGCTTCAATTTGGAGATGACAAGAAAGGTATTTTTGAAGGTCAAGTGTTGATTGTTGAAGACGATGAATTTTCTGAGCTTGTTATTGAGTTTATTACAAAGGAAAATTATAGCGCTGCTTATTCTATTTATTTGGCGTTTGAAAATTTGGTTAAAAGCGTGGAAGACTATAAAGATCCTTATTTAAAAGAAAGAGCATCTGATTATAAGGACATTAGAAATAGATTAATTTCCATCATTTTAGGTCAAGTAACCGATTTTTCTGAGATTAATAAAGATGTTATTCTTGTTACCGAGGAATTAACACCATCTGATACCATGCAGTTTGACTTAAATTATGTTAAAGGATTTTTAACTGCAGTTGGAGGAGAAACTTCTCACGCTGCTATTTTGGCAAGAACAATGGGGCTTCCAGCGCTTGTTATGACTTTACTAGACATTGATGCGTTAAAGGATGGTGATAAAATAGTCATTGATGCAATATCTTCTATTGTTATTAAAAATCCTTCTTCTGATGAGCTTAATCTTTATGAAGGGAAGATTTTGCGTCAAATAGAGATGGAAAAAGAGCTTTTTTCTTTAAAAGATAAAGCTGCTGAAACAAAAGATGGCGTAAAAGTGTTTTTAAAGGCAAATATTGGAACACCTGTTGATGTTACCTATGTTAATAAATACGGTGTTGAGGGAATAGGTCTTTTTAGAACAGAATTCTTATATATGAAGTCTTTACAGCCCCCAACAGAAGATGAGCAGTTTGAAACTTATAAAAGAGTTATAGATACAATGGAAAAGAAAGGGGTTGTTACGATTCGTACTCTTGATGTTGGTGGGGATAAGGAAATTCCCTATCTTAATTTTAAAAAAGAGGAGAATCCCTTTTTGGGCTTTAGGGCGCTTAGGATGTATAAGGAATATGAGGAATTAATCCAAGCACAGTTTAATGCTATTTTTAGAGCCAGTCATTATGGGAAGATAAGGGTAATGGTGCCTATGCTTACCAGATATGAAGAGATTGAAACGATCGAATATTTTGTGAATAATGCAAAAATCAATTTGAGGTCTAGAAGTTTGCCTTTTGATGAAAATTTGGAAGTGGGTTGCATGATAGAAGTTCCTTCTGCAGCTTTAATTTCTTCTAAACTTGCTAATAAATTGAATTTTTTTAGTATAGGAACTAACGATTTAACCCAATATGTTTTAGCTGTTGATCGTGGTAATCAAAAAATATCAAATTTATATGATAAGTATAATCCTGCTGTTTTGAAATTAATCAAAAAGGTTCTTGACGATGGAGTTAGTTCTGGAATTGATGTATCTGTTTGTGGCGAGCTTGGCGGAGATGATGCTGGGGCGTTACTTCTTGTAGGTCTTGGATTTAGATCTTTGAGTATGATTCCTAGTGCTACACTTAGAATTAAATATTTGCTTAAAAAGTATACAATAATGGAATTGGAAGAATTGGCAAATAGGGTTTTAAATAGCGATTCTGAGCAAGAGACTTTAAGTTATTTTGATAAATTTATAGGAGATTAGTTATATGGGGTTTTTAGATTTTTTTAAAAAAACCGCTACATTGGATTTGATTGCTCCGATTAGTGGAAAAGTTATGTCAATTGATAAGGTTCCCGACGAAGCGTTTGCTGAAAAAATAGTCGGTGATGGAATTGCAATTCTTCCAACAAGTAATGAGTTGCTGGCGCCTTGTGATGGTAAAATAGGTAAAATTTTTAAAACTAATCATGCCTTTAGCCTTGAAACCAAAGAAGGTGTTGAAATTTTTGTCCATTTTGGAATTAATACTCTTAATTTAAATGGCAAAGGTTTTACAAGAGTTGCTGAAGAAGGCGTTAATGTCAAGCAAGGCGAAGTTATTATTAGGCTCGATCTTGAATATTTAAAAGAGCATTCGGAATCCGTTATTACTCCGGTTGTTATTGCAAATTCCGATGAAGTTTCAAGTATAGAATATTCTTTTGGAAAGCTTGAAAATGAGGCCGAATATATTTTGCTGTCTTCAACTGTTTTGACAGAGGAAATTAGACATAAAATATCTCAAACAAAGCCTGTTACTGCAGGTAAAGATTTAGTGTTGCGAGTTAAAAAGTAAAAAGAGAGAGAGTTTTAAACCCTCTCTTTTGTTTTTAGTCATAACAAGTCTTTTTCTAAAAATTCGTTTATTATGTTTATAAATTTTCCTGGATTTTTGCTAGGCATTCCTGAAGTTAGCATAGCTTCCTCAAAAAGGAGAATACTTATTTTTTCCAATTTTTCAGGCTCTAGATTTTTTAAATTTTGGACTATTTTATTATTAGGGTTTAATTCAAGTATTGGTTTAATTTCTTTTACCTCTTGTCCCATTGACAGCATGATTTTCTGCATTTGGTAAGTTGGATCGTTGCTATCAACAATTATTGCTGAAGGTTCTTTTATCAATGTTGCCGAAAGATTGACCTCTTTTATGTGATCCTTAAGGATTTCTTTTACTTTTGTAAGAATATCTTTGAACTCTTCTTCAATTTTTTTGAAATTTTCATCTTTTAATTCATTGCTAGTTTCATTTTTGTTTATTGCTTTTAATTTTAATCCTTCGTATTCTGGAATTAGATTTAAAATAGCCTCATCAAGTTCATCGTCCATGATTAGGATTTCAAATCCTTTTTCTTTATAGGCGCTTACTATTGGATTTTCTTTTAATATATTTTCTTTACCACCTGTTATATAGTAAATGCTTTTCTGGCTTTCATTCATTCTTTCTTTGTACTCTTTAAAAGACACAAATCCATCTACGCTTGAAGATTTAAATCTTATTAATGAGATAAGCTTTTCTCTGTTTTCAAAGTCAGAATAAACACCTTCTTTAATGCATCTCCCAAATTCTTTGGAAAACTCTGAAAATTTTTCAGGATTTTTTTTGCTTAGCTTTTCAAGCTCGCCTAGTATTTTTTTTACAGAAGATGATTTTATTTTAGACAAAATTTTATTTTGCTGTAAAATCTCTCTGCTTACATTGAGTGGTAAATCTTGGCAGTCTATAATTCCTTTTATAAATCTTAGATAGTTTGGGAGCAAACTGCCTTCAGAATCTGTAATAAAGATTCTATTTATAAATAGCTTTACCCCAGGTTTAGTGTTTGGGTAATATAAATCATAAGGAGCTTTACTCGGAATATAAAATAAATTAGTATATTCTAAATTCCCTTCAGCTTTTGTATGAATATGCAGCAATGGATTTTCATAGTCAAAGGTTGTATTTTTGTAAAATTCATTGTATTCTTCTGATTTAATTTCGCTTTTATTTTTTGTCCAAAGAGCAGTGGTTTCATTTAATTTTTCTTCTTTTTCTTCTATTCCTTCTTGTTTTCCGTCCTTCATTATAGGTTCGTTGTATTTTATATAAATGGGATAATTTATGTGATTTGAATATTTTTTGATAATTTCTTGAATTTTCCATTTATTAGCATACTCAAGCCCTTCTTTATTAAGATAAAGCTTTATTTCTGTGCCGGACTCTTCTTTTTTTGCTTTTTCTATTTCATATCCTGTTTTGCCATCGCTAGACCAAATGTAAGCATCGCTTTCTAGTGCTTTTTTTGATGTAACTTCTACTTTTTCTGATACTATGAATGCACTGTAAAATCCAACTCCAAACTGACCAATTAAACTTGCAGATTTTTTTTCATCTTGTTTTAAATTGTTAATAAATTCTTTAGTTCCTGATTTTGCAATTACCCCAAGATGATTAGTTAAATCTTCTTCGTTCATTCCGATGCCATTATCTTTAATTAGGATACTTTTATCGTCAAATGTTATTTCTATTTTTGGTTCTAAAACAATGTTTTTGAATTTTTCATTTGTCAAACTTAAAAACTTGAGTTTATCAATGGCGTCAGACGCATTTGATATCAATTCTCTTAAAAATATTTCTTTATGAGAGTAAAGAGAGTGAATGATTAAATAAAGCAAATCATTTACTTCTGTATCAAATTGTTTTTTCATGTAAATTTTCCTTTTCAATTTAATCTTTACTTTTTTTATAATATAACATAATCTAAAAATAATAAATAAAGCAGTTTGTTTAAAATAGAAAATTAGAATCAAGGAGAATGCAATGGATGTAGGAATTTATGGTCTTGGTGTTATGGGTGGTAATTTGGCTCTAAATATTGCTGATAACGGTTTTAATGTTTCTGTTTACAATAGAGATAGTGAAAAAACTGAAATTTTTGTTAAACAAAATTCTCATAAGAAGATAAATGGCTTTAAAGATGTTGAATCTTTTGTTAAAAGCTTAAAACCCCCAAGAAAAATCATCTTAATGGTGACAAGTTCGGCTGTAGAAAAGGTTATTGACCAAATTTTGCCCTTTATGAATAAATCGGACATAATTATTGATGGTGGAAATTCTCATTACAAGAGTACAATGAGATTGGAAAAAGAATTGTTTGCTAAGGATATTTATTTTGCAGGTCTTGGAATTTCTGGAGGAGAGAAAGGGGCAAGGTTTGGTCCTGCTTTAATGTATGGAGGAAGTAAATCAGCTTATGAAATTCTTGAACCTATATTAAATAAAATTGCGGCTAAAACTAAAAACAACGATGTTTGTTCAGCTTATATTGGAGAGAATGGTTCTGGGCACTATGTTAAAATGATACATAATGGGGTGGAATACGCTGATATGCAGCTTATCAGCGAAGTTTATTTTTTCATGAAAAAAGCTTTCAATTTAGATAATTCAAAAATTTCTGAAGTTTTTGAAAAGTGGAATGAAGGAGATCTTTCAGGGTATTTGCTGGAAATAACTTCTAAGATTCTTAAGTATAAGGAAAATAATGAATATTTAGTTGATAAGATTTTAGATATTGCCAATCAAAAAGGTACTGGTGTTTGGACATCTATTGATGCTCTTGAATTTAGCATGCCTGTAAATTTAATTATTGAATCTGTTTTTTCAAGATTTATGTCAGGCTTAAAACACGAAAGGGTTATTGCTAGTGATTTGCTTAAGATGGATACCGCTTCTTTTGAGTTTGAGCTTAGTGATTGGATTTTGGATCTTTATTATGCTCTTTTAGTTTCAAAAATAGTAGCTTATGCTCAAGGATTTATGATGCTTAAGACCGCATCTGCGAATTATAGTTGGGATTTAAATTTGGGTAAAATTTCTTTAGTTTGGAGAGAAGGTTGTATTATTCGTAGCAGTTTTTTAGATAAGATTAAATTAGCTTATGATAAAAATCCCCATCTTATTAATTTGCTTTTTGATGATTATTTTTTAGATTTATTAAAAAATAATCATAAATCTTTAAGAAGAATAATTTCAAAGGCTAGTGAAATTGGGATTCCTTTGCCAGCATTTTATGCCAGCCTTTCGTTTTTAGATTCTTATTCCACTAATTATTTACCTTCTAATCTAATTCAAGCACAAAGAGACTTTTTTGGTGCGCATTCTTTTGAAAGATTGGATTCAAAACGAGGTGAATTTTTTCATAGTGCTTGGCAATAAATTTAATGTGGTGTGTGGATCTAGATATAGTACTTAGCGAATATTCCCCCGGAAAAATTTGATTTTATTCCTGAGTAGGTTCTGTGATGCGCAAGAGATCTTGTGTTTGAGATTAATTCTACTGAAGGTGCTATTTTTATGCCTATTTCTAAATTTTCTGTAATGTCGTAAAAAATAACTAATGGAATTCTTATTCCAAATCCTAATTCTATATTTATTAATTTAGATGTGTGAGACGAGAGGCTTATATTTCCTCCTATTCCAACTCCCAAATTTAAATTTTTTATCAAAGATATTGTAAAAATGAAATCAAGTACTGCTATTGCTAATAAATTAAAATCATAAAATTTTGATTCAAGTTTAAATCCCGATAAATTTATTCCATTGCTACCGCCATAGCCTATTTCAAAGTCAATAAAAGGGAGTGACATTATTAAGTTAATAATTGGATTTCCAATGCTTGCTCCAAAGCCAATACCTCTATTTAAATATGAATCTTTTGCAAAACCATTTGTGGATATATTTGCAATCATGATGAATAACATGAACATGAAGATTTTTTTCACGATTGTCTCCCAAATTTTGTCTTATTATTATAGTATTTTATTTTTGAATTTTAAAACACTAAAAAAAACCTTTGACCATTTAAATTTTGTGTTTAAACTCTTTTGAGTTGCTCGGTTTTTTACAATTGTTACAATTGTAAAAATTGTTTTTTTAAATTGTATTTTAAGCAAACCAGAATCTTAGTCCCAATCCCGCGAATACTTCCCATCTAAATCCAATTCCATTGCTCCAAATATTCATTCCGAGTCCTGGTGCTATTCTTAAAAATATGTCGAATTTTTTTCTAAATACTGCAATATTTAAAGCCAAAGGCAATCTTGCTCCAATGCTTATTGGCCCAGAGTCCGATTGACTGCCACTAAATCTGGAAAACCATATTGTTCCATACCCCCCAGCTCCAACTGAAAAATCCAAAATGTTAGCAGACCCTGGGAATGTATGTGTGTAGAAAATATAATCCAATGCTATAAACAGTGTTTTCCAGTCTGTAAATAAATTATTTACTCCACTGTAAAGACCAATGTCAAGATCAAAGTTTCCCAGATTAATGTGTAAAGCAATTGGTAATGGAAGTATAATCCCCGCTCCATACTTACCCCTTGCATATTTTGTTGAATTAGCAAACCCCGAGATTGGGACTAATAAAATAATAATTAACGTGATAATTATTATTTTTGTTCTCATTGTTTTTTACCTCCTAAGTGTAGCACTTTAGCTTTTAAAACAATTTTAGTTCAATATTTTTTTTTATCTAAAAAGCGAAAACTATATCTTAAGAGAACCTTTAATTCCAATAGAAAAGTTACCTTTTATTGGGAATATTAAATTTCCGTTAGGCAATTGGCCAATAAAAATTGATGGTGTTGTTTTTATTATAATTTCAATAACGTCATAATAAGCCTCATATATTATTCCTAAGGGTAAACCTACTCCGATTTTATAGGTAATCCCAGAAAAACCATTTGTTAAATTTGAGTTTGTAATTTTGCCTATTTCAAAAAATAGGCCAAATCCTAAGAAAAAGATAAAATTTGAATTTTTAATTCTTAAATTTAAGAACATATAGTCAAAATATGCTTTAAATAGCAATACTACTGGTGATTTTGGAAAAAATTCCGAGATACTCAATATTGTTGCTCCTATCCCAATATCAAAATTATTAATGCTAAATTCTATTGCAGTAGGATAAGGCATAATAAAGCCAAATTTTATTTTGGGTTTTGGTTTTAAGCTGTCTATTTTTGGACTAGTTGTACTGTTTTTAGATTTTTCGTTTGTGAAAATATTCTCAGCATTTAAAAATAATGTAATTATTATTAATGCTCTGATTAGCTTGTTTTTACTCTTCATTGTTAACTTTTTATGCGATATTAAAATATAACTTTATATCTATAAATTATAAGATAGAATTCTTTAAAATTATGCCTTTTATTGTTTATTGGAAATTAAATTTTAGTAATTTCCAATTTGTATTTATGAATATATGAGGTAATATTAATCTTGATATTGTATTCTATTTGCGATTTAAATTGCATTTAAAAGGGGCGCTTATGGGCATGGATTCAGACATGCAAGATTCTTTAAGTCAGTATCTTTTATTTAGTTTGGACGAACTTTATGCCATTGAGATTAAATATGTTGTTGAGGTTTTGGAATATACTAAGATATCAAAAATCCCAAGGACTCCCAGCTACATGGCAGGGATAATAAATAATAGGGGCAAAATTGTTCCAATAATTGATATTCGAAAACAATTTGGAATGAGTGATCGCGTTGTTGATGAGGATGATAAAAAGAGAAATAAGGGAGTTAATATTTCAAATATTATTATATTGACTTTAGTTTATGAGGGAGATGAATTTAATCTTGGAATTTTGGTAGATTATGTCAATGAAGTTCTTGAATTAGATCCATTTAGTATTGATGATGCTCCTAAGATTGGATCGGGGTTTAATTCAAAATTTATTTCAGGAATTGGTAAGAGTAATGATAAGTTTATTATTATTTTAGATGTAGAAAATTTATTTGACGTTAGAGAGCTTTCTAAATTTAGAAATACAACAATATATGATCCCGAACATCAGCAACAATAGGAGTTTTTAGTCATGATTTATAGGCCGGAAGGAGAGCTTGTAATAAATAGTATTTTTAAGGTAAAAGAAGATTTGTTGCATATTTTTAAAAAAATGAAAGAAGGGGATACTCTTATCATTGATCTTTCAAATGTTGAAAAAATAGATATTACTTTTATACAAATTTTGTATGCATCTAATAAATATGCTAAAAATAGAAATTTATTTGTAAAAATTGAGTATCCATCCGATGAGGTTTTAAGTTCATTAATATATGGCGGTTTTTTGGTAGATATTGAAGATGTTGATAGCTTTGATTTGGGACTTAATTTAGTTGGATTTTAGATTTAAGGAAAGCTTATGGATAGTAGTGATGTGATTGATAAATTTAAGAATTCCTTTAAAGAGGAATCAATAGAAAATATTTCAGATATTGAACAAGCACTTCTTAATCTTGAGGTAAGCTCAGATCAAGACATTATTAATTCTATTTTTAGGAATTTGCATACCATAAAGGGAAGTTCTGGTATGTTTGGCTTTAATTTTACAGCATCGCTTGTCCATGAAATAGAAACAGTTCTTGATGTTGTAAAAGATGGTGGGGCTACTTTTAATCAAGCTGCTATTGATGCTACCTTAATGTCTGTTGATTTTATTAGGGAGCTTATTGAAGGCGATGAAGCAATTCCTGAGATTGACTTTGATAAGCGTAAGCAGTTTTTGGTAAGTGAACTTAAAAAGGTTCTTGAGACTTCTAATGTTAAAGGGGCTTTTCAAGAAGCTTTAGGAAATGATTTTCCAAAGCCTAACAGTAGTTCTGTTTTAAAAGATGTTAAAGTAAATTCAGACAATAAATTTGATGATGAGGCTTTGCAATCTGAATTTAAGAGTTATAAAATTCTTTTTTCTCCTGCTAAAGGCATTTTGTTTCATGGACATAAGCCTATAAATTTATTGAGCAAGTTGATTAATTTGGGCAGTGGCCATGTTAGAGCTAAAGTAGATAACATTCCCGATTTAGAGCTTATTTCTCCTGATAATGTTTATGTTGATTGGGAGATAAGACTAGATACAGAAGAGAGCAAAGAGAGTATTGAAGATATTTTTTTATTTTTAGATTCTCAATCAAAAATTGATATTCAAGAATTGGATAAATGTTTTGCGGCAGATAAAGGTGATAATGTAGGGCTTGAAAGTTTTGATTTATTGCGATTGGATAAAAATACTAAAGATCCTGCTAATTCTTCATTTAAAAAATCGGAATTTATTGGGAAATCCTTTTTTAATGGAGATAAAAGTAGAACTAATGTTCAAGATGATACTGTTAGAAGTAAGGTTAATATTGCTAGTATTAAGGTAGATTCTAAAAAGCTTGACCATTTGGTAAATCTTGTTGGAGAACTTGTTACAATACAATCAAAACTTTCAAAAGAGGCTGAAAATAGGAATAGCAATGTTTTAAATTCAATATCAGCAGAATTTTCTTTACTAATTAATGAACTTAGGGATTATACAACAGGACTTAGAACAGTTCCTATTGAGATTTTGTTTGTAAAATTTCAAAGGATAGTAAAAGATTTGTCTACTAGTCTTGGTAAGTCAATTATTTATCGTGCTTATGGGGGCGACACTGTTCTTGATAAAAGTATTATTGAAAAGCTTAATGAACCTTTGGTTCATTTAATTCGTAACTCAATAGATCATGGAATTGAATCGTCTGAAGAGAGAGAAAGGTTGGGAAAGGATCCTAAAGGCAATATTAAGCTTTCAGCGTGTCAATCCGGGGATTCTGTTATTGTTATTATTGAAGATGATGGAAGAGGTCTTGATAAGAATAAGATACTTAAAAAGGCCATAGAGCGTAATATAATTTCTGACTCAGTTGCCAAAGTTTTATCAGATATTGATGCCTACAATTTGATTTTTGAGCCTGGATTTTCAACTGCAAGTTCTGTTACTGATATATCAGGTCGTGGAGTTGGTATGGATGTTGTTAAGAAGCAGGTTGAATCCCTAAGAGGGCATGTTGTACTTGAAAGTGAGCTTGGTAAATATACTAGAACTAAGTTAATTTTTCCATTAACCTTGGCTATTATTGAGGGCTGGCTTGTCAGAGTAAAAGATGAGCATTTTATTGTTCCTCTTTCTAATGTTGAGTCTTGTTTGGAATCTAATAAGTTAATTTCTCAAATAGATGGGGTTGAGACTAAAAGCAATGTAATGAATTATAGGGGCAGCATGATTAGTTTTATTCGACTTAGGGAGTTTTTTCAAGTTTCTAGCGAGAAGAGTTTTAATGAACAAGTTGTTGTTGTTAACACAAATAGTGGAAAAATGGGAATTGTGGTTGACGAAGTTTTAGGTCAACATCAAACTGTTATAAAAGCTTTGGGTAAAATTTATTCTCGAGTAGAAGGGGTTTCTGGAGCTACTATACTTGGTGATGGAAGTTTGGCTTTAGTTGTTGATATAGATGCAATAACTAAGCTTATGAGATAAAAAAATCTAAAATACAGATTTTTGGTTTTAAAGGTTAAAAATATTAAAATATAATAATGAAGATATTAGTAATTGATATTCAAGGTCTTATAAAGCAGGTTTTTGTTAGAGCTTTTTCTAAAGATAATGATGTTGAGATATTAAATGCTGGCTTTAATTCTTCAAATCTTATTAATGTATTTTTACAAAAATTTCCGGACTTGGTTATTATTGATGAAAATACGGCAAGATCTAATTTTGGAAATTCTTTAAACAATGTTCTTAATAATATATCTCTTCCAGTTGTATTTATTGCACAAAATGAAATGTTTCCAAATTTTGGATATCTTGAGCAAAGCAAAGAAAAGGTTAAATTAATAATAAATAAACTTAATTTTAAGCTTACAGTTGATTTATTCCGTAGTAAGTATTTAGCTTTAATAAAGCTTGAATTGAAAAATCTAGGCAAAAATAAATTAATATCTTCTTATGAAGTTAAAAGGATTTATGCACCTGATTTTTCTAGTAATTCTAAAGTAGAGTTGAGAGAAAATAATTTAGATGATTCAAGTATAAGAAAAAGTTATAGAGTTTCTGATGTTATTAATTTTGCTCCCAAAAATGATCCTGATGTTATTATTAAATATCAAGGTCTTCTCAATAAGCACAAAACTGGCAAAATTATTGTTGTAGGCTCTTCAACAGGTGGTACAGAGGCGTTAAGAACTTTTTTAAGTTCTTTTAAAAAAGATTCTCCTCCAATTATTATTGTTCAACATATGCCGGGAGGATTTACAAAATCTTTTGCAAAAAACTTAAACAATGAGTTTAATATTGATATTAAAGAAGCTGAGGATGGAGACATTCTTCGTCCAGGTCTTGTAATAATTGCTAATGGAAGTTATCATTTGATTGTAAAATATGGTAGTGGAAATTATTTTGTAAATTTATTAGATGGACCTCTTGTTAGTAGGCATAAGCCTTCTGTAAATGTACTTTTTAGGTCTGCTGCAATGTATGCAGGTTCTAATGCTATTGGAGTTATCCTTACAGGCATGGGGGATGATGGTGCTGTTTGTATGCTTGAGATGAAAAAAAATGGTGCTTATACTATTGCCCAAGATCAGGAAACCTCTGTTGTTTTTGGTATGCCAATGGAAGCTATAAAAATAGGAGCTGTAGACAAAATCCTTCCTTTAAGCAAAATAGCTGATCATGTTCTAAGGAGATCTTAGTAATGGATAATGACAATAATGGTTTTTTTGATGCCAATGATTGTTTGGCAACTTTATTTTATAAACTTGAGACTTTTGATGAGAGTGCAAGGCATATTTATTCAAATTTAAGTAAATCAATTCCTAAATTAATAGAAAAAATTTCTAAAGATTCTAAGGATTTGTCTTTTAGTATTGACTTAATTTCTAATCTTGATCTTGATAATGATTCTTCTTTGAATAATTTCATAGCTAAGATTATAGGAGCATTAGATGATTTTGTTGCTTACTTTAATTCTTCAACAACTTCTCTTGAATCTCAGTTTACTGTAATACGAAGTAAGGTTAAAGATATAGAAATACTTGAAGATGTAATTGAAAAAATGAAAAAAAGCTCTCTTGATATGGAAATAATGTCTATTAATACTTTAACAGTTGCTATGAGAGCTGGTAAAGCTGGTGGGGCCTTTTCTTATATTACTAGTGAAATTAAGGTTTTAACTCAATCTATGATTAAACAAGCAGATCAACTTACCAGCAAGGGGCGTGAAGTTAAAATTGGTCTAGATAGGGCTAAAAATCAAGTATATGAAAGCAATACGGCTGAAAATAAAATTCTTGAAGAATTTAGAAATAATTTAATGAAAAACATAGATGCCTTTTCAGATGGAATAGGAAGTGTCATTGCTCTTTACGATGATATTTTAAAAGTTTTATTAGAATTTAAGTTTAAACTTGTAAATTCTATTTCTTATCTTCAGTTCCAAGACAGACTAACTCAATCTTTGCAACATTTAAATATTATGTATTCTAATATTGATGTTTTTAAATTTAGAGATATAAGCGAGATTCAAAAATTAAAAATTTTATCAGTTTTTACTGATACATCAAAAGTTATAGTAAAAGATGTTCTTGAAAAGCTTGAAAAAAATTATACTGTTTTTGAAAAATTTATTGATGCTTCTCTTAGTTCTATTCAAACTATTAACGATTTAAGGTCTGATAATTCTTTATACATAGATATCCCTAAAATAATAGAACAATTTTCTAGTATTTTGTCTGATCTGCTTAGAAGAATTGATGATGTTGAGAAAAATAATTCTAATTTTTTGAATTTATATTATGAACAGGTTAAGCTTATAAAATCATTAGAGTTAATGTTTTCAAATATTTCAGCTATTTCTGCTAGGTTTCAAAATATTAACATAGCGTCAAAGATAGAAGTTGTCAAAAGGTCGGAACTTAAAGCTATGGAGGGTAATATTTCGGAAATGTCGAAAATTATCAAAGAAATTGATTCTAATATTACTAAGGGAATAGAATTTTTAGATCAAATAATCTTTTTTCTTGAAAAAGTTGTTAAGGATTATGACAATAGATTTTATCTTGAAAAGAATTATTTTAACAAATTTAAAAAATTATTTATGGAAATTAAAAATGATATTCTAGATATTAAGAACGTAGCTATTGATAATATTTTGTCTTATGAGGTTTTTTCAATTGAATTTATGGAAATATTTGAAGAAATGAAATTAGAAGTTTACAATGTTAGAAATTTGAAAAATTCTCTTTTGGATATAGACAACTTTTTAAGCAATATGGAAAGCAAAATAAATTTTAATCTTAATTTAGAGTTATCTAAGGTTGGAATTCAATCTGTTGAAATTGAAGATAAAGAATTTGTTAATAGGATTGCTAATCGATTTACTTTATTTGTTCATAAAAAACACTTATTATCTTTAATAGAGGAAGCTAAGGATGTTCGATCCTTTGATGAAGGTAGTGTAATTTTGTTTTAATTTTTATATACTTTTTTGGGAGGGTTTTAGGAGAAAATTAGATGAAAAAAAGAATTTTGGTTATTGATGATAATAGGGCAATAAGGCAAAGCGTTGCTTATATTTTAGAACAAAACGGTTTTGGAGTCTCAGAAGCAAAGGATGGTTTAGAAGGGGTTTTAAAATTCAAAGAAGCAGTTGGGCAAGGAGATAAAGATTTTGATCTTGTTATTACAGATATCAATATGCCTAATTTAGACGGTATTGGTGTTATTAAACAGATAAGAGAATTTGGCAGCTTTGTTCCTATACTTGTTCTTACCACTGAATCTGAGCAATCTAAGGTTGATGAAGGTCGTAAAGCGGGTGCTACTGGCTGGCTTGTTAAGCCTTTTAATCCTGAAGCTTTAATGAAAACAATCTCAAAGATATTTTAAGTTTTTATTTACAATTAATTTATAGATTTTAAAGTTTTGTTATAAATTAAAATGATTTTTAATATGCTATTTTAGAATAAAGATAGCATATTAAAGGAAGTATTTTATTTCTGTTGTAATGCTTATTAGTATAAACTTTATGAAGTTAGATTTTGCTTAAAAGAAGCAATTAGAATACCGGTAGTCGGAGTCGAACCGACACGAAGTTGCCCCCATCAGATTTTGAGTCTGACGCGTCTACCAATTCCGCCATACCGGCATTAATTTTTATTTTACTATAACAGTACCAAAAAAATCATTATTTTTATTAAAAACTTTTTCTAGGTTTTCAATATTATTTCCATTTACTATGTAAAGGGTAAGTCCAAGTTTTGAAGAAAGCTTTGTTGCTATTGGGTCAAAAGGCAAATTTAAGCCTGGATTCCACTTTTGACCTACAATGCTTTGCAATTGTTTCCAATTTAATTTTTTAAAAGCTGTTGCGTTTTTAAATTTTTTTGGATCTTTATCATAAACTTGATTTACATTTGTTATATTTATGATATCTTTTTTATTAAATTTTTCTGCAAATTTTACGGCAATGTAATCTGTTGAAAATCCCGATTTCCAGCCGGAAGCAATTAATATTTTTCCTTTAAAGGAAAAATTTTTTAAGGGATTGGTGACAATTTTGTCTATACAAAAGGGATTCATTACTTTACACAGAAATTCTGCGTTTAGCTTTGTTGACATTATTCCAATCTCATCAAGCTCACGAACTTTAAAATCAGGGTTGATTTTTTTATAGGCGTCTTGGTATTCTCTTGCAACTTTTCCTCCACCTACTATTAAAATGATTTTTCTTTTTTCATTTTCTAGTAACCATTTAAAAACAAAGTTTTTAAAGTTTTTAATGAATTCTATGTTGATTTGGTTTGAATTTATTACTCCTCCTCCAAGACTTATTATCTCAAGCATTCAAGCTCCTTATTTAGGCTAATGTTTTTAAATTTTTTGCTTTTAATAATATAGCAATTTCTGCTAAACTTTTCATTAAAAATGAATTTAAAACAATACAAACTTGTTAATTATATATTACAATTTAATTGTTATGCAAAAAATTAGAAGAATTGGTTGTTAAGTGTCTTAGCTTAGTAGTTTTAATTTTGGAGGATATTGTGCATAAGTATAAAGTTTCTGTTATTATTTGTTTTTTTAATTCGGCTGAAACTCTTGATTCAATGATAAAAGACGCTGTTAATCAAACATTAAAAGATAAAGAAATTATATTAATTAACGATGGTTCTTATGATAATAGTTTAGAGATAGCAGAAAAATATGCTAGTAAATATAGCTTTATTAAAATTTTTAGTCAAAAAAATATGGGACTTGCTGCTTCTAGAAATAAGGGGCTTTCTGAGGCTCAAGGAGAGTATGTCATTTATTGGGATGGTGATGATTCTGTAGAGAGCACTATGCTTGAAGTTTTATATAATAGAGCAAAGGCAGACAATTCTGATATTGTTTGTTCTCAATTTTATGTTTATTTTCTTGCAATAAATGTAAAAAGAAAATCCCTGCTTCCTTTTCCCAATTATCCATTAACAGGTAAAGAGGCATTTAAAAATTTGCTTTTTACTGTTTATGCGACTTTTGGAAGGAAAAATTTTGTTGTTGGAACATTGTGGGATAAATTGATTAGACGAGAATTAATCTTAAAGAATAATATTCACCAGCAAAATGTAGTATTTGAAGATATAGTTTTTGTTATGCAAATTTTTTTAAAAGCTTCTAAGGTTTCTTTTGTAAATAATTATTTTTATACTAATTCTCAAAGAATGGGAAGCATGAGCTCTTCTATTAGTGTTTTGCATAAAGCTAAATTATCTCTTGATACAATAGAAACTTTATTAAAAAGAGAAGGTATTTTTAATGAATGTCAACATTTGTATAAAAGATTTTTCTTGCAATTTTATTATTTTATTTCTTTTAAGCAAATTTATATTGTTAGTTGGAATATTTCCGATAAGCTTGTTTATAGGGCTTACAAGGAAAAGCTTATTTCTGTTCTTGATGAGATTAAAGGATTATCTGAGTTTCAAGATTGTTATGAATATGTAAAAAATTTTGGATTTAACGAAATTCAAATTTTGCCCAGGATTATGCTAAAAGTTTGGAATTTTAGCTCAAGACTTTATGTAAATTTTTCTATATTTATTTATAAACTGTTCATAAAAAATTGAATTTATATTTTTGGGGTAATTATTTTTTTCATATTTTGACCTTTAATAAGGAGTATTTATGTCTATTGAAGTTGTTAATGTAAAATTTTCCTATAAAGAAAAAGAAGTTTACTCTGATTTAAATTTAAACATTGAGACCCCCCAAACCTATTTGCTTCTTGGAAAAAATGGAGTTGGAAAAACAACTTTGCTTAAACTTGTAAGTGGGCTTTTAGAGCCATTAAAAGGGAAAGTTTTGTTTAACTCTTTAGCAGCTTTTCCAAGAAATCCCTTGAATTTAGTAAATTTATTCTTTGTTCCTGAAGAATTTTCACTTCCTGGATTGTCTTTAGCCGAATACAGCAAAGCTCTATCTAGATTTTATCCAAATTTTAGTAAGGCAGATTTTGAAAAATATTTATTGGATTTTAATCTTGATATTTCTCTTGATCTATCTTCAGCTTCTTTTGGACAAAAGAAAAAAAGCATTATTGCATTTTCTCTAGCTACAAATGTTTCTTGCTTGTTGTTTGACGAGCCAACAAATAGTCTTGATATTGTTTCAAAAAATGTTTTTAGAAACGTGCTTTCTAATTTAAATGATAGAGTAATTTTTATTACAGGGCACAATGTAAGGGATTTAACAGGAGTTGTAGATTATTTGATTATTGTTGGAGAAAAGTCAATTCTTTTTTCCAATTCAGTATCTTATATTAATGAAAATTATAAGATTAAAATTGTCAGCGAATTGAATGGAAATGAATTGTATTATGAAAAAAATAAAGATGGGTTTAAGGCGCTTTATTTTGAGAGTAGCAGTGGAGATGAAGTTATTGATATTGAATTTTTCTTTTTATATGTTACTGAAAATAAAAAGGAGAGGTAATAAGAGATGTTTAGCTTAAAAAGATTTTTAAATTTATTTTATTTTGATTTTGTTTATAATAAGAAATTCTACATTTTATTAATAGTTAAAATTTTAGGAATGATATTTATATCTTATTTGCTTGTTAGATTTTATTTTAATTTTACAGCAGCTGATTTTTTAAAATTTTTTGTTCCTAAAATTTTGATTTTAACCCTGATTATATCGATGTTTGCCATGTGTGATTATTACAAAGTAATTCACGATCCGTTTAGAAATATTCTTTATTTATCTTTGCCTGTTTCAACTTTTGAACATTATTTTTTCAATTTAATTAAATATTTATTTGCGTTGCCTTTGATTTTAATATTTTTTTATTATTTAGGGTTAAATATTTTTTTATTCCTAGATAATGCATTCTTTTTAAGAAGTGGTGAGGGTGCTGCATTTTTAGAATTTAGATATCTTTCTGATTTTTTCTTTTTTCGTTATTTTAATTTTTTGTCCATTTTCCCAATTTTCATGTTTTTTAGAATAGCTTTTAAAACACATCCTTTTGTTAAAGTTTTCATATTCTTTTTAGGGACTATTATTTTGTTATTTTTTTTCACGTCTTTTCTTTATTCGGGCTTTAAATATTCACCATGTTCTTCAGATTTAATTTTTTCTTTTGATAGATTTTTAGGCGACCTTTTTTTTAAAATAGTTTATAGTTCGGTATTTTTTTTATATTTAGCTTCATATTTTAAGATATTGGAGTTTGGAAGTATTAGGAAAAAAAGCAATTTGTTTGCTATTGTAGGATTTTTATTTTTTTTAGCAATGTTTAATTATTACTATTTAACCAAAGGCTCATTATATTGCCTTGTTAATTATAATTAAAACAGTTTAAAAGATTTAGAGCAAAGGCTTAAAAATAGCCTTTTAGCTTTAAGCATTAATAAGTTTTTATTTTAGTTTAATATTTTTGTTTGTTAATGTAAGTAAGCATGTTTTATATGCGATTTATGTGTTTTTATTAAGTGTAAGCTTAATTGGTTTGAAATTTAAAGGTTTAATTTTGGGGTATACATGAAAAAAAACTTAAAGATTTTGGTAATAACAGGAGGCGTGATCTCTGGGATTGGTAAAGGAGTTACATCGGCAAGTATTGCAAGGTTATTTAGATATGATTTTAAAGTTACTCCAATTAAATGTGATGGATATTTGAATACTGATCCTGGAACTATTAATCCTGTTGAGCATGGAGAAGTTTTTGTGCTTGATGATGGAGGAGAGGTTGATATGGACTTTGGTCATTATGAGAGATTTTTAAATCTTAATGCAAAGTCCAGTTGGAACATTACAATGGGCAAAATATACAAAAAGATACTTGAAAATGAGCGAGAGGGTAAATATTTAGGAAGAACAGTTCAGCTTATTCCTCATGTTACTGATGAAATCAAGTCTACAATTTTTCAGATTGCAAATTCTGAGAATAGTGAGATGTTGATAATTGAAATTGGTGGAACTGTAGGAGATATGGAAAATATTTTATTTATTGAGACAGTAAGGCAAATAAGACATGAGATTGGAAGTGGCAATATTTCTTTTATTCATTTAACCTATGTGCCTAGTCCAACTGGAATTAATGAACAAAAATCTAAACCTACTCAACAGAGTGTTAAAACTTTAAATAAAGCAGGCATTTTCCCCGATTTGATTATTGCTAGAAGCTCTCAAGTATTAACAGATCAAATCAGAAAAAAAGTGGCAATGTTTTGTAATGTTGAGAGCACCTCTATTATTGATAATGTTGATGTTTCTACTATTTATGAAATTCCTATATCTTTTTATAAACAAGGTGTACATAAGATTTTAAGTTCTAAGTTGAATATTAAAGTTGATCCGAAAATAGAAGAGCTTTCAAAGCTTGTAGGAGTTATAAAATCTAATTTTTTTGCGCCTAAAAAAATTATTAATATTGCTATTTGTGGCAAGTATGCTGAACTTGATGATTCTTATGCATCAATTAGAGAGTCTTTGGTCCATGTTGCAGCTAATTTGGATTTACTTATTAAAAGCACTCTAATTGATTCTAATGATTTAAATGAAAGCTGTTTAAAAGGGTTTGACGGCATTATTGTTCCCGGTGGCTTTGGAGGCAAAGGGTACGAGGGTAAAATTATTGCTATTAAATATGCTCGTGAGAACAATATTCCCTTTCTTGGAATTTGTCTTGGTTTGCAGCTTGCTGTAATAGAATTTGCTCGTAATGTTTGTGGGATACTTGATGCTGATACGGAGGAAAATTTAGAAAAAGATAAACCTTTAAAAAATCCTGTTATTCATTTACTTCCCGAGCAAAAGGGAGTTAAAGATAAGGGTGCTACAATGAGGCTTGGAGGATATCCCGTGATTCTTAAAAAGAATACAATAGCTTTTAAACTTTATGGTCAAGACAGGATAATTGAAAGATTTAGACATAGGTATGAAGTTAATAATGATTATATAGATTTATTTGAAAAAAATGGACTTGTAGTATCTGGATTTTCAAGTGATTTTAAAATGGCAAAATTAATAGAAATTCCTAAAAATAAATTTTTTCTAGCTTGTCAATTTCATCCAGAACTTATTACAAGGATAGAAAATCCAGCCAAGCTTTTTTTAGGGCTAATTAAAGCTTGTATTTGAGTGTCTATTTATTTAATGAGTGGGCAAGTTTTCAAAATTAATGTTTGTAGTGTTCTCAAATTGCAATATTTTGTAACTTAAAAATAATTTAGAGAATATGGTTAGCAATATTATTATTAAAAAGTCAAAAAAAGCATTAGCTATTGTTAAATTAAGTGGTCTTTTTTCATAGATTATGTCGTTTATTGCTTTGGGCAAGCTAAATGCGAGCCAAGTTATGCTAGATATTAGTATTGCAGATAATATATTGTAATTTAAGCTTGTTAAGCTTCCAAGAGAGTTGTTAGTTAGGGTTATTAAATTGTTAAATAAATTGATAAGAGCGCTGATTAAAAAACTTTGCAATAAATGACTTAAAGTTAAAACGACGATAATAATTATTTTATATTGTTTGTTTTGAGTGCTTAATGTTTTGACATTACTAATTATTTTTTTTAGTAATATTTTTCGGTATATTATTTCTAATAATATTTTAAATAAAGTCATGTTTACTATTAACATTAAATTAATATTTGAGAACATAAATTTGATTAACATAGTTTCCCCCTTCATTTTGGGTATTGATTTAACTATAATTAGTATATAAAAAATTTTGATTTGTTTGGTACGATTCTGATTTTATTATATTTGTATAATGGTTTTAATTTTTGGCAGTTATTATTAGGAGGATTGAATGAAGGAAGAAGACATTAGAAAAACAATTTTAATGAAAAGATTAGTTAAATATTTTTTTGATGAGCTTAAGTATAGGATGAAGATTCCTTGTCTTAGAATAAGCAATAAAGAGATGAGTACCAAATACATACTTCTCAATCTTTTCAGGAAAATTGCAAATCTTCCTTTTAATAAACAATATGAGATAGAAGAGCAGTTTGCTCTTGAAGTCGGTGAGAGAGTTGTGCTTACGGATGCTGTTTTGATTAAAAGAATTGATCATGAAAGATGCGTTATTGTTGGAATTGTTGAAGCAAAAACGGATCAAGTTGATCTTGATTATGAAGTTAATAGATTTTTTCTTCAGGACAAAAAAACCAATGTTCTTTTTTGGCAGCCCAAAAAAGTTATTCTTAAGCAAGATGATAAATTATTTACAGCAGAATCAGATGATATTTTTAATTTTGACAACGATTTTAACTTACCAAAAGTTAAAGCTAAATTAGAAGAGTTTATCAATATTTTCTTATGTTTTTTTTCTTACAGAGATGCTCTTTTCGAGTATAATAAGGTTAGTGGGCGTTATTCTTGGGTAAAAAGGAAGTGAATAATTAATTAAACAAGGAGAATGATTTGTATCTTTAGGTGGTTTTATGGTTTAAGATGGAAGCTTAAATTTATGTCAGATTGTTAATTTTTACTGTTTATTAGTATTTAAATGTAAAAATATTTTTTGTTTATTGATGTATTTGGTTTGATGTTAAAGTTGGGATAATGTGTCAAATTAAATACTTTCGTCTCTATTCAAAAAAAAAAAATTATGGTAGAATCCCTTTATGAAAAAATTTCCGTTTTTTAAAAAAAAGAAAGAAAAAGTTTTGGATTCAGACCTTTTAAATATTGTCAACAATGACAAAAAAGATTTGAGTACGTATGAATATAAAGCTCCTGTTAAGGAAATGCTAAAGGGGTTTTATCATACCAAAGCTTCTATTGCTACTTTAAAAGTAGGATTTGAGTCATTGCAAAGAATTTTGTTTTCTGGAATAGAAGATTTTGACCATATATTTTCCGTTCTTGTTAAGATGACAAATAATGCTCGTGATCAGATAAGTGATATTTTTAGTGATCTTGGTAAAAATAACAAGGAAAAACTAAATCAAATATCTTCTGTTATTGTTGGAATTCAGGGAAGCTTAGAAACAATAAGTAATTTTTTGGGTGCTACCAATATGATTTCTCTTAATGCAAAGCTTGAAGCCGCAAGGGCTAAAGAATATGGTAAAGGGTTTTCTGTTGTTGCAGATGAGATTAAGCGACTTTCTGATCAGGCGAAAGGTGTTATGAATATGATTTCTGTAAAGGAAATTGAGGAGGTTTCTAAAGATTTAATTTCTCATAACCTTAAGGATTTGCAGATTGATATTGATAAGTTCTTTGCCGAGATTCTTGAACAGCTTAATTATCTTGAGAGTATATTTAAACGCTTTTCAAAAAGTCAAGAGGAATTTTCTTCTTTGCTTGAAAATCTTGATAGCATAGATGCTAATATGGCTTATTATTCAAGGAACTGTGATTCTTTGATTAGTTCTGATACTTTTATGCTTTCTAATGATGAATTTTTAAAAGAGCTAGAATTTATTCTCTCAGAGCAATTTTCTTGGATTAATAATTTGAGATTAATTGTTGAAGGGCAAAGATTATTCATTCAAACGGATGCTTCCAAACATGGGTTTGGATTGTTTTATAAAGGATTGTCTCCTAAGAATGATGCTGTTAAGCAGTTGTGGGAAGAAGTATATATTCCTTATTTAAATATTAATAAGTTTGCAGCTGAAATTTTGATTATATTTAGGGTAGAGAATCGTAATGATAGTGGTTTAAGGCAAGCTAAAGATTTTTTGTCTCAAGTCGAGAGTTTATCCGAAGAAATTGTCAGAAAACTTGAGCATATTAAAAAAATGGTAATTGAATTGGATAATCAAGGAATTAATATTTTTTCTTGATTCTTTTAATAAGAGTTGTTGCAATAATTTAAATTAGAAATTTAAAATTATTATGGGTTTTTAAATTTTTATTTATTTGACTAGGGTTTATTAAAAATCAAGTTTTATTTTGATAAAATAATTTTAGGTATGAGTTTTAGGGCTAAGTTTATTCATCTTCATGTGCATTCAGATTATTCTCTTTTGGATGGAGCTGCAAAAATTTCAGATATTATATCAAAAGCAAAAAAATGTAATATGTCACATATTGCATTAACAGATCATGGCAATCTTTTTGGAGCTATAAAATTTTATAAAGAAGCTAAAAAGGCAGGAATTAAGCCAATAATTGGCATTGAAGCTTATATGGCAAAAACTTCTAAGTTTTTAAAAAAACAGGATGATCTTGGAAAAATGTCTTACCATTTAATTTTGCTTGCCAAGAATGAGCTGGGTTATAAAAACTTATTAAAGTTAACAAGCATTTCTTATCTTGAAGGGTTTTATTATCGTCCAAGGATAGATAAAGAGGATCTTGAAAAGTATTCAGAAGGTTTAATTTGTACTTCAGCTTGCATTGGAGGGCTGATTCCAAGACTTATTTTGGCCAATAGATTTGAAGACGCTAAGAATGAAATTCTTTGGTTTAAAAAAGTTTTTGGCAATGATTTTTATCTTGAGCTTCAAAGGCATGGCATTAAAGATCAAGATATTGTGAATGAAAAGCTGGTTGAATATTCTAGGGAGCTTGGAGTTCCTTTAACGGCAGCTAATGATTCTCATTACGTTAATAAAGAAGATGCGGCTGCTCAAGACATTATTGTTTGTATTGGCACTGGTGCTAAGAAAAGCGATGAGAATAGATTGAAAATGGAAACCAATGAATTTTATATTAAATCTCAAGAGGAAATGTGTGAACTTTTTAATGATTTGCCTGAAGCTTTAGAAAATACTGTAAGGATTGCAGAGAAGTGTGATGATTTTAAAATAACTTTTCCAGGTCCTATTTTGCCTGATTATCAAATTCCTGTTGAGTTTAATACTCTTGGTGAATATTTAGAATATCTCACTCTTGAGGGGTTAAAATTTAGATATAAAACTTTGACAAACAAAATAAAAGATAGGGCTTTTTATGAATTGAGCGTGATAATTGGAATGGGTTTTGAAGGCTATTTTTTGATTGTTTGGGATTTTATTAAATTTGCTCATGATCACGATATTCCTGTTGGAGCCGGGCGTGGTTCTGGTGCTGGTTCAATTGTAGCTTATGCTCTTAGAATTACTGATATTGATCCTTTAAAGTATAATTTGCTTTTTGAGAGATTTTTAAATCCTGAGCGTATTTCTATGCCCGATTTTGATATTGATTTTTGCTTTGAAGGCAGAGATGAGATTATAAAATATGTTACTAATAAATATGGAGAAGATAAGGTGGCTCAAATAATTACTTTTGGGACCTTAAAGCCTAAGGCTGTAGTTAAAGACGTAGCTAGAGTTTTAGATATTCCATTTGCCGAATCTAATGAGCTTACTAAGTTTATTCCCGATGGTCCTAAAGTTTCTTTAAAAGAGGTTTTAGATGACAATTCTTTGAAAGAGTATTTTACCAGCAAACCCGTTTATAAAGAATTAATGGATGCTGCATTGGTTCTTGAAGGAATGAATAGGCATGCTTCAACTCATGCTGCTGGAATTGTAATTTCTAAAACTCCTTTAACCGATTATGTGCCTCTTTATAAGGATTATAAGCAAGGCTCTGTTTCCACTCAATATACAATGGATTTGCTTGAAGAATGTGGACTTGTTAAGATGGATTTTCTTGGCTTGAAAACATTAACTTTAATAAAAAATGCAGAAAATCTTATTAGAAGTGTAAATCCAGATTTTAAAATAAAAAATATTCCGGATAATGACGTCAAGACTTTTAAGATGTTAGGAGAAGGAAGAAGCGCGTCTGTTTTTCAGTTTGAATCTGAGGGAATGCAGCAAATTCTAAAAGACGCAAAGCCTGATAGTATTGAAGATTTAATAGCCTTAAATGCTCTTTATAGACCAGGCCCTATGCAATTTATTCCTCAATTTATTGCTGCTAAAAAAGGTGTCAAGAGAATTAAGTATCCTCATCCAGATTTAAAAGAAGTTTTAAGACCGACTTATGGAGTTATTGTTTATCAAGAACAAGTAATGGAAGTTGCAAAAATAATTGGAGGTTTTTCTCTTGGCAAAGCTGATATTTTAAGACGTGCTATGGGCAAAAAGAAAGAAGACGAGATGAATGAAATGAAGGTCGACTTTTTAAGAGGAGCTATTGAGAAGGGATATGACAAAGAAGTTGCTAGTGAAATTTTTGAACTTTTAAAGCCTTTTTCGGGGTATGGATTTAATAAATCACATGCAGCAGCGTATTCTTTAATAGCATATCAAACCGCTTATCTTAAGGCTAATTACCCTGAGTGTTTTATGGCTGCTAACTTGACAAATGAAATTAATAATAATGATAAGCTTTCTTATTACATCGAAGAGTCAAAAGCTATAGGCATAAACGTGCTCAAACCCGATATAAATCGATCATTTAGAGAATTTCGTGTAGCCGACTCTGGAATTTCTTATGGGCTTAATGGGATTAAAAATCTTGGAGGAATTGTTGTTGATTTAATAATTGATGAGAGAGAGAAAAACGGTAAATATATTTCTTTTGAGGATTTTATCAGACGTGTAGATGATAAAGTAATCAATAAGAAATTTTTAGAATCTGCAATAAAATCTGGACTTTTTGATAGTTTGGATCAAAATAGAAAAACTTTATTTGAAAATCTTGATCGATTGATTGAAGTTGTTTCGGAAGATAAAAATAATAAAAAACTTGGTCAAAATAGTTTGTTTGATGCTCTTGAAAGTCAAAATCCAATTCAGCAAAGTTTTAATTATCGGGTTTTTAAAGAATATTCTTATTCTGAGCTTTTAGGATTTGAAAAAGAGCTTTTAGGATTTTATGTATCAGGGCATCCTCTTGATCCTTATAAAAAGGCAATTAATAGTTTTTCCAATTTAAATGTTTTAAGTGATCTTGCTGTCAAAAAAGATAGCATTGTCCAATTTGCTGGCATTTTAAATTCAGTAAAAGTTATTCAAACTAAAAGAAATAATGCAAAAATGTCTTTTGGTGTTATTGAAGATTTTAAAGGTGCAATAGATATTGTAGTTTTTACAGAAAGCTACGAAAGGTATAAGAATTTTTTACTTGAAGGCAATGTTATTGGAGTTATGGGCAGACTTACGTTTAACAGAGACAAATTTTCGATTGTAGTTGAAAAAGTTGTAAATATTGAGAGATTATCTGAAGATAGAGTAAATAATATTCATATTAAATTTTTAAATAACAAATTAAATGACTTGCAATTACTTAATTCTTTGAAGGAAAGTATAAGTAATTTTGAGGACAATTCTGGATTTTCAAATGTTTATTTTTATTTAAGGGAAAATGGTAAGGATTTAAAATTAAAAATGAATTCAATTTTAAATTTTAGGCCAGATGAAGACAAGCTTGATAAGTTGAGAAAATGTGTGATAGTTGAAGATGTTTGGGTTGATTAAGGAGGTGCCGTGTTAGTTGTTTTAATAGAAACTTTAATGGTATTTTTGCAGATTTATAGGATTTTAATTTTAATTAGGATCATTCTTAGCTGGCTTGTGTCTTCAGGAATTAATACCAATGTGTTTTTCAGATTTATACATATTGTCACAGAACCATTTTTATCTTTTTTCAGAAGAATTCCTTTTTTCACAATTGGCATGTTTGATTTTTCTCCAATTGCAGCTTTAATAACCTTAACTATTTTTGAAAGAATGTTGGTTTATGGGAATTATAAGCTTTCTACATTTATTATTTTATTTATTGTTGAAATTTGGGGGATATTTAGAAGCATTTTTATTGCTATAGTTTTCTTTTTATTGTTGAGATTATTATTACTGCTTTTGAATTTGTTCCAAGGTTCAGACTTTTTTAAAACAGTCGATTCATTTTTACTTCCTTTATCTACTAAGATAAGTGGTGTAATTACTGACAAACATATGTCTTATACTTTACGTTTGATTGTTGGGAGTGCTTTAATGATAGCATTTATAATTATTATTGAACAAGTTGTATTTGCTATTAGAGTTTTAGGAACATATTTGCCTTTTTAGGAGATTGAAATGTTTTTACATGAGTTTGAATATGAGCTTAAAGGTATAGTTGGTCTTGGTGAGAAGGGGGTTGAAAGGTTAAATAATCTGCAAATTTTAAATGTTAAAGATCTTATTGAGTTTTTTCCTGTAAAATATGAGGATCGTCAAAATATACAAACTTTTCCGGATTTTTCTAAGGTGAAAAGTTGTGATATGATGACGGTGTTCACTGTTGTGGGGCATAAAAAATTTGGGGATAGTTCTAAAAAAAATTTGAAGTTAACGGCTAGAAGTGTAAATGATGAACCTTTTGAAATTTTACTTTTCAATAGGGCTTTTTTAGAAAATGTTTTTAAAATAGATAAAAAATTCTATATTTATTCTAAATTTACTTACAACGATTATAGTGGTTTATGGAGTTGTTCTAATTTTGACAGTGAAGTTTTTAGTGATAATCCCGAAAGGTTTAAAAAAATTCTCCCGGTTTATTCTTTAACAGAAGGATTGACATCAAAGAAGATTTCATTATATGTAAAAGAAGCCCTTGAATATTTTTTTAAGTTTGGGCAAACAGATGTTCCTAAATTTTTAATAGAAAAGTATTCTTTGTTATCGTTAAGCGAGGCTTTAAAAGAGATTCACTTTCCAAGTTCATTAGAAATGCTTGAAAAGGCGAAAAAAACTTTAATTTACAGAGAAATTTTCTTACTTCAGTTTTTTTCAAGGTATAGATCTTCTAAGGTTCTTTTCCGAGAAAAAAAACATTTATCAAAAGATTTGCTTGAAAGGGTTGTCTCAAGCTTGCCTTTTGAACTTACAGAAGATCAAAAAGTTTCTATTGATGAGATATTCTCTGATCTTAGCTCTTCTAAGCCAATGAATAGATTGCTTCAAGGTGATGTTGGAAGTGGCAAAACCCTTGTTGCTTTGCTTTCAGGGATTCCTTTAATTGAAGCTGGGTATCAGGTGGCATTTATGGCTCCTACTGATCTTTTGGCTCGTCAACATTATGATAATTTATCCAACATATTGTCGTCTTTTAATGTTTCAGTGACTCTTTTGACTGGTAGTTTAAAAAAGAAGGATAAGGAGCAAGCGTTAGAAAGCATTAAAAGTGGAACTTCTGGTTTAATAATAGGAACACATGCTATTTTTTACGAAAGTACAGAATTTAAAAGATTGGCATATGTTATCATTGACGAACAGCATAAATTTGGAGTTGTCCAAAGAGAAGAACTTAAAAATAAAGGAGAAGGAGTGGACATGCTTTTAATGTCTGCAACACCTATTCCTAGAAGCTTTGCGTTAACACTTTTTGGTGATCTTGAAGTTTCGCTTATTAAAACCTTGCCCAAGGGTCGTTTGCCTATTACTACTTATTTAGCAAAACATGGCAATGAAGATAAAGTTTATGAGTTTTTAAAAAAAGAGCTTATAAAGGGTCATCAGGTTTATTTTGTTTATCCATTAATTTCATCTTCAGAAAAATTTGAATTAAAAGATGTTAATAATATGTGTTTAAAATTGAAGGAAGTGTTTAGCGAATATGTTGTCGACATGCTTCATTCTAAGTTGCCATCTGATTTGAAAGAAGAAATTATGAAAAATTTTTATTCGAAAAAAGTAGATATTTTGGTTGCTACTAGTGTTATTGAAGTTGGAATTGATTGTCCAAATGCAACTTGTATGGTTGTAGAGCATGCTGAGCGTTTTGGACTTTCTACTTTACACCAAATTAGAGGTCGAGTTGGTAGAAGTAATTTGCGATCTTTTTTCTTTTTACTTTATAAAGAACCTTTGACAAGTACTGGAAAATTTCGACTAAAAACCATAAAAGAAAATTTAGATGGATTTAAAATAGCAGAGGAGGATTTAAGGTTAAGAGGACCTGGTAATTTATTTGGGCTTGAGCAAGCAGGATATTTAAAATTAAAAATATCTAATTTTGTTGATGATAGAGATGTCATAGTCTTGATTAGAGAAGAACTCGACTTATTTTTTCATGATAATTCTGCTTACGATAAGCTTGATATTGATTTACTAGAAAATCTTTTTTGTTCTTATTTGAATGCCGGAAGAAGTATTTAGTTTGCGTATTTTTCAATTAGGCTAATAAGATTTGTTTTATTTTGATTCCAAAATTCAAGAAGCTTATATTGTAAATTATTAAAATATTTTTTCTGAATAAAGCACGGCTTAGGTCCTATGTATAAGTAGTGCCAAGGCTCTGCTTTATATCCAGTTTTTATTTCGTGTCCTTTTGGGTATGAAAGAGAAAATCCATATTTTAGAGAATTTTCGTAAAGCCATTTTCCTTCTTTTGTGTTTAGTAAATTATCATCTAGATTTATAAAATCTATTGCTGTTCCCATATGATGTTGAGAATGGCCTGGAATTGCTGATTGATTTTCTGCAACTTTTCTGCCGTAAGTTTTTACATTGTAATCAAATAAAAATTTTTGGTATTCTTGTGTTCTGTAAGCGGATTTGATTTTAATCTCAATTCCAAATTTTTTTGCATCTTTTACTAGTTGAATTAAGTCTTCGATTAAGATTCGTCTTGCCTTGAGATTTTTTGCTCCAAGATTCTTAAGATCTTTAAAATCATTAACATTTACTAGATCAGGTACTTTATAGTCTGCAGGAATTGGTATTTTTTTATTTATTAAAGTTAAAAGATTGTTTTTTTCTGCATCTACTAAAGGTTTTATTTCTTTTAAGAACTGAATAGGATTTTTTTCAATAAAATTTTTGTGCTGTTCATTCATTGTTTTGGTAATCTTAAGCAGTATTGTTAAATCTTTTTTTGAAATGTTGTTTGCTAATAAAGATAGGTTAATAAATAGAAGTAATAAAACATAGATTGATTTCATATTATTTAATTATAATATATTTTAGTATAATAAATAGTTAATTCTAAATATATGTATATTCTAGATTGGGTTTAATTTAATTAAAAGTAATAAATAAAGGAGAGTGTGCACAGGGAGTATGATCAAAAAGTTTAAAAATTATGATCAAATAATAAAAGAGCTATTTATTATAGCTATTCCTACGGCTTTTGAATCGCTTTTATTTCAAATGGTAACTTTTTTTGATAATTTTATGATCTCCTATTTAGGTTCTTTTCACGTTACTGGAGTTTCTTTAGCAAATAGAGTAACTTTTCTTTTTTTTATTATTGTATTTGGACTTGGTACAGCTTTAAGCGCTTACGTGTCCCAAGCAATTGCAAAAAAGAAGTTTCTTCAAATAAGACAATCTTTTGCTTATATATTGTCAATTGGAACTACAATAGGAATAATTTTTTTTATATTTTCATTTTTTTTCCCAAAAAACATTATCAAGCTATTTACAACTAATCAAAATTCTTTAAATTTTGGATCAGAGTATTTAAAAATTATTTCATGGTCTTATGTATTAATGGCATATTCTTTTTTATCAGCTATGGGGTTCAAGAGTGCCAAGGAAGTAAAAATACCTTTATATGTTACTTCTATTGTTGTTTTAATAAATATTGTTTTTAATTATATTTTCATTTTTGGTTTTGGCATGGGAATAAAAGGTGCTGCATATGCTACTGTGCTTGCTAGAATTGTTGAATTTGTTTTTTATTTTTCATATAGTCTGATAAGCAATAATTCATATTATCGGATTAAGTTTAGCGATTTTTTTGCTTCAAAGATAGTTACTAAAGCCAATTTAAAGCTGATTATACCCGTTTTGTCTCATGAGATTTTTTGGGTCTTAGGTATAACTATTTTACATGCATTTTATGCTCGTGTTGGGAGTATTGAATACGCTGCATTTGCTATTGCATCAAATCTTTTTGACATTTGTTTTGTATTGCTTCATGGTATGGGGCTTGCAACAGGTGTTGTTATTGGGCATTTAATGGTTTATGATAAGAAACATGTTAGATCGGTTGGATTTTTTTTATCTTTTTTAGGATTTCTTTTAGGCATTTTTGTAGTTATTTTGCTTATTGGAATATCAAGCTTTGCACCTTATATTTTTAGTAATTTAAATTCCCCCAAACTTGTTAGTGTATTTATTTATGTTTTTGCAAGTATTGTAGTTTTTAAAGCTTTTACGGCGCAAGTTCTTGTTGGGGTTTTTAGGGCCAGTGGTATACCAAATGTTTGTTTTTTTATTGAATCAGGGGTAATTGTTTTTTATACGCTTCCAGTTGCGTATTTATTAGTGTTTTATACAAATTTAAGTTTGCCAATAGTGGTTTTTATTGTAAATGCGGAAGAGATTATTAAAAATATATTTATCATAATTGAATTTTTTCATGATGATTGGATACGAGAGATTGATTATGAAGAGCTTGATTGAGCATAAGGTAGCGTGATATATTAAGTATTAATAAAAATTTTAATGATCTTGATAAATCTGAAATTCATTCTGATTATACTGATTTAAAAGCAATTCCTTTTGTTTTATTGTAGTATTTTAGTATTCGTCTTTGCAAAAATCTTGATTTTTTATTCGGAGAAGTTTATGTATTCATTAAGTGCATCAAAAAAAGATAAAATTTATAAAGATCTTTTAAAAATTGCAATTCCAACCGCTATTGAGTTTTTTTTATTTAACTTTATTTCTCTTACAGATAACGCTATGGTTGCATATCTTGGCGACTATCCTGTTGCAGGAGTTTCTCTTGCAAATAAATTTTTTGAACTGTTTGTTACTATTGGGTTTGCTATGGTAGGAGCTTACAATATAATCGCTACAAGACAATACAATCAAGGCGATTTTAAGAGTTTTAAAAATACATTTTTTATTAGTATATTAACTATTATTTTATTTTCTTTCCCGTTTATATTGATTTCTAGAGTGAACCCTTTTTTTTTACTTAGATTGATCTCTAGTGATGTGCAGGCGGTTTATTATGGAGCAATTTATTTAAACATAGCTATTTTTTCTTTTGTATTTGCAATCATAAAAGGGCTTGTTGCTAATGCTCTTAAAGTTGTTGAGATTGTTAAATTTCAAGTTTACATTTCTGTTTTTTCAGTGCTTTTAAATCTAATATTAAATTATATTTTTATTTTTGTTTTTCATATGGGTGTAGTTGGGGCTGCTATTGCAACAACAGTTATTCGCACCTTAGAGCTTATTATTTATCTTTTTTATACGGTATTTAACAAGAATTCAATTTTGCACTTTAAGCTTGATGATTTAAATATTAATGTTAAGTTGTTTGTTCAGTTAATTAAATTTTTTATTCCAATTCTTTTAAATGATTTTATTTGGTTTTTTGGCTATCTTGTATTGACGTCAATTTTTATAGGAATTGATACTCATAGATATGCTGCTTACAGCATATCTTTTTCTGTTTATTTTATTATCTTTAATATAATTAATTCTTTTTGTATTTCTTTAAATATTATGATGGGCTATGAAATGCATAATAGTAAAAAAGAAATTATGAAAGTTGCAATTTATTTAGGTAGAATTGGCTTAAAACTTGCGTTTTTAACATCTTTTGCATTGTTTGTGTTTTCATTTTTTGCTCCTTATATTTTTTATACATTAAAATATTCGCACCTTACAGGAATTATTTTAAGGTATTCTTCTGTTTCTGCCTTTTTTATGGCTCTTGCTTTTCAATATCTTTTTGGATTTTTTCGTGCAGGAGCATCTCCAAGTTTTGGTGCTATTATGGAAGGTTCTGTAACGTTTGTTTACACTATTCCTATTGCTTTTGTTTTAGCAAATTATACAAATTTTCCTTTTGAAATTATTGTTTTTATTCCAGCTCTTGAGGATGCAATCAAACTTGCTATTTCACTTCCTTATTTTTATAGTGAAAGGTGGATTAAATCTATTAAAACAGGTTGGGAGGTTTGATATAATCTTATTGTGCGTTTAGACGAAATTAAAGGTTTAAATTTTTTAGTCATGGGCTTAGGTCTTAATGGAGGAGGAGTAGCTCTTTCTAGATTTTTATTAAAGCATGGTGCAAGGGTAGTAATTACTGACCTTAAAAGTGAAGCAGAATTAGCTTTAAGTATTGATTCTTTGAGAGATTTTGATGATCAAATTAGGTATGTTTTAGGCAAACACGATGCAAACGATTTTAAAAAAGCTGATATTGTGGTGAAAAATCCAAGTGTGAAGCCCAATAATAAATATTTAAAGTTTGCAAAACGAGTTGAAACGGATATTAGTTTATTTTTGATATTCAACAAGAATCCTATAATTGCAGTAACAGGCACTAAGGGCAAATCGACTCTTGTGTCTCTTTTGTATCAGGTTTTGAAAAAGAAATACCCAAGAGCAAAGCTTGGGGGTAATATTGGTGTATCTCCTTTGAGTTTTTTTGATCAACTTGATGGAAGATCTCCTTTAATTTTAGAGCTTTCTTCTTGGCAGTTGCAATCTTTAGAGAATTTTAATCCTATTCTTAGCATTGTAACAAATGTTTATAACGATCACCAAAATTATTATTTGAATTTTGATGACTATATTGCCGATAAGTCAAAAATTTTTGTAAACCAAACTTCAGGAATTGTAATTATTCAGGATAAGGCTTATTACAAATATTTTTCAAAATTTGAATCAAAAGCCAAAGTTATTTTATTTTCCGAATTTAATCCTTGTGATTTTGATTTAGATGTTTTTTATTGCGATAAAGGTAAAGTATATTTCAATAACAAATTGATTGGAAGTTTTTCTGAGTCACAAGTTGTTTTTATGATTCCCAAGCTTATTGCTTTTTTTGTTTCGTATTATTTAAATATAGACCTTGATCATACGTTTCAGATTTTAAATAATTTTAAAGGCATTGAGCATAGATTAGAGTTTGTTAAATTAGTTCAAAATGTAATGTTTTATAATGATACAGCTTCAACTATTCCTGATTCTACGGTTTTATCTGTTAAAAGTTTGAAAACAAATGATAATCATATTAACTTAATTGTTGGAGGAACTGATAAAGAGCTTGATTTTTCAAGCTTTAGCAAGATTATAAATTGTGTGAAAACTTGGATCTTGATACAAGGTAGTGCAACTGTAAAAATTATTAAGATTCTAGAAAAAAGTAGCATACAATATTTTGTGTTTGATTCTTTAAAAGGTGCAGTAAATTATGCTCTCAAGATTTCAAGTCCAGGTGACATTGTGTTATTTTCCCCCGCCAGTGCTTCTTTTGAGTTTTTTAATAATGAGTTTGATAGAGGTCTGCAATTTAAAAATTTAGTTAATATGCTTGGTTAAATTTTTTTCCTTATTACTTTGTAATAAAAGTATCTGAGTTTTTCAAGATTTGCATAAATCTTGTAAATAAAATTTTTGTAAGTAAAATCATAACAGCCAATTCTGTGAATAATATTTCCCCCAAATCCTGTTTTAAAAGCAAAAAGACCAGATAAGGGATGTTTTTTATTTGCAGTTGGGGGGATTCCTAATAAATCATATTCTTTTATTCCTAGTTTTTTTAAAATTTGTATTGCTTTAAATTGCACTGCGTAATTAGGCATTAAATTTCTATATTCGTTGCTGGAAGCCCCGTAGAGATAGACTGCTTTTTCCTTGTAAATTCCCACTATTATTCCAGAAACAATCATGTTGTTGTAAAATGCAATTATTAATTTTATTTGAGCATTTTTGTCTTGTTTGAATATTTTAATGAGGTTTTGTATATATTCTTCTGAGTGGATAGTAAATTTATCTCTTTTGCTAGTTTCTTTGTAGAGTTTGTAAAATTCAGTTAAATGTTTGAATTTATCATCTATTATTATATTTAGATTTTTTTTTGCGCTGAGCTTTATGTTGTATCTTGTTTTTTTTTTCATATTAAGCAAAATATTTTCAAGAGAATTATTTAAGTTTAATATTGTTGTGTTTGAAGGCTGTATGTCATCAAATGATTTTTTTAGATATTTGATTTTAATTTTTAGTGGAGAATATTTATCATTTAGTGTTCTTTGATAGTAATACATTAAATCAAATCTTAAAAAAATTGTATTTTTATGTAAGTAGGGTTTTATTTTTGTGCTAAATTCCTTAATATTTTCGCTTATCTTGTCAATATTAGTGTTCTCAATAGTTTTGTTTGAAAATTCTGGATGCGGAATGTATGCTAAGTAAAAATTTTTAAATAGTCTTCTTTGCATTACAACAATTTTGCCAAGAACATCACTTTTAAATGCTATGGTTTTCCAATTATTGTTTTTTGTTGTTTTTATTAATGCCCACAGTTCGCTTTGAAGATAATTTTCTTCCATTTCTTTTGTTTTTATTTTTTCAATAGTCATTAATAGCTCTTAGCAAACTATTCCGTTTGGAATATCTTTAGATAAGATTTTGTTCTTAGAATGTTCTAATATTAAGTTTATTCCGTTTATTTTAAGCTCTCCATTTTCTGTTACTATATTAGCTTTTGAAAATTTATTTATGTCAATTTTAGGTGGGCAGATAAGATCTTTATTTTGATCGCTTTCAAGTATTATTCTCTCCCCAACAATAGGATTTTTTATTGAATCTTCTACAATTATAACTTTAAAATTTTTATTTTTATCCTCAGCAGCTATTAGCATTCCTTCAGATTTTATTCCTCTGAACTTTGCAGGCTTTAAATTATCTACTATTATTATATGTTTTCCTAAAAGCTCTTCTTCTTTGTAATGCCCTTCAAGGCTGCTAACTATTTGTTTGTCCCCATTAGTTCCGTCATCTACTTTTAATATGAATAAGTTTTTAGCCTCGGGATTTCTTTCTATTTTGTTTATTTTCACAACTCTTAAGAGCACTTTTTCTCTAAATAAGTTTTCCGGTTGTTCTTTTTCTTGCATATTTTTCTCTCCTGAATATTTTAGTTTTAAATTGTTGATTTTTTTTTGCTCTAGTTTATTGAACAATATTTCTGTAAATTCGATTTTTTTAATTCCCGATTTAGTTCCAAGAATTTTGGTAGAAAATTGATAGCTGTTGCCAAAGAATTGTTGTATCTTTTTGCTTGTTTCGGGAATGAATGGCATCATTAAAATAGACAAGTCTCTGATTAAGTATATTAAGTTTGAGATTAGCTCTTTTGTTTCTTGCGGAAAGCTGTCTTTTCTTTTCCACGGTTCGTTATCTTGAAATATTTTGTTTCCAAGGGACGAAATTTTAAGTATTTCTTTTAGCGCAGATTTTAGTTCTGTCTTTTTAAAAAGATTTAGTATTTTATTATATTCTGGTGTTATTTGTTTCCAAAATTTATTTTGCATTTCTATTGTTTCTACAACATCTCCAAAGAATTTTTTTTGGAATGTTAATACTCTGTTTACAAGGTTTGAAAAATTATCAATAAGCTCTGTATTCACTCTTTCCATAAAATCTTGCCACATAAATTGAAAATCAGATTTTTCAGGTCTGTTGTAGTAGATATAAAATCTCCAAACATCAGAAGGGATTCCTGTGGTAATAGCATCGTTTCCAAAAATTCCTGTTCCTTCCGATTTTGAAAATTTAAGATTTTCGTAATTTAAGTATTCGCTTGATGAGAGCTGGTTTAATATTGTCCAGTTTTCTTTACTTCCAATTTCTATGCAGGGGAATATAATTGTATGAAACAATATATTGTCTTTCCCAATAAATTGTACAAGATTTACATGCTCATTATTTTTCCACCAAGATTCCCAATTTTTAACAATGTTTTTGGTAATTGAAATATATCCTATTGGGGCATCAAACCAGACATAAAATACTTTATTTTCATAACCTTTTTTAGGTACAGGAATTCCCCATTTTAAATCTCTTGTAATTGCTCTTTCTTTAAGACCATCTCTTAAAAAAGCCTTTGTCATTTTAAGGGCATTGGTATTCCAATTCTTACTAGTAGTTGGATTTTTTATCCATTTTTCAAGTTTTGTTTTTATTTTGGGAAGATCTATATAAAGATGATTGGTTTTTTTCAAGATAGGTTTGTTTTTACAAATTATGCATTTTGGATTTATTAGGTCTATTGGATTTAAAAGCTTAGAGCAGTTGTCACACTGATCCCCTTTAGCTATGCTTTGGCATTCTGGGCATTCTCCTATTACATATCTATCAGCCAAGAATATTGAATCTTTGTTGCAAAAAAACTGTTCAGTTTCTCGCTCTTTTATATAACCATTTTTTTCTAATTTTAGGAAAAAATTTTGTACAATCTCTTGATGATGCTTGTTGGTTGTGCGACCAAAGACATCAAATTCAATATTAAACCATTTGTAAATTGATTTATGTATTTCATAATATTTATTGCAAAGTTCTAAAGGGGTAGTTTTTTCAATTAATGCTTTGGTTTCTGTGGCTGTTCCATATTCATCTGTTCCGCAGATATAAAGAGTTTCAATTCCTGACATTTTTGAATATCTAGCAAAAGCATCGGCTGATAATACTTGTACTAAATTTCCAAGATGAGGAATGTTGTTAACATAGGGTAGAGCAGCTGTTACCAGATTCATTTTTTTCATTCAGTTCCCCCTCTTTTGAGTAAGCTATTAATATTGTAATACGTATAGGATAGTTTTTTTCAATACCTTTTATAAAAATTCTTTCAAAATTCACCCATTTTTGATTTTTTCTGTAAAAAATGATATAAATGTTTTTTATTATAGGGGTGTGAGTTTATGAATCATTTTATTATAAGATTTTTTCTTTTTTTATTAGTTTTTACAAACGGCTATTTTGCTTTTTCTAAAAACATCAATGTTTTAATAGTAACTGCTATGGACTCTGAATTTGAGCAGATAAGTAAGCTTATGTCTAATAAGGAAGAAATAGTTCTTAAGGAGTATGGTCTTAATAAAAAGGTTTTAAAGGGGAAGCTGTCTAATCGCAATGTTATGGTTATTGTTTGTGGGGTTGGCAAGGTTAATGCGGGTGTGTTTACTAGTTATCTTTTGTCAAAATACAATATAAGTCATGTGATTAATTCTGGAATTGCTGGGGGTGTTGTTAGTGATAAATACAAAAATATTAAAGTAGGGGATGTGGTAGTGTCTTCAGAGGTTGCATATCATGATGTTGATTTGACTAAATTTGGATACAAGGTGGGTCAGCTTGAGGGATTGCCTCAAAAATTTATTGCCAATAAAAATTTGGTTAATAAAGCTAGAGAGGCCGTTAAATCCAAGATTAAAGATTCTAATGCATATTCAGGATTAATAGTCTCAGGAGATCAGTTTATTGACCCAGCTTATATGAACAAAATTTTAGGAAACTTTAAAGATGTAATAGCTGTTGAGATGGAAGGTGCAGCGATAGGGCATGTTTCTCATATGTTTAATGTACCTTTTATAATTATTAGGTCCATATCTGACATTGTAAATAAAAAAGGAAATGAAGTTGAATATAGTAAATTTTTTAAATTAGCTGCTTTTAATTCAGCTAAAATTGTACAAGAAATTTTAAAAATTCTTTAAGAAATATTTAACTTTTATAATTGGAAATTATGCATGAAAAAAGATTTTTTTATTTAAAAATATCCTTTTTTTATGCGTTTATAAATTTGTGTTTTTATTTTTTATAAAGTGTTTTGTTTAAAAGATTATGTTTTCAAGAAGGCAAAAATATTTGTAAAAGAGAATAAGTATAAAGCCAGTGTAGTTTTCCCCGAAAGTGGCGATTCTAGAGTTTTGAAGGCAGCTGTTGTTATTTTGCAAAGAAACCTTGCGAATTCAATTGTTTTAATAGGTAAAAAAGATCCAGTTATTAATTCTTTAAAAGAATTTTCTAATTGTAATAATATTTTAGAAAGAATAGAGGTTGTTGATCCTAATTCTTTTCCAGACATTGAAATGTATTTGGATGAATATTGGAGTTTGCTGAAGCTAAAGGGAGTTGGAGCTACAAAGCAAAGTTTAAAAACTCAAGTTTTAGATGAAATTACTTTTGCTATGCTTATGGTAAGACTTGGTTATGCCAAGTCTTGTGTTTGTGGCGCTATTTCAACTTCTGCTAAGGTTTTGTCTAATGCTTTGAGAATAATTCCTAAGTTGGATGATGTTAAGATTGTATCATCTTTTATGATTATGGATACTTCAAGTATTGCTCGTAATGTTGATTTTTGTTTTGGACATAATGGAATTTTATTTTTTGCAGATTGTTCTGTAGTGGTAAATCCCAATTCTTTAGAGCTTGCAGAAATTGCATTGCAAAGTGCTAAATCTTTTAAAGATATTTTAAATGCAGAGCCTAAGGTAGCTCTTTTAAGTTTTTCAACAAAGGGATCTTCCAATGCTAGGGAAACTGAAAAAGTAAAGAATGCTTTAAATATTGTTAAGAATAAAGAGAGTGATTTGCTTATTGATGGGGAGCTTCAACTTGATTCAGCTATAATTAAAAGTGTTGCAGAGAAAAAATGCAGAGAGTCTTTGGTAGCGGGTTCTGCGAATGTTTTAATATTTCCTAATTTAGATTCTGGGAACATTGGTTATAAATTAGTAGAGAGATTTGCTTTTGCTAAGGCCTACGGTCCTTTTTTGCAAGGTTTTTCCAAGCCTATTAGTGATCTTTCAAGGGGTTGTTCTGTTGATGAAATTGTATTTGCAAGTGCTTTAATGATAGGCAGTTAAAATGTTGGAAATTTGTATGAATTCTTCAACAGAAATGTTTTCAGGTCTTTTGTCTAAATATTCTTTTAAAAAATTTTCTCTTAGAGTATCTTTATTTACAATGAAATTAATAATAGTGTTTTTTAATTTCTTTCTTCTGCTTGAGAATACAGTTCTAATTAATTTGTTGAATGCTTTGAAGTCTTTTATATTGTTTTTTTTAGGAATTAGTTTTAGTGTTGTAGATTTAACTTTAGGTGCAGGATAAAAATTGTTTTCTCCTATGTCTATTATTTTAATTACTGTGAAGTGTGATTGTACTAAGACTGTAAATGAAGAATAGTTTTTGCTATTTATTTTTGCAGTTATTCTGTCGGCCAATTCTTTTTGCACTGTGAGTACCATTTCTTTTAAAAAATTTTCTTCAATTAATTTAGATATTACTTTTGATGCAATGTTGTATGGTAAATTTGAAAATATTTTATCAATATCTTTATTTTCGCTTGTGTATTTTTTTAAAAAATCTCCTTTTATCAATTTAAAGTTTTTAAATTTTCCAAATTTTTCATTTAATATTTCTGAATATTTTAAGTCAATTTCAAATGCGGTTAAAAGATTGGTTTTTTTTAATAAAATATCAGTCATTGCGCCAAGACCTGGACCAATTTCCCAGATTTTTTCATTTTCTTTTATATCCAAGCTTTCTATTATTTTTTGCCTTATGTTTTCATTGATTAGATAGTTTTGTCCCCACAATTTTCTTGGAGCTATTTTTTTTTCTTTTAATGTTTGTTTTATGCTAATTATACTGTTATAGTTGATATTCATAGATAAAAGAGATAATAGCATATTATTCTTTATTTGGCAGCTATTTTAAATTATTTTGATTTTTTTAGTTTCGTTATTGTAAATAATGCAAGTTATAAGGAGAATACTTAATGTTAAAAATATAGGTATTTGGTGCTGCTTGACTATAAAGAATTTGCTAAAAAATGTTGCTGTAATTTTTATCGTTTGGAATATGTAGGCATTTATAAGGTCAAATAGAAAAAATAAATTCAAGCTTGAAAAGTAAGTTATTAAACTTAATATTGTTATTGCTAAGAAAATTAATGTTAATGGAATAATTATTAAGTTTGACAATACTGAGATTGGTGCTAGATCAAAATTGTTAACATAAATTACCGGTGAGGTGAATATTTGAATAGAAAATGTTGTAAGCATTGATGATGTTAACTTGTTAAGATTGTATCTATTTTTTAGATAAACCGATGCTGATATTCCTATTGTTGCAAGATAGGAGAGTTGAAATCCTATTGAATTTAGTGTTTCGGGCAATGCAATGGCATTTATTATAAAACTAATAGATATGCAGCTTATTAAATTAATTTTGCCATAAATTAGTTTGTATATTATAAGAGATTCTGTCATTAGAAATGCTCTTAGTGTTGAGGGTGTAAATCCAGTTAATATTAGATAATTTAATAAAATTATGCTTAGTATCAAGTATTTTAATTTTTCATTTGTGATTATTAAAAGTAAATAGTAAGTTATTAAACTTATTAGATAAAAATGTAGTCCAGACACTACCAAAATGTGAGCAATGCCTGCATTTTGAAATAATGTTTTTTCATATTTTATTATTTCTGATTTGATATTCAAAATTATTGTTTTTGAAAAATGGGAATAACTAGGATTTAATGCGGCAAAAAAATTATTTAAAGTGTTTGTATATTTTTCTCTAAGCTTGGCAAAAAAGGGTCTTTTGATAAGTTTTATTTTTTGGTTTTCAATTTTAATTGTATCTCCGATTTTGTAAATATTTTCAATATTTTTGAAGTTGAATTTGTACGTATTTGCTTTATTGTCAATTGCTTCGATAATGGTTTTTGAATCTTTTTTTAAATTCTTAATGTTTGTTATTTGATAAATATTTTTTTTAAATGTTTTAAAATTTAATCTAGCTTGAAAACTTAATAGCGATATTGTGCAAAAAACAAAACTAAATGCCAAGTGTTTGTTATTTTTTATTATAAAAAATAATGCTAATATTGTGTTAAAATAAATCAAATTAAGTTTTAAATAGTATTGAATTGATAAATTAATTGAAATAATAACAAATATTAAAATCATTTATAATATTCCCATTTTTTATTTATGAATAATTATCTCTTGAATTTTAATTTGTTTTGATTAATCAATCAATAATCATTCATTGACAATTAATAATTATTTAATTACAATACTTTATGCAATTGTTAAAAAATAAATATTCATTCAAGCGAGCTTTGCTCGATCTTTTTTTGGTCTATGTCGTTATTTATCTTGCTTCTCCTTTTGAAAATGTTAATTCAGAATTTTGGAATGTTAATAAAAACCATTTTTATTTTTGGATTTCAAGATCTTTTTTAATTATTTTTATAATTTATTTTTTTAAACTTACTAGTTCCTATGATGATTTTAGAGTAGAGTATTTTATTCCTAAATTTAAATTTATTTTTATTTGGGAATCTGTTTTAATTTTTATTAAAACAATATTGATTGCAATGATATTCATTTTTTCAATAGCTTTTTTACTTGAATATCTGTTGCCAGAATGGGTATTTACCTATTATTTTCAAGACAATGTTGGATTTAATTGGAAAATTAGCAGTAAAACAGCATTGTTTTTAATGATTTTTACCTCTTTTTTTACAGGAGCTTTTGAAGAGTTGTTTTACAGGGCTTTTGTTATTACCAAGTTTACACAAATGGGATTTCCTGTTGTAGTTACCGTTTTTCTCAGTAGTATGTTTTTTGCTTATGGGCATTTATATTATGGAATTTCGGGATTTTTGGTTACATTTATATTAGGAATATTTTTTGCTTTTGCTTATTTAAGGTATAAAAATGTATATTATATGATTTTTATACATAGTTTTTATAATATTATTGTTAGTAGTCTGTTGCTTTTTTTAAATTAATTGTAAATTGATTTGAGGGGGATTTATGAGAGATACTGTGCCTAAACGTTTTAAAGAGGTAGTGGCTCTTTATAGTGAGCTTGATATTTTTCTATATAAGGAAGGGGAGTCTAAAAGTTTTAAGAAGCAAATATACGCTGATTTTTGGAATGAGGTAAAAAGAGTTGCTTCTGGGCTTTTGCATTATGGCATTAAAAGGGGAGAGAAGGTTGTAATTATTTCTGATTCTAGAAGGGAATGGATAATAATTGACGTTGCTACTTTGGGGTTGGGCTGTGTTGATGTTCCCAGGGGAAATGATTCTTCTGAGGATGAATTAGCTTATATTATTAACCATTCCGAATCTACTTTTATTTTTGTTGAAAATAATAAACAGCTCCAAAAAGTTTTATCCAAAAAACATGATCTTAGATTGGTGAGGTGTATTGTTGTTATTGATAATGATAAATCTTATGAAGAAAAAATGGGTAATATTACCGTATTTTCTTACAAAAAATTACTAGAGCTTGGGGCTGAGTATTTAAGGGCTAATCCAAAATCATTTGATATGGAGATTGAAAAAGGTTCTTCAAAAGATATTGCAACTATAATATATACTTCTGGTACAACGGGCATGCCAAAGGGAGTAATGTTGAGACATGAATCTTTTATTTTTCAATTGGACAGACTTTATGATTATCTTCCAACACTTAAGCCCGGCAAGATAATGATTTCTATTCTTCCCCTTTGGCATTCTTTTGAGAGGGCTTGTGAGTATATAGTTGCTTTAAAAGGTATAGCAATCGCATATTCAAAGCCCATAGGTCCGGTTTTGTTAAAAGATTTTTTACTTTTAAATCCCCAGATGATTATTTCTGTGCCTAGAATTTGGGAAGGCATAAGAATAGGTATTATTAAAAAAGTTTCAGAATCTTTGATTAAGAAACTTCTGTTTGGAGGATTTTTAAAAACTGGAATTGTTTATGCAAAGTTTAAGGAAAAATTTTTAGGTTTTTCACCTGTTTATAAAAAATCCAATTTGTTTATTGTGCTTTTTTCAAAATTATTTTTATTTGGTGGGATTGTTTTAATTTTCCCTGTTAAATTATTAGGTGATATTTTGGTATTTAGAAAAATAAAAAATGCCCTTGGACAAAATTTTGAATTTGGCGTTTCTGGTGGGGGGGCGTTGGTTGATTATGTTGATTATTTTTTTAAGGCTGTAGGAATTAAAGTTCTTGAAGGTTATGGTCTTACCGAAACGGGTCCTATTTTAAGTGTTAGGCGTCTCAAGGGGCCCGTAGCAAGAACTGTAGGGCCTATTTTGCCAGATGTTGAATACAAAGTAGTTGGAATTGATGGAAAAGTTTTGTCTTATGGAGAGAAAGGTGAGCTTTGGGTAAAGTCACCGCAAATAATGAGCGGTTACTTTAAGGATAAGGCCAAAACCAGTGAAGTTTTAACAGAAGATGGTTGGTTTAACACTGGGGATTTAGTTAGATTGACAATTAATAATGAAATTTCAATTGTTGGTAGAAGCAAAGATACAATTGTTCTCAGAGGAGGAGAAAATATTGAGCCTGAGCCCCTTGAGAGAGTTTTAGGTAAATCTTTATTTATTGAAAATATTATGATTGTTGGTCAGGATCAAAAATTTTTAGGAGCCATTATTGTGCCTAATTTTGATAATCTTGAAAAGTGGGCAAACTCTAGTGGGGTGTCTTATTCTTCTAGGAGTGATTTATTAGTTAATGAGGATGTTAACAAACTTTATTCTAAGCATATCTCAGATACTATTAATACCAAATTAGGTTTTAAGAATTTTGAAAAAATAGTAGGCTTTGTTTTACTTCAGGATTCTTTTTCAATTGGTGAAGAGCTTACCAATACTCTTAAGTTGAAAAGATATTATATATCTCAAAAGTATGAAGATAAAATAAGATTAATTTTTAGTAAAAGTGACCTAGATTTAAACGGATATTAGACAAGAAGATTTTGTATCATTTTCTTGTCTACATTTTTAACATATAAGGAATATTGAGCAGGTACATGCAATTTTTTATTGTTTGTAATATAGCTTTTAAAAATTCGATTCTTGCGGCTGTCAAATCAGTATTGTTTATGTCTATTACTTTAACTTCTTGATAGTATGCGCTAAAATGCTTTGCAAGCGAGTATGAATAGCTGGCAAGTATTGAAGGGTTTAAATCTTTTGCTGATTTGATTATATTTTCTTCTAATTCTGATATTATTTTAATAATTTCCCACTCTTTTTCATGTTTTAAAAGTTCAAGATTGATTTTTTCCGTTATGGGAATTGAAAGTGCATTATATTTTTCAAGAATGCTATTAATTCTTGCTCCAACGTATTGGATATATGGTCCAGAATTTCCTGTAAAAGATAGGCTTTCTTTTTTGTTAAATACAATGTCCTTATGTACAGCTGATTTTAGTAGATAATAGTGAATTGCTCCTAGTGCAATATTTAAAGCGTTTTTTTTAGCATTTTCTTTATTTTCAATTTTTTGTGTAATTTCAGGCATTATTGATTCGGTTAGGTCTAAGATTAAATTATCCCCATCAATTACATTGCCTTCTCTTGATTTCATTTTGCCATCAATAAGATTGACCATTCCGTGTGACAAATGAATAAGTTTTTTATTTTTAGAAATTCCCAATTTTTCTGATACAAAAAATAAACTTTTGAAATGCTGAATTTGTTCGCTTCCAACTACATAAATCATTTCTTCAAAATTAAACTCTTTTGTTCTAACTGCTATGTTTCCTAAATCTTGGGTAAGATAGATAGATGTTCCGTTTGATCTTATTAGTACTTTTTGTTTTACTTTAGTTTCTACTTTTTCATCCGAATCTAAGGGCAAATCAATGCATATTGCGCCGTCTTCTCGTTTATAACAAAGTCCTTTTTCAAGTCCTTCTAACACGACATTTTTTCCAATTTCAAAAATTTCACTTTCAAGGTAAATTTTATCAAATGAGATGTTTGTAGTTTTGTATGTTTCTTTTATTCCTTCAATTGCCCATTTATTTAGCTTTTCCCAAAGTTCAATTGTACTTGCATCTTTTTGTTCCCATTTTAGGAGTAGATCTTGAATTTCGTTTTCAGCATTTTCATTGTCTTGAGAGTATTCGTTGTATTTAACATAAAAATCGCCAATTAAATGGTCTCCTTTTTTTAAAGCTTGTTCGGGGGTAATGTCATTTCCAAATTTTTTGTATGCAAGCATTGATTTGCAAATGTGAACCCCACGATCGTTTATTAAGTTTATTTTCGTGATTTTTGCACCCAAGGCTTTTAATATTCTTGACAGACTTTCTCCTATTACGTCATTTCTGAGATGTCCCACATGCAGTGGCTTGTTTGTATTTGGTGATGAAAATTCTAATATTATTTTTTTATTGTCTAAATATTTGCTTGTTCCATAGGTATCTTTTTGGGCATTTACCATTTGTATTGTATTGTTTATATATTCTTTTCTAGAGATTCTAATGTTTAAGTAAGGCCCCATAGCTTTAATTTCGTATTTAGCCTTAAGAGTTTTTATTATTTCTTCAGAGATAGTTGCAATAGGAAGTTGCAAAGTTTTGCTAAGTTCAAATATTAATATGGAGATATCTCCTAAATCACTTTTAGGGGGTTTTTGAATATTTATATTGATTTTGTCTATCTTTATATTTTTTGATAATGCTAGATTAGCAACTATAGTACTAATTTCATTTTTAATCTGGTTTTTAACACTTTTAATCATTTTTTTCCTCTTTAACACTTGTTAATATTTTGATTAATAATAAAATTAAAGACGCTGCAATAAAAATGTTTGAGCTGTGAGTTGGCATTTTTACATTTATAAGCTCTTTTATTATTGATATCTCTTTGTTAAAAAGTTTTAAATTCCCTGTGTTTAATATTTCTCTAATAAGTGAAATTGTTGAGCTTAGAGTAATGAAAATTAAAATTGGATTTTTAGAGTATTTAATTACCATTGATGGATTTCTTAGGATTTTAAAGGGCTCGTTTTTATGAAATGATATTATTATGGCTATTAAAATGGGTATTGAAAATTTGAATTCTTTATATAAGGTTGGTGTTAAATAGAGCATAAATAAGTAAGTTAGGCTAGTGAAAATTCCTATTATTAATAGATATATTCCTAATATATGGCTTTTATGGTTTTTAAGCTCTATTTGATTAATTATTAAGGCAGGTAATATAATGCATAGTGAAATCCAAATGGATACGATACTAGCATCTAAAAAGTTTTTTGTATAAGCAAAAATAGGAAATAACATTAAGTGGCTTTTAAGATATTTTTCAGTGATATAAAATGGGTTTTTTTGCATATTATTTCCTTTTTGTCTATTTTATTTAGTTTTAAATTGATTTGTACTTTCACTAATTCCGGAAATATGACTTGAGTTTGTAGTGCCTAAAACTTTAATGCGCCCAATTGCTTCTACTAGTTTATTAATCTCTTCTTTTAAACCTTTCATTGAGCTTGAGACCGTAATATTAATTTCTCCTAATAGTTTAACAGTATTAATGATTTCTTTGTTGCCTCTAAACATATCATTTGAGCCAATTTTTACTTCATATGTTATTTCTCTCATTGTATTTAAAGCCTTTAAAATTTCTTGACTACCTATTGATTGCTCTTGCATTGTATGATTTATTTCTTCTATTACTTGAACAACTAGATTTATTGAATCGAATATTTGGTTGAAAGCTTTATTTGTTAATTCAGAAGTATTTACGGTTTTGGTTATTGAATCCATTATTTCGTTAATTGATGAAGCAACAGATTCTGATTGTGATGTTACTTGTTCTGCTAGGTCTTTTATTTCTTCTGCAACAATAGCAAATCCTTTTCCAGCCTCACCAGCATGAGATGCTTCAATTGCAGCGTTCATTGAAAGCAGGTTGGTTTGACTAGCTATAGATGAAATTAGAGAGTTTGCTTCTTGCAATCTTGTTGAGTTTTTGAAAATCTCTTTAATTTGAGTAATAACCTCTTCTTGTTTTTTTCGCCCATCATCAGAGAATCTTTTTAGTTCTTCTGTGCTTTTTGCAGCTTTTTGAGTTATTTCTGTTATTGATTGTATTCCTCCTATCATTTCTTCGATAGCTGATGAGGATTGCTCAACGCTTGCGGCTTGAGTTTCAATTGAGTTATCAAGAGATGAAATATTTTTTGAAAGACTTTCAATTACGTTTGTTGTATTAGATATGAATTCTACCTGTTTTTCTACTTCTTCTTGTGTTTTTTCTATGTATTGATTTGAATTTTTTATTGTATTGTGAGTTTTGTTTATTTCGCTAAATAAATGATCTCCGTTTTCTTTCAACAGTTTCACTCGTTCTTGTAGGGAATTGATTACATTTTTTAGATTTTCAATAAAATGACCAAAAAGATTTATTGTTGAACTTATTGAATCTTTGCCTTTTGATTCGACTTTAAATGTTAAGTCGCCGTTTTTAACTTTTGGAATGACAACATTAAGTTTATCTATTTTTGATATTATTAAAGTTTTTATGGTTGATATCATTATTAATATAAAAATTATTACTAAGATAAATATAATGGAAAGTGAAACTAATCTCATATTTTTAAATTCTTTTGAAAATATGTTATTATAATCTATTTTTATTCCCAAGTACCAATGAGATGTTGCGATTCTTGCTAAGGAGATTATTTCATTTGAATTGCTTGTATTGTAATTTGCTTTTCCTTGAGATAATGCGTTTAATATTTGAGTTAATGTTTTTAAATTAAAGCCAAATATGTGCTTTATGTTTTTCAAAACCTCATCTTTTCCTCCAAATGCATCTCCACTGTTGTTTATTATGTATACATTAAAGTATTTTGATGAATTTTGGCTGCTTGCATTTTGTTCTAGTAACGAATTTTCCAAAAGCAGTAAAAGATATTCTTTTAGTTCAGCAATTTTTTCTGAAATGTCAGCATATAAGATAATATATCCAATATTAGATTTTTTTGAATCTGTTATTTTATATGCTATTGGAATATAAAAATTGTTATTTATTTTTGCTAAACTGTTGTGAAGAATTGAAATTTGAAATGTAGTTATAGCTTTGCCCAAGAGCAATTCTTTTAAGCTCATATATTGACCGATTCTTTTTTTTTCACTTGATGAGATTATGTATCCATCTTTGTTTGCATACTCTATTATTTTAATAAAGGACGGAAGTGTAACTAAAATCTTGTCAGATACTAAGTGTTCTTCACTTTTGTTATTTAGAATTGCAGATTTGTAATCATACCTAGCTGTTAATGTACTTAAAGCTTTTATTATTTCTCTAGATTCATCAGAAAAGCTTTTAATCATTGCTTGGTTAATGAATTTTGTAAAGTCTTGAAGTTCTTTTGTTATAATTTTTTTGTAACCCTGATCTAGTAGTAAAAAGGTTGTTGCAATAATTATTATTGTATATGCCAGAATTATAAAATTAAATTTATAAAAAAGGTTGGAGTTAAGTTTCTTTTTTTTCACTAAGTCCCCTCAAAATTTTGATTTTTCATAAAATTTTAAAATATTGAATTTTTAGTATTCTACATGTTTTATTATATAATTATATATGCATGTAACTAAATAATAAAATAATTATTCGCAAATATTTAGGGATTTAATTTTTAAGATTCAGAAAGAAAGTCTAATTTGCTAATTGTTATTAGTAATTATTTATATATGATTTATGAAGGTGAAAGTTTTGTTTTAAGATTTTAATCACGTTAATGTTATTTTTGGAGAACTTTTATGACCGATGAGAATTTAATCGATGTTAATCTGAAAAATACCAAACGATTTCTTTATCTAGTTTTATTTGGATTTCTTATTTTTAATTTTTTATTTATAGGCTATTCTTATGTGAATCATAAAAATGAATATTTGGATCGCTTTAAATTTGATTCTAATTTGTTTTTAAACAGTGTTTCTACTATTATTAAGTCCAAGTATTTGGAATCCTCTAAGTTTCTTGAAGAGCTTGTAAAAGATAGCTATAGGTTTGGTATACTGGTTAATTCTTCAAAGAGCTTTCTTTTGTCTTCAAGTTTAAAATTTGGTGATAGTTTAGATGAAAATAGTGATTTGTTTTTAAAGTCAAGAGAATTTAGCGCTATAGATAAAATTTTTAAAACTATTCCTGTGGCAGAAAATTCACTCGAAGGCATATTTTATATTCCTATAGGAAAGAATGTTTTAATATCAAATTCAAATTTTTCATTTTTGGGATTAAAAGATGTTAGATTAGATCCAATTTATTCTGTTCCTGTAGAAAAAAATTCTAAATATTATTCAAGGTACATGAGAATGGATGGAAAAATTTATTCTATAGTAAGTTTCCCGGTTAGGGATTCTGTTGCAACATTGGGTGTGATAGGGATTTTAATATGCTTTGATGAGTTGTTTGATATTATTGAAAATCAGCTGTATTCTTCTCTTAAATTTAGCAATAAGAATTATAATTTTTTTATGCTTGATAGAAATTATATGCCCATTTTTTTAAACTTTAATAATCTTAAGGACAAATCTTCTTCTACAGTTTATAGCGAGAATGTTTTGAGTAAAGTTATAGCTTATACCCAAAAAGATTCTTCTGTTTCTCAGCATACTTTTAATTATGGAAGTGATTTTTATTTTTTAAACTTTATAAAAACCGATGATATATTGATTCAAGGATTAATTTTTAATATCAATTCTATTCCTATTATGTTTAAGTCAAATTGGATTGTATTTTTTATATTTTTATTGCTATCTTTTGCTATTATGTTTTATTTGTGCAATACTTTTGTTTTTTCATTAATTAATGATTTTAACAAAATTGTTGATTATCAAAAATCAAAAAGTGATCCTTTTCGTCTCGATTCTCCTTTGGAGGTTAAATATTCTTCATCTATTGTTTCTTATATTAGTTCAAAGCTAGACAGTATGTCGTCTAAGAGTAACGAATCTTTTGAGAAGATAAAATTTTATTCTGAAGATTTAAATAATTATTTGAAGCAAATAGAAACTGCTATATTAAATACTGAGAGTATAGATGCTAGCGTTTTAGCTTACGGGCAACTAAGAGATACTTTTTCTAGATTTGAAAAGTCAATCGTTGATATTTCAAAAGGTTTTGAATCTGTTGCCGATCCTATTAATGACCACAATAAGCATATGTCAGAAATCTCCTCAAATTTTGAAGAGAATGTTAGCTTTTTTTATAGTATAGATAAAAATTTAGAAATTTTTAATAAAGTTGCTACTACAAATTCTGCTGATATTGAAAATATTAAAAGTAAAGTTTTTGATTTAAATATTGTTTTTGAAAACGTGAATAAAAATTTTGCAGATCTTTTGTCTCAAACGAACAGCTTACAAAGTGCAAATAAACTTTTAGTTTCAATTTCAGCTCAGACCAATATGCTTGCTATGAATGCAGCAATTGAAGCAGCAAAAGCAGGTGATGCGGGTAAAAGTTTTGCAGTTGTTGCTGAGGAAATTAGAAAGCTTGCTATTAATTCTGGAAAATATTCTAAAACTATTAAAGATGAGCTTAAAACGGTTGATGGCATTATTGCGGTAATTAATTCGGAGATTGATACAATTTATAAAAATTTTATGGATATTCAAGATAATGTGGACAGCAATTTTTCAAGACATGAGAAAGTAGATCTTACTCTTGCTAAGCATTTTAAAGAAATTGGCGAGTTTAAAGAAAGGTATTTGTCTCACGATACTAAGATCAGAGATGCTAAGAATATGTATAAAGAAATATTTAATAACCATTTTTTTGTTAGCGGTAAGTTTAACAACTTTAGTCAGGATTTAAAAGAATTTAAAGTTTCTAAAATGAATTTAGATGCAATAAATTCTCTTCAAGAATATTCATCTTTGGTGAAATCTTGCAAGGATAAGATATTAAAGACAAAGGAATTGATTCAAAAAATTAATGATGAGATCAAAGATATTCTTTTTTAGCTTTTTTGATTTTTAAATCCTATGTAAAGAACTTCTTCTTCGAGTAAAAACCCAGTTTTTGAGTAGACTTCAGTTTTTACTTTTTCAATTAAATTTTTTACGTCATTTGAGGTGGCATTGTTAATATTGATAATAAAGTTTCCATGATATTTAGAGACCGCAGCGCCTCCAATGCTTAGTCCTTTAAGTTTGCACTCTTCAATTATTTGTCCGCTGGGTTTAAGAAATGCTTTATTGTTTTTAAAAGTGCTTCCACCGCTTGGGAATAAATAGTGACCTTTGCTTATTCGTGCTTGTTTGTTTTTATTCATTTTTTCTTCGATAATTTTTTTATTTTCTTTTTTTAAATTCAATTCAATTTTTAATATGAAAAAGTTTTTATTTTGAAAAGGCGATATTTTATACTTAAAGTCTTCTTTTTTAAATTCTTTGCAAATAATTTTTCCTTTTTCGTTTATAAATGTAATTTTTTTTAGTATTTCAGAGATTTCATTTCCAAAGCATCTAGCATTCATCCATACAGCGCCTCCTAGTGTTCCAGGTAGTCCATAGATAAATTCTAGGCCACTTAAGCTGTTATCAAGCGCAATTTTACATAAATTTTCGAAATTTGCACCACATTCGGCGACAATTTTATTGTCGTGAATTTCTATTCTGTTTAGATGTCCGGTATATATTATCGGGAAATCAATTTCTTTCTCGTCATTGACTAAAATATTGGATCCTCCCCCAAGAATAAATATTTTAATTTTTTCTTCTATTGCTGCTTTAAAAATATTTTCGGCTTCTTGAATATTTTTAGGAATAAGAAATAATTTTGAAATGTTTCCAATTTTATATGTTGTATAGTCAATCAGATTTTTTGTTTGAGGCTTTATATTGATTTTTTTAAAAAAATTATTTAGGCTTTTAAGCATACTTACTTAATAATAGATTAGACTTTTTATTTTTTCAATTTTGAGAAATGGATGATTTTAAAATTATATAATACTAGAACAAAGAATTTTTCAGAGTTAACAAATTTTGATGATGTTAAAGTGTATGCTTGCGGGCCCACTGTTTATAATTATGCGCACATTGGAAATTTTAGAACTTATATTTTTGGGGATTTATTAATTAAAACTTTAAGGTTTTTAGGGTATAAAGTTAATTATGCTATGAATATTACAGATATTGGGCATTTAACAGGCGATTTTGATGATGGAGAAGATAAGGTTGCTAAGGCTGCAAGAGATAAGGGGCTTACAGTTTATGAGATTAGTGAATTTTTTACGGAAGCTTTTTTTAAGGATTGTAGAAAATTAAACATTGTATATCCCGATAAAGTCCTTATTGCAAGTAAACACATTCCCATCATGATAGAGGTTATTAAAGTTCTTGAAGAAAAAAAAGTTACTTATTTTTCTAATGGTAATGTATATTTTGATACTTCTTGTTTTAAAAGCTATGGAGAGATGGCTGGCATTGATTTGATTGATAAAGATATGACTTTTTCCAGAGTTGATATTGACAAATTTAAAAGGAATAAAACCGATTTTGTTTTGTGGTTTACTAATTCTAAATTTAAAGATCAGGAAATGAAATGGGATTCTCCTTGGGGATTTGGTTATCCAAGTTGGCATTTAGAGTGTGCTGCTATGAATTTGGAGTATTTCAAAGATACGCTTGATATTCATTTAGGAGGAGTTGATCATATTGGAGTTCATCACATAAATGAAATAGCAATAGTAGAGTGCTTTCTGAATAAGAAATGGTGTGATATTTTTGTTCATGGAGAATTTTTAATTATGGATTACAATAAGATGTCAAAATCACGTGGGAATTTTATTACGGTTAAAGACTTGGAAGAGCAAAATTTTTCTCCTCTTGATTTTAGATATTTGTGCTTGACATCACACTACAGGAATCAATTAAAATTTTCATTAAATAATCTTCAAGCAAGCAAGATTGCTAGAGAAAATATGATAAACAGACTAAGTTATTTTTATGCATCTTTAGATTCAGTTGATTTAAATATGCTTAATAAGGATTTAAAAGATTTTAGTTCTAGTGCAGAAAAAGAATATTACGATTCTTTTGTAGAAAAAATTTCTTTTGATTTGAATGTTCCTCAAGGGTTGGCTTTGCTATGGGAGATAATTAAATCTGAAAATCTAGGCTTTGCATCAAAGCTTAAATTAGCGTTTATTTTTGATGAGATTATGTCACTTAATTTGAGAGAAGAAATTTTGAAGAATTTAGAAAATCATGATGTAGTTGTTGATGAGAATATGAGAATTTTGATTGAAGAAAGAAGAATAGCTAAATGTGAGAAAAATTTTAAACGTGCTGATGAGATTAGGGACTTTTTTGCTAAAAAAGGTTTTGTTTTGGTTGATACTAAGGAAGGAACTAAGGTTAAAAGAGGCTAGTATTTGGCTATTTTTTTTAAAAACAAATATTTTTATTTAAGCTTGATTTTTATTATTTTTTTATTTTTATTTGTTTTTTCTGGATTTTTATTTTATTCAAAGCCAATTATTTATGAAATATCGCCAATTCCCACTTCACATAAAGATGTTATTGTTATTAAAGGAAACAATTTAGGTTATAATGCAGGCGAGATTAATATTAACAATAATTATTTGGTTAAAAGCAGTATTATTAGTTGGAATAACACTGAAATAGTTTTCAAAATTACAGACGAAGTAAATTCTGGACTTATTTTTGTAAAAAATGAAAGTGGGACTAGCAATGAACTTTTTCTTGTTATTAGTAGGCAAGTTCCTGTTAAGCTTAATAGAAAAAATATACCTTTTATTTTTTCAGAGGATAAAATAATTTTAAATGCAAATTCTTCAACTTTATTGCGGGGTGTGAATTTGTTTTCACATTCTAATACTATTAAAATTTTTCTTGAAACTAAGGACAAGCTTCATACAATTTTACCTCAAAATATTTTAGATGTTTCTGAGAATAGGGTGGAATTCATTTCTCCTAAAACTTTAAATTCTGGAGGAAAGCTTTATGTTCTATTGGATAATATTCAAAGCAATAAAATTCCGTTCTCTGTTACAAATGATTTTTTTAAGTGGACTTTGAGCGATTCAAAAGAATTTACAATAGTTGAAGAAATTTATTTTACTCAAGATATTAGCAATAATTTTGATTCAAACCCTGAAGATATTAATTTTAATATCTTCTATTTAAGACCAATGGAGAATGAGCGCCAAAAAATTACAGATTGTGTTAATGAGTGTTTTGATTTTAATATTGATAATTTATTTTTTGAAAACTTGAAGACAAATAAATTTATTTTTGAGACTAGGGTAAAGACTCATAAACTTAATTTGGAATTTTTGGATACTAAATATTTAGAAAGCATCGAGTTTAGTAGAGATATTAATAATCAAGAATACAAAACGTATGTTCAAGACAAGAAGAAAGATTATTTATCTTACAGCTCTGTTGATTTAATATCGTTAGATTCTCTAATTTTATCTATTACTGCCGAGAATAATTCAGTTTATAAGCTGGCTAAAGCAATTATTGATGTTTTGATTTCAAATTTTAAAATTGTTGAGAATAATTTAAGTTTAAAGGATTCTATTAAAGAAGGAAAAATTTCATCTAGCAATTTAACAGTTCTTACCAATTTATTATTTTTAAAGTACGAAATTCCGCTTAGAAATATAGTTGGGCTTTACTATGATTCTAATTCTTTTAAATTGAATGAGCATTTTTGGTTTGAATTTTTTTTGCCTGGGGTTGGTTTTGTGTATTTTGATATAATAAATGCAGTATTATTTAAGGATAGCTCTAAATATTTTTTAAATATGTCTGAGAACTATATTCAATATGGATGCAAAGAGGACTATGATAAAAATGAATTTTTCGATGGATATTCAGATTCTAGGTTTTTAAAGTATAAAAGCTTGACGAACGGATCGTATTCTTTAATGTATAAGTTTGTTTTGGAGGATAATTTTTGATGAGAGATGATCAAATATTTAATTTAATTGAGAAAGAAAAATTAAGAGAGAAAGAACATATTGAGCTTATTGCGTCTGAAAATTTTACATCTTTAGAGATAAGGCAGGCTGTTGGGAGTATTTTAACCAATAAGTATGCGGAAGGATATCCTTTGAATCGATATTATGGCGGGTGTTCTTTTATTGACGAGATTGAAGCTTTGGCAATTTCAAGAGCAAAAGAGCTTTTTGGTGCAGAATATGCCAATGTTCAACCTCATAGCGGATCTCAGGCCAATATGGCCGCTATAATGGCGCTTATTAACCCGGGTGATAGGATTCTTGGTATGCAATTGTCTCATGGAGGGCATTTGACCCATGGTAGTAGGGTGAATTTTTCTGGTATATTTTTTAATACCTATTTTTATGGTGTTTCTAGAGATTCTGAGATGATTGATTATGATGAAGTTCTTAAAATAGCTAGAGATTGTAGACCAAATTTAATAATAGCTGGAGCTTCTTCTTATTCAAGAGAAATTGATTTTAAAAAATTTAGAGAAATAGCAGACGATGTTTCTGCTTATCTTTTGTGTGATATTGCTCATATTTCAGGTCTTATTGTTGCTGGTTTTCATAATTCTTCGATTGATGTGGCTCATCTTACTACAAGTACTACCCATAAAACTTTAAGAGGACCAAGAGGTGGAATAATACTTTCTGGAAAAGATTTTAACAAATTAGTAAACTTTAACGGAAAAGAGAAAACTTTGTCTAATGCTGTAAATTCTACAGTTTTTCCCGGAACTCAAGGGGGTCCTTTGGTTCATGTTATTGCAGGTAAGGCTATTGCATTCAGAGAGGCTCTTCAAGAAAATTTTAAAGAATACATTGCCAACGTAATAAAAAATACTAAGGTTATGGCTGAATATTTTAAATCGGAAGGATTTCGGATTGTCAGTGGAGGCACAGATAATCATTTATTTTTGGTTGATCTTAGTAGCTTGGATCTTACAGGGGCTGAAGCTGAGAAATTGCTTGAGAGTGTAAATATTACTTTAAATAAAAATGCTATTCCTTTTGACAAAAAAAGCCCTTCTGTGGCCTCTGGTATTAGAATTGGGGGCGCTGCCATTACTTCTAGGGGTTTAAATGAAAACGACTCTTTAAATGTTGCTAAATTTATTGTTAGAGCTTTAAAGGCAAAGTCTGATATTGAATTAAAACAAATAAAAAAGGAAGTTGTGAGATTTATTAGAGATTTTGACATGCCTTAATTATGTTTGGAGGTTATGATTAGTAAATGCCAAGCTTAATTAGAATGTTTTTTTTAGTATTGTTGTTTATCTTTATTTTTAATCCCATTTTAATAGGAATGCTTTTTATATTATTTCCTTTTCTTTTAATATTATTTAGTTTTTTAGGTGTTTTTAGAATATATTTTACAAGGGATTATTCATATTCTAGATCCAGAGAGTTCGAATTTTATAAACTTTCTTTTTTATTAATGGCTAAATTACTATCTATTTTGGGAACTGTAACCGGAGAGCAGCTAAATTATGTCAATTTTATCATTAATTCTTTGAATTTGTCTGAACGTGGTAAATCAGAATTGTATACCATCTTTCATTCTGCTATTACTAAGAATAATAATGCGGATAAAATTTTGTATACTCTTAAGCTTGGATATTTTCAACATAAAGATCTTTTTATATGGCTTTTTGCTTCTCTTAAAGAAATTAATAGGCTTTCTAGGCATAAAAACTTGGAAGCCGAAAAATTTATTTCTTATGTTGGTGTTTTCCTTGAGCTTGAATCTGATGGTTATGAAGCTTATAAAGATATTAATATTAAAATTGTAAATCCCTACAGTGTTTTGGGATTAACCTATAGTGCTAGTGATGATGAGCTTAAAAAGGCTTATAAAAGTCTTGTTATAAAGTATCATCCTGATAAGTTTGCGAATGACCCCGTAAGACAAAAAGATGCAAATGATAAATTTATTAAGATTCAAGATGCTTATGAAAAAATTTGCAAAGAAAGAAATATAAAGTAATAAATTATTAATTTGTTTTTAAAGATAAAAAGAAGGGCAAAAGCCCTTCTTTTACTGTTAGCTTCCGCTGTAGGCTATTTTGAATTGCAAGAAAGCACTACCAATAGCGGCATTATTTGCGTTTTTATTAGCAAGTTCTATAATGTTATTTGAATCCCATCCAAGAGAAATTGTTGTAAATCTTATTAATTTTTCAAGGCTAAGGCCTGTTTTCAAATAAATTTTTGTAGCATCGCTTGAGAGTTTATTAAAAGGCCCTAAAAGGTATGCTCCAATATATGGCACTACATGTGCTTCTGTTGAAATGGATGTTATCGGAATTGCGTAATCAAAATATAAAGCCACACCAAGTTTTATTGCGTCTTCAAATGTTATATTAGGAGTTACAGCTTGTGTGTTTGTTGAATCTTCTGTTCTAGCTTGATTGCTTGCATTAGCACTTGGGCTTGCTGTAGGATAGTTTTCTACAGATTTTTGTCTTAAAATGTCATAAAGACCGACAGATGTTATCCATCCTAGTCCATTCATAAGTCCCTTTTTATTGTCTTCATAGCTTGAGATTTCAACATTTAAGCTTTGAAATGCATTTTCGGATATGGTTTTTAATCTTTTTTCTGTATCTTTGGATCTGTAAAGATTTTGTCCATAGCTTATTCCTAATGCAACCCCAGATTTTTTGTCTTGTTCTCCAAACAGTCTTGTACTGTAGGAATCAGATCCCTTAATCTTCCAAGATTCTTTTTCACCAACGTCTTTATTCCAAGCAAGACCTATGCTTGCTCCTGTTGAAAATGCAATGCCAAGTTCTTTACTTTTACTGAAATTAAGAGCATTACCATTCGGATCAAATATATCCTCGGCTTTTTTGCTAGGATCTGAGGATACTCCTTTTTTGAAATTTGCTGCTTTTGAGATGTGTCCAAATACAGAAAAATCGCTTGCAAAAGGATCTATTCCAAAATCAGTACCCATTTGTAAAATAAGATAGGTATTTTTATCGTTGATTTTTGTTAATCCAAGCTTATACTGAGCTCCAAAAGATGCTAAAATTGCAGAATTTGATAAAGTTGGACTAAGCAAATCTTTATCAACTATGGATTTATCTTTTAAAGAGTATGTTATTGATGAATTATTAAATGTTTCATTTCCATAAGCTCCTGATAAGCCAAAATTTAATTCAAAAGGTGTTTCTGCAATTACAGATTTAGTATTTTCGTTTTGATCAAGTAGATTTTTTATTGGCTTCCATGTTGCTTGAATTCCATAAAGTATTCCTTGATAGGTTTTATTGTATGGAGTGTCTTTGTCGTTCTCTTGATTTCTATTGCCTGTGCCAGTTCCTCCTATTGCGAATGTAAGATCGATTTGCGGGAATTTGTATCCCAGCTGAATTGTTCCTATTTGCTTAGAAGTACCTCTTGCAAGAATTGTCCCTCTTACTGCTCTATCATTGCTTGGAAATCCATAGTAAGTGCTTTTAAATCCAGTCATAGGTGCAAAACTAAATAAAGATTCTTTATTAAAGTCAAAATCTGTCATAGTGCTTATTTTAATAAAAAAATCGTATATATTGATTTGGGCTGTTATATCTCCTACGTCAATTTTGAATTGATCGCCTTTTTTGCCTTCTGCTTTTAATGCAAGATCTTCTACTTTAATGTAAGCTGAGAAAGGATCGTCTTTGCCTAATTCGGGATTAACTTCAAATGGTTTAAGTTTAATAGTAATTTTGCTTTTGTTTTCAAATCCAGGAACAAGCTCATCTATATCTAATCTGAACTCACTCGTGTTTTCAAATCCAAATGTAGGTATCCATGGGTTTATTTTAAATATATCTTTTTCCTTTAGTGCGTCTGCTGCAAATATTGCTACAGATGTAGTTAAAAATATAATTAATTTATATAAAATATGGTTTTTCATAATTATACCTTCCTGTTGTAACTATAAACTTTTTATTAGTTCTAGTTATTTATTAAACGTATTAATAAATATATTATATACGTGTTATTACATTGTACATAATAGCATGTATATAATATACATAATATTAAAATATTGAGTAAAAATTCAAGAGCACATTATTGTTTTATGATTTTAATATTATTCAAATATATAAATAAGATTAATTTTATTATCAATTAATCTTATTTATTTTAAATGGTTAATTTATACTAAATAAACTAATAATCCCGTTACTAAAATGTAGCATAAAGCATAATTTATTGTTTTTGATAAAAGTTTACCTTCTTGCCCAATTAATCCAGCAGTTGTTGTTGCTATTGTGATGTTTTGAGGAGAAATCATTTTTCCTCCAGTTGCTCCTGTTGTATTTGCTGCTGCAAGCCAATAAGGATTTGTTCCAATATTTTCTGCCATTTGTGTTTGCAAAGGTCCAAAAAGAACATTTGAAACTGTGTCACTTCCTGTTAAAAATGTCCCAATAGCTCCAATTAGTGGGCTAAAGAATGGGGAAAATGCACCTGTTATTATTGAGATTCCATTAGCAAGATCTCTTATCATTCCACTGTGTGTCATTAATCTTGATATTGCAACAATGCATATGATTATAAATGAAGATAATGCCATTTTTTTCAATGTTAGTATAAATATTTTTAATTGTTTTAATATTGGGACTCCTCGCATTGAATAGGATATTATTGTTGCAAGCATGATTAAGAAGCCCGGAGAGGCAATCCATTTAAAGTGTAGGGGATTTGCTTCTGGATAAATGCTAATAGTGCTTTGAAAAGTTTTTAGGTATTCATGAATTTTGTTAAAAAGAGGAGATGCGAGTATTATAAATACTACTATTAAAATGTAGGGTGAGCAAGCAATAATTCCTTTTGATAAGGGTATTACACTTTTGTTTTGTCGATTGTGTGTGTCTTTATTTTCAAAAAGCTTTGCATAAGCTATTGTTATTGTCATAGAAAGGATGCTTCCAAGGATTGCGGGAAGTTCTGGGCCCAAAGTTTTTGATATGAATACTTGAGATATTGCCATTGACATTCCTGAGAGTAGGGTAAGAAGGAATACTCCTTTTAATCCTTTAATGCCTCCTCCTGTAAGAATTACTAATACAAAAGGTATTGTTAAGGTTGGAAGTATTAGTTGCAATGCAACCTCAGACGAAATAGTGTTAACATCTAAATTAGTTGCTTGAGCTAAAGATATTATAGGAATCCCCACAGATCCATAAGCGGTTGATGAGGTGTTCATTATTAAACAGATTAAGCAAGCAAAAAATGGTTCAAATCCCATTGCTATTAATATTGACACAGGGATTGCAACAGCAGTTCCATATCCAGCAACTCCTTCTAAAAAATTTCCAAATCCCCATGCTACCAGCAAGACTATAATTCTTTTATCAGAAGATACGTTTGATAGAATGTTTTTAATAGTTTCTATGTCTTTTTGATCTTCTGACATTTTGTATGTAAATATAGCAGCAATAATTACGGTTGCTATTGGCCATATCCCCATTAAGGCGCCTTCAAGCATTGCAAGACTTGTGTTTACTATTCCCAAGTTTTTATAAAATATAACAATAGCAACAGTTGTTATTAATGATATAGGTATTACATAGTAAGCGGGCTTCTTTATTATGCCAAGGCCAATAATTATTAGGATTATTGGTACCAAAGCTGCCATAAAATCATAAGAATTCATAAAAAATGGCTCCTTTTTATTTTAATTGTATTATAATCAACAATCAATAAATAATATATAATTTAATATTACAACATGAATAGTATCTGTGTTATTGAAAAATTGTTATTAACTTTATTTTTTAATTTTTTTCTGCTTTGTGGAGATCTTTTTGCAGTTAATTTGACGGAGATTAATGAATTATCAAAGCATGCAAAATCAATAATTTTAATGGATTTTGGTACTAAGCGGATACTTTATTCTAAAAATCCTAATTTGATTTTCCCCCCGGCATCTCTTACAAAAATTGTTACAATTTATACTGCGTTAATTGAGGCTGAAAAGCGAAATATAAAATTAAAAAGCATAGTTCCTATTAGTGATTCTGCTTCATATTATAATGCGCCCTTGAATTCTTCTTTAATGTTTTTAGAAAAAGGTCAAATTGTTAATTTTGAAGAGATTTTAAAGGGACTTTCAGTTTCGTCGGGCAATGATGCTTCTATTGCGATTGCTGAATTTGTAGTAGGCGATGTAAATAGCTTTGTTAATTTGATGAATATTAATGCTTTGAATTTAGGACTTTTTAATATGCATTTTGTTGAACCTTCTGGATATAGCAAAGAGAATAAAATTACAGCACTAGATATGGCTTTTTTTGTAAAATCTTATATAGAAAAGTACAAATTTATGCTTAATATTCATTCTTTAAAGTATTTTGTTTATCCAAAGAGTAAAAATTTAGGAACTACTTTATCATCAAAATTTTTAAACTTAAAACAAAAAAATGCTAATTTATTAATATATGAATATCCTTATTCAGATGGTCTTAAAACAGGATATATTAAGGAATCAGGCTTAAATCTTGTTGCTACTGCTTTAAAGGGTGAGAGAAGATTAATAGCAGTTGTATTGGGGGTTAAAAAAGGAATTAATGGGTCTGGAGAGAAAATGAGAGCTTTAATTGCAAGAAATTTATTTGAGTATGGATTTAATGAATATTCTAAATTTCCTTTAATAGTAAAATTAAAAGAAAAAGTCTATAATGGTACAGTAGATACAGTTGCTCTTTTTTCTAAAGAGCCTTTTTATTATGTTTTAACTAAAGATGAATTTGATAAAATTAATATAAGTTATACTGTTGATAAGTTGGTTGCTCCCCTTAGTGGGGATGTGTCTGTGGGGAGGGCCATGATTTTTTTAGAAGAGGAAAAAATAGGGGATGTTGCTTTGTTTAGTAGTAAAGTAAATAAATTAGGGCTTTGGCAATGGCTTTATAAGAGTTTTAGAAATTTTTTTTAAGAGAGTATTAAATTTTATGTTAAATCATTTTAATTTTAAATTGAAACGAGATGTTACAATAATAGTTCCGGGTGAAGCTTTTGTTTCAAATAAAAGAGTTATTTCTACAATCCTTGGTTCTTGTGTTGCTGTTGTGCTTTTTGATGAATCAAGTAATTTAATTGGAATGAATCATTATGTTTTAGTTAGGTCAGATCTTGATATATCTCCTGCTCAAAGAGGAAGATACGGGGTCTATGCTATTCCCATGCTAATAAATGCAATGTTAGAAAATGGGGCTAATAAAAGTAACCTTAAGGCCAAGCTTTTTGGAGGAACTAATTTTATGGCAAAAGGATCTGTTAAAGTAGGACTTGAAAATTCAGAATTTGCCGTTAATGCGTTGAATAAGTATCGTATTCCAATCTTAGCTAGAGATTTTGATCAGTCTAAGTCACGAAAGATTTTTGCTTTTCCTGAAAACTTTAAAGTTATTGTGGAATATCCAGATGGAACAAAGGTTTTTTAATCTTGCCTGATGATTTTTTTAAAAATTCTCTCAATCAATTCCAATATGAAGCGGTTACCACTATTGAAGGTGCTCTTTTAATTATTGCTGGTGCTGGTAGTGGAAAAACAACGGTTGTTACTCATAGAATAGCGCATTTACTTCTAAAAGGCATTGCTCAGAAGGAAATTTTAGCCTTAACTTTTACCAACAAGGCAGCTAATGAAATGAAAGATAGAATTAGAAAAATTTTAAAAAGTCCTCTTAGCAATCTTATGGTCTCAACTTTTCATGCTTTTGGACTTTTCTTTTTAAAAGAAAATTATAAATTATTAGGATATAGAAAAAATTTCAGCATTTATGATGATAATGATAAAATTTCTCTTCTTAAAGAGATTTTACTTGATGAAGGTCTTTTCAATAAAAAAGCTTCTTTAAATTCACTTAGTAATGTTATTTCACTTTTAAAAAATGGGATTCTCACCCTTAATGATTTAAAGGAAGAAGATATAAATATTTTTAGACTTTATGAAGAGCGATTAAGGCTTTATAATTCTTTTGATTTTGACGATTTGATTTTAAAACCAAAAGAATTGTTAAGTAATAATTCTGATATTAGAAATAAATATTCTAAAAGATATAAGTATGTTTTGATTGACGAGTTTCAAGATACTTCTTTGATTCAATATAATTTTATTCGCCTTTTAATAAATCACAGTAATTTATGTTGTGTTGGGGATGATGATCAATCAATATATTCTTGGCGTGGGGCCAGTTACAATAATATGTTGCAATTTGAAAAAGATTACAGCGTTAAAGAAATAAAGCTTGAGCAAAATTATCGTTCTGCAAAAAATATTTTAGATGTTGCCAATTCTGTGATTTTAAATAATAAAAATAGAAAAGAAAAGACTTTATGGTCTTCAAAGATGTGTAGCAAAGTTATAGATGTTTTTATATTTGAGGATGAAATTCAAGAATCTGAGTTTGTTGCAAGTCAAATCATAGAGCTTTCAAGATTGGAAGGTTTTCAATCTAAAAAGATAGGGGTTCTTATGAGAACTAATGCTCTTTTTAAAAACGTTGAGATGATTTTTAGAAGACAGGGCATAAAATACAAAGTTTCGGGGGGAACATCTTTTTTCCAGAGAAAAGAAATAAAAGATATTATTTCTTATTTAAATGTAATAATAAATCCCAAAAGTGATTATGATTTGCTTAGAATCATTAATGTTCCAAGAAGGGGAATTGGCAAGGAATATTTGAAAAAAATTAGAGATATAGCAGATAAGAAAGGTTGTTGTATTTATGATGCTCTTTGTGATATTGCTTTTTCTTTTACAAGCATTTCTAGTTACGAAAAGGCTTTAAATAAGCAGGTCATTGAAAGTATAGAAGATTTTGTATCTTTTATTGAAGAGTATCAATATAAATTTAGTATAACGAAAAACACGTATTCTAATATAATCAAAGAAATGATAGAAAGTGTTGAATATTGGGGGTTTTTAGTTAGTGAAAATCCCAATTCAATCAAAGTAGCTGAATATAAATATCAAAATATAGAAGGGTTTTTAAGCATAATTAAAAATTGGGAATCCAAACAATTTGGCGAATTGAAAGATTTAAGCAGTTTTTTAAATTATATAGTTCTTCAATCTAATGAAGTAAGTGAAGAATCTGAAAATATTAATATTAATTTAATGACAGTGCATTCTGCTAAAGGTTTAGAATTTGATTATGTATTTTTTATTGCGGTTGAAGACAATATTATTCCGCACCATAGAATCATTGAAGATAGTGAAATTGGTTTGGAAGAAGAAAGACGAGTTTTTTATGTTGCATTAACTCGTGCAAAAGATTCTCTTATTATCACTATGGCTAATAAGCGGAAAAAAGATAAGCAAATTTTTGAGCAGTTGCCTTCAAGATTCATTTCAGAAATTCCCAAAGAATTTTTAAATTTTAATTATTATGCAAGTTTTATTGAAAATAAAGCTTAATGAACATTATTTAATATTATTGAATGAATTTTAAGATTGATTTAGTATATTATATGAGTAGTTATAATTAAATCTAAGCATGTTTATGAATTTGATTGTAAGGAAAGGAAAGTTGTTATGAGTATTGTAATTGATTTTTTTAAAGAGATATCAAAAATTCCAAGATGTTCAAAAAATGTTAAAGGAATTATTAATTTTATTAAGGATAGATCCAAAGAATTTGGTTATCCTTTTAAAGAAGATGCTGTTGGTAACATTGTGGTGCAGATAAAATCCAATAATAACATTGATATGCATCCTATTATTTTACAATCTCATGTTGATATGGTTTGTGAAAAAAACGAGTCCAGTTCGCATAATTTTGAAACAGATCCAATTAAAATTGTTGAAGAGGATGGGTATCTCAAAGGAATGGGGACTACTCTTGGAGCTGATAATGGGATTGGGGTAGCTATGATGCTGGGCATTATGAGTGAGGCCAATAGTTTTCCTCATCCCGATTTAGAACTTCTTTTTACTGTTGATGAAGAAATAGGTTTAATAGGTGCTCTTGATCTTGATCCTAAGTTATGCAGTGGTAAAAGCCTTATTAATCTTGATGGAGAAGAGGAGGGGTATTTTTTAGTTGGTTGCGCGGGATCAAGACTTGTTGAGATTGTTTTTTCTCCTCAGTATAGTCTTGCAACAAAAAAAACAAAAGTAGAAATTTCGTTTAAAGGGCTTAAAGGTGGCCATTCTGGTGCAGATATTCATTTAGATTTGGCAAATTCTTTAAAATTAATGTTTTTTGCTCTTTTTGAAATTAAAACAAATATTGATTTTGAGATTGAAAATATTTTTGGTGGAGACAGCAGTAATGCAATTCCAAATGGAGCTAAGGCTTTAATCTTTATTAATGATAGTGATTATGATTTATTGAATAAAGAGCTTCAACTTTTCGTATCGAAAGTTAAAAGTATGTATCCTTTTGAAAATGAATTTGACATTGTTGTTAATAAAAGAGAATTTTCATCAGTTAAAGTTCTTGATGAAAATAGCAAAAACAAAATTTTAAATATGGGAATGGGATTTTTACATGGAGTTCAAAAAGTAGAAAATTATGAGAATAAGCTTATTAAGACTTCTTTAAATTTTTCAAGTCTTTTAAGGGTGCAAGACAACTATATTTTTACTTTTTTAATAAGATCTTTATTGGATTTGGACAAAGAGTATGTTTTTAATCATTTGCAATCAATAGGTAATTTATCAGGAGCTGATTCGCGTGTAATTTATGATGATCCTTCTTGGCAGCCTGATAAGAATAGCAATCTTTTAAAACATCTTCAAAGCGTGTATAAAGAGATGTATCTTGAAGATGCTAATGTTTCTTTAATACATGCAGGGCTTGAAACAGGAATAATATCTTCTAGGTTAGGAGGCATAGAATCTGTTACTCTTGGGCCTTGGATTGAATCGCCTCATACTACTAGAGAAAGAGTAAACATTTCTTCAACTATTAGAGTTTATGATTTTTTGAAGAAAAGTTTAGAAAAATTTTTAAAAGTTTAGTGTTTTAATATAAATTTTTCAATAAAAGTTGTATAGTTTTTATTATTTTTATCTTTTATTGACTTAGAAATTAAATATCTATAAAATATTATAGTAATCATAGTCACTCGTTATTGGTGGTTGTAGCTCAGTTGGTAGAGCGTCGGGTTGTGGTTCCGAATGTCGCGGGTTCAAGCCCCGTCAATCACCCTGTAATCAATTTTATTTTAACTGCATTCATAGCTCAATTGGATAGAGCAGTGGACTTCGAATCCGAAGGTTGCAGGTTCGAGTCCTGCTGAGTGCGAAAATATTATTTATTTGCTAGATTGGGCATACTTGCAAAAGCTTTTAAGTTTTTGTATACTAGTTTGAGTATGAAGTATGCAGGAGTGGTGGAATTGGCAGACACGCTAGACTTAGGATCTAGTGCCTTTGGCGTGTGGGTTCGACTCCCACCTTCTGTAAAATTGCGAAAGTAACTCAGGGGTAGAGTGTCACCTTGCCAAGGTGAAAGTCGCGGGTTCAAATCCCGTCTTTCGCTTTTTAATAATTGTCAATAAGGTTTAATTGAGGCAGTAACAGTGATTTTGAGTAAAGATATTAAGCTTCTTCCGGGTTCAAAAGTTGAGGTTGTCATTAGAGTTCCAAAAAATATTATTCAGGAAAAATACAACTCATTATTGCAGAATTATTCTTCCCGGCTTAAGATTCAAGGTTTTAGAATTGGAAAAGTTCCTATTAATATTATTGAGAGTAAATATTCTGAGGGCTTAAGAGCTACTGTTTTAGAAGAGGTGGTTAATAATTCTCTTAAAGAATTTTTTAAAGAAGAATCTAAAAGGCCTTTAAGCTATGCTTCTCCTACTATAAAGGAAAAAGATTTAAGATTAGAGCTTGATAAAGATTTTGAATTTACTTTTGTATATGAGACTTACCCTGAATTTAAAATTCCAAGTTTTGAGGATATTGATATTAAAGTAGAGGTTCCTGAAGTTTTTATTGATGATTCTGATATTGATAATGAGATTAGGCGTCTTCAAATAGAAAATTCAATTATTATTGAAGATGAGGAAGAAATTGTCAAGAAAGACAGCATTGTTAAAGTAGATTTTGTTGAACTTGATGATGTTTTAAATGAGATAATATCAACAAAAAGACAAGATTTTGTTTTTACAGTTGGAAAATCTGATACTTATTATGATTTTGACAGAGATGTAATTGGCATGAGAATAAATGAGGAAAGGCTTATAGAAAAATCTTATGTTACGGATTACAAATTTGAAGAACTTGCAGGCTCTTCAAGAAAATTGAAGGTTAAGATTAAGAGTATTAAAAAAAGAGATCTCCCTTTAATAGATGACGAGTTTGCAAAAGATATTAGCGATAGATATAATACGCTAGATGATCTTAAAAATTTTATAAGATCTAATATCTTAGACCTTGTTGAAGAAAAGAAAGAAGCTTTAAAGCTAAATAAATTTTTTTCTACTATTTCTGAAAAATTAGAAATAGATATTCCCCGCTCAATGATTGAGGCGGAAATTGAAATTGCTTTTAAGGATATCGCAAAACAAAGTAAGATGAGTCTTGAAGAGTTTAAAGGTGTGTTTTATTCTTCAGGATATGTTGATGGTAATAATTTAAAAGATGAAATTCTTGGCAATTTAAAATCTAAGTTAATAATTCAGAAAATGGTGGATTTAGATCCAATTGAAGTTACTGAGAGTGATCTTAAGGATGATATGACTAAGCAGTCTGAGAATTCGGGTGTAAGTTATGAGGAAATTAGAAAATTTTATGAAGATCAAAATTTGATTTCTTATTTAAAGGATGATATCAAAAGAAAAAGAGTTAAGAAAAAAATTTTAGCAAATCTTAAGGAAGTAAAAGGCAAGCAAGTTTCTTTTAAAGATTTTGTTAATTATAAAATTTAGTGAGTAAAAAAAATGGAGTTTATGCATAATTTAATACCCACTGTGATAGAGCATACAGGAAATTATGAGAGAGTATTTGATATATATTCAAGATTACTTAGAGAGCGTATAATATTTTTGAGTGGTGAGATTAATGATCCTAAGGCAGATACCGTGATTGCTCAACTTTTGTTTTTAGAATCAGAAGATTCAAACAAAGATATTTATCTTTACTTGAATTCTCCAGGGGGCAGTATTACTGCAGGTCTTGCAATTTATGATACTATGCAATATATAAAACCTGATGTAAGGACAATTTGCATTGGGCAAGCTGCTTCAATGGGAGCTTTTTTGCTTGCTAGTGGTGCTAAGGGTAAAAGAGAATCTTTAACTTATTCGAGGATAATGATTCACCAGCCTTGGGGTGGAATAAGTGGTCAGGCTAGCGATATTAATATACAAGCTAATGAAATTTTAAGACTTAAAAAATTAATAATAGATATTATGTCTAATCAGATAGGGGTTGATAAGGAAAAACTGGCTCTTGATATGGAAAGAGATTATTTTATGACTTCAAGTGATGCTCTTAAATATGGTCTTATTGATAGTATCTTGATGAGGGATTAGTTTTATTTTCGGTAAAAATTTTTATGGCAAGAGTAAAAGGTCAAAAAGTAAAAGAGTGTTCTTTTTGTGGGCTTAGTGTTGCTGAGCTCGGGGGTAATGTTGTTATATCTAATGGAGTAGCAATTTGTCCTGAATGTTCTAAAATATGTCACAATCTTTTTAAGGAAAAGTTGTGTAAGCCACTAGATTCTAAGTCTAATGGTTTGCCAACCCCCAAACAACTTAAAGATCATTTAGATATGCATGTTGTTGGGCAAGAAGATGCAAAAAAAGTTTTATCTGTGGCTGTTTATAATCATTATAAGAGAATATTGAAAAATAATAAATATGATGATGGCATTGAGATTGAAAAATCCAATATACTTTTGGTTGGGCCAACGGGCAGTGGTAAAACTTTGCTTGCAAAAACATTGGCTGCAGAGATGAATGTGCCATTTGCAATAGCAGATGCTACAACTTTGACAGAAGCTGGATATGTTGGTGAAGATGTAGAAAATATTTTGCTTAAATTAATACATGCTGCTCATGGAGATGTTAGTTTAGCCGAGAAAGGGATAATTTATATAGATGAAATAGATAAAATTGCTAAAAAAAATGAAAATGTTTCAATAACAAGAGATGTTTCTGGAGAAGGAGTTCAACAGGCTTTGTTAAAGATAATTGAGGGTACTATTGCTAATGTTCCCCCAAGAGGTGGTAGAAAACATCCTTATGAGGATACTATTGAAATTAATACTCAAAACATACTCTTTATATGTGGTGGTGCTTTTGTTGGACTTGAAAATATTGTTAAGAATCGAATAAATAAGAGTTCTATTGGGTTTTCAGCAATTGAAAAAAAGAATATAAGAGAGGATACTTCATTAAAGTATTTAGAAATGGAAGATTTGATTAAATTTGGTTTGATACCAGAATTTGTTGGTAGACTTCCTGTACATTCGTATCTTGAAAAATTAAATAAAGAAGATTTGATGAGAATATTAGTTGATCCCCAAAATTCTATTGTTAAGCAGTATTATCATATGTTTAAAATGGATAATGTTGAATTAGTATTTGAAAAAGATGCTTTAGAATCAATTGTAGATGAAGCTATTCTAAAAAATACTGGAGCAAGAGGTCTTAGGTCTATTTTAGAGGGTCTTCTTAAAGATGTTATGTTTGAGGTTCCTTCGATTAGTAGGACTAAGAAGGTTGTTGTTACAAAAGAATCTGTTTTAAATGCAGATATTAACCCATTAATTTTGGTGGGAAATGCAACTAAGAAACCTTGGGCAAAAGAGTTATATGAAATCAATCTTAAATATGATAAAAAATAAAAAAGAAGATCTTCCAATTGTTATTTTAAAAGAAAATGTTCTTTTCCCAAATATAACACTTTGGGTAACTTTTGATAATGAATATGTAATCAATTCCATAGCTCAATCTATGTTAGAGGAAAGACTTATTCTTTTTGCTTATCCAAATGAATCTAATTATGACGAATCTAGTAGAGAAGGGGTAAAGAACCTATGTTCTGTAGGCACTTATTCTAAGCTTATCCAGGTTATAAAGGTCAGTAAAGACGTAATAAAGGTTTTGGTCGAGTGTCAAAGCAGAGTCCTTATAGGCAGCGTTTCAAAAAAAAATGATTATCTGAGAGCCAAAGTTACTTTTGTGCCTGATGCTGATGGATTAAACAGAGAGCTTTTTGCTTACTCTAAATTTTTAAAAGAAACTTACGAAGTTTATAGAAATTCCTTATCTTTAAAATCTTATGATAGTGATAATGAGCCAATTAATTATTTCGAGAATCCAGGTAAACTTGTCGACATTATAGCCTCTAATTCAAATTTGGAAAATAGTATAAAATTGGAGCTTTTGCAAGAGTTAAATGTTAAAACCAGAATAGAAAAGTTAATTGTTAATTTAAACATTGAAATTGACCTTTTAGATCTCAAAAAAGATATTAATTCTAAGGTTAGAGCTAAGTTGGATAAGGGGCAAAGGGATTATTTTCTTTCTGAGCAAGTTAAAGAGATACAAAAAAGATTAGGTAAAGATGAGAATGATTATATTGACAGACTAAATTCTAAAAATATTCCAGAAGATGTTAAATCTAAGATTGAAAAAGAAATTTCTAGATTATCTAAAATGCAGACGAATTCTCCTGATGCTAATATTATTAGAAGTTATATAGAATTAATATTGGATCTTCCTTGGAATGAAAATACTGTTATGGAAAATCATTTAAGCGAGATTGAGTTTATCTTAAGAAATTCTCATTATGGTATGGATGAAGCAAAAGAAAAGATAATAAATTTTTTAGCTGTTTATCAAATTAATTCCAAGGTTAAAGCTCCTATTTTATGTCTTGTAGGGCCTCCTGGTATTGGGAAAACATCTCTTGTAGAATCTGTTGCAAGATCTCTTTCTAGAGAATTTGTTAAAATATCTCTTGGTGGCTTAAGAGATGAGGCAGAAATTAGAGGACACAGAAGAACTTATGTTGGTTCTCTTCCAGGTGTTTTTATTAGTGCAATGAAAAGATCGGGCAAGTCTAATCCTGTTATTCTTCTTGATGAAATAGATAAAATTAATAATAGTTACAAAGGGAATCCCGAATCTGCTCTTTTAGAAGTTTTAGATCCCGAGCAAAATTATAAATTTATAGATCATTATTTAGAAATTCCTTATGATCTTTCTAATGTTTTATTTGTTACAACAGCCAATTCTCTTCATGGCATGTCAAAGCCACTTCTTGATAGAATGGAAATAATTAAAGTTGAGGGTTATTCTTATATTGAAAAGTTAGAAATTGCTAAGATTTTTTTGATTCCAAGTATAATTAAAGAGAGCTTTTTAGACAAAGTTTATATAAGAATAGAAGATGATGTTATTTTTAATTTAATTAGAAACTATACTATGGAATCAGGTGTAAGGGGTCTAAAGAGAGTTTTAACTAACTTGATTAGAAAACTTGTAAGGGAGTTGCTTTATGAGTATTCTAAAGATCAAATCATCAAAGGCAATTTTTATTCACCAAGTTCTTTGATGCATGGAAATAATTCGCTTTTTACTCATGATCCTGATATTCCAGGTATTTATAAAATAATTAATATTAATAATTATTATAATTACGTTGATACTGAGTATAATTTGGATTTAATTAAAATTGACTCTTCTGGATTTGTTTATGGACTTGCTTGGACAAATTATGGTGGTACAGTTCTTCCTGTTGAGGCAACTAAGTTTGAGAAAAAAGGAGACATTATTCTAACAGGTAGTCTTGGGGCTATTATGAAAGAGAGTGCACAGCTTGCATATTCTATAGTTAAAACTTATTCTTCTAAGCTTAATTTTGACGTAAAAGAAAGTCCCGAAATTCATTTACACTTTCCAGAAGGAGCAACACCAAAAGATGGACCTTCTGCAGGTATTACCATTGCAACAGCAATTGCTTCAATACTGTCTGACAAAAAAGTTCCTTTGGATCTTGCAATGACCGGTGAGGTAACTTTAAAAGGTTTTGTTCTTCCTGTGGGCGGAATTAAAGAAAAAGTTTTAGCAGCCTATAGAAATGGCATAAACAAAGTTATTTTACCCAAAGACAATGAAAAAGATTATTTTAAACTTCCAGAAGAAGTTAAGGATAATATAGATGTTAAGTTTGTTTCTAATTTGGAAGAAGTTTTTGATTATTTGAATATTATTTAAAAATTTAAATAATTAAATATTTAAATTTATATTTTAGGAGTAGATATATGAAAGATGGAGTTAGAAAACCTTCGGGGAGCAGGGCGTCTTTTAGTGCGCAGCCGTATACCAAAAGCTTAAAAAAGAATAACAGTTTTTCTTGCTTTGCTAAAAGTAATTTAGGAAAAAATTTTTTAAAGGGTAAAAAAAAGGGTAAATAAAAAAGTGGCTTTAATTGGCCACTTTTTGTTTATTTTACAATACAGAAATAAAAGGTATGTTATGCTCTCTTAGAATAATACTCTACAACCATTTGTTCATTAGCAAGCGTAGGTATCTCGTCTCTTGATGGAGCATGCTTTACTTTTATGTTTAAATCATCAGCGTTTACTTCTATCCAAGTTGGTAAATTTCTAAGAGATGAAGTTTTTTCTATATTTGATCTTATTAATTTCTTGAGACTGTCTTTTTCTTTTATTTGAATTTGATCATTTGCTCTTAATATGATTGAAGGAATTGTAACTCTTCTTCCATTTAATATAATAATACCATGAGAAACTATTTGTCTTGCGTGTGCTCTTGAGATGGCAAATCCAGCCCTATATACAATATTGTCAATTCTTCTCTCAAGTATTGAGAGTAAGTTATCTCCGGTAACACCGTGATGTTTTCTTGCTTCTTTAAAAGTGTTGGTTAACTGCCGCTCACTTACACCATAAGTAAACTTTATCTTTTGTTTTTCTATCAATTGTTTTCCATATTCTGTGATTTTAGCTTTTCTAGCTTTTCCATGCATTCCGGGAGGATGTGGTTTTTTTTTAAGTATTTTGTCATATTTTGGTTGTTCAAAAATATTAATACCAAATCTCCTTACCAGCTTGCCTTTAGCTATTTGTTTTCTATTCATCAATTCCTCACATATTAAAAATAAAATATAGCAGGGATAGGACTCGAACCTATGACCTTCGGGTTATGAGCCCGACGAGCTACCAACTGCTCTACCCTGCGTCTTACAGTATAAAATGTTAACACAACTTTATTATAAGTGTCAATTATTTGTTTGTTATTAATATAATTAGACCAAGAAATATATATCATTTATTTCTTTATATTCTTGTTTTACAATTTTTCTAATATTTTGTGTTTTATTTATAAAACTTTGAAACTCATTCTCTGAATTCAAATTTATTTTTATGTAAAGCACAAGTTTGTTACCTTGATTGTGAAAATTGAGTGTTTTAAAGTTTATATGTAAATTTTTTAAGGTGTCTTTTACGCTTCTTTTAAGATCTATATTTTGTTTTGAGAGCAAATTGTTTGCGTTATTTATTATTACGTTAAGTCCCTCTTTTATTATTATAAAGCCAATGAATATAGACATAATTTTGTCAAAGCCACTCCACATGTAAGTTGCAAGTAGTAAGCTTAATGTAATCCCACCATGCGAGAATATACAGTTTTTATCAGCCGAAGCTAATGCTAAGAGAAGTTGGTTGTTGTATCTTTTCCCTATTTGAAATTTTGTCAAATATTCTATTATTTTCACTATAAAAAAAATGAATGGGGTCATTGGTATCCACAAGCTTTTTTTAAGGGATTTATTTGAAAATATTTCTAGTATATTTTTTTTATCTTCTTCTCTGTGGTTGTGTGGGTGATCGTGGTTGTGGTCGTGATTGTGATTGTGCGAGTGGTCATGTATATTATCATTTTTATTTTTGTTTTGGTGTATGTGTAGATTAAATCCTGACTCTCCCCCAAGAGTGATGAATTTATTTAATCCGGTTGTATTTAAAAATAGTGTAAATCCCGCCATAACTATGATTATTCCCATGATAAAAGCTATTAAGCTTTCCATTAATTTGTGTCCATGAGGGTAATGGATAGTTTCAGGTTTGCTTGTGATTTTTAAACTAAAGTAAGTTATTGTAGATAAAACAAAGTCGGCCATGACGTGGAAAGCATCAGCAATAAGCGCAAATGAGTTAAAAAGTATTCCAACAGTAAGCTTAGAGGATATTGATGCCACTTCGGTGAATATAGAGATTATTCCTATTCCCATTACAAATTTATCTTCTTCTATTTCAGATGCTAATTCTTTTTCATATTGATAATCTTTATTTTCAAATCCTAAGCTTAAAAGCTCTTCTTGTATTTCAGTAATTTTGCATGAAATTGTTTTAAATTTATTTTTTTTGCCGTAGTGAATTAAATTACTAATCATTATTCTTTCTATGCCTTCTGATTTAAAATTATCATCAATATAAAAATGAATTATTTCAATTTGATCAGCTGTTACTTTTGCTTTAAGATTTGCAATTAATCTTGAATTGTTTTCAAGATAAACGATGCAGATATCTTCTTTTTTTAAAGGATCCAGTTTTAAATAGGCAAATTTATGGATGTTTTTTAAGTTTATTACCTTAACCATAATTGTAACATTCTCCTAGTTGTTGCATAATTTTATTAATGTAGACATTAATGCTACATTTTACCAATTATTAAATTCAAGTTCAATCTTGGTTTATTAAGACAAAAGTAAGGAATATTTTATGAGGCAATCGGATTTTTTTGTGAAAAAATGTAAAAAAATTATTTTAAATAATAATTTGCACAGCTTAATTGATAATATTAAAAATATTTTTTGTGAGATTTTAAAAGAGTTTGACAGGAAGTCATTAGAGGATGTATTCAATTATTATTATGAATCTTATGATCTTAATAATAGTTTATACAGCTTTGTAGAAAAATTTGTCCCAATTATTGATTTTTTATTATTTGATGATTTGGAATATAATTTTAATTTTGATGAAAAAAAACTTATTTTAAATGTATTTGATTTATCTGCTAATACTCTTGAAAGCGATAAATTAAATAGGCTTGCAAGTGCTGTAGTTTCTCTGAAGATATTAGATTAATTTAATTTTTATAGGCTGTGATTATGTTGCTGTTACTCTAAGCAGCTCTTTTCTATTAAAAGGCTCTTTAAGCAAATCTTTTAATGTATAAATTTTTATTGGTTTTTTGTTTTCATTAAATGAGTTAGATTCTGTTGTTATTATTTTTGTATCTTGATCAAAAAATTCTGCCATTACTTGCAGGCATATAGCACATGGAATAGCTTCAGGACTTGTATTAAGTAATAAAAAATCTATTTCTTGTACGCCAATTTTTGCAATCATATTTAAAATCGCACTTCTTTCTGCGCAACAAGTTGCTCCAAAGTTTCATTCTCAACATTTGTTCCAATAAAAAAATCGTTTGTTTTAGTCTTAATGCAGGCGCCTACTTTGAATTTTGAATATGGAGAATATGAATTGTTTCTTGCTTTTTCTGCCATATAAAATGCTTTCTCGATATCTTCTTGTTTTGGTTTTTTCAAAATTACCCCCGTATATTATATTTTACTAGCTCTTGTGGCTTATTTTATTGAAATATTGTAATATAGTCAATGTAAAGCAAGCCAAAAATTTGTTTTGCGGAAGGTTCGCGCACTTTATTATGAGAGATGTTATTAATTTTATTAAAAAATACAATAATTTCATTATTATTGGGCACAAAGATCCTGATTTTGATTGCATAGGTTCATCTTTAGCTTTATCATCTTTTCTCTCAAGAATTGGCAAAAATTCTATTTTATTAAATGAAGGTCCTTTTGTTAGAAAAGAAATAGTTCCTTTTAGGGATAAATTTTTATCCGAATGGCCTAATATTGAGCTTTCAGATTATTCAGTTATTATTTTAGATTGCTCGATTTTAGATAGGATAGGTGATGAATTTATATTTTATGTAAAGAATATGCCTATTTTAGTAATCGATCATCATATGTCTGGTGAAAAATTAAAATGTGCAAGTTATATTGATCCTTTTGCACCCTCTACTACTTTTTTAATTGAAAAATTGATAAGAGAATTTGGATATGAGATTACAAAAGAAGAGGCTTGGTATATTTTAGTAGGATTTTGTACTGATACTGGTTTTTTTAAATTTATTTCAAGAAGTGATCCAGAGCCTTTTGAAATGGTTGCAAGATTGGTTTCAAAAGGAATAAGCCTTAAAGAAGTTTACAGTTATATAGAAATAACCAAAAGTCTAAAATCAATAGAAATTCTTAAGTTAATGTTAAACAATCTTGAATCTTATTGGAATGGAAAGGTTTTGTTTACATTTTTATCTTATTCTAGTTCTAGCAAAGATGGTAGTATTAGTGGGGTTAATGAGCTTTTTTATATGATTTTAAGCAATGTTGAGAATAATGAAGTTTTAGGTATTTTAAAGGAAATGGAAGACGGTTCGATTATAGTTGGACTTAGGTCTAAAGATTCTTTTAATGTTGGAAAATTGGCAGAAGATTTTGGAGGTGGAGGGCATAAAAATGCTAGTGGGTTTAGAATTAAACAAAGTTCTCTAGATATTGTAAAAAATCGAATGCTAGCATACATTAAGGATAATATTTATTTATAATATTTCTTAAAGGGATGGTTCCTTTTGGATCAAAGTCTTTAGTTAGTGTTAAAAATCCAGACTTAAATGCCAGAGGCGTTGTCCCATAAATAATTACTATGTTTTTTATCCAATTTAATTTTTTAATATGCTGAGGCGTAAGAGATACAACTACACTGATTTTGTCTTTATATTCTTTTAAATTTTCTAAATATTTCAAGCTTCCAGGCGTTGATAAACTAAAGATGACTTGCTCAAATTTTTTAATTAATTTTTTAATTTCATCAAGTTTTTGAAGATTAATACTGTTTAGGGGATAATAGTCGTAATAATAAGCATATGTATTTTGAAATATTTTTTTGCCTTCTACAATCATTTTGTAGTAAGGAGATATTATAAGAGTTTTTTTAGTTTTAGATATTTCTTTTTCTATTCTTACTTTTGTAATACTCCTTAATGTATTTTGTTCAAAAAATTTTTCACCTTCTTTTGAATATATTTTCTCATCTTTATTGAAATTAGGATAAAGATCAGATTGATTTTTATTTTCTTTTAAGTATGCCAATTTTATTCTTAATATTCTTTTATTAGATTCAATAATATTGTTTTTTATTTCTGGATCTTTTTTCATTAAGTTTAGTAACATGTTGTAAGCATTTTTTTGTATATTTTCATTTAAAGATATTAAAAAAATGTCACTTTTGGTTCTAACTATTCTTTCAATTGTATTGTAAATACTCTCATTATTGTATTTTACTGCGTTCATTAATAAGTCATCAGTAATTATTATGTTATTATATTTTAATTTCTTTCTCAGTATATCTTTAATTATTTTTGTTGAGGATGATGCAGGAATATTTTCTTCATTTGTAAGCTTTGGATATGCTAGATGGCCTGTCATTATTACCGGAATGTTTTCTTGGATTAATATTTTATATGGCAAGAGTTCATTTAAGTTTATTTCTAGAAAATTAGAATTTATTATTGGAATACTTATGTGAGAGTCAAGAGTAGTATTGCCGTGTCCTGGGAAATGCTTTGCGGTAGAAATTATTCCCCCTTGCTTTTGTCCTTTGTAAAAGGCCAGAGAAAGAAGTGATACTATTTTAGGATTATCTGAATATGTTCTTGGCCCTATTGCGAAATTATTTTCGTTACTATATATATCTACTATGGGTGCAAAATTTAAATTTATTCCAAGCCGACTTAGTTCTTGTGCTATATAATATCCCGTGTTATAAGAATCTTTTGGGGACAGAGATGCTGCAATTCCAAGATTACCAATTGTCTCTGATGTATTTGATTTTATGTGTTGTGCCAACCCTCCTTCTTGATCTGTTGCTACAAATAAAGGAATTTTAAATTTATTATTTTGAGATGTTTTTTGAGCTTTACTAATACTTTCTGTTAAGTTTTTTAAATTTTTTGCATTCCATCCAAAGATTTTAATTCCCCCAAGGTTTTTTTTACTTATAAAATCAAGAACAAAATTTGTGATTGATTGATTGGGATAGCTTATCATGAACATTTGTCCTAGTAGCTCATGGTCTTGCATTTTGCTTACCATTTCATTTATTAGTTTTTCTCTTTCCATTGTGTCCCAAAAATCAATGGAGAAGCAGTTGTTAGTTATAAAAAGGACAATAAAATAAAAATTTCTTCTCATTTAACCATACGAATAATAAATGCTAATATTAGCATCTATGTTTATTAGCAAATCATTTTGTATTATACTTTATAATAATGCTTTTTAATAATAACATTGACAAAGCATTATTGAAATTTATACACTTAATAAAAGTTTAAGCTGATGTAGCTCAGTTGGTTAGAGCACTCGGCTCATATCCGAGTTGTCGTGGGTTCAAGTCCCTCCATCAGCATTAGGAGTTTTAATGGAAGTTGGAATTATTCTTGCAAATGGTTTTGAAGATATTGAGGCTATAGTCCCAATTGATATTTTAAGACGGGGCAATGTTAATATTCAAGTTATCAGTGCAAATGATAATAATGTCGTGATAAGTTCAAAAGGTGTTTCTTTTTTAACAGATGATGTAATATCAAATTGTAAAGAGAGTTGTTTTGATTTAATAATTCTTCCAGGAGGCATGCCTGGAGCCACCAATCTTTTTAATTCAAAAGAATTGGATTTGATTTTAAAAGACATGAATGCTAAAGGTAAGTTTATTGCAGCTATTTGTGCTTCTCCAGTAGTAGTGCTTGCTGCTAAAGGTCTTCTAGGATTCAATAAGTTTACATGTTATCCAGGTTTGGAAAAAAATGTATTTGATGGTGAGTTTGTAGATAAAAATGTTGTGATTAGTAATAATTTTATTACCTCTAAAGGAGTTGGAACTTCATTTGAATTTGCTTTTACTCTTCTTGAAATGGTAAAGGGAAGGCAAATAATGGAAAATGTTAAAAAAGCAACTTTACTTTGTGACGGTTAAATATAAAACTATTTAAAATGGCTTTAATAAATAAATCAAATTTAGTTTTTAAATTAAAAATCATAAATTTTTTGGAATTAAATTATAAATGTCTTCAAGAATGGTTGATTCTTCATTTGTTGGTATTACTAGTATTTTTACTTTGCTCTTAGTTGTTGATATTTCGGATTCCAAATTTTTGTTTTGAGCCATTTCATTTTTTTCAAGGTCCAGCTCTATTCCAATTTTTTCAAACCCTTTTAGTGCAAGATTCCTTACCCCATAATCGACAATACCAATCCCGCCTGTAAAAACTATTGCATCGATATTAAAATCAAGAATGGCAATGTAAGAGCCAATATATTTTTTTATTCTATATGTCATTATCTCTACTGCAAGTTTTGATTGATATTCTCCTTCTTCAATTTGGTTCCAAATGTCTCTCATGTCATTTGATTTTCCAGAAATTCCTAGTATACCGCTTTCTTTATTTAATATTTCTTCAATTTGTTTAGTGGTTTTATTTAATATTGTGCTCATTAAATTAATAATTGCTGGGTCTATATCACCACTTCTTGTTCCCATTGCAAGGCCTTCAAGTGGAGTAATTCCCATACTTGTGTCGTAAGATTTTCCATCTTTAACAGCATTGATGCTTGCTCCATTTCCAAGATGTAATATTATTAAATTTAGATTGTCTATTTTTTTATTTAAAATTTTTGAGGATCTTTTTGTTATGTACGAATAAGAAAGGCCGTGAAAGCCATATTTTTTAATATTGTGTTTTTTATACCAAGAATATGGGGTTGCGTAAAGAAAAGCATGTTCTTTTATAGTCTGATGCCATGATGTATCGAAGCATAAAACTTGTTTTGTGCGTGGTAAAATTTTAAGTACCGCTTCTATTGCGGTGATTGCGCTTGGGTTGTGAAGTGGGGCAAGTTCAGAAATTTGTTTTAATTTATTTAAAATGCTAGTTGTAAGAATTACTGAATTTTTAAAGTTTGATCCTCCATGTACAACTCGATGTCCTATTATTTTAATCTCACTAATAGTTTTAATGATTTTTGAGTTACTATTTAACAATATTTCAAACATTTTCTCTATTGCTTTTTGGTGATTTTCAATTCCTTTTTCAAATCTTTCTGTTGTTGATCCGTCGGTATTTATAATTTTTATGATTGATTTTGGTAATTTTATTTTTTCAATAATTCCAGATATTAATTTTTTTGAATTTTCATATTGATAAATAGCAAATTTTAATGAAGAACTTCCTGTGTTTATGATTAATATTTTCATTTTTTTTCCTTTTATGTTTGACAAGCTATGTGTTTGTTTTTAGTAAGTTAATGTTTTTATATATGTAATTTATTTTGTCAGATTTTTCAATATTTTTAAAGCTTAAAAATATTGATTTTTGATACGATGGATTTAATAGTAATAAGTTAGGATGCTTTTGAACTATTTCTATTATTTTGTTCATAGGAATGCTTTCTGTATTTTTATATTCTATTTCCAAAGTTCTATTTGTTTCTTTTAATTTTTTTATGTTTAATTTTTTTGCTAAAATTTTAAGTTCAGCCAACATTAACAGGCTATTTATTTCTTTAGGTATTGGGCCAAAGTTGTTGTGGATTTCCGTTCTTATCTTTTTACTTTCTTCTTCGGTTTGAATTTCAAAGATTTTTTTGTAGATTAGTATTTTGGCTTGCTCATTTTTTGCATAATTGTCAGGAATAAAACCGCTATAGTTAATTTCAATATCAACTTCTTCTTCTGATGAGATTTTCCCCATTTTTTTTTCAATTGCTTTATTTAGCATTGTTAAATAGCAGTCCAATCCAATCGATTCAATTTCCCCATGTTGTTCTCTACCAAGCAAATTTCCAACACCTCTTATTTCCATATCTTTCATTGCTATTTTAAATCCTGATCCTAGGTCTGAAAATTCGGTTATTGCTCTTAGTCTTTCAATAGAGCGTTCATTTAGCTTTTCGCTATCTTGGTACAAAAAGTAAGCATAAGCTTTTTTGGATCCTCTCCCAACTCTTCCTTTTAGTTGATATAGCTGTGCAAGCCCAAACTTGTTTGCATTGTTAATTATTATTGTATTTGCATTTGGAATGTCTATTCCATTTTCAATTATTGTTGTTGCCAATAAAATTTGATACGCTTTTTGAATAAAATTGTGCATTATGTTTTCAATCTCGTCTCCTGTAAGTTTTCCATGAATTATTGCAATTCTTGCGTAAGGAGTTAATTTTTCAATTAGTGTTTTTAAATAATGCAGTTCTTCAATATTATGATTTACTAAAAAAACTTGACCATCTCGAGATAGTTCACTTTCAATTGCATGTTTTATTAAAAGTTCACTAAACGGCTCTAAATAAGCTTCTATTTTTACTCTGTTTTTAGGCGGAATTTTTAAAACAGAAATATCTCTGAGTTTAATTAGTGACATGTGAAGAGATCTGGGAATTGGTGTTGCAGAAAGAGCAAGACAATCAACTGAAATTTTTATTTCTTTAAGTTTTTCTTTTTCCTTTACGCCAAATCTTTGCTCTTCGTCAATTATTATTAATCCCAAATTTTTGCAGGTGAATTTTTTTGAAAGAATTTTGTGTGTTCCTATTACTATATCAATTTCCCCGTTTTTCAATTCTTTTAAAATCCGTTTTTCCGTGTTATTTTTTATAAATCTGCTTAATACTTCGATTTTGATTGGAAAATTTTTGAATCTTTTTTTGAATGTATTGAAATGCTGTTCTGCTAAGATAGTTGTTGGCGAAAGTACAATAACCTGTTTGTTTCCCATTACAGCTTTAAACGCAGCCCTCATTGCGACTTCAGTTTTTCCAAATCCAACATCTCCACAAAGAAGGCGATCCATCACTTTGAAACTCATCATGTCTTCTTTGATTTCTTTTATTGCTGTTATTTGATCTGGAGTTTCATCGTATGGAAATTCAGATTCAAATAACAATTGCAAGTCGTTATCTTTTGGGTATTTAATACCTTTAATGCTTTCTCTTTTTGAATAAAGCTCTATTAATTTGTCTGCAATCTCTTCGATTCTTTTTTTTGCGTTTGCTTTATTTTTTATCCATGTTTTAGAACTAATCTTATCTAATTTAATATTTTTAGGATTACCACCAATGTATTTTTGGATTAAATTTGTTTGTTCAATTGGAATAAATAGTTTTTCTCCTTCAGCGTATTCAATCTCAATATAATCTTTTTCAAGAGAACTTGTTTTGATTCTCTTTATTTGTCTGAATATACCAATTCCATGGTTTATGTGAACCACATGGCTATTTTTTTCAATCTCAATAAAAGAGCCAATAGCTTTTGTTTTTGAAGATTCAAAGGTTTTGTTTATTTTTTCCCCTGTATTGAAGATGTTTGATTCAAGAATAATGGCAATTTTTTCTTTTTCTATTATTAAAGAGCTAGATATTTTTAAAACTTCAATTGATACTTTTGGCAAGTCTTTAAAAATATATTTAAGTTTTTCTTTTTGTGATTCAGATTCTGCTGCAATAATGATTTTAAATCCATTTTTTAGCCAATTTTTGAATTCTTCTTTTGCAAGCATAATATTTGAAAAAAAGTTTCTCTCACTTTCAATTTTAAATTCTACAACTTCTTTGGATTTAGAACTTTTAATCTTTGAAAATAAAACATCGCTTTTTAGATTGAAGGTTTTAGAATTTAAGAGAATTATTTTTGGATCAATTATATTTTTGCCAGCTTCTTTTGCTTCTTTATAAAGCTTTTCATATTCTTGGTGTATTTTTTCAATTTCTTTTTCTAAATTGTTAATTTCAAAGTTTACAATAGGTGTGTTTTTTTCAATCTCATCACTTAAGTAAGTATTTGCTACTAGAGGATAAAACATTTCTTCTGTTTTTGTTTCTTTTTTAAAATTCAATTCTTCAAAAATTTTTTTATATTCAACAGATTTAATCTTTGTTTTTAAGTTGTTAATAACTTCATTGTTCCAAATAACTTCTTTTTTGGGAATAATTTGGAATTCTGAAATTTCATTGTCTTGTTTTAATTGGGTTAAAGGATCAAATTTCCTTATTTCTTCTATTTTGTCGAAGTTTAGTACAATTTTTATTGGGGTTTGTTCCCCAAAAGGGTATATGTCTATAATTTCTCCTTTTATTGCAAATTCTCCTGGAGTTGTTACTCTGAATGTTTTTTCATATCCCAATGTTATGAGAGTTTTTTCAATGTCTAATGTATTAATCTTAGTATTTTTTTCAATTTTATATATATTTTTTAGTAATGTATTTTTATCTGGTATTTTACTAAGCAATGATTTTAAGACTGTAATGTATACCCCAGGATTTTTTTTGTAAAAATTTATCAAGAATTTGATTCTTTCGCTAAAAATTGTACTTTTTGAGCCAATGCCCTTGTATACAAGGGGGCTAAAATAGTTAAGCTCAAAGATTTGATTTGTAATTACTTTTAAATCATTTTTAATTTTATCTAATGTATTCTCGTCTTTAACTATTAATATTATTTTTCCGGTTTTACTATATTCTTTGATTTTTTTAATTAAAAAAGCTTTGAAAAATCCTTCATATCCTGTTAATGAAAAAAATGTATTTTGTTCTAAAAATTCTTTCATTTTTTTTAAATTGGAATTGTTTTTTAGTATTGTTGTTAGTTCTGCATCTATATTCATTTTTTACCTTTTTGTTTAATTAATTTAGTATAATAATATACTATAGGTATTATTATTTTCTTTATATATAATGTGGTTAGGTTTTGAGGGGAGCTTATGAAAATTAGAAAATTGCTTTTTTGTATCTTTTTTACGAATATTTCTTTTGTTTTGTTTGCGGAGGGAGATTATAAGGGCCTTGATTTTAAAATCAAGTTTTTTAATCAATCTATTTATCGTGTCAATAGCAATGTTTTTATTGAAGTTTCTCTTAGTAATGTGTCTGATAGTGTTTTAACTTTAGAAATAGGCGATATTAATTCTTTTGGCTTTGATTTTGATGTCACTGATACCACCAATATTAAAGTTAAAAGACCTATTGAATATGTTAAAAAGAGATCCAAGAATGTTGCTATTCCTGTTAGAAATATGAGCTTGAGACCTAATGAAAAGTTTTCTGTGGTTATTAACTTAAATCAATTTGTTAAGTTCAGTAAAGATGGAGTTTATTTTGTTAAGGGCATTTTTTTCCCAGACATTTCAGATCCATCTAAGAAAAAAGAATCCAATATTATTACGCTTTTTTTAAATGATAGTTTTGATGAAAATTTGGGTAGTATAGACCTTGTTAATTTATCTGAAAATAAGGATATTCAAGATATCTTGAAAAAGAAAAAACTGTCTCCCGACGAGATTGTCAAATATTTACTAAAGGCATTGCAGCTTGGTGAAAAAGAAAAATTCTTTTTATATCTTGATATTGAAGGCTTGTTATTAAATGACAAAGGTAAAGCATACCTTTATAAGCAGAAGTTATCTTCTGTTCCTAATAAAAATGTAGTTAAAGAGTATAAGGAATATTTGTGGAATTCTAATAGTTCAGATATTTCAAAAGCACCAAATGAATTTTCTATTATTGAGACAACTTATTCTGATACTGCGGGTAAGGTGATTGCTGATTTGTATTTTGACGATGGGCATTTTTATATTTCCAAAAGATATACTTTTTTCTTCAAAAAATATGATTATTATTGGATAATTTATGACTACATTGTTCAAAATATTGGCATTAAGGAAAAGTAAAACTTTTTGTGTTTTGCAAATTATAGAGCTTATTATATTATTTTATTTTTTAATAATAAGTCCTGTTAATCTTAATGCTGATTTTGAGTATAAGGTTGTCAAAGGAGATACTCTTTTTTCAATTGCAATTAAATATAAAGCTAAAGTAAAAGATCTTAAAAGGATTAATAAGCTTGATGTTGACAATATTAGGGTAGGTCAAATATTAATTATTCCAAGTGATTCTAATTTAGATCAAAAACTTACCCATAAGGTCAATCATTCTATTAGGTCGCTAGAATCTGTTAATAAAGGGGTAATTTTTTACACTGCCAAAGAGGGTGACACTATTGAGAGTGTTTCAAAGCTTGTTGGACTAAGTCAAGAAGAGATAATAGCTTGGAATGATTTGCGCTCCAAGGATCTTAAAGTTGGAATGAAACTTGTATTAACTGAACCTGATTTTTTAAAGCCCTATGTAGTTAAGAAAGGTGATTCACTTTCAAAACTTTCTCAAGATTTTGATATTAGCTCTAAGGATATTTTAAAATTTAATTTTCTAAATAATGACAAATTAAAGATTGGCCAACAGCTTTTTTTAAAGAAAGCTACTGAGAATGTTAATTTTCATTATGTTAAAAAAGGAGAAACTCTTGGTAGAATAGCTTATATTTACGGTGTTACTGCTAAGGATCTTGTAGCTCTTAATGGTAATCGGGCTATTAATCTTAAAGCAGGTTCGTTGCTAAATGTTTTAAAGATTGTAAATAATGATTTGGAAAAGCCTGTTGAGGGAGATTTAAAAATTGATAAAAAAATAAATAATCAGTTTATTTATCATTCAGTTACTGTAGGTGAGACTTTATATAGCATTGCCAGACATTACGGGGTTTTAATTGAGGATCTTAAAAATTGGAATAATTTAAACAGTAACAATATTATGCACGATCAAAAATTGAAAATTTTTGATAAAAAACTTTTATTTGATTCTTCTACAATTAAATCTAAAAACAAGGTTGATTCTAGCGCTAGTTCTTCTGACAAAGTCCAAACAATAGTTAATCTTCCCTCAAGTAAAAGCAAAAAGCTAAATTTAAATACTTTTGAGATTTCTGCTAATCAAGGTCTTTTTGATATTAGCTCTTTGGTTATTTTAGACTCCAAAATACCAATATTTGAGGTTGTTGGCGATTTTTATTATTGGTATAGGCCAAAAAAGATAAGTCAGCCAAGTGAATTTTATTCAGAAGATTGGCATTCTCCTTTAAATTCTTATAAAAAGGCAACCCAACTTTTCAAAAGTTTTGAAAAGTTGGTAAATTCTAGGTTTAATAAAGGATCAAGGCTTAAAGATAAGTTAATAATTCTTGATCCTGGTCATGGGGGCCTTGATCCTGGAGCTATTGTTAAGTCTAGAGACGGTCTTGGAAACGAAGTTTTTGTTGTTGAAGATGAGTATGTGTATGATATTGCTTTAAGGCTTTATGTATACCTTAAAGAAGAGGGGGCCAATGTTGAACTTACTATTTTAGCTCCTGATCATTTAATTAGGAATAGTGTTTTGGCTAACAATACTTTTGTTAATGTTAAAAATGAGGTTTATAATGATTATGACCTAAATAAAAATGATACTGTTGATTCCTGGATAAACGGTACTCCATCAGGCCTTAAAAAAAGATTGATCGTTGTTAAAAACATTGTTAGTAAATATAAAAATATTAAAGATAAGGATATAGCCTTTTTTAGTTTGCATGCGGATAATAGTGTTGGAGCGCCTAAGAGCATGGGGTTTTATTATCAAAAAGATGACGAAAAAAAATATGATGTTCATTCAAAGTCTGTAGCAGAAAAAATTACAGAAGGAATGAAAAGAAGTTCTTATGTTAAGGGTCAAAATCTCCATGTTTTAAGAAACAATATAGTAATGACTAAACTTTTAATAGAAGTTAGAAATTTGGCATTTCCGGAAGAAGCTTGGTCTATTAGATCTTCTAAGCTTAGAGATCAAGATTCTAAAATTCTTGCTAATGGGATTTTAAAAATATTGGAAAATAATTGACAAAAATTTTTAAATTTAAGATAATATTCATAGTGTTCAATTTCCCCTATAGCTCAGTGGTAGAGCGGGTGGCTGTTAACCACTAGGTCGGAGGTTCAAGTCCTTCTGGGGGAGTTAATTAAGCTTAATTGTTTTTTTAATTCTATTTTTGTTATTTTAAAGTAATTAAGTCTTTCTAAGAATTTTTTATTGTTTCCATGTCCCAAGCAAAGGTGCTTTTGTATTTTTTGTCTATTTTCTTTCGAATTTTCTCCTATTAGGCCAAGTTCTAGCAAATCGTTTAATGATAATAAATCTTTTTGATTATCTTTAGATAAAGTTCCAACTTCTTTAAGTATTTTTATTATTTCTGTTTTATTTACCGATTCAACTTCGGTATCTTTAGTATTAAGATATGCATGTTTGATTTTATTATTTTCTCCCAGATGCTTGACTATTCTTTGCCTAATAATATTTCCAGATTTATCGCTGTCTGTTAAAATTATTATTCCTTTGTATTTTAAAGCTTTTTTTAGCAATTCAATAGTTTCGATTTTTAAAGCAAATCCTTTTGTTTCTATTACTGTGCAGTTAAAAGATTCTTTTATTCTTTTAAGATCGTCTTTTCCCTCGACTACAATTATTTCTTTTATTTTTTCCAATTTTAAATTCCTTGTTCAAAGAAAGCTCTTAGCAATTTAATTGCTTCTATGTGGTCAGCTATTGATACTGTTTCGCGTAGGGAGTGCATTGCCCACATTGGTGTTCCAATGTCAATAGTTTCTATTCCTGTTCTTGCATTTGAGATTGGACCAATTGTTGTGCCTGAAGGAACATTTGCTTTCATTATTATTTCTTGAATCTTAATATTATTTTTAATAGCCAAGTTTTTTAATTTTGCAAATCCTGTTGAAGTTGTTGCATATCTGAAATTGGCGCTGTTTTTTACAACTATGCCTTTACTTAGAGTTGCTTGATATTTTGGATCATGTTTAAATGTGTATCCTGGATGAATACCGTGAACGCTGTCAAACGAAATATTAAATGATTTGTTTGTTTTTATTAAATGCTCTTCTCTGGTTAAGTTAAGAGCAAGATCAATTCTTTCTAAAACTTCTGATAAAAAATTGGAATCAGCGCCTCTTGAGGTTAGAGATCCTACTTCTTCGTTATCAAAAAATACAGCCATTTTGTTTTTATTATTGCTTGCATGAATATAAGAGTTCATGATTGCATGGCATCCTGATTTGTTGTCAAGATTTTTCGAGGATAAAAATTCTTTTTCAGTTCCTATTATTTTGGAAGGTTGTGATTCTGTAAATATTAAATCACAAGATAGAAAATTTTCATATTCTATTCCAAGTTGTTCTAAGATGCTATCTTTTATTGATTTTTTAGTGCTACTTATTACTGTTAAATTGTCGTGAGTATTATATCCAAATCCTTCGTTAATTTGTCGGTTTAAATGGATTGCAAGGTTTGGAATAATTCCTATGTTTTCAATATTGATTAATTTTGAATTGATATTTTCATTTTTTTTGAAATATACAATTCCTGCTAAACTTAAGTCTCTGTCAATCCAAGTAGAAATTATTGGGCTACCATAAACTTCAATATGATTGTAGAATACGCCACTTGTGTTTTCTGTTGCATCTATTTTTAATTTTAGTCCTGGACTGTCTGTATGTGCTGTTGCTATTAGAAACGGCTCATATTTTTTTTCCATGTCAATATTAAAGGCAATAAGGCTAGTTCCTTCTTTTTTTATGTAATACGATCCTGTTTCAATTTTCCATTTTTCATCAAGTTTTAATTGTTTTGCATTAAAATAGTTTATTAATTTCTCTTCAATATAGTTTACTAAATGATAAGGTGTAGGACTATTGTCTAGTAGATTTTGAAAAAATTTTGGTTCTAGTGTTTTATCGTGCACCATAGGTGTTCTCCTTTAATTTTATTGCTTTATAGCTATATATTCTATTATAATAATTTTTAACTGTATATTAGTTTGGAGTTTGTCATGAGAAAGCGTTTTGTCAGTTGGATTTTGTTGTTTGTTTTTTTTGCTTGTAGCTCTAATGTTGAAATTGAATTAAAAGATGATATTAGCGGTATTGTTTCAATATTTGTCAATGTTAATGGAGAATTTGAAAGAATTAGAAAAGAGCTCTTAACAACTTTGGTGGGAGGAGAAGTTGCAAGCATGCCTCTTTTCCCTGTAGATGAAATAAAAAAATACTTTAAAAATGGAGGAGAAAAGCTTGGACTTAAGCTTTTAAGTATTAAAACCCAAGGGGATTCTATTAATTTAGTTGTTAAGTTTGATAATTTAATTAAAGTTTTAGGCGATTATATGGAAAAATCTGATATTTCTGTTTTTAAGATAGAAAAAAAAGATGGTAAAAATATTATTGAACTTGATATTAATTTGGAAAACGCTACTAAGAATATTAATAAAAATAAAGAATATATTAGTGATGCACTTGCTGCTCTTTTGCCATCGGATGAGATTCCAATGTCTGCTGAAGAGTATAAAGACGTTTTGGTTTATTTTTTATCGGAGTTTACTCCTAAAGCTAGCGAACTTATTGACAATTCAAAACTTAATCTTATAGTTAAGACTTCTAGAAACGTTCAAGAACAATTTGGATTCAAACAGATTAACTCAAACACGCTAAAGTTTGAGATGGACATGGTTAAAGGATTGAGTCTTGAAACACCAATAAAACTTAGAGTAGTTTATTGACAGAAGTGCAAGAATATAAACGATTAAGTTTATATTCTTGCATTGTATTCTTTTTTAAAAATTCCTATTAAAACAGCTGTTAAAATTGATCCTGCTAAGATAGATATTATCCACATTAATGGGTTTACTACTATTGGTAGAATAAATATCCCACCATGTGGCGCTATAACTTCTACCTTAAAAAGTGCAGAAATAAATCCTCCCACAGATGATCCTAATATGCATGCAGGTATTACTCTTAAAGGATCTGATGCTGCGAATGGAATTACTCCCTCTGTAATAAAGCACGCTCCTAGAAAATAACAAACTTTTCCGGACTCTATTTCTTCTTTTGAAAACCTGTTTTTAAATAAACTTGTAGCAAGGGCAATTCCTATAGGCGGCACCATTCCTCCCGCCATTATGCTTGCGTGAGGAATATAATTTTTTGCAGTTATCATTGCAATTCCAAATGCGTATGCAGCTTTATTTACAGGTCCTCCCATATCTATGGCCATCATTCCCCCAAGTAAAGCTCCAAGTATTGCCATATTAGTTCCGCTAAGTTGATTTAGCATATCTGTTATTGATTCATGAATAAATGATATTGGACTAAGCATTACATATATTAAAATTCCTGAAATTATAACTGATAAAAAAGGATAAGTTAATACTGGATTAATTCCCCTTAAATTGCCAGGAATGATTTTGTCAGATATTTTTTTTACAATTAGTGTAACGTATCCTGAAATAAATCCGGCTAAGATGCCCCCCAGAAATCCCGCATTTCCATTGCTCATCATTAATCCTGTAATCATTCCAGGTGCAAGTCCCGGCCTTTCTGCTATGCTAAATGAAATGTAGCCAGCAAGTATTGGGATCATTAAAGCAAATGCGCTTCCACCGCCGATTTGCATCAGAATATCTGCTATTTTATTGTAGCTTGGATCGTTTATATCAAATGCTTTGATTCCAAACATAAATGATATTGCTATTATTATTCCTCCTGAAACTACAAATGGAAGCATAAATGAGACCCCATTCATTAGGTGTTTATAAATTCCTATTCTTTGGTTTTGTTTAGGTTTTTCGGCGGTTGTGCTTGTATTGCTTTTGTTGTAAATTTGTGCTTCGTTTTTAAGAATTGTTTGAATAAGTTCTTTTGCTTTGTGTATGCCGTCTTTTACCCCTACTTCAATTAAAGGTTTTCCGATAAATCTTTCTTTGTTTATAGTCTTACCAGATGCAATAATGATTCCCTTTGCGTTTTTTATTTCTTCTTCTGTTAATGGGTTTTCGGTTCCACTAGATCCATTTGTTTCTACTTTTATGTTTATGTTTAATTCTAAGGCTGCTTTTTTAAGGCTTTCTGCTGCCATATAAGTGTGAGCTATTCCCACAGGACATGCTGTTACGGCAAGAATGAAATCTTTTTTTGTATTTAAATTGTTAGATTTATTTGTATTGCCATTACTCATAATTATTTCTAAAAATCTATCTTCATTATTTGTGCTCATCAGTTCATTTCTTAGTAAGTTGTTGCTAAAAGTGTTGCTTAGATATGATATAGCTTTTATGTGCGCATTACTAGGAGTTTCTTCGGGGAGAGCCATCATGAAAAACAGTTTTGAAAGTTTTTGATCAGAAGAGTTAAAATCAAATCCATCGCCAACAACTCTTAGAATAGCAATTCCGTGTTTTTTAATGAAATTGCCTTTTGCATGGGGCATTGCTATATGTTCTTCAATGCCTGTCCCGTTAATTTCTTCTCTTTTTTTAATTTCATTTATGAATGCTTCCATGTCATTTAAATATCCATTTTCATTGAGCATGCTAGCCATTTTTCTAATTACATCTTCTTTGCTGGTTGCATTGTAATTTAAAATAATTAAGTTTTTTGAAAATAAATTTTGCATAATAATCACCTTTATATATTATATAGTGTATATATATTTGTTAAATTTTACATTTATTTAATTGATTTTATCAATTAAAGGAGATTATCTTGATATATACTCTAACACTTAATCCTTCTGTGGATTATAAAATAGTTTTAAAAGAATTTAAGGAAGAAAGTCTTAATTATGCTTTGAATAACAATTTCTTTGCTGGTGGTAAGGGAATAAATGTAAGTACTGTTCTTGAAAATTTGGGAAAGTCTAGTACGGCTCTTGGATTTTTGGGAGGTTTTACGGGTGATTATATAAAATTTTCTCTTGATTCTAAGGGTATAAAAAACGATTTTATTAAAATAAAATATGATACAAGATTAAATATTAAAATGATAGCAAATGGCAGAGAAACAGAAATTAATGCCAATTCTCCAGATATTTCCGAGGATGAATTTGAACTTTTAAAAAATAAGCTTAAAGGTTTAGCAAATAATAGTATATTGGTGATGTCAGGAAGCGTTCCTACAGCTCTTGGTGAGAATGCATACAATGAAATATCTAATATCATTTCTAATGATATTAAGCTTATCATTGATACTAGTGGCAAACCTTTAAAAAAAATTCTTCAATTAAATCCCTTTTTAATAAAGCCTAATATCTATGAACTTGAGGATCTTTTTAATTCTAAATTTAATTCTACAAAAGAATTGATTAAAATTGGAAAAAATCTTGTGGAAGGTGGGGTTCAAAATATTATAATTTCTATGGGAAGTGACGGAGCTATTTTTATTGGCAGCAACAATGTTGCTTTTAGAGCCTTTGTTCCAAAGATTAGCCCTATTAGCACTATTGGGGCAGGAGATTCTGTGATTGCAGGATTTGTGTATGCTTTTGATAATAAAAATACTTTGGAAGATTCATTTAAATTTGGTGTTGCAGCCGGTACAGCTACGGCATTAAAAGGCAGTCTTTGTGAATTTCAAGATATTGAAAAGATGCTTTGTGAGATTAGGATTGAGGACATTTGTATTTCTTAATCTTTTAAATGGAGTTAAAAATTTGATTTTAAAACTTTACTGTAGCTTTTTTAAAAGCTACAGTAGTTAGTTTGCTTAAATTTTTAATTTATACAATTTATGTGTTGTTAGAGCTAATCCTATAACTGCTAACAATGCAAGCATAACTATGCCTGCAAATGAGCCTGTTGTATTTGATTGAGTGATTTTTGCAGCGATTTCTGTACCTTTCTCATCGCAAACACAGTTAACATATCCACATATTGGACAAATCTCTTCTACTCCAAATTGGCTTAAGTTTTTATTTGGAAATATATTTCCTGTTTTTGTGTTGGTTTGTGCGAAAACAGCTGTTGAAATCAATAGTAAAGTAGCAAAAAATAAGTATTTTTTTAGATTCATTTTATATTCTCCTTTCCCTATAAGGTTTATTTTTTTGAATTACTTAAATTACAGCTTTTGAATTAAACATTTGTAATTCTTTATTACTCAAAACTCACCAGAGTGTTAACAGATTCCCCAAGAAAAGTTGTTGATATAATAAAACATAAAAGCTGCTATCGGGAGCGACGGGTCTCGAACCCGCGACCTCCTGCGTGACAGGCAGGCGTTCTAACCATCTGAACTACGCCCCCAAAGTAATTCTTGTTAAAAGATTATAGTTGTTTTTAATTTATTTGTCAATTTCTTTAAATGAGTTTAAGTGTTCTAGTATTTTTGAGTCTCTTTCACTAGATTTTTTGCTTAGCTTAAGAATAGTCTCTTTATTAGAAATTATTTCTAAGCTATCTTTAGCTCTTGTTATTGCTGTATACATAAGTTCTTTTGTCAAAAAAGGATTATTTTCCAATATTACTTTTATATGTTTGTATTCAGATCCTTGGCTTTTGTGTATTGTTGTAGCAAAGCTGAATTCATAATTTGTTAGTAAATCTAAATTTATTTTTTTATATTTTTCCTCTTTTCTTTGGAATAAAGCATAAAATTTAGAATTTTCAGTAAAAATGATGCCTCTTTCTCCATTAAATAATTTATTTTTATAGTCAGTTTTAGTTATCATTATTATTTGACCAGTATAGTTTCCATAGGTTTTTTTTAGATAAGTTTTTATTATTTCATTTAGTGTTTTAGTTCCAAATTTCCCAAAATTTTTTGAACTTAAAATTATATTTTCAAGTAAAGTTTCAAGTATTGTTTCGATTTTTGATTCTTGTAGTAATTTAAGATCAAAGGTGGGTATTTTTTCATATAAATTGTTTATATATTCTATTAGATCTTTTTTTAAGTTTATTTTTTCGATTTCTTTTAATTGAATGTTTTTATTGTTATTAATATATTTGCAAATCAAACTGCTATCTTCTTTGTATATGGCTTTTGAGAGCAAGTTTATTTCTTTATTGCTTCTGAAATTTTCTTTAAGATCTTCTACATTATCGATATTTATTTTTTTTATTCCTAAAAGACTTGAATACACATTTCCTTCATTTACCGATGGGAGCTGATTTTTATCTCCTACCATTATTAATTTAGTGGTCATTGGTGTTGCTTTTAATAGCTTTAAAAAAGTATATGCATCTACCATTGAAGCTTCGTCAATTATTATTACGTCAAAATTTAGTTGATTTTCTTCATCATATAGATTTTTTTTGTTTATAAATTTGATTCCCAATAATTTTTGGATTGTGTTGCATTCTATTTCTAAATTTTTGAATGAATAGTCGATACTTGTTTGTAATCTTAAGCTTGCTTTTCCTGTAGGTGCTGTAATTGCGACTAATTTTTTTTTATTGTTTAATGTTTTATTAATTGCCTTTAAGATATAGTTAATAGTTGTAGTTTTGCCTGTTCCAGGGCCTCCGCTTAATAGAAAAAAATTGCTTTTTAATGCCTTTTTTACTGATGTAATTTGCTCTTTATTTAAATTTTTGGTGTTCAAATTTGATATTATATTTTGTATTTCGTTGTCATTTAATTCACTTTTATGGTTTTCTAATCTTTTTATAATTTGTTTTATTAGCTCTTCTTCTTCTCTATAGTTTTTTTGAGTATAAATGTAGATATTGTTTTCTAGAATTAGGGGAGTTGTAATTTTAAGCTTATTAAATTCCATTAGTATGTTACTTTTCTTTAAAAGTGAGATTATATTTTGAATAGTTTCTAGATTTCCAAATGTTTCTAAATCTTTTAACATTTTTATTAATTTGTTATAACCTTTATTAGTTTCTTCTAGGTTTTCTTTTGCGAATGTTATTGTATTTTGAATATCTTTTGCTAATAGATTTATATCAGCTCTTAAGTGGCCTTTGTCAAAGTAGTTAAATAAAAATATTAAAAATATTACAATATCTTCATTGTTTATTGACCCCGCAAGTGTGTGTGCTTTATAGCAATTTTTTTTATTGATATTTAAAAGCTCAATTATTTCATAAAGCTTAAGCTCAGGAGTTAAGAATTTTTTGTTTTTATTTTTTAAAAATTCTCTTAATACTAAAAAATCTCTCATGAGTGCCTTTTTATACTTAATTCTGAAATGATTTTATCTAAATCCACGTCATTAAATTTTGGAAGATCAAAATAAATACCATTTTCAGATATTGATTGCAAGCATTCAATATTGTCTTTAAATGCTCTTGTAAAAATATATATTATTCCACCAAATTTTTGATTATATTCTCTTTTGTTTTTAAATAATATTTTTTTTATGCCAAGTGCATATATTTTATATTGCAAATCATAATATTCTTTTTTTATTATATTTTTTAAATTTGTTATATTATAATCATCTTTATCTTTTCCAAGATAGTTTGTTTTGTAATCTAGAATATATATTTTATTATTAGCTTTAAATATGAGATCTACTATTCCTTTTAAATATCCATCACCGAGTTTTATGTGAAGATCTTCAAAGTGGTTGTCGAAAAGATGTTTTTGTTTTTGGAATTTAGGATTTATTTTGATTAAAAATTCCATTTCTTTTTGCAATTCTTCAATGTCACACAGACGAGTATTAATTGCTTTTATATTATAAGTTAGTATATTATAAATCATTTTAGTTAATGAATTTTGTATTTCTATTGTATTGAGATTTGAATTAATTTTTTGTATTTGTTTTTCAATAATTTCAATGTTATTTTTTTTAAAATTATCAAATGTATCTTTTGCTGTACTAAAGATTATTTTCTCCATTGCGGCATGCAAAATATTGCCACTATCTTTTCCTTTAGGTAGAGCCTCTTCTAATGTAGGGTCGTAATCAAGATCTGTTTCTTTTTCATAGTTAATATTTTTAAAATCATAGTTTTCGTAAAATGTAGTATGATGAGCTTGTGCTGTTAGACTTGAAAAACTAGATGTATATTCTTTTTTAAACATGTTTTTAATTACTGGTTTTGGTGGAACTAATTTCGTATTTACATTTGCATTGTTCTTTTTTTTATTAAATCTTTTTTGGTTAATAAATTCATATATGTTAAAGTCATGTTTGATACCATCGATAGTAAAAATTTTTGCTATTTCTAATAATTTACTAGTTATGCTATTTGTTTTTGTAATAAAAAGAGCAAATTTGGCTCTTGTTGCCCCTACATAAAATATATTTTTTTCTTCACTTAGTATTTTTAGTCTTGCATATTTTTTGTTTTCTTCTAATTTAAAAAAATCATATTCAATTTTTCCGTCTTGATAAAATTTGTAAAAATGATTTTTTCTTGAAAAAATATTACTATTTTCTATTGGAGATGTATTTATTAAAAATACGATATTCATGGTAAGCCCTTTTGATTTGTGTATTGTCATTAGCTCTATAGATTCATCATCATTAGTTATATTATTAGGTCTTTCTTCTATTTCTTCGGGCTCTTCGTTTATTATTAGACTTTCTAAAGTAGAGATTAGAGATTGTATGTTTTGTTCTTTATGATATATTTTAGAGATGATCTCAAGTGTTGTTTCATAGGTTTTTAAATTTTCAAGTTTACCTTCTTTAATAAGAAGGCCTTTGTAATGTATTCTATTTTTTGCCCATTCAATAATTTTTTGATCTTTAGTGCTATCGGCAATTTTGATCCACAAGTTTTTTTCGAATGTGATTTTGTTGATTGCATTTATTAATGTTATTTCATTTTTTTCAAGCAAAACTGTTACATTTTCAATAAATTCTTCTATAAGGTGAATTTTGTCCTGTTTTATTAAAATTCTTTGTAAATTCCATGGTACGTTTAATATTTTACTGTTTAGAATATAATTTAAGCTTTTAAAACTTTGTTTTCGGTCTAAGCACTTAAGAATATAGAAAATCTCGCTAAATTCTTTGGTTTTTAAAAATTGTTCTTGGGTTTTGTTTGTTTGGATTTGCTCTTTTTTTAATGCTTTATCAATTAAATTGATTTCATTTTTCCCTCTACAAAGTACTTTAATGTCTTGCATTTTAATATCTCTAATCTTGTTGTTCTCAGCAATTTTTCCATATGCAAGTAAATATTTTATTGTTAATGCTGTTTTTTGGTAAATGTCTTCTTCGTTTTCGGCATTTGCGGTTATTATATTGATTCCTTCTATTTCTTCTCCATTAATTAAAATGTTATTATTGTCATTTTTTTGATTTGGAATTGAATTGGTAAATTCAATTTTTTCAATTTCATCGGTTATTGCATTATTGTATATATTATTAAAAATTTTATTTAACGGCCCAATGAGCTTTTTACTTGATCTGTGATTTGTTTTTAGTACAATTCTGGCATCTGTGCTAATTTTATTTTTTATTTCTTTATTATAAAAAGAAATGTCTGCTTTTCTAAAAGAATATATTATCTGTTTGGGATCAGCTATAAATATCAATTTTATTCCCGCTGTTTTTAATATTTTAAATATCTCGATTTGAGTTAAGCTTAAGTCTTGTGCCTCATCAATTAAAATGATTTTGTATCGATTTTTGATTGCGTTTAGAAGCTTTTTGTCTTCTGATTTTAAGTAATTTTTTAAATTTGAAATTATGTAATTTTGATCTATTGAGTTTGTTGATTTAATAATTTTTTCTAGTTCTTTTTCTATATACTTTAGTATTTTGTATTCAACTTTTAAAATAACATATTGCTTTAAATTATTTCTATTTTTATTTCTATTGTCTTCTGACTTATATTTTTCATGTTTAATATTAATTCCTAAGTAGATTAAATCATTTTTAATTTTAAGTTCTTTGGGCAATAATTTAGTATTTTTTTTGATTTCTTTTTCTATTAAAGTTGAAAAAAATTTATTTTTTAATAATGTTTCTGCTATTTTGAATATGTCGTTTTCTTTAGAGTATTCTATTTCAAGTTTGCCAGTTTGAATGTGCTTATTATAAAAACTTAATATTTCATCTGTTGTCATTTTGTCTAAGTCTTCTATTATTTTGTTGTAATCTTTGATTAACTCTTCCTTTTTAAGAAGAACGTTTTCGAATGTCGTTTGGGTTTTAAGCCAATCCTCAAGTTCTTTAGTTGTATCTCTTTCGTAAGCTTTTTTTATTTTTAAAACAATTTCTTCTGTTTTTTTGGCATCAGATTTAAATACTTTAAGTTCATAGTCTTTAATATCAAGAGCTTGAGCCAAGCTATCTGATTTTCTTAAAAAGTCATAAACTATTTCATCTATTTCTTTTGAAAATTTTTCTTTAGGTTTATATTTCGAATAATTTTCTGTTTCAATTTGAAAATTATTTAAGGCATGTAATGCGAATTTATTGATTGTTGATATAAAGAGTTTTTTTGATTGCTCGTAAGCTTCTTTTAAAATTTCATTTGTTTTTGAGTTAAAATAAGCATTTTCTATTGCCTTTAGTATTCTTGTGTGCATTTCTTCTGTGGCTTTTTTTGTAAAAGTTAATACCAAAATTTCATTTATGGAATATAGTTTATTTTGCATTAACTTTATAACCACATTTTCAAGTATGTGAGTTTTTCCAGTTCCTGCCGACGCTTCTATTAATATTGTTGTGTTATTTTGAATTTTTTCTAGGGTTTTGTCCATGAATTTTAATTTTTTGTCCTTGCGAATTTAATGTAAAATTTTTCTATCAATGTTAATAAATTTTCGTTTAGCTTGAAATCATGAGTGCCTTTAAATCTGTTATAGTAATCACAGAGTGTTATTTCACTAGTTTTTAAGAATCTCTCGTGCGCCTTGCTTGTGAAATAAGCTTTGGAAGGGTTTTTTATTTGCATTTTTATTAAATTCTTAAAACAATTTGAAAAATTATTTTGATTTGTTTTTGCTAAAATTTTAATTATAAGGCTTTGGTAAATTGGAGTTGGATAGCTTGATATATATGCGAATTGCATAAGCATATTTTCAATGTCATCAATTATTATTTCTTTGTGGTGATAACAAATAGTTGTTTTTGCAGATAAGTTTTCAAGATCAATTTTTATTTCTGTTAATGAATTAAAATTTTGTATTTCTTTTTTTATTAGCAGTCCTGTTATGTATAGATCTATTTCATTTTTTATTTTATCTGGTATGCTGTAATAGTCTTTTTTTACAAAATTTAAATAAAAATAATCGTTTTCGATTTTATATACATTTTCAATATCTTTTTTTAATTCAAATTCTATATTTTTTTTTTGAAAATTTAGTTTTATTGTTTGACAAAATTTAATTTTAGTTTTTATCATTATTGAAAGCTCTTTTAAGCTTTTAGTAGCATTATATTTTAATTTATTAATTTTTTTGAAGATATCATTCACAGTCGTTTTTTGATCTATGTTGAAAGGAATATTTCCTTGTTGTATTTCATGTCTAATATGGTTTTTAATAATTTCTACTACTTTACTTTCATCATCTTTTTTTCCCATTATGTATTCATGTAGTAGTGTTGAATTTTTTATAAGCCCGTAAATAATCTCAATAGCACTAAAAATTTGTTCTTCTTGTTTTTCTTTGATTTCATTTTCTAATCTTATGTCTTGTATTTTAACATTTAAAGTTTTTTCATAAAAATGTTTGTAAGGATTAGAAAGAGCGCTTTTTAATTCATATAAATTTAACTTAATTGGGCTTTCTAGTTGAATTTTATTTTGTTTAAACTTAATTGGTTTAGAATTTTGTAGTATTTTTGCGATATTAAAGGCTTCTAAATCATAGTTTATTAAATAATTCTCTTTTGCATTTTTAAAATATGCTAGATCATGATTTTCATTTGGATGCTTTTCTATTTGAAAATTTTTTTCATACTTTTGTATGTGATCAAGTATTTTGTTTATTGTTTTTGATGTATTAATTTCTGGGTTTACATTGTCTTGAAATGAGTAGTAAATGTAAAATTTTTCTGATGTTGCAAAAATTAAATTAAAAAGAGTAGTAATTGCCTCTTTTTCGGTGTTCTCATGTTCATAGTATTCATTTAACAAATTCATATTATCATAATTTATTTTAGAGTTAAATTTTTGAAATCCCAAAAAATGAATTTCTTTTTTTTGAAGATATTCTATTTCTTTGTAATTGGCAATCAATATTCCATTTTTTTTATACATTACTCCATATTTTTCTTTTTCAAGACTTTCTTCAAGCATAATCTTAAAAAGATAAAATTCAATTTTTATTTCATTAATTTCTTTTAAATAGTTTTTGTAAAGATTGTCATTTAAATCTTTGGGGAAATTTTTAAAGGATTTTATTTTATTTTGTAAGTATTCATCAGTTATATTAAATTCTTCAAGATCAATATATTTTTGAATAAAAATTTCTATTATTTCTGCCCATTCATATACTTTATATGCTTTATTTTTAAAAAAGTTTATATCTTCGTATAAACTTTTTACTATTGTTATAAGTTTTATTATTGATTCTTGATCTTGAAATCTTGTATTTTCTTTTTGAATTTCTCCTTCGTATTTTTCGTCAAATATTTCAGACATTAAGAATCGATTAAATCCGTCTTCCCACGAGTTTAAAAAGTTTTGATCATACTTTAGATTTTCCTTGTGAGTGTTGTTTATGCCAAAGCTAATGTTCATTGCGTCGCTAAATTCTATTAAATAGTTTAATTCAGATGTTGATATGTTAAATTTTTTCATTACTTTATTGCTACTTAGTAGGTTAAATACTTCTTTTCTGCTGAAATTGCTAATTGTTCCATTTTTTGATATAAAAAGATCCATTAATCTTTTTAAGGCTATTATACTTTCTCCTCTTGACAAATTGTTGTAGTATAAAACACTATACTCAATTTCATATTTATTTAGGCATTCTTCTATATATGGCAAATATTCATTAAATTTTTCTTGCAAACAAGTTATTGCTATTTCGCTTAATTTCAAATTATTTTTTTGCATTGAGTGTACTATTTGATTTACTAAAATTTCTACTTCACGTTTTTGATTTTTAGCTTCTATTATTTTAAAGCTATCGTCTAATTTTGAAAGTGGAGTTTGTGCTACAATGTTGTTTTTAATGCTTGTTAAGAAATTTTCACCTTTAAATAATTCAATATCTACTTTTTCTAAAGCTTGATATTTTGTTGGGTTGATTTTTCCTGTTGTTAGCAATAATTCTTTAACAAAAGTAGATTTATAGTTGAGCAAATCTTCAAAAATTAACACATGTACTTCAAAATCAAAAATTTTTTCTAAAGAATTAAGAATTTTTTTTTCAATTTCTCTATTATTGCCAATAAATATTATTTTTTTAATTTCAATAGCAATATTTTTTGTTGGTTTTTCCTGAATTATTTTTTTATGTAAGTTTAAAATATTTTTTTGCTTTTCAAAGAGCTTTTTAAATATTTCTTTTTGCATATTCTCGTAGGGTTTTAAATTTTCTTCTTGGAATAAAAATTCATTGTCTTCCCAAGTTTCAATTAATTTTGAAAATTTTGAGTAATAGCTATGGAATAAATCTATTATTTTTGATGCAAAAAAGTACCTATTCTTTATTGATTTAAAATCTTTTATGTATTTTAGTTTTTCAGTTTTCAATATGTTATATAAAATGAATTTTTCTGTTTCCAAATAAAATGAAAAAGTGTTCTTTTCTATGTATTTTTTTATATTGGGATTTTTTAAAGAAATTTCATATATGCTTTTTATAGCATTTTTTTTAATATTTAGATTATAAGAAATCTCATTAAGTCTTGCTATAGTTTTTTTGATTTCTTCTTTTAAAAGATCATTTTTTACTATGATGAGTGTTTCTTTTTTAAAGATATTGTCGTTTTGAGTTAATTCTTTTATTTTTTCGTAAATATTATTTATTTTGTTAGTTTTATATATGTTCATAGATTAATTACTTTTATTGTCTTTTATTAGCTTGTTTTTTAGCTTTCTTAAGTTTTTACTGATACTCACTTTATATATGTGGGGGTTAATTATTCTTCTGTACGTATGCTCAAGATTGCTTAAGTCAAGCTTGGTTTTATTTCTAATATTGTTTAAGCTAGATTCATAGCCTTTGCAAAGTTTATCATTTTCTAAGACAGTCTGAATCAAAAATTCAAAATCGTCATATTGTTTGATGATTTTGGAAACGTTATCTTGTATTGGATGAAAAATGGTTAATTCTTTTTTTGAATTTAGGTGATCTTTGATTTTATCTTTTTCTTCTTTTAAAAATATAAAATCAAAGATCATTTGACCATTTAAATAGATTCTTGCAACTTCTTTTTGGGCAGGTAACGTTGATTTTTCTGTGTTATTTGATATTTTTATTTTTGGTATAAATTCTCCATTTTTTTCTATAGAGATCATTTTGTATACTCCTGAAAGATTTGGATCTCCTTTTGCTGTAACTAGATTTGTTCCAACGCCCCAAATATCAATTGGAGCATTTATTGAATTTAAGTACATGATAATATTTTCGTCAAGCTCATTAGACGCAATAATTTTTACGTGACTTAATCCATTTTGATTTAATTCTTTTCTTGCTGCTTTGCTTAGATATTCAAGATCCCCGCTGTCAATTCTTATTGAAAAATTATTTTTTCCCGTTTCTTTTAGTTCCTTAAATATTTTAATAGCATTTTTTAATCCACTGTTAAGCGTGTCGTAAGTATCGATTAGTAAACTTACTTTGTTTGGATATGTTTTTGCATATTCTCTGAATGCTTGTTCTTCGTTTTCAAAACTCATTACCCAACTATGAGCCATTGTTCCTGTGACTGGTATATTGTATTTATATCCAGCAAGCATATTGCTTGTAAAGTCGGCTCCTCCTATATAGGCGGCTTTGCTGGCAGAGAGTGCTCCATTTATTCCTTGTGCTCTTCTTAGACCAAGTTCTGCTAGAATTTTTGCACCAGACTCTTTTATTCTGGCGGTTTTTGTTGCTATTAAACTTTCAAAGTTTATTATATTTAAGACTAGCCCTTCTATTAATAGTAATTCTATTAGATGTCCCTCAATAACAACTACCGGTGTATAGGGGAAAACCAGACGACCTTCTTCTATTGAGCTTATTTTTATGTTTAGTTTGAATTCTTTGAGAAAGTTTAAAAATTGCTCATCCAATATATTTAAACTTTTTAAATATATTAGTTCATTTTCATTGAAGCTAATATTTTTCAATTCATTAATTAATGTATGCATTCCAGCTAAAACAATATAGCCATTTTTAAACGGTGTTTTTCTAAAAAATACCTCAAATTTTGCTTTAGGATTAATACCTTTTGTAAAATAAGCATTCATCATTGAAATTTCATAAAAATCTGTGAATAGTGATAGATTTTTCATTCTCCTTATTATATACTAGTTTTGTTTGTAAAAAAATGATATTTAATTTGAGCTTAATTGTTATTTGTTAATATTTATGAATATATATATGTGTGTAATATATAATAAATTGATCAGATTGGACTAAATTCTATGAAAGAAAAAAGTGTTTCTAATTTCGATATTGTAATTTTTGGAGTTACTGGGAATTTGTCTAGGAAAAAACTTATTCCTTCACTTTTTAATTTGTTTAAAAATAAATGTATTAGCAATTTTAGGGTTATTGGTTTTTCTCGTAAAATTTTTACAGATAAAGAATTTAGACTCTATATTAAAGATTCTTTATGGCAGGAAGAGACCGATTCTTTGATTGAAATTTTTTTAAATTTTTTTATTTATGTATTTGGTGATTTTAATGAAAAGGAGCCTTATGAAAAATTATTTAAATTTTTAGATAAAAACCGAGAAACAGTGTATTATCTTTCGACTTCTCCTACATTTTATGGACCAATAATTAACCATTTGAAAAAATATTCTTTAAGTGAAAGATTGACTTTGTCAAAAATAGTGCTTGAAAAGCCTTTTGGTTCTAGTCTTGAGACAGCAAAAAAATTAAATAGCTTGCTTTATTCTGCTTTTAGAGAAGATCAAATTTATAGGATAGACCACTATTTAGGTAAAGAGACAGTTCAAAATATTTTTACATTTAGATTCGGTAATTCCATTTTTGAAAATGTTTGGAATAATCGTTATGTAGATTTTGTTCAGATTACGGTGGCAGAAGAATTGGGTCTTGATGGGAGAGCTGAGTATTACGATTCTGTTGGAGCTTTAAAGGATATGGTTCAAAATCATATTTTACAATTGTTAAGTCTTGTTGCAATGGAATCTCCTATTAAATTTGATTCTGAGTTTATTCATGATGAGAAGGTTAAAGTTTTAAAAAGTTTAAGAAAAATTAGCAAAGAGGATATTAAGAATTGCATTGTTAAGGGGCAATATATAGGCTCACAAATTCAAGGGGTTTTTAAAAAAGGCTATAGAGATGAAACAGAATCTTTGGTAAATTCAAGTACTGAAACTTATTTAGCTATGAAAGTGTTTATTAATAATTGGCGTTGGTCCGGTGTTCCTTTTTATCTTAGAACTGGCAAAGGGCTTGCTAGGAAATTTTCAGAAATATATATTCAATTTAAAAAACCAAGCTTTACTCTTTTTAGCAATAGTTCTGTTGATTTTTCCAATGCTTTAATATTTAGGATTCAGCCAAGAGATGGAATTGAAATTAAATTCAATACCAAGAAGCCTGGATATAATTATGAAATTCAAACTGCTAATATGGAATTTTCATATCATGGTACATATAAAAGATTGTTCGATGAGGCTTATGAGCGTTTATTGTTAGACGCTTTTTTGGGGGATGGCACTTTGTATGCTACAAGTGATGAGATTGAAAGTTCTTGGGAATTTGTTTCAGATATTGCAAATAAATGGGCAGATATTGAAATTTGTAATTATTTTTATGGGTCTGAAGGACCAAAAGAAATAGATTCTATTCTAGAAAAAGATCATTTTTGGCGTAAAATTTAATTTTTCAATCTTTAAAAAGATAAATGAGATAAAAAATTTATGTAATTTATTTCTATTATTTTTATGTATTTTTAATGCTTATCCTATTTGTAATTTAACGTCATCATATTTTTATTTCTTGCAACTTAGTAGTAAAGTTTTTGATAAATTTAATTTTTCTTTTCTTTTTAAACAATTTAAGAAAATTAGGGATTTTTACTCTTAAATGGATTACAAGTTTATGCATCGATTAATAATTTGCGTTATCATTAAAAATATAAGTAATCTTTTTTAAAAAACAGTGCTTATATTTAAAGGATGTATATGGAAAATATTGAGGTAAAAGTTCAACCAAGTTTTTTTGGACTTATTCCTTTTTTCGTTTTTATTATTATATATTTAGGCACAGGGATTTATTTGGGGGTTCTTGGCGTAGAGATGGCTTTTTATCAACTGCCAGCTAGCGTTGCAATGTTTTTTGCTTCTATTGTTTGTTTTTTAGGGTTTAAAGGAAAATTTTCCGAAAAAATTCACATATTTATTAAAGGAGCTGCTCAGTACGACATTATACTAATGTGTCTTATTTTTATGCTTTCTGGAGCCTTTTCTTCTCTTTGTAAAGAAATAGGCTGTGTTGAAACTGTAGCAAATTTAGGGATTAAATATATTAGTCCCAATTGGATTGTTTCTGGTATATTTTTTATAACTTGCTTTCTTTCTTTTTCTGCGGGTACTTCTGTTGGATCTATTGTTGCAATTGCTCCTATTGCTTTTAATATTGCCGTTAAAAGTAATATTAATCCCAATTTAATAGCAGCTTCTGTGATGTGTGGAGCTATGTTTGGAGATAATCTTTCTTTAATATCAGATACAACTATTGTTTCTAGTCGAACTCAAGGCAGTAGTATTTTAGATGTTTTTGTTAGTAGCAGTTTTTATGCTTTTCCATCTGCTATATTAACTTTTTTTTCTTTTTTCTTTCTTTCTGGAAATTTGATTAATACTACAAACTTTTTACATGAAAGTTCAATAGATTTTGTAAAAACCGTGCCTTATTTAATAATTATATTTTTTTCTTTGGCTGGGGTGAATGTTTTTTTAGTTCTTTTTTTTGGTATTTTTTCTATATTCCTTATTAGTGTTTTGTATAGTAATTTATACTTTTTAGATGTAATAAAAAGCATTAATAAAGGGTTTTTAAATATGGCGGATTTAATTTTTCTCTCAATTTTAACAGGGGGAGTTTCTTTTATTGTGATTCATAATGGAGGCTTCAAATGGTTGCTTATTAAATTGAAATCTTTGATTAGAGGAAAAAGTTCGGCTGAATTTTCTATTGGTGCTTTTGTTTCAATAGTTGACGTTTTTCTGGCTAATAATACAATTGCCATACTTATTTGCGGCAAAGTAGCAAAAAAGATAGCCCTTGAAAATAACATTAGCTCTCAAAGGAGTGCGTCTATTTTAGATATGTTCTCCTGTATTTTTCAAGGTATTATTCCTTATGGTGCTCAAATGATTATTTTGGTAGGTTTTTCAAATGGGCTTGTGTCGCCAATTAGCGTTTTACCATTTTTAGTTTATTTTGGATTTTTATTGTTTTTTGTTATTTTATCTATTTTGGGAATTGATATAAAAAAAGTTTTTTTATTTTTTTCAAAAAAATAAAAATTTTGAAAATTTTAAGATTTGCATTGTTCAATTTTTATTAATTTTGTTTAGAATAAATTATTTTTAATTGTATTATATGATTTAGGAGGTTTGAAATTGGAAAGAGAAACTAATATAGTTCCAAATTTTTGGGGACTTATGCCTTTTTTCCTTTTTATAGGAATTTATATTGGCACGGGACTTGTTCTTTATTTTAATGGTATAGAAAAGGCATTTTATCAAATGCCCCCCGTATTTGCTATGTTTATTGCTATTGTTTTAACATTTATTATTTTTAGGGGATCTTTTTTAGCGAAAATGAATAAATTTATTGAGGGGTGTGCTCAACGAGATGTTATTTTTATATCTTTAATATTTATGTTATCCGGTGCTTTTTCTGCTGTTTGCAAAGAAATAGGAAGTGTTGAAGCTGTAGTAAATATTGGTCTTAAATATGTTCCATTGAATTTGTTAGTATGTGGCATTTTTTTAATTACTCTTTTTTTGTCTTTTTCTACTGGAAGTTTTATGGGGACTGTTGTTGCTGTTGCTCCTATTGCTTTGGAACTTGCAGATAAGGTAAACATTTCTCTTCCATTGGTTGCTGGGGCTATTCTTAGTGCTGGGGCATTTGGAGACAATATGTCTTTAATATCAGATACTCCTATTATTTCAAGTCATACTCAAAAGGTTAATATTGTTGATGTTTTTAAAAATGGAGCTTTTTATACGTTTCCAGCAGCAATTTTAGCAAGCATTGTTTTTGCATTTTTAGGCTCTTATTATAGCAAGGCTAATAGTTTTATTATTGAGCCTAGTGAGATAAATTTTTTTAAAATTCTTCCATATATTTTTGTTATGGTTGTTGCAATTTCAGGCGTTGATGTATTTTTGGCCTTGTTTTTAGGTATTGTTGTTGCTGGTGGTATTGGAATTTATTACTCAGATATTACTTTTTTATTGCTGGCTAAAAAAATCAATGAAGGATTTTTAGGCTTAGGAGAAATGTTTATTCTTGTTGTTTTTACGGGCGGAATTTCTTATATGGCAATTAAGTATGGAGGGTTTGATTGGTTACTTTTAAAATTGCAAAAAATGTCAAGGTCTAAAAGAACTTCGGAGTTTGTAATTGTGTTTTTAGTTGGCATTTTGACTGCGTTTCTTGCAAATAATGGACTTGCTATTTTAATGAGCGGTTCTGTTGTAAGATCAATAACTAAGGAGAATAATTTAAACTCAAAACGTATTGCGGCTTTACTTTGTATGTCTTCGTGCTTTTTTTTAAGCATTTTGCCTCATAGTATGCATGTTATAGCTCTTATAGATTTTACAAAAGGTAAGCTTTCTCCTTTTGACATTTTTCCCTTTTTAATTTATCAAGGATTTTTAATCTTATTGATTGCTTTGTCTATAATTGGACTTGATATAAGATTGATATTTAGATATTTTTTAAATAATAGACAAAAAACTTAAAAACTTTCATTTCGAAAGCTTTTAAGGTGTTTTTTGCATTTAAATATTTAGGAAGATAGATTCAAATATATTTTGAGCATTTCCTCTTTTATTTTTTTAGGTATTTTTTTAAAAATTTCAAATTTGGAAAAATCTTTTGGTAGAAATTTTTCTTCTAAATATAATTTCATTTCGGGATTATTTTTTGCTTCTTCTTCTATTCTTTTTATTACATTTTTATTTGGAGAATTGTATCTAGTTTCTTTGAAATTTTTATAAGATGGTTCATTGTTGTATAGAAAGTTTATAAATTTGTAAGCCAAGTCTTTATTTGGAGCATCAATAGGAATTACAAATGCGTCTATCCATAGATTGGTGTTTTTTGGCGCATAAAAATCTAAGTTTTTATCTTTTAAGACAGCGCTTTGTGCTTCACCACTCCATGTAAGTTGAATAGATGCTTCTCCATTTAGCATTAATGATTTTGCAGGCACATCTGAGAAATATCCGATTAATAGTGGATTTTGGATTTTTAAAAGTTCGCCAGCTTCTTTGATTTTGTCTATATCATGTTCATTTATTGAGTATCCAAGTTTTTTTAGAGCAACTCCAATATTGTCTTTAGGGGAATCTAGCATTGTAATCTCTTTTTTATATTTTTCATTAAATAGTATGTCAAAACCTTGCATGTCATTTAAATCTATTTTATTTTTATTGTAAAGTATGCCCATTAATCCCCAATAAGCTGGTACTGAGTAAAGATTGCCAGGATCATGTTCTAGGTTTGTGAGATTTTGAGAAATATTTTTTGTTACATTTGGTAATTTTGAGTAATCTAATTTTGTAATTTTACCGTCATCGATTAATTCTTGGATTAAATATTCTGATGGGACTATTATATCGTAGTAGTTCGTTGTGGTGTTAAATTTAGCTATCATTTCTTCATTGTTATGAAAGACTTCATAATTAATTTTTATATTATTTTCCTTTTCGAATTGATCTAATAAAGTTTCGTCAATATATTCTGCCCAGTTAAATACGTTTAAAGTTATTGTGTCTTTTTTAGTACAAGCAAAGGTTGTAAGAATTGTTATTAATATAAAAATTTTTTTCATAAGTACTCCTTTTTTATTTTAAAGCTCAGCATCTGTTGTTAATTTTTTAATTCCTATAAATTTATTAATAATAAACAAAAGACTCAATATTGCAAAAAATAGTATAGCAGAAATAGCATTTATTACGGGCTTTATGCCTCTTTTCGTGAGCGAGTTTATTAAAATAGCTAAATTATTAAATCCTTGCCCAGTAGTGAAAAATGATATCAAAAAATCATCTATTGATAATGTGAATGCAATAAGAGCTCCAGTTGCTATACTTCCGACTATTTCTGGATAAATTATATTGAAGAATATCTGAATTTCTGAGGCCCCAAGATCTTTTGCAGCATCAATAATATTGTTGGGAAGAGAATATAGCTTGGGCAAAATTATTATTACTACGTACGGTGTTGAAAAGATTATATGTGATATTAGCATTGTAGAAAATCCTAATTGCATTTTTATTGCAGAATAAAATGTCATTAAGCTTATTCCTGTTACAATGTCTGGATTAATTATTGTTATTTTATTTGCTGACAATAGTATAGTTTTTAATTTTTTGTTTTCTGCTTTGTAGATTGCGTAAGCACCAATAACTCCAATAACAACAGAAGTCAAAGATGAAATTGTAGCTATTAAAATGGTATTAAATATTGCTGACTTGATTTGACTTGAAGCAAAAATTTCTTTATACCATTTTAGGCTAAATCCTTGCCATATAAATCCACTATCACCAGAGTTAAAGGAATAAATTATTAAGATTATTATTGGGAGGTAAATAAAGCTGAGTATTAGAAATAAGAAAATGTTTTTAAAAGTTCTAAACATATTTTATTCCCCATTATTTTTTCGCATTAATTTTATTATTATTAAATTAAAAATTAATATTACTAGCATTAAAATAAATGAAATTGCAGCACCAGTATTCCAATCTTCCAAGAAAAGAAACTGTTTGCTTATTAGGTTTCCTATTAAAATTTGTTTAGAACCTCCTAGCAAATCTGAAATGATAAATACCGTGATTGAAGGAATAAATACCATAATTATTCCTGTTGCTAGGTAAGAGAGCGTTAGGGGTATTTTTATATAAATTAGTATTTGCCACATTCTTGCTCCAAGATCTTGCGCTGCCTCAATGTATTCTGGCTTGATTTTTAAAAGTCCTGTATATATTGGCAAGATCATGAAAGGTAAAAAATTGTATACCATGCCTGTTGTAACAGCTTGTTCATTGTAAAGAAGATCTAAATTTCCAATTCCTATCTTTTCAAATAAGTTGTTTATGAATCCGTTTTTTCCAAGTATTCTCATCCAGGCATAAGTTCTAAGCAATGTATTTATCCACATGGGAAGTATTATCATTATTATTAATTTATTTTGAGCACTTTTTTTTGATAATGAAATTAGCCAAGCAGCGGGATAGCCTATTAAAATGCAGAAAATTGTTGCTATTGTTGCTAGTTTTAGACTTCTTGAAAAGATACTAAGATAACTTGGGTTTAGAAGCCCAATAAAGTTATTTATTGTAAATTCGCGTTTTTCATTTAAAAATCCTAGCAATATTATTATTAGTAAGGGAAGAATACTAAATGTTAATAAGAATATAGAGTATATGATTAATATAAATTTTTTCACAACAATTATTCCTTGCGCATAACATGAATATCATCAGGTTCTAAGAATATGTCAACCTCTTCTCCAACTTTTGTAAGTCTTGTGCTTTGAACTATCCAATTTGTTTTTTGAATTTCTAGAGTCATTTCGTAATGAACTCCTTGAAAAATTGCGGATGTTATAGTTCCGCTTAAATGCCCTTGTCCTTTTGGAAGCAGCTTTATATCTTCTGGGCGTATTACAAGGTCAACTGCTTCTTCAGCTTCAAATCCTTTGTCAAGGCACTCAAATTCATGGCCGAGCAAACTTACAACCAGCTCCTTTTTGTATGTTCCATCAAAAATATTACTTTCTCCAATAAAATCGGCTACGAATTTTGTTTTAGGCTCATTATAAATTTCTTCAGGTGTTCCTACTTGTAGAATTATTCCTTCGTTCATTACAACGATTCTATCACTCATTGTCAATGCTTCTTCTTGATCATGAGTAACATATATGAATGTAATTCCAAGTTGGCGCTGTATTTTTTTTAATTCTTTTTGCATTTCTTGGCGCATTTTTAAATCAAGGGCAGAGAGTGGTTCATCTAGTAATAGAAGCTTAGGTTTCATTACTATTGCTCTTGCTATTGCAACTCTTTGTTTTTGTCCCCCCGATAATTCATTAATATTTCTGTATGCATATTTTGGCATTCCTATTAAGGAAAGAGATGTTTTTACTTTTTCTTTTATAATATCTTTTGGTGTTTTTTTCATTCTAAGTCCAAATGAAATATTATCAAAAACATTCATATGTGGAAAAAGTGCATAATTTTGAAATACAGTATTAATTTCTCTTTTATTTGGATTAGTTTTAGATATTTCCTTAGAAAAGAAATAAATTTCTCCATTTTTTTGATTTAAAAAACCACCCAATATTTTTATTAATGTTGTTTTTCCACATCCGGATGGACCTAATAAAGTAATAAACTCATTTTTTTTAATTTTTAAATTTATGTTATCTAAAGTTTTGTTTTCATTGTTATCATAATAATGACTTAGATTTTTAATCTCTAGGATACAATTATCCAACTAATTCCAACCTCCTTATGGCCGTATTAATACAAATCAAGATTATACTTAATATTATTATTTATGTAAATGACTTTTTAAAAGGCATTATAATTCTTGTCAAGAATTATTTTTCCAAATTTACCTTCTCTGAATTCTTTAATTAATATTTTTGATGCTTTCTCAAGGTTAAGCCCATTTTTTTTATCAATTAATTTTCTTGCTTTTGCAAAATTTTGTAGAATATCAAGTGAATTTTTATGATAAATTTCATATTTTTTTAGTAAAATATTTTTATTATTTTGATCCATTATTTCAAGTAAATATAATGCAAGATCCATATTGTCTATTATTTCATTTTTGATCATATCCAATATTGCAAGTTTTTTTGCAATCGATTGATCTACTAGATTGTGCCATAAGATTCCTGGCATATCAAAAAGATTAATTTCTTCATTTATTTTTACTATTTGTATATTTTTAGTGTATCCAGGTTTATTGGCAACTTTTGCGCTCTTTCTACCGGATAATAGATTTATTATTGAAGATTTTCCAACATTTGGCACTCCAATAATTAAAACTTTTATTTTTTCTTCATAGTTTTTTATTCTTTTAACAATGGCCAATTTTTTAATATTATCTATTATTTGCTTACGCATGCCTTTTTTGTAAATATTGCTTATTATTACAGTATTGCCGAGATTTTCAAAATATTTTTTCCATTTTATAATTTCAGTTGTTTGAGCAATATCAGATTTATGTAAAAGAATTATTTTAGTTTTATTTTTAATAATTTTTTCAGTTAATGGATTTTTACTGCTAAATGGAGCTCTAGCATCAAGTACTTCTAGCACAATATTAGTTTTTTGTAAATTATTCTTTATCAGATCTAAGGCTCTTTTCATATGGCCAGGAAACCAGTTGATTTTATTTATCATGCCTAAATTATAGCTTAATGTTTATTGAATAATAAATTATTTTTTGTTTTTATATTTATTAATTTATATTCTTTTTTTAAAAGAATTGTTTTTTTTAAAGAAAAAATATAATCTGTATTTGAGTTTTTATGTTTTTTCTAAAAATAAATTTTACAGGAGGTTTGATTATTCTTGCAAAAATTAAAAGAGGGTTAATAGTATCTTGTCAAGCTCTTGAGAACGAGCCTTTACATAGTAGTTTTATTATGTCCAAGATGGCTTTAGCAGCCAAAATGGGCGGAGCTGTTGGAATAAGAGCCAATGGAGTTAGTGATATTAGTCAGATTAAGTTGGAAGTTGATTTGCCAATAATAGGTATTATTAAAAAAAAATATGATAATTGTGATGTGTTTATTACTCCTACTATGAAAGAGATTGATGAACTTTGTAGTGAAGGAGTAGATGTAATTGCTCTTGATGCTACTCTTAGGAATAGACCTAATGGTTTACTACTTGATGATTTTTTTAAAAATATTAAAAAAAAATATCCAAAGCAGTGTTTAATGGCAGATATTTCTTCTTTAGATGAAGCTATTAATGCTGATAAATTGGGGTTTGATTTTATTGGAACAACTTTGCATGGTTACACAAAAAGTACTAATGGTTTTAATATTGCAGATAATGATTTTAATTTTTTAAAAACCTTGCTTAATTCCAATTTGAAAGCTACTTTAATAGTGGAAGGAAAAATAGATACCCCTTTAAAGGCTCAAAAGTGTTTTGAAATGGGGGTTGATTTAGTAGTTGTGGGGGGGGCTATTACAAGGCCTGTTGAGATTACTAAAAAATTTGTAGAAAAAATAAATCAAGTTAAAAGATAATTTTAAACGTAAAGAGCTAATTTATTTTTTATTTTAGGAGGGTTTTATGATAAAGGGCTTTGAACAAGCTCAAAAATTTGGGCGTTCTTTTATGCTCCCCATTGCTATTTTGCCAGCAGCAGGGTTGCTTTTAGGAATTGGAGGTTCTCTTTCTAATCCGGAAACTGTTAAAATATATCCTTTTTTGGATATATTTTTCTTGCAATCAGTTTTCAAGGTAATGAGTGCATCAGGTTCTATTATTTTTTCAAATTTAGCGCCAATATTTGCTATTGGGATTGCTGTTGGACTTGCCAAGTCGGATAAAGGTACATCTGGTATTGCGGCATTTATTGGCTACCTTGTAATGAATGCTACTATTGGAGTTTTAATTGAGGTATCAGGTAAGGCAGAATCTTTTTCTAGTGGTGCTGTGGGCTTTGTTCTTGGAATTAAGACTTTAGAAACAGGAGTTTTTGGTGGAGTTGTAGTCGGTATTTTGACTTATTATCTTCATGCTAGGTTTAACAAGATAGATTTGCCCAAAGTTCTTGGATTTTTTTCAGGATCTAGATTTGTGCCGATTGTTGTTTCTTTTTCTAGTATTTTTCTTGCTGTAATTATGTTTATTTTTTGGCCATTTGTACAAAATGGAATTAATAAAGCGGGAGGCCTAGTAAATTCAACCGGCTATATTGGAACACTTATTTATGGAATTTTTTTAAGGATGCTTGGGCCTTTTGGTCTTCACCACATATTTTATTTGCCATTTTGGACAACAGGTCTTGGGGGATCTGTTATTATTGATGGAAAATTGATTGAAGGGACTCAAAATATCTTTTTTGCAGAACTTGCTGCTCAAGGTACAAATAGATTTTTTGTTGGAACCAGTCGTTTTATGAGTGGACGATTTATTACCATGATGTTTGGTTTGCCCGGAGCTGCACTTGCGCTGTATTATACTGCAAGGCATGATGAGAGAACAAAAGTTTTTGGTCTTTTAATGTCTGCAGCCTTAACATCATTTATGACAGGCATAACAGAACCCCTTGAATTTTCTTTTCTTTTTGTAGCTCCTATTCTTTATATTGTTCATGCTACATTTGATGGATTTGCTTTTATGTTGGCGCATATTCTTCAAATTACAATAGGTCAAACGTTTTCTGGCGGGTTTATTGATTTTATTCTTTTTGGTGTTTTGCAGGGAAATTCAAGAACTAATTGGCTTTTGGTGCCAGTTGTAGGCACCGTTTGGTTTTTCCTTTATTACTTTACTTTTGTATTTTTAATAAATAAGTTTGATTTTAAAACTCCTGGTAGAACGCAAGATTTAAATTCTGTAGATTCTTCAAATTCTAAGAGTAATGAATTTGAAGAAAATTATGCTACTAAGGTTATTATTGGGCTTGGTGGTGCTTCAAATATTGTTGAGCTTGATTGTTGTGCAACTAGACTAAGAATTACAGTAAAAGATGTTCTTAAAGTTTCTGAAAAACTTTTAAAAGAAACTGGTTCTAAGGGGGTAATTATTAAAGGTAATGGTGTTCAGGTAGTTTACGGACCAGGAGTTAGCGTTCTTAAGAATGAAATAGAAGAATTGCTAGATGACTGATTTTTTAATAAGTAATAGCCTTAAGCTATTACTTATTTGTCTTATTTATGAAATCAACTGCATACTTTGTGAAGTATGATGTGTTTTGGGCGCTTTTGTAGCTTTGGTTTCCAATAGGTACGTGTGCGTGTGAATTTTCAAGAAGTATGATGGGAATATCTTTTTTTTCACCCCCATAATTTTTTATGAATTCGTTTATTTTTATTGGGTCCACTGTATGATCATTAGGTGTATGGGTTATTATTAAAGGTGTTTTGATTTCATCGAAATTATATGAATTTAATAATGTGACAAGGCCCATCATTGCAATAATTGCATCTACATGTTGTACTTTTGAAGAGTGGCTTTTTATGGACATGTGCTCTTTTCGTTTATCCTCTTTTGTTTCGAATTTGTTGTAGCCACCTGTTATAAGATATGCAATTTGCCGTCCCCAGGGATAGTAAACAATATTTGTTCTCTTGTCGTAAGGGAATATATTAGGAGAAATTAATACCGCTGAATTTATTTCATCTGGATAGTTTGCTAAAGCCCAGATGCTAGCAGCACCCCCATTAGAGGTGCCAATTAGTATTAATTTGTCGCCTATTAGTTTTCCAATTTTAATAGCCTCATCAATGTCTCTCAGCCAATCTTGGGTAGTTATTCCTCGAAATGCATTTTTATTGTTTATTCCGTGACCTTTCAATCTTGTAAAAAAAAGATTTGCATTAAGAGCTTTTGCAATATTATTTGGAACCGGATAAATTTCATTTTTTGATGCTCCAAATCCATGAATGTAGACCACAGAATATTTTGTTTTTTGTGCCTCTTTATACCAGATTATTTCTTTTTTTGTATTTAATTCTAAATTAAATTGTAATTCTTCTTTTAATAGGTAATTGTCAATTTCTTCTATGTTTTTGGGAATCGTTTTTTTTGAAAATTCATTTTTAAATTTTATTCTAGGGCTAACTAGTATTAAAAGTAATAAGAATATAATTATAAAAATGATATTCTTTATGTTCATACAGTGATTCCCTTGCTATCTAGGACATTATTGTTGTTATGGGCATCTTGGGTATCTTTTTTGTAACAATTATTACAATGTCCTGAATAAATTATTTCAATAGATTTTGTTTCCCAATTTTCTCCAAGTTTGTCTTTCAAAATATCTTTAATATCATCAAGTTGGATAGGATGGACTTGATTGCATTTATTGCATTTAAAGTGGGCTATTGTGGAAGCCAAGCTTAGGTAAAATTTTGTTTCTTTTTGATCAGTAGTTTTTATATCTTTTAATATATTTCTTTCTTTTAGAATGTTTAATGTATTATATACTGTTGCTTTTGATAGACTTGGAATTTCTTTAATAAGTTTGTTATAAACTTCTTTTGCTGTAAAGTATTCTTTTGGGTTTGATGCTATGTAGAGAATGATTCTGTTTCTAGAATGAGATGCTTTCATTCCCAATTCTGATGTTAAATTTTTCAATAATACAGGATCATTTGTAATACCAACCTTTTCCAATGCGGAGTGTACGTCTATTATATTATCATTCATATTATTATACCTTTTTGTTTAAATTAAAGATTAAATACTTTTTATGTTCTACTTAGAATAATTTTATACCTAGTTATTAATATTTTACTACTTATTATTTATTTATTTTCATATTTTTTTATATCAGTATAAAAAATTAAATTTTTTATTTTTGAATTTAGTTTTATTTTGTTATCAAAATTATTATTTAATGGTAGTATCATCAAATTTAGCGCTTGAGAGTAATTTATTACATCTTGGCTCTTGACTGTGTTATAAGAGCCTCCTATGTTTAAAATTAACCATTTTTTAGAATTTATTTTTTCAATTTTATAATTAATTGTATGAATGATTTGTTTTTCAACATTTAAAAAACTTATAAAAAAATTACTGTTTTTATCATTCCCCTTAGATATCAAAAATTCTGTACCATTAATGTAGCCTTTAGGATTGTTTTTGGTTATTATTATTTTTTCGTAAGTATCAAGATCGCTGTATTTTGCTGTTATTTTTAAATTAGTGCCTTTTGCAATTTCGAAAACAGGTATTTCAAGGGCTGAATATTCAAGAAGATAGTCAGGATTACATTTTTTTAATGTTTTTTTATCCAGATTGATTTTAGAGGGCCATTTTATTTTAATGGATACGAAGAAGCTAGGGATGGTCTCATCTATAAAAAAATCAATTGTTGATTTTGCAGTAGATTTGAAAGCCAAATATTGTTTTATTCCTAAAATTTTTTCATTTGAGAAGGAAAATGAGTTTTCAATAGATGCTTCTTTTATTAATTCTTTTTTTGATAAAACTTTGAAATAGGTTCTAGATGTGTTTAGAAATTCAACTTTTTTATCTTTAAATTTTATTTTATTTAATTTTCCATTTTCGAATTTGATATTGTATTGATCGTGAGATAGTGTAAAATTTCCTTCCATATTGTATTCCAAATTCTTAGGCACAATGGATTCTGAATTTTTGGTAATTTCTTCTTGATGTTTATTTATTAAAAATTCTCTTAAGCTTTTTTCGTTGATTTGATAATCTTTAAGTCTTTTGTTTTGAAAATTTATTATTGGCTCTTGCTCTTTAAGTGAGTTAAATTTTGGGATTTCTAGTAGTTCGGTAGTCAGTTTGGATCCTTCTAGATTTTGTATCTTGATACTGTGAAAGTTATTTTCTAAGGCTTTTAAATAAAGTAAAAAATTTTTTAATTCTTGATTGTCATAAATTTCTTTGATTTCATAAAAATAAATAAGAGTTTCTACGTTGCTTTTTGGAGAATCTATTTTTTGGACTTCATATAAATATTGGCAGTTATTTTTATAAAAAATTAAGTAGTTTTTATTATTTTTGCTCTGCCTTATTCCCTCTGTATAATTGAAATTAAGTTTTCTGTAAAGTTCTGTCACTTTTTTTCTAAACTTTTCTATGCTGTATATATAAAGCATAATAGGGGTGTTTTGAAATATGTCTTTGTATCCGCTTTTGAATGGATTTTTTAGTGCCCAATACAAATCTAAATGTATTTCATCGTGCAGCATGTATTCATGGGGGCTTCCGCTGTAAGTTCCAGGCATATATATATCCATATTGGTTTTGAATCTTTCAAATAACCATTTATTTAATTCTTCATGTTCTCTTAGGATTTCAAAAAAGTATATTGGAAATGTCCAATGTATTTTATAAGCTAGCTTTTTGTGTTCAATCAAATATTTTATATTTGATATTATTGATAACAGGTTATTCTCTGAAAATTTAGTTATTGAAATGATAATAATATAAGTTTTTGACTTTTTTAGTTTTCTAAACATAAATTCTTTGTCTTTATAATATAAAGATCAATCAATATTTATATTATATAATAAAAATTTGTGCTGGTTTTGTATATTTTGTATTTTTTGATATACAGAAGCAATACGCTATGGCGAATGTATTAAGTTTATGCTAATCTTATAGTGTTAAATATAAATTATTTTATATATAAAAAGGGGTAAAATTTTTATGGCTAAAGACATATATTTTAATGAAGATGCTAGAAAAAGCTTACTTAGTGGCGTTGAAAAATTATCCAATGCTGTAAAAGTAACTCTTGGGCCAAAAGGGAGAAATGTTCTTATTGATAAAAAGTTCGGTTCTCCAACAGTTACAAAGGATGGAGTTAGTGTTGCTCGTGAGATTGAGCTTGAAAATCCATTTGAAAACATGGGGGCGCAGCTTTTAAAGGAAGTTGCTATTAAAACAAATGATGTTGCTGGTGATGGAACAACAACTGCCACTGTTCTTGCTTATGCTATTGCAAGAGAAGGCCTTAAGAATGTATCTTCAGGAATTAATCCTATTGGAATAAAAAAGGGAATAGATCATGCTGTAAATTTGGCTGCTGAGAAAATTCGACAGTCTGCAAAGAAGATTACAACAAAGGAAGAGATTGCACAAGTAGCTTCAATTTCTGCTAATAATGACAGTTATATAGGCGAAAAAATTGCTGAGGCAATGGATAAAGTTGGAAAAGATGGAGTTATAACAGTTGAAGAGTCAAAAACTTTTGATACTACGATTTCTTATGTTGAAGGGATGCAATTTGACAGAGGATATCTTTCTCCTTATTTTTCTACCAATAAAGAGAATATGAGCGTTAGTTTTGATGATGCTTTCATATTAATATATGAGAAGAAGATTAGTTCTATTAAAGAGCTTTTACCAGTTCTTGAGAAAGTTTTAGGAACAAATAAGCCTTTATTAATTATTGCTGAGGACATTGAAGGAGATGCTCTTGCTGCTCTTGTTTTAAACAGTGTTAGAGGAGCTTTAAAGGTTTGTGCAATTAAATCACCTGGTTTTGGCGATAGACGAAAAGCAATGCTTGAGGATATTGCAGTGCTTACCGGTGGTGTTTTAATCAGTGAAGAGCTAGGTCTTACTCTTGAGACAGTTGAAATTGAGCAACTTGGACAGGCTAAAACTATTAAGGTTGATAAGGACAATACTACTATTATTAATACCGGCAATAAAGAACAAATAAAAGAGCGTTCAGAGCTTATTAAAAAACAAATTGAAGATTCAACATCTGAATATGATAAAGAAAAACTTCAAGAGCGCCTTGCAAAGCTTGTTGGCGGAGTTGCTGTTATTAATGTTGGAGCTGTTACTGAAGTAGAGCTTAAAGAGAAAAAGCATAGAGTTGAGGATGCTCTTTCTGCAACTCGTGCTGCTGTTGAAGAGGGTGTTGTGCCTGGTGGTGGAGCAACTCTTATTGAAGTTGCCATGTATTTGGATACAATAGATACAAGTAAATTAAGCTATGAGGAAAAGCAAGGTTTTGAGATTGTAAAAAGAAGCCTTGAAGAGCCAATGAGGCAGATTATTTCAAATGCTGGTTTTGAAGGATCTATTTATATCCATCAAATTAGAACCGAGAAAAAAGGTCTTGGATTTGATGCTTCTAGCTTTAAGTGGGTAAATATGATTGAGAGTGGAATAATTGATCCTGCTAAGGTTACAAGAAGCGCACTTCAAAATGCTGCTTCAATTGCTGGACTTTTATTAACAACAGAATGTGCAATCACTGATATTAAAGAAGAGAAAAATACTTCTGGTGGCGGTGGTTATCCTATGGACCCAGGAATGGGAATGATGTAAATTAAGTTTCACCGGCGAACTTGTATTTTTGCCGGTGCAATATTTTATTATTCAAAGGAATTATTTTGAGTGAGGATGAATTTGTTTTTTGTATAGGCTATGATTGTTCAAAAGCAATAGTAGATAGGCAGCTTTTAAAAGAAAACAAAGGTAAAAGCGTTAAGGAGCTTTTTGAACTTGGACTTTATAGAAGTGCCTTTAGTAAAGCTCTTTATAGAAATGATGATGCTCTTATTAATTATTTAATTGAAGAGTATAATAAAATAAGCAATTCTAATTATACCAAAAAAGACGACTTCAAGCTTTTATTTGGAGTAGTTTATCCCAATGATATTAATAAGATAAAAGTGACATATATATAGTAAAGGGGGTTTTGTGTTTTTATTGCAAGAATTTAGCGGCAATAGTAGCTTTTTCCGAAGTTTGTTAGTTTTTTTGCCTGTTATTGCTATATTTTGGTTTTTAGTGATATCTCCTCAGCGTAAGGAAGAAAAAAATAAAAAAGAAATGATAAAAAATCTAAAAAAGGGTGATAAGGTATTAACAATAGGTGGAATTTTTGGAGTTGTTAAAAAATTAGGTGATACGGATGTTATTTTAGAATTAAGTCCAAATATCGAAGCAGTATTTATAAAAACCTCTATTGATAAAGTTTTGTCTGAAAAAAAATGAAGTTAAAAAGGTATTATAATTTAAGGTAAAATTAGAACTGGTAGCTAATAATGGTGTTTGTTAAAAATTTTTAAGGATTTGTATAATGAAAAAAGGATCTAAGCTTATATTAATATTGTTGGTGACGTTTTTTGCGTGTCTTTTAATATTTCCGACTTTAAAGTGGTATTTTTTAATGAGCAGTGAGGATAAAAAAATAAGCTCATATTCACAAGAGGCTTTAAGGAATTATTCAAAGAAAAAAGCTTTGGATGATCTTGTTAAGCTTAAGGAATTGTATCATAAAGATCCCAATAGCAGTATTCCGGCTAGTTTGTCCTATTTAATTCCAATAGCAAAAAATAATTATAAGTCTTCAATGAAAATTCCTCCCAATTTTTTTACTGCTAAATCTTTGCGTGAAGGATTTTTGACCGATTCGGATATGGGAGAAGTAAGTTTAGAAATTTATAGACATTATGAGAACATAAAGAAGAGTAAAAGTAGAATAATACATCTTGGACTTGATTTGTGTGGTGGGATGGGTGTTACCATTTCTCTTGACTATTCAAGTATTGAAAAAAAATTAGGTCGTTCTTTGACCTTTGCCGAGAAAGAAGATGCTATTTATCGCATAATGCAAATTCTTAAGGATAGAGTAGATAGGTTTGGTCTTACAGAGCCAAAAATTGCAAGAGAGGCTGGAGGAAATAAAATTTTCTTAGATATTCCTGGAGAAAGAGATGAGAGCAGGGTAAGCACTCTTTTGAGTGGGAAAGGCAGCTTGACTTTTTACGTGGTTGATGATGAGTCTACATCTCTTTTGCATAACAAAATATTAGAAGCGGGCTCTCTTTTTTCTATTTCCGAAATTCAGGCAAATATGAACCTTCCGGAGAGTAAGCAAATTTTTCCTTGGTACGTTAAAGATTCTTATGGGGTGGATGATGAGTCTTCAGTTCGTTATTATGTAGTTGATGCAAGTCCTGAAAATTCATTTGATGGTGCTCACATTAAAGATGCCGGAGTCTCTAATGATCCTAGAACAGGTCGAGATATTGTTGTTTTCAATCTTGATGTTGATGGAAGTGAAAAATTTTTTAAATTTACTCAGAAAAATGTTGGAAAATCTTTGGCTGTTGTCATGGAAGGTAAAATTAAGTCTGTGGCAGGAATTGGGTATGCTATTACCGGAGGTAATGTTTCGATTCAAGGTGACTCTTTTGATAAAAAAGAGGCTTTGGATCTTGCTCTAGTTTTCAAAACTGCAGCTTTTCCAGTTGATATTAAAATAGATGATTTGAGAATAATAGGACCTACTCTTGGTGCTAAGACAGTTGATCTTGGTATTAAAGCTTCTGTGCTTGCTCTTTGTTTGGTTTTTTTGTTCATGTGTGTTTATTATGGTTTTAGTGGTTTTGTAGCTGGGTTTTCACTTGTTATTTATAATGTATTTTTAATTTTAGCAATATTATCGGCCTTTAATTTTACTTTAACTTTAACAAGTATTGCAGGTCTTATTTTGACAATGGGTATGGCCGTGGACATAAATATAATTATTTATGAGAGAATTAAAGAAGAAATTAGAAAAGGCAGAAAATTTGAGAATGCTTTTGAAGATGGTTTTAAAAAAGCCTTTTTATCCATTATGGATGCAAATATAACGACATTTATTGCGGTGCTTTTTTTAACCCTTCTTGGGACGGGAGTTATTCAAGGTTTTGCATGGTCTCTTTCTGTTGGAATTGTGGCGTCCCTTTTTAGTAGTTTGATTTTTTCAAGATTTATTTTGGAATTTATCATGTCTGTTAGAAAAAGCAAATTTGTAAGTATATCTTGGAGTTCAAAATATGCAAAGAGTAATTAATTTTTCAAAATATGGAAGCAATGTTTTAATTGTTAGTGTTATTTTGACTTTGATTGGACTTATTTATACCTTTTTTTATCATGGTGGATACAATTGGGGAATAGATTTTTCTTCTAGAGTTAATATTAATCTTTCAATAGAAAAATCAGATATTAAAGAAAATGAAATTAAAAGAATATTTTCTCCAATTTATAAGACTTTAGATGTCAAGAGTATTTTTTCACCGGATGAGAATAAAAGTGAATTCTCTATCATGGTAAAGTCAGATATTATTGATTATGCTTTTAAAACAGAAGTTCAAAAAACAATAATGGATGAACTTAAAAAAACATTTAATGCTAATATTGAAGTTTTAGATTCTTATTTTATTGATTCAAGCTTTTCTTCTACTTTGAGAATTAAGTCAGTATTTTTGGTATTAGGAACATTTACCCTGATTTTAATTTATATAGCTTTAAGATTTAAACTAAGTTATGCTATTGCTTCCATACTTTCAATATTTCATGATATATTTTTTATAGTTGCTTTTTTAGGGGTATTTAGAATAGAGATTAATAGTTATATTATTGTGGCAATACTAACCATTATTGGATATTCTTTAAACGACACAATAATTATTTTTGATAGGATTAGAGATAATGTTAAGCGATTAACCGATAACACATTTTTAAATATATTAAATATAAGCATTAGTCAAACTTTATCAAGAACCGTTTTAACGTCAGTTACGACATTTGTTGCGGTGTTTTCCATTTATGTGTTTACCGAAGGATCTATAAAAGATTTTTCTTTGGTATTTATGGTAGGTGTAATTGTTGGAACTTATTCCTCTGTGTTCATAGCATCTCCAATACTTTTAAAACTGTATAAAAAGATAAAGTAGATCTTTGAATAAGATGATGTTTTGACATGAAGTTTTTTGATTTTGGTTCATTAGGATTTTATAGGTTTTTTGATTTTCAAAAATATCTTAATTTTAGTATTTTTAGGTATAGTTTAATAAATTATTATTCTTATCGAGAACAGTCAAGCCTTATTAACGATGCTAATTTACTTAAGGATAAGCTTGTTTTTTTGGATAAGATTTATAGAGATTTTAATCCCAGCGTTAGTAAATCTTGGGATGCTAATAAAGCTATTTTTTTAGATACTTTGCTTATTATTAAAAATTTGATAAAGAAATATCATCCCAATTCAGAATTTTTAGACATTCAAGAAGATGAATTGTTGGAAGATATTTCCCATTTTAATAAATTTTTAGATAAACTTAAATATTTAAACTTTAGAGTAGATCTTAAGCAAAAGATTGAAAATTTTGAGAAAAAGAGTAAAGCTCCATTTTCTTGCATAAGAATTGCTACATTCTTTATTCAAGAAGAATTTTTAGATCGACTTAGTAATTCGTTGGATTTTTTTTCCAATGAGGCGAATAGCAACAATTTAGATGTAATTAATAAAGAAATTAATGATTATTATGAAAAAGTAGAGCAAATTAAAAAAAGTAACAATATTAAAGAAACCCATAAAAAATTTATTATAGATCACACAAAAGATAGAATTGATAAAATCATGAAAGATCATAGTCTTGACATTTCTAAACTGCTTATAAAAATTGCTTTGCTTGAGATTACAATTCAATCTTTTGATAGCTATTATTTGAATTTATTGGAAATTCTACAAATTCTTTTATCTATTAATAATATAATTGAGATCGGTTTAAACGAATTACCGGATGCTATTTTTAATGAATGGAATGAGTTTATTTATTTACGAAGAAAAGAGTTTCAAAAATTTGTTTTAATTTCCGATTATGTTTTCCAAAAAAGGATCATATCTACTATAAATTCTGGAAATTGGAAATTTGCTTTTTTCACTCTTGCTCCTCGACAAGGAGATGTTTTTCAATTTTCAGTGGATATTACTAAGAATTTTGATAATATTGAGGATGGAATCAAGGAATATGAGTCTAAGATAAATAAATTTAATGAATATAGATCGGGTTGGGAAGCAAGTTTAAAAAACTTTGGGCATTTATTTTCAGAAACACTTTAACTGTATATCTCTTTTAATCTTTCGTAAATAGTTCTTACTTCATTATTTATTATTTTAGGAATTTTTACTATCAAAGTGACTTTAAGATCCCTTTTTGAGCTGCTTCCAATTATAGGCATTCCTAGCTCTTTTAAGTTCAAAATTTCTCCATTTTTTGCATCCGAAGGAATTTTAAGTTTTATTTTTTTCCCTTCAATTGTTTCAAATAGTTTTTCGCAACCCAGAGCCATTTCCCATGGATAAACTTCTATTGTTGTTTCTAAGGTTTTTCCATTCAGTTTAAATTTTTTATAGCTTGATATAGCAAATTTGACTATTAAGCTTTCTTTTGTTCCAAAAATTGGATTAATAGGGCCTTTGTTATTTATTTTTATTTTAGTTGTTTCTAATGTTCCTTTTGGGATTATTATCTCGAATTTTTTGTTGTTTATAAGTATTGTTTTTTTACTTCCCATATAAGCATCATAAAGTGAAATATTTACAGTTATTTCTTTGTCTGTTGTTTTTCTTGAAGATCCACTAAAGATTTTGGAAAAAAAATCTAAATCTTCAAAATTGCTAAATCTTGAGCTGTTAAATTCTCTTTCAAAATGGTCGTTGTTGCCATTAAAATTGGTGCTACCCAAAGCGTCGTAATTTCTTTTTTTATCAGGAGAAGATAAAATTTCATAAGCTTCATTTATTTCTTTAAACTTTTCTTCAGCTATTTTGTTTCCCTTGTTTTTGTCCGGGTGATATTTTATTGCCAATTTTTTGTAAGCTTTTTTAATTTCTTCATTACTAGCATTTTTTTGTATTCCAAGTATATTGTAGTAGTCTTTGGTCATTAAAAAATCTCCTCCAAATCTCCTTTATTTATTATATATTTTAATATTTGTACTTTATATATGTTATAATTAAACTTAAATTTTTAAAAGACCAATTATGAGAGTAGATCTTTTGCCTCTTATTGAGCTAAGTCTTTATATTAATATTTCATTTTGTTGTAAAGATTTTAGCATTTTTAATAGAATTTTAGAGAAATTAAAATATCATTTAACTTTGTTAGGTCATCCAATTATAAAAACACTTTACATTAAGCATGTAGATTTTTGTTCATGTAGGCAGGATAATTTAAAATTTATTTTCACTTCTTTGTCTAAATATATTAATTTGGCTTTGTTAGAAGAATTTACTTTAGAAATTATTCCGGGTCATGTTGATTTTGAAAAATTTAAACTTTTGAATGAATTTTGTGTTACTCGAATTAATCTCGATGTTCGAAGTTTTTCTTTAAAATTCAGAAAGATTATGGGTATGCCTGAAATTTCTTATGAAAAAATGAATATTTTAATTAACAATATTAGAAAGCTTCCTTTTGATTTAAATATTGATATGACTATCAATATACCTTTGCAAAAAAAATATCATCTCAAGTGCGATTTGAAAGAATTGCTCTCATATATGCCTGAGCATATTTGTTTTAGTGATTTTATATATGAAGAGGAAGGCCCTGGCCCTACTTTGAGAGATTTTGATAAGGGTGTTGATTCAGAAAAGCTGTGGTTTTGTGCCCTAGAGTGTTTAGAATCCAATGGTTACATTAATTATGAAATTACTAATTTTGCGTTGAAGGGCCATGAGAGTAGGCATAATCAGCTAAATTGGAAGTTAAAACCGTATTTAGGGTTAGGATTGCATGCTGTAAGTTTGCTTTTCTGTAATGACAATAGTAATATAAGAGCTTTGATTAGAAAAGATAATGGTTTTGTTAAAGCAAAAAATCACTTAGTAACGTTTAAGTTGTTAGAGGATTTAGAGTTTTTTATTTATCATTTTATTCAGGGTCTTGGAACTATTCGGGGTGTTAACTTGCGATCTCTTAGGCTTAGATTTGAGTATGATGAAAAACAATTTTTCCAGTTTATTAGTTATTGTTCTACTTTAAGTAAAAAGTTTGTTTTTGATGATAATATTATGTTATTGAAAGGGCGAGAGAGGTTTAAGTTAGATTTTTATTTAATAAAAATTATAAACTATTTTGATAATAACATTTTTGAAGTGAAGTTTAGGCTTCCTTGATTTGTTTGTTTTGGTAATAAACTATTTTTGTATTTTTATGATTAAATATTCCAATCTCAAGTATACCTGGAAATAGTTTAAAGTATTTTTCTGTTCCTTCAGGATTTTCTACGTGCATTTTTACATCTAAAATATAATTATTGTTATCAGTTATAATGGGCCCTTTTTTTTCGTTACAAACTCTTAAGGTCGTGTCTAAATTCATTTCTTCAAGTCTAGTCATAATAAATCCAACAGCACTTTGGGCAACTTCTATAGGAATAGGCATTTTTGTTCCCAATTTTTTTACAATTTTTGTTTCATCTGCTATTATTAGCAACGTTTCTGAATTGTAAGCTATTACTTTCTCCATTAGATGCGCGCCTCCCATTCCTTTTATTAAACTTTTTTTTTCTAATAGAATTTCATCAGCGCCATCAATTGCAATGTCTAGATTTTTGTTGAGTTTTGAAAAATTTGATTCATAAGGAATTTGTTCTTTTGAGAGTAAATATTTTGTATCGCTACTTGTTGTATAGAATTTTAAATTTTTTAAATTGCCCGATTTTAGCTTTTCGCTTAAATATTTGATTGCATAATAAATAGTTGTACCTGTTCCGATTCCAAGGTTCATATTGCTTTTGATGTAGTGATCAATTGCGTATTTTGCTACCAAAATTTTTTGATTTTCCATAATTTTTTTCCTTGCTTGAATGAATTTAAAGCTCAATCCATTTTAAAGTATATCATTATTTAATTAATGGTTGAAATCTTGACTAGATTTTGTGCTAATTTATAATTATTAGTATTAGTAAATAAAATAATATGCTAGGAGATTTTATGTATAAATTAGTTTTAGTGAGACATGGAGAGAGTGAGTGGAACAAAGAAAATCTTTTTACTGGTTGGACAGATGTTAAACTTTCCGATAAAGGTATAGATGAAGCTGTAGAGGCAGGTTTGCTTCTCAAGCAAGAAGGCTATTCTTTTGATATTGCTTTTAGTTCTTTATTGTCAAGGGCTAACGATACTTTAAATATTATTTTGCGAGAACTAGGTCAATCTTATATTAGTGTAAAAAAAACTTGGAGATTAAATGAGAGGCATTATGGAGCTTTACAAGGTTTAAATAAGTCGGAAACAGCTGCAAAATATGGGGAAGATAAAGTTTTAATTTGGAGACGCAGTTATGATGTGCCCCCAATGTCTTTAGATGAGTCTGATGATCGTCACCCAAGAAAAGATCCAAGATATAAATATATTCCTAAAAGGGAGCTCCCTTCAACAGAGTGTCTTAGAGATACTGTTGCAAGAGTTATTCCTTATTGGATTGATGAGATTGCAAAAGAAGTTCTTGAGGGTAAAAAGGTTATTGTTGCTGCTCATGGCAATTCTTTAAGGGCTCTTGTTAAATATCTTGATAATTTAAGCGAAGAAGATGTTTTAAAGCTTAACATTCCAACGGGTATTCCTTTAGTTTACGAATTAGATAAAGATTTAAATCCTGTTAAACACTATTATTTAGGTGATGAAAGCAAGATTAAAAGTGCAATGGAATCTGTTGCTAGCCAAGGAAAGTTAAAATAATGGGCCATTGGTATTAAAGTATTAATAAGTCATATAATTATGGCTTATTTTTTTTATCATTTTAAGGTTTAATATATTCACTTACAATCTTTTCAAAGCGGTCAATGCCAATTATTTTGATAAATCCGGCTAATTTGGGACCTTTTTCTTTGTTGATTAAAATTTTATAAATTTGTTTAAAAAACAAAGCGGGTTCTATATTATTTTCTCTTGCAATTTTATATATTTCGTTTTGAATGTCTTGCTCTGTGGCAACTTCAAAATTTTTCTTTAAAAAGTTCAAAAGTTCATTAATTGCTTTTTTGTAATTTTCTTTTAGTGTTTCTATATTATCAAATTTAGATCTTAATGAAAACTTGAAATCTTCGGGTGCAAAATCTCTTATCCAATTAATTGCACATTTGATTTTATTGATTAGTTTGTCTTTTTGATCGTCTTGAACGTTTTTCAAGTAATTTAAAATTTTATTTATATTATTTTCAAATATTTGACAGATTACACTTAAATGTCTAAATCCGATTTGATAAGGAATTCTTTTGCTTGGCATGTATGGTTGAGATAATTCATAAATTCTTTTAAACGATCTTTTTTTTTCTTCTTTTATATCTTCTACTCCGTAGTAGATTCTTTCAAACTTGTCGTAATCTTCGTATATTTTAATTACGTCAAGATCAAATGAGATCGAAAATTCAGTATTTGGTTTTGTAGCAGCAAATAAAAATCTTGTGACCTCAGGTGTGTAGACTTCAAGAACATCTTTAAGCGATATGACATCTCCTGATGAGGAGGATATTTTTCCACCACGTCCTTTTATTGAAATAAAGTCATATTGAAATGTTACAGGAGGACTACCTTGAAAAATTTTTACAATATTTTTGGATGTATCAAAACTGCCGCCACTGCTGTGGTGGTCTTTTCCTGCAGGTTCAAAGTCGACGTTTTCATATTTCCATCTCATAGGCCAATCTATCCTCCAGAGGAGCTTAATGGCCCATGTAGTTCTTATATCTATAGATTCTTGATTTCCACATTCGCATGAGTACTCAACAGAGTAATGATTGTCGTAATTCTTTACAGTTGTTGTATCTCTATTACATTTTGTACAAAATATACTGATTGGATACCAATTGTCTTCAAGCTTTGAAGTTCTATATTCATTTAATGCCTCAGACAGTTCTTTTTTATGATTGAGTGCAAATTTTATTTGGCTTGCATAAATGCTATTGGTATATTGTTTACTTTGGTCAATGAATTCAGGATTGATTCCTACTATAGGCAGATATTTTTCAAATTCAATTTCATTGGCTCTCGCGTAACTTGTTTTGTGGCTTCTTGTGTCGGGGACTCTTGTTATTGCTTGTCTTAAATAAGTTGTAAGAAGCTCTTGTTCTGGCATATTTTTGGGAACTTTTCGAAATACATCATAATTATCCCAAGAATAAATAAATCTTACTTTTTCTCCAGAGTCTTTCAAAGCTCTTGCTACAAGGTCTACCGAGATAACTTCTCTAAAATTGCCAATGTGCACGGTTCCAGATGGAGTAATTCCTGATGCCACTGTGTATAGGTCTTTTGGACCTTTTTCTTTTTTTATTTTTTCTGCGTAAAAATCTGCCCAATGCGCCGTCTTCACATTTTATTCCTAATCCAAATTCTAGCATTTTATTTTTAAAGTTTCAAGAATTTAGAAAATTGTAGTTAAATGCTAATTTAGAAGTCTTTTTATTAATTTATCTTCTTTGTTCCAATTTTTTTTTAGTTTTACCTGAAGAAATAGGTTACATTTTGTTTCAAAAATTTTTGCAATCGTTTTTCTTGATCTTTCTCCTATTGATTTTATTTCTTTACCGTTTTTTCCTACAATTATTCCTTTTTGACTTTCATTGGCTACAAAAATGTTTGCCCTGATAAAAAGACTTCTTTTTCTGTTTTCTAAGGTGTCAATATCTACATACAAAGAATAGGGAAGTTCTTCTTTTAGGTTTTCAATAGTTTTTTCCCTTATTATTTCACTAATTCTAAAATTTATTTTTTGATCTGTGTAGTATTCTTGTGGATAATAAAGTGGGCCTTCTGAAAAATTTTCATAAATTTTATTTTTTAATTCTTCTGTGTTAATTTTTTTTTCAGCAGATATCTTAATTATATTGTTGTCTTCTATTTCTTTTTCTTTTAGAAATTGTGTTATTTCTTTTATTTTTGTATTTTTAAGATCTACTTTATTAAGTAGTACTAAAAATTTAATTTTAGAGTTTTTTATTATTTCTAGCATTTTATTTTCTTCTTCTCCAGGTTTGTCTTGAATATCGATTATGTATAAAATAAGTTCAACTTCTCCTATTGAAGAATGTATGTTGTTCATCATTGCAATATTAAACTTTTTTTTACTCAGATGAAATCCTGGTGTGTCTATAAAAATAATTTGCCCCCTCTCATCTGTAAAGATTCCTTTTATTTTATTTCTAGTTGTTTGTGGAATAGGGGATATGATTGATATTTTATGTCCGCATATTGAATTTAAAAGAGTAGATTTCCCAGTTGATGGCCTACCAAGTATTGCTGCAAATCCTGATTTCATGTTTTAGCATTCCTTAAAATATGTAATATTAATACATTTTTTATTATAATTAATTATATAGTATTTTAGATACTTTATTTTTAAGTAAAATTTTGAGGAATTTTCGTTTGGCAAAGGTAAATTTTGAAGTTTTTTGCGAGCAATGTGGTGAAAAAGTTGGGCTTAATAAGTCTATTTGTCCTAACTGTGCTGCTAAGCTTGGTGATATCGAATGTCCAAATTGTCGGCATGTAGGCCCAGTTTCGGCTTTTGGAGAGGGTTGTCCTAATTGTCACTACAGTCCTTTTCAAGAGCTAAAAGAAAAACCCTTTAAAAGAAAAGAAAGAGTAAGAATGGTGGGTGATGGAGTAGTTTCTAAAGTCTTTGTAAGACTTTTCAATTTTGGGATTAATGTTAATATTTTGCTGTATTTATTTTCAAGTTTTTTATTTGTTATACTTTTTCTTTATATTGTTTATGGCTAAAGGCTTTATATGGGCATTACAGTTTTTTATTTATTTTCTATTTTTACATCTTTTGTTATGGGTTCTAGCATGGAATCTGTTAAAGACAATATTCTCAAGAGCACTATTTTTTATTATGATGTTGAAGAAGTTGAATTTCCTTATGCTAGGAAGCAGACTTTACAATTTATTGCTAAAACTCATTTAAAATATGCTGTTTTTAATTTTGACAAAAATAAAATGTTTTCGTACACTTTTGTTTTTGATAAAAGATTAATATCTCAGTATTCAATTTTTATTGAGGTAAAGAAAAAGTTTGGCGAGGCTACACTGGTGACGCCTTTGAATTATTTATGGGATCTTGGTGAGTGTATTATTGTTTTGAATAAAAATATTTTAAGAATGACTTTAAAATCTTATATTGAAAATTATAATAAATGATTTTAAGTAAGGCTGATAATTGGAGAAAATTTTAAAACGGTTTTTATGTTTAGTTTTGTTGATGCCCTTTTTATCTTTTGCTGAGCATTTTTATGATAAAGAAGTTGTGATAAATGGCGTTAAGTTTTTTGTAAAAATAGCATCTAATGAATTTGATAGGGCAAAAGGATATATGGGTACTGAAAAAGTTGAATATGGAAATGGAATGCTTTTTGTTTTTAAAAAAGAACAAAATTTATCTTTTTGGATGGAAAATACACCTTTGATGCTTGAAATAGCTTATATTGATTCAAATGGAATTATTAAAGAGATTTATGATTTAGAGCCATACTCTAGAGCAAGTGTTAATTCTTTCTATAAGGCAAAGTATGCTCTTGAGCTTCCAAGAGGTTCATTTTCTAAATTTAGAATAAAAATAGGTGATAAAGTGCATTTTTGCTTTGATATTAATTCTTTATCAGTAGAATAATTTTGAAATTATTGGGCTTTAATTTCTTGAAGTTCTTCTTCGATTTGATCTTCTTTAAGTTCATTTTTATTAGATTCTTTTTTTGGATTTGTTTTTTCTTGCTTTAAATCCTGTTCACTTGATGCATTATTTGTATTGTTATTTGCTTCATGATTATCAATGTTTTCGTTGTTGGTTGTTATTATTTTTTTGAAAATAGTTATTGTTGAGGCGATCTCGTCAATTGCATCAAGCAAAAGTGTTTCACTTGCAAATTCTTCTGCTTTTATAATATATACTAAAGAATTAATTCCTTTTTCTGCATTATGAATAATCTCCCATGATCCAAGCACCCGGTTATTATAGCTGTCGCTCATAAGGGATTCAGATATTTCCTTGATTTTTTGTGTGTTTACATCAAATACTTTGACAATTCCAAATATTTCTCTTATTTTTGAATTTTTATATGAGTTTAGCCTTGATCTAATGATCACTTCTTCTCTTTCGTTATTGTTTATGTCTTTAAATGCTACAAAGTCATTCTCTGAGTCTATTTTATATTCAATTTTGTTTTTATCTAAAAATTTTTTAATTCTCTTGTCATACTGTATATTCTTATGGTTGCAAGAAATGAGTGTGAAAATGATAATAATCACGCTGTAGAATAATGCATTAATATTCATTATTCTTTGAATTAACATTGTATTATTTGACATATGATTATTATAATTTAATTGTGAGGATTTTAAAAGTAATTTATGCGTCTTCAAGGTAGCGACTATTCATATACTGTTATTCAATCTAAAAATAATTATTCACAAAAATCTTCTTTTGGAATTTCTTTTGTAATATTAAGCAGAGGAACAAAAATTTTTAGAGAAGATTTGTTTGAATTTTTATCAAATTTTGACTTTATAAGAGAAATAATTTCAATTGAAAAACAGAGTAATAGAAGTTCTTTGCAGTTTATCTCAGAAAGTTATGGTAAGTTGAAATTTATTTTACTTTCTGATGATTTGAATTCTGGAGAAAAGGTTAATTTAGCAATGAAGGAATCCAGCTGTGATTTTGTTTTTGTTTTGCAAAGTGATATGTACTTGTTAAATCCTTTTTGGATTCCAAATATATTTGATGAGATAGTCAAAAAAAATGTTCTTCTTGTTGGGGGTGAATTTTTCGATAAAGAAGAGGAAATGATCCCTTCAATTTTTCTTCCCAGCATAGATAAACAACAAAAGTTTAAGGTAATTTTAGTAAATTCTGAAAAAGACTATGAAAAAACTTTGATTACCATGGATTATTGCGGACTTTATTCTAAAGAGAAGTTTTTACAGCTGGGAGGTTTTGACGGAAGGATTCAAAATGAATATTTTCAAAGAATAGATTTTGGACTAAGGGCTGTTTATTTTGGGGAACATGTTTATATTTATAGAAAGCTAAGAATTCAGTATACTGCATTAAATTCACCAGAAAATTTAACCAAAAATAAAAGTTTTTTGATTTTTTTACTTAAGAATTATGTTCCAATTTTTGTTGGGAATGGCGTTGTTTTTTCTTTTTTGAGGTTTTGTAAAGTTTGTTTAAAATATAAAATTAATCCTTTTCTCTTTCAAAAAGAGTTTAAGGAAATAAAAGGTGAGATTACTAAAAATAGCTTGAGATTCAAAGGAGACTTAAAGAGTGCCATTGAGCTTTGGGAAAATAATATTATTGATTAATTTAATTTTGTTTTCGCATTTAAGTTTATATTCCAATACCCTTGATTATTTAAATGTTCTTGATTTTTTTGATACTAATGTTTTTAGGTTCGATTTTAACATCGAAAATGATGTTTTTACAATTGAAAATGATAAGGGATATTTAAAGTTTAGAGTAGGTTTTGAATATGCGCTTACATCTTCTGGTTATTATATGTTTGTGGATCCAATTATTGACATTCGTGGAGAAATTTTAATAAGCCCAAAGGTATTAAAACAAATCGAAAATTATTTCAGTTCTCTTAAAAATTACAATAAACCTAGAATTACTTCGATAATCATTGACCCTGGACATGGAGGACATGATGCTGGTGCTGTTGTGACTTTAAAGATAAATGGTTACGATGTCGTGCTTCAAGAAAAAGATTTTGCATTAACTTATTCTATATATTTGTCTAAAATTTTAAGCAATTATTTTGTAAATAAAAATATTTTGTTAACTCGTGTAAATGACGTTTTTTTAACTTTAAAAGAGCGGTCGGAATTTGCAAACGCAATAAAGCCAAATTTTCCAAATAATGTTATATTTTTATCCATACATGCTAATGATGCTCCAAATAATGAAGCTAGAGGAGTTGAGTTTTGGTATCTCCCCAAGGATTCAAAAAGAGAGGTTATTAAAGATTTTAAGGGGTATGATATTAAAGGTAATAGATACTTAAGTGAGCTTAATGATATACTAGATATTAAATATAAATATGAATCAAAAAGATTGGCTGAAATTTTGTATAAAGTATTTAAAAATGAGTTAAGTGAAACTAATATTAGGCCGATTAGAGAAGAGCAGTGGTTTGTAATAAAAAATAGCAGCATGCCAGCTGTATTGATTGAAATGGGGTTTTTGTCCAATATTTTAGATGCTAAATTAATTTTGGATTATAATTATATGAGTAAGTTTAATATCCTAATACTTAAATCTTTGATGGAATTTATAAATTTTTATGAAAAATAATATTTCGGATGTATTTTTTAAATATAATACAGTGATTTATAAATTTTTAAATTATAAAAAAGAGTATACGGTTAGAGTGCTTTTAGGGGCCTTGGCAGCAAGTTTTTTGTTTTCTATTTGTACGGTTTTTTTAAATTATGACAGTCTTTTTTCAAAAAAGGTTTTTTATTTTTACTCTAGCAAAGGCGTTGTTGCTAATTTAAGGTATTTAAGAAATGAAAAAGATTCTAAAGATAATTTAGATCTTTTAGTAAAAGATTTTCTTTTAGGAAGCAATGAAGGGTTTTCTTTTGGATTTTTATTAAGCGATGCAAGATTTTTATATTCTTTTTTAAAAAATAGAATTTATTACATAAATCTTTCAAGGGAGTTTTATGATTCTTTTAATAGTGGTGATTATAATGAATCTTATGAATCTTTTGATGTTAAAGTTAATATGTTGGCCATGTCTTTAATAAAGACAATACGTTTTAACTATCCTGGCAAGGTAAAAAAGCTTGTTATTCTAGTTGAAGGGTGTATGTTAAAGGAGCAGAGCTGATAAATTTATTTTTACTAATAATGACAATTAAAAAATGAAAATTTTATAAAAGATTTTTATATATATAAGGAGTTGGTTTACATGAAGAGGAAAATGAAAAGCATTTTATTTTTTTTATTATCCACTGCTCTTTTTGCTCAAGAGACTGATGGATTGGCGGAAGGTTCTAAAAGATCAGAGCCTGGAGAATTAGTTTTGGATTTTGCCGAACTTGCAAGAGACCCAAGTTCAACTAAACTTGATCTTACAAATTATGTTGATTATGTATATTCGGGTGCTTCAGGTATTGTTAAGCCGGAAGATATGGTTGTAGATCTTGGGATAAATAATTGGAGCGTATTGCTTACTCCTTCTGCAAGGTTGCAGGCTTACGTTAAAAATTCGGTTGTTGCGCCTGCTGTTGTTAAGAGCGAGTCAAAAAGGTACGCAGGTGACACTATATTAGGAGTAAGAGTTTTATTCCCAAGTTATTCCCAATCATCTGCTATGATTATGCCGCCATTTAAAATTCCTTTTTATTCAGGAGAAAGTGGGAATCAATTTTTAGGTAAAGGTCTTATTGACAACATTAAAACAATGAAAGAGATTAAAGTCTCAGTGTATAGTTTAGGATATGATGTAGATCTTGAAGTTTTATTTGAAGATATGAATGGTATGGAGTATGCTTATTCTATGGGGACTTTAAAGTTTAAAGGGTGGGCTGATTTAATTTGGTCAAATCCTAACTATATTCCTAATATATCATCTAGAATAATTAAGGATGATGTTCCAAATTATCCCCTTGCTTCAAGTAAAATGAGATTTAAGGCTTTTAGAGTTTCAAAATCACATAGTTCTAAAGAGCAAAATTTTATCTTTTATGTGAAAGATTTGAGAGTTCTTTATGATAAGTTGAGTGTTTCAATAGATTCTGATATTGATAGTGAATCTGTATTTAAAGTTTATGAGACTAGTGGAACTGAATCCCTTCGTAAGTTAAAGGCGCATGAAACTTTTAAAAGAGTTTTAAAGCTTAGAGAAAAAATTTCTATGCCTGAAGGTTCTTTCCAAGACTTTATAGAGAAGGTTGAGAGTGAAAAGCCTGAAGAATCATCTCCAAAACAGTAGGTTTAAATTAATATGTAAAGCTAACCTAAAAGGTTAGCTTTACATATATAAAATATTAATAGGAAATGGTATGGAAATATTAGATTTGGAAAATGAAGAGCTTTTAGGGGTTTTTTTTGAGGAAGCTCAAAATCTTGTAGACATCCTTGAAGAAAATATTATGTCATTAGAGGATGATCCTAATAATTCTGATACTATTGATGAAATATTCAGGGCAGCTCATACCTTAAAAGGAAGTTCTGCTTCTCTTGATATGATGGAGCTATCTGATTTTACCCATATTGTTGAAGATGTTTTTGATGCTATTAGAGATGATAAGATAAATATAAGCAATGATCTTGTTGATTTGCTTTTAAATTCATTGGATGTTATTAAGGAAATGCTTGCGCTTCGTCTTGATGGCAAGGTTTATTTGAATGATATAAGTGATCTTAAAAGCAAATTAAAGCAATTTTTAGCAATTGATGATCAAGTTTTTATGAATAGAATTGACGAAAATTCAACTAAAAACAATTTTTGTCTTTCAAAATTAGATCTTGAGGAGATAAGAGAAAGCCTAGGGATTGGGCAAAAGGTTTTAAGGATCAGCGTTGTTTTTGATGTAAATAGTGGTTCTGAATTTGAAAATGGTGGATTGAAAATATTTAATATTTTAAAAAATTTAGGGTCTGTGTTACATACGATTCCTAAATATGAGCAAATCGTAGAAGATAAATTTTTAACAAGAGTAGATTATTATCTTATATATTCAGATATAGAGGGTGTGAAAAAAAGCTTAGACTCTTTAAGTTTAATTGCAAGCTATTTGGTTGATGAATTTAATGTAGAAGAAGAATTAAAAAATCTTGTAGATAGAGATGTTAAAGATATTGATTTAAATTCCAATTCTGTTTTGAGCAATAGTTTTGATTTTACAGATAGTGAAGTTTCTGATTTATTGCTTGAGATTGAAAACCAAAAGTTATTTAAAGTTAGATTGAATTTTGTAAAAGACAATCCTATGTCTACGATTAGCGGACTTCAAATGCTTCAAGCATTGAAAAGCCTTGGAAAAATTTTCAAGTCTCTCCCAGATTATAGCGAATTATTGGCAGATAAGTTTTTTGATTTTGTTATATATTACTTAATATCAGATGTCAGTGTAGATAGTATTGCTAAAAAGATTAATTTACCAGATGTTGTTAGTCATTTTGAAATTGAAAATGTTGATTTAGAATCTTTAAATAATGTAAGTTTAAAAGAAAATGGTGAAGTGCCCTTTAAGGCAAATAAAAGTATTAAGAAAAACAATCCAATTAGTGTTAATTTAATTAGAATAGATAGTAAAAAAATAGATTACATATTAAATCTTGTTAGTGAAGCCGTAATAAGCAAATCATCTTACAATCAAATAAATTCAGAAATGATTACACTATTTTATAATTTTAATTATTTTTATGATTATCAAGAAAGTTTTCAGAGAAACTTTTTAATTGATTTGAAGATAATTTTTAAAGATGCAGGCTTAACATTAGAAGATGAGATTGAATCACATATTAATTCTTTAATGAATCTTAAAATGGAAAAGTCTCTAAATGATATATCTGAATTGAGAAATTCTTTTTTTAGACTTCTTCAAAATTTTAAAATGACTTCTGGGCGACTATCTAGAATAATTACAGATTTGCATGAGAGTGTTTTAAAGACTAGAATGTTGCCAATATCTAATATATTTTCAAGGTTTACAAGAGTTGTCAGGGATCTTTCAAAGAAATTGAATAAGATTGTAAATCTTGAAATGGAAGGAGAAGAAACTGAGCTTGACAAGTCTGTTATAGATGATCTTGTAGATCCTTTGATGCATTGCGTTAGAAATTCAATGGATCATGGACTTGAAACAGTTGAGGAGAGAATTAAAAAGGGGAAGAGCAAAGCAGGTACTATAATTTTGCGTGCTAAAAATGAAGGCAATGTAATATCAATTGAGATTGAAGATGATGGGAGTGGTATAGATCCAAAGCTTATTAAGCGCAAATTAATTGAAAAGGGAACAATAAAGGAAGATGCGGTTTACTCTGATTTTGAACTTATTAACTTAATTTTTGCTCCTGGGTTTTCAACAGCAAGCCAAGTGACAGACCTTTCAGGTAGAGGTGTTGGTCTTGATGTTGTGAAAAAAAGCATTGAAAAGCTTAATGGAACTATTTTAGTAGAATCAGAAATTGGTCTTGGAACAATTTTTAAAATTAAACTACCACTGACATTAGTGATTATACAAGGTCTTTTGGTAAAATCGGGATCTGAGACTTATGTTATCCCCTTGAACAATGTTCTTGAAACTCATAGAATAACCGAGCATGATATAAAATTGCTTGAAAATTATCATGAAGTTTATAATTTAAGAGACGAAATCATTTCTGTTCTCAGGCTTGATAAACTTTTTAATATAACAAGAGATGATTCATTAATAGAGAAATTTTTAATAGTTGTTAATACTAACAACATAAAGACCGCAATTGTTGTAGACTCTATTCTTGGCGAGGAAGATTTTGTAGTAAAGCCTATTAAGGACAAATTTTCATCAAGTGCGGGCATAGTTGGAGCTACTACTCTTGGTAATGGTAAGGTTGTATTAATAATTGATGTTTTTAAACTTTTTGATTTAAAAAAGGATACTAAGGAGTGAATCTCTTGTGCAGATAAAAGAAATTTATTTTGGACCCAAAATTTTAGATGATAAAAATTGTAATTCTAAATTAACCAATTTTGATTTTAAGGTTGTTTCCTTTGAGCTTGGATCAGATCATTATTTAGTAGACATTATGCAGGTTAAAGAAATTAGAAAATCTAGTAATTTTACTTATGTTCCAAATGCCAAAAAATATGTAGCTGGTCTTGATAATTTACGAGGCGAAATAATTCCTATTATAGATCTTAGAATAATGTTTAATTTGGAATTTAATAAGAAAGATCTTGAAGATATTATGGTTTTAAAAAATGAAGATCTTCTCATAGGAGTTATTGTTGATAAAATTAATAATGTTTTTTCAATAGACTCTAGTCTTATTCAAGATCCACACCCAGTTTTGTCTCAGGACTCTTTAATAAATTATATAAAAGGTGTTGTAGATTATAACGAAAAACTTTATATACTCCTTGATGTTTTTAAAATCTTTAACTATGGTGAAGAAGAAAAAGTGTTAAAACCTGCTCAAAATTTTGTTGAAAATATCGATTTTGTAAGTGATTGTGATGATTTAGATATGCTAGAAAATTCTAAAGGTGATTTTTCCAATAATGTTTTTCCAAAAAATAGTAATAACAATGAAAATTCAACTTTAAATAATATTGAAACTTCTAATTTGGAGAATATTAAAAAAAATCTTTTGAAATTTTCGTTTAATGCTTCTTTAGTAAATGATGTGTTTTTAGAAAAAGTTGGAGTAAAATTTAATATGGTTGATGCTGATTACTTGCCTTACGATAGTTTTTTAAATGAATTTTATTCAAAATCATCAGGAAGTTTATGGGGAGCTGATTGTTTGGAAGAATTTCAAAATGAAATTGTTAAGAATCGCTTAAATTTTATGGATAATTTGAATTCTATTTTCAATGTATTGGAAATTGGTTGTGGTAATGGAAGAGAGACTACGGCTTTAGTTAACGCTTTGTCTGAATATTATGTAAAACCGTTTAAGTTGACAGCTATTGATAATGATTTATCAAAAGTGGTTGAAACTTCTAGGTTGATTTTTTCAGAGCCAGAAATTGGTATTAGTGAGATTTATCGTAAAAACTCTTTTGAACAAAGTCCTGGAGTTTATAAATTTAAGTCAGAAATTCTCAATAATGTTTTGTTTGAATATTCCGATGCTCTTTTTTCAGATTTGCCTGATAATTTGGGAATGGTTTTTTTAAAAGATGTTTTGTGCTTCTTGGATAGTAAAGATCAGATTTTAATTTTAGATATCATTGCTTCCAAAACTATTAAAGGGGCTCTTTTGGTTTTGGGAGATAACGAAGAACTTAAAAATAATGATGTTTTTATAAAAGAGAAATCTGCAGAATATTTTAACTTGTACAGGAAAGTCTAAAGGAGAAATTAATGAGAATAGATTATATAGAGCCATTTTTGGATGCCGCTTCTTCGGTTTTAAGAGATATGTTGCTTGTTGAGAATATAGAAATGGGTAAACCAGGACTTAAATCAATAAATCAAAAGATAAAAGGTGTTTCTGTAATAGTAGGACTTGCCGGGTCTGTTGAGGGTAGTATAATTGTTGATATGGATATAGAAACAGCTCTTTTTGTTGCTTCTAAGTTGAATTTTGAAGAGTATGATGATTTTGATGATGAAGAAACAAAAGAGATGGTTGCTGCAACTCTCACTGAGGTTGGCAATATTATTGCGGGAAATTTTGTTACTACTTTGCATGCCAAAGGCTTTGTATTTGATATAACTCCACCAGCTTTTATTTATGGAGAAAATATGAAAATAAGCAATAAAGGTTCTGAGGCTTTAATTGTTCCTTTTTCTTTACCTGATGGTAAAATTATAGAAGTTAATATTGCAATAAGAGAGAGGGTTTGATATGGAAAAAATTCTTTTTATTAGAGAGAGGTTAATATGATTCAAAAGACTACAATTGCTGCAGATTCTTCATCTAAGCCTAGAGGAATCAATTATGATACAGGCGTTCCTTTTAATGTTTTAATTGTTGATGACTCTGTTTTTACCGTAAAGCAGCTTACACAAATTTTTACATCAGAGGGTTTTAATATTATTGATACGGCAGCTGATGGAGAGGAAGCTTTGATAAAATACAAGAATCATTACCCTAATGTTGATATTGTCACCCTTGATATTACCATGCCAAAAATGGATGGAATAACTTGTCTTTCTAATATTATGGAATTTGATAAAAATGCTAGAGTGATAATGATATCTGCTTTAGGTAAAGAACAATTAGTTAAAGATTGTTTAATAAAAGGAGCAAAAACATTTATTGTTAAACCATTAGACAGGGCAAAGGTTCTTCAAAGAGTAATGTCCGTATTTGTTAAATAAATTATTTATAAAAGCTCGAGCTTTAATTTTATTATTTTCATTCTTTTGGGGAAAAAATCATTTCATTACTTATTTTATCTGAATTCTTTGAAAAATAAGTTATGTTAAGGTTGAATATTTCTAAAGATTCTGTGTTATTTTCTATGTAAAGTTCTAGTTTGTAAAATCCCTTTTTCGTGTATATTAGTGAATAACTTTTGAAGGTCCCATTTATATTTTTAATTTTAAATATTTTATATTTTAAAAATTTATTGTCAATAAGCTCGCTTTGAATTAAATATTTATTTGCTTCTTTGTAGTTTAAATTTAATGAGCTGTAGTCAATTTTATTGAGCATTATGCTTTTTACAAAATGTTCAGTTAATTTATAAATATTTTTTTCTATTTCGCTTGTTGGCAAGCTAGTATAGTATTCTTTTTCTAAAATTAAATTGAAAGATGAGTATTTTTTTATTTCTTCGTTTGCTCTTTTTTCAATTGAGATGTTCAAAAGCCTAGCATTAAGTGACAAATTTAATAATGTAAGTAGCATTGCAATTATTTGAATTTTCATTTTGATTCTTGGTTTTTATTAATTATTTTTTTTACTTTTTCAATTTCTAAAGGTATTTTGCTTTTTCGCTTTGAATTTAGTTTTTCTTTTAGTAAAAGATTGTTAAATAATTTTGCAAGTTCATATACTTTTTCTTCGCTTAAAGTGAAAGGAATTTGAATTTTTCGATATTCTAACGGGTCTTGTAAAATTTTTGTCATTAAAACAATAGGATTTAAAAAACTTGCTTTAAAAAATTTATAAAAATTCATTAAAAAAATGGTAAATGACGCAAACAATGCAAATAGAAAAATTCCAAGAATAGAATCGCTTTTTCTTTGCAAATATTTATCTATATAAAATTTTGTCTTATCTATTTCTATTACTTTGTATTCACTAGGACTGTAGTAAACAAATATTTCGTCTGATTTTGAGTATATTATGTCTTCTTTTTCCTTGATTATTAAGATGAAGGGATATTTTTCTTTAATGTAAGCTTTTTCATTTATTATTGATATATTTTTAATAATATTAAATTCTTGTTTTTCTGGTATTGAATTTACAATTTTTGAGCTTGATATTATTATAAAAAATGTAAATGGTATTAATAAGCTCATTGAAAATGTTCTAGCAAATGCTATTAGTATTAGGTTCTTTTCTTTTGAGTTGTAATAGATTTCTATTATTAGATCGTTAAACCTAAGAAGTCTTAAAAATCTTAGCTTGAAAAGTGATAGCATTATTGGATTTAATATGGTTTCGTGGGCGACAATTATGTTTTTAAGCTGATATGAACTATAAAATGCTAAAGGGATAAGGCAGTGAATTATGTCAAAGAATAGATTGTTTCTGACATAGATTTCTAATCTTTGAGAAAGGTAAGCTTTGGTTATTTTATATAAAAAAATGAAAATAAAAATTGTGTCAAATAAAAAACCAAGAAATATTAGTGCAAATCGTATTTTGTATGGTAAAAAAAGGATTATTGAAAGCTCTTCGATTAAGAGTTCAAATATTGAAAAAATTATTATTGCTTTTAAGAAAATAGAAAATTTTTTTACCATTTATTTACCTTGGCTATTTCTAATAATTCTTTAATTATTCTTGAATCATATTCTCTAGAGCTTGATTGTTTTATTGAAAACCAACTTTCATCATATCCAATAAAACCTTTGACCGGATTGTTTTTGTATTTTGGAATTCTTGCTCTGGCTGAAAAAATGGCAATTAATGTTGAAATTGGAGACATTGTTTGTAAAATCTCATATTTAAAAAAGCTTTCAATTATGAGTTTGGCTGTTTTTTCGTCTAGAAAATCGGTATCATTACTTATTGCTTTTGAAGTCGATTCAATATTTTTAATAGTTAATTCTATTCCTTTTTCAAAGCAGTATTTAATTACCAATACTTTTAAGAGAAGCAATATCTTTATATAATTTTTTATGATATCTGATGAATAAAGGGCTTTATTTTCCTTTTGTATTAAATATATTGTATAAGAGTTTTTTCCTTCAAATAGTTTGTTTATGTAAAAGGTAATGTATCCATTGCTTATAGTATTAAAATTATAAAAGAATTCTTTTCTTAAAGACGAGTTAACTTTAACAAAGTTAAATATCAAATTTAAGTCGTTTTTTGTTAATTCTTTACTAAAAAGAGGCTTTACAATGTTAAAATCAATAGCTTCAATGCCAGATAAAACAAATGGTGTAATCATTACATCTGTTTTATCTTTGATGTACTGAATTAGATCTTTTAGTTCTGATTCAAAATCATTCTTAATGAATGTAGTAATAGTTTTTTTGTTTTCTTTTAAATAATTGAGTATTTCAATTTCTTTTTCTATAGCAGATAAACTTTTTATGCTTTCGTGATTGAATAGGTAATGATATAGGTAGGAAAAATATGGTTTTACATTCATTTGATTAGGTCCAATAGTTCAAGCGGTTTGTGTATTATATGTTTTGCTCCATTTTGTTTTAATTCTTGAACACTTCTAAATCCCCAGGAAACTCCTATTGGTATAAATCCGGCGTTTAATGCGGTTAACATGTCCACATCGCTGTCTCCAATGTATGCAATTTCTTCTTTCTGGACATTTAATTCTAATATCATATCAAGGGCATTCTCAGGATCTGGCTTTGGTGGAAATTTTTTTGAATAACCTCTGATTTCAAAAAAGAATATATTTCCAAAAATATTTTTTACCAAATTTATTAATTCTTCATGGTTTTTATTGCTTAAAATTCCAATTGGAATTTTAAGTTTATTCATATTTTCTAAAAGGGTTTTTATGTTTTCGTATGGTTGCGTTCGAGATGAAAGATTTTTATTGTATTCTTTTACAAATTCTTTGTAGAGCTTGTCTTGTAAATTGGGATTATTATATTCAAGAGATAATAACTTTAGAGTGTCTATTACAAACTTATCAAATCCTCTGCCAACAAGAGTATTGAATTTGTTTAGTTCGATTTTATTGTATCCCAAGTTTGAAAGAGCAGAATTCATTGAGAATGCAATATCCATTATGCTATTTACCAGGGTTCCATCCATATCAAAAATGCAGGCTTTGATTTTCATAGTACTCTCTTTTACAATAGTTTATTCATTATTTTATTTTAGCATTAATTTGCTCTCTTTATTAAAGTTTTTATCTTTTAAGCATTTTTTATTTACTATCAATTAATTTTTATGAATAATTTATTTTGTTCATTAAAATGCAAAAATGCTATTGAAAATATAAACTTTAAGTTTTATTATATTTCATTAGAAATAATATGGTAAGTCATTTGTATTGGATATTTGTTAAGGTTAAAGCTTGGTGAAAGAAGATATACTGGTATTAGAAAATATTACAAAAAAGTATGGTGATTTTATTGCCAATGATGATGTTTCTATTAAATTTAAGGCAGGCGAAGTTCATGCTATTCTTGGAGAAAATGGTGCTGGAAAGACCACTTTAATGAAGACTATTTATGGGATTCATCAAGTAAATAGTGGCAAAATTATTTTAAAAGGCCAAGAAGTAAACTTTAAAGATTCAAGCGATGCTATTCGAAATGGGATTGGAATGGTTTTTCAACATTTTATGTTAATCCCGCAATTTACTGCTGTTCAGAATATTATTTTGGGGTATGAAAATTTAAAATTTGGTTTTCTTGATTACAAGCAAGCTAAAAGGAAAATAAATTATCTTTCAGAAAAGTATGGCTTAAAGATAGATTTAGAGAAAAAGGTTGAAGACTTAAGTGTTGGCATGCAACAAAAAATAGAAATACTGAAAGTTCTTTATCGAAATGCAGATATTATTATTTTTGATGAACCTACTGCAGTGCTTGCTCCAAGTGAAGTTGATGATTTTATGAATATTTTAAAAGTACTCACTCAAGAGGGTCATACTGTAATACTTATTACTCATAAAATAAAAGAAATTAGGTCTGTTGCAAAGCGATGTACAATTATGCGCCTTGGAAAGGCTGTGAAAACTGTTAATCTTGATCAGATTGATGATAAAGATCTTATAAAATTAATGATAGGCAAAGAAATTGCACTTCGCTCATCTAAAGTTCAATTTGAAAATCATTTTAATGTTCTTGAAATAAAGAATTTAAGTGTTAAAGATGAGAGGGGAGTTTTAAAAGTAAAAGACGTTAATCTTAATCTGAGAAATGGTGAAATTCTTGGAATATCAGGCATTGAGGGAAGTGGCCAAGAGGATTTGGTTGATGCAATTTTGGGCTTGAAAAACATCTTTAAGGGCGATATTTTTAAGAAAAATTCTTCAGGGGATTTGGAATCTTTAAAAGGTTTAACGATTAAGCAAATAATAGATAAAAAAATTGGCAATATTCCTTCGGACAGGCAAAGGCACGGTCTTATTTTAGAATTTAATGTTATGCAAAATATTGGACTTAAGAGCTTTGATAATATTGATTATTTAAGATTTAAAAAAAATCATTCAAAGAATAATTTTGGTTTAAAATTTAATTTTTTCAATTTCATTAAAAAACAATTTCATAAGGTTAAAAGACAATTTGTAGGGTTTAATTTTAACATTTTAAAAACAATGAGCAATCAACTTGTAAATTATTTTGATATTAGACCAAGAAATATTTTAAGTAAGGTAAAATATTTATCTGGAGGCAATCAGCAAAAAGTTATTATTGCTCGTGAGATTAGTTTAGAGCCGGATATTCTTTTGGCTATTCAGCCTACAAGAGGTCTTGATGTTGGTGCTGTTGAGAATATTTATAAAAAAATAATAGAGCAAAGAGATTTAGGTAGATCTGTTTTGTTGGTTTCTCTTGAACTTGATGAACTTGTTAATGTTTGTGACAGGATAGCTGTAATGCATGATGGAAGAATAGTGGGTATTTTAGAGGGCAATTTTGATATTGATGTTATTGGTAAAATGATGATAGGTTTAAGCTAAATGATAATTGGTAAAAACGTATTCAGTAAATTTATATTGAAATTTTTAAATTCTTTAGCATTTGTTAGTGTTTTTGCTCTATTTGTTGGATTTTTAATTGTTGGACTAGTGGTGATGATGTTTGGTTATTCTCCTTTTAGAATGTATTTTATAATACTGGAGATTATTTTTTCATCTCCCAAGCATTTAGGTTATATTTTAAGTTATGCAGCCCCTTTGATTTTTACTGGCCTTTCTATTGGCATTTCTTTAAAAGCAGGTCTTTTCAATATTGGGGTTGAAGGTCAGTTTATGCTAGGATCTATCATTGCTTTAATAGCATCGATTTTACTTGATTTGCCCCCAGTTTTACATGTAATTTCTATTTTTGTTATTACTTTTTTAGCGTCAGGTAGTTTAGGGATTTTAATTGGATATTTAAAAGCTAAATTCAATATTAGCGAAGTGATTTCAGGAATAATGTTTAATTGGATATTATTTCATTTGAATAATATAATTTTAGATTTTAGTTTTATTAAAAGAGATAATAGTGATTTTTCGAAGTCTATTAAAGAAAGTGCATTTATTGATTTTTTAGGCTCTTGGAAGCTCTCACCAGAAGGTCTTGCTTATAGGTCTTCTCATCCTTTTGTTAATGAGATTTTAAAAGCACCCCTTCATTTTGGAATAATTTTGGGTATAATTTTTGCTATTTTAATATGGTTTTTACTTAATAAAACTATTATTGGATTTAAAATAAATGCCATAGGGGGTAATATTGAAGCTTCAAGACGTATGGGTATTAATGTAAAAGCCGTTCTGATCTTTTCAATGTTTCTCTCAGCAGCTGTTGCAGGTCTTGCTGGTGCTGTTCAAATTATGGGTGTTAATAAAGCTATATTTAAGCTTTCTTATATGGAAGGAATTGGTTTTAATGGAATAGCTGTTTCTTTGATAGGAAACAATTCGCCGATTGGCATAATATTTTCCAGTATTCTTTTTTCTGTATTGCTTTATGGAAGCAGTAGGGTTCAAAGTCTAATGGGTCTTCCATCTTCAATTGTATCTTTAATGATGGGAATAATTGTTCTTGTAATTTCTGCTAGTTATTTTTTAAATAAAATCTTTTTAAAAGGTGTTAAGGGTGTCAAATATAATAATATTCTTGATTAGTGAAACTTTAATAAATTCTCAAACTTTAATTTTAACTGGCCTTGGAGGTCTTATAAGTGAGAAGAGTGGAATTATTAATATTGGACTTGAAGGAATAATGACAATAGGAGCATTTACAGGGGCTACAGTTGCATATTTTACAAATGACCCATTATTTTCAATTTTTGTTGGTGGATTAGCAGGGCTTGCGCTTGCTATTTTGCACGCTGTTTTTACAATTTTTTTAAAATCAGATCAAATTATAACCGGAATGGCACTTAATTTTTTAGGACCCGCTATTGCTGTTTTTGTAAGCACTTTGATTTTTTCTTCTATTTCAACTCCACCTATAGAAATAAAGTTACCGATACTTTTTGATGGAATTTTAAGCAAAACGTCTTTTGTATTTCAAATTTTTGGTAAAAGATATTCTGTATATATTGCAATGCTAGGTGTGATTTTATTTCATATTATTTTCAAATACACTAAAATTGGACTTAGAATTAATGCTAGTGGTGAAAACCCAGAGGTATTGGAGTCTGTTGGAGTTAGTGTAAATAAAATTAGATTTTTTTGTGTTCTTTCGAGTGGTTTTTTAGCAGGTGTTTCAGGTGCTGTTCTTACAACAGTGATTGCATCAAGCTATGTGCAAGGGGTTACGGGTGGACAGGGTTTTATTGCTATTGTGATGTTGATTTTTGGTAAATGGACCCCTTTGGGAATTTTAATGGGTAGTTTTTTGTTTTCATTCGTGAAAACTTTGGCAATTGTTTTGGCTCAATCACCTTTTTTATCTTTAATAATGCCTCCTAAAATGTTAGTTATTACTCCATATTTAATTATTATTTTAAGTCTTATTTTTTTTTCAAAAAGAAATTATGCGCCTAAATTTTTAGGAATCCCCTATAAAAAGCAATAATAGGTAATAATAGTTTACAATTTGTTTTTCGTGTTGTGAAAATTCTTTTAATTTTTTAAGAGTTTTTAATTTTTTGCTGTAAAATTTTTTTTAATACCCTTTCGGTCTTGAGTTTGTTTAATTAAATAAAGTAGATGATTTGTGAGGTAGTTTATTATGTTGTTGAAACTTAAATACAGGTTTGTTGGATTTTTATTATTGTTTTTAATTTTCATACTGTTACTTTTTTCTATGATTTTTAAGTTTATTTTATGTGGTTATTTGGAAGATTATTATAAGCAGCTTACAAGGGCGCAATTAAGAAGAGCAGCTTTTTCTACACAATCTTTTTTGGATACTCTGTACGTTATAATCAATGGCGCCGCTTCTAATTTAGCGCTTGAAACCATATCAGAATTTGCAATTTCTGAGAATAGAGGAAAAGATTTTTCTGAGTCTGAATTAGTAGATTTAAGAAAAAATTCAAAATTTGTTATTGATTCTGTAAAGGTGAATAAAAAATATCGAAAATATTTGTACAATTTTATGTCCAATCTTAAAAATGATACCTTTTTTGAAGAATTCGCCTTTTTTGATTTTGAAGGGAGAATAATTGTTAGCACAAGGCATGAGAATAATATGGATTTTGGACATTCTGAGGCTAATACTAATTATTTTAAAAAAGCGATTGAGGATTATAAGCAAAACCAATTAAAATTTATAGGCTGGTATTCAAATCTTTCTGAAGGAATATCTGCAGAGGTTGCCATTAGGTCTAGGCAAAGCGAAAAAAAGGCTTTTGCAATAATTGTTCCCGTATATTCTCCAGAGGATAAGCTTGTTTGTGGGTATTTGGCTGGATATTTGCTTAATGATGTTTTAGCGGATAATTTTGATAGATTTAGATTCGGTTTTTATAAAAGAGGCAATTTTGTTTATGTGGATCCTAATAATATAGCCGTTAATCCTTTTGAAGAATACAATGAAACCAGTAGGGTTAGTTCTAAATTTTTAAATATTCTTAAAGACGTGTTTTCTAAGCCGCCTCTTTTATCAAATATTCCTACTGAAGTGTCGGTTTATACTATTGATAGAATACTCTTTTCCGAAATGGGGGAAGAGTGTTATTATGCTCTGTTGCCCATAAGTAGTAAATTGGGAGAGAAAGGCGGGGTACTTATTGCCAGAATTCCTTATAAAGATATTTATGGAGTAATATCTAGCCTAAAATTTCAGTATATCTTGTATTCTGTCTTAGGTATTATTGTATTAAGCATTATTCTTTTGATGAGAATAGATAAGATTATTAGTTTCCGTTTAAACACAATTAGAGTTTTAGTTCAAGATATGGTTAAGGGAAATTTAGATAAAGATTATGCTCTTGATGATGGTGATTTTTTTGATGAGCTTGGCATGTTAAGTCTTCAGGTTGTGAAAATGAAAAAAGCCATTTCTGGAGCAATTGCGAGTGTTTTGAGAAATATTAGCTATGTAAATAAGGCAAGTTTAGAAGTTGCCAGCTCAAGTCAAAATTTAAGCTCTAGTGCGCTACAGCAGGCATCTGCTCTTGAAGAAATGTCAGCCAATGTTGAGCAAATAGCATCAGGTGTCAATATGAGTGCGAATAATTCTTATGAAACAGAGCAGATAGCTTTAAAGACGAATGAAAATTCTCAGATAGGTGGGAAGGCTGTCGAAGAATCTGTTATTGCTATGCAAGATATTGTAGAGAAAGTTAGTGTTATTGAAGAAATAGCTAGAAAGACTAATTTACTTGCCTTAAATGCAGCAATTGAAGCTGCAAGAGCAGGTGATGAAGGAAAGGGATTTGCTGTTGTGGCTAGTGAGATTAGAAAGTTAGCTGATCTTAGTAAAATTTCGGCTCTTGAGATTGGAGAGTTAGTTGAAGATAACTCTAAGGTAGCAACTGAAGCGGGAATAATCTTTAAAGAAATGTTACCCGAAATAGAAGAAACAGCTAACCTTGTTAAGAAAATTTCAGAAGGTAGTTCTAAGCAGAGTGATCAGATTGCTCAATTTAAAATGGCTTTGGACCAGGTTGGAGAAGTTGTTCAGTCTTCAGCTTCAAGTAGTGAGCAACTTTCTAGTATGTCTGATAAAATGCTAGAAAAGTCTAAAGAACTTAGAAAATCTGTATTATTTTTCAAAATTAAAAATTCTAAGATTGAAAATATGGAAGATGATGATTATGATTTCAGAGCGATGGATTGTCCTGAAAATTCTTTTAAAGATGAAAATCAAAATTTCAAAAGTAATGAAATTCCTACTTTGAATGGCAATAGGCATAATAATTATTCTTTAAGTATTGAGGATGAGCCTCCTATAAGAACTATTAATAAGCGAGTTGATCCTAAGAAAGCTATCGATATTGCTGATAAGGATTTAAATTTTGATGATGATTTTTCAGAGTTTTAGAATTTATTTTTTGTAAAAGAGGTGGTTAGTATGAAGTTGAAAGCTAGGATGTTGCTACTTGTTCTTATTCTGATAGCATTTTTTATATCAATTTTGTTTTTTGTATTTGGGATGTTAATTAATAGTAAATTGGTAGATCAGCAGTTTGATCTTATGATGAATCTTATTGGAAATATTAAAAGTTCTTTTAATATTTACATTTCTTCAATGGAAGAAAAAGTTAGAGTTAGTTCCATGTATTTCAATTCTGCTGAAAAATTCAATGAAGCTAGTAAAATTAAATCCAAAAGGTTGGGTTTTATTTCAGATCAATCTGAAATTCTTGTTCAAACTGGTAGTAATATGATGGTTACAAATAAGGAAGGTGAAATAGTTTTCACTACAGCTGTCAAGGATAATAGTGATTTTGGCAAGTCTATTAAGGATAGAGAATATTTTACAAAACTTAAAGAGTCTCAAAGTATTGTTTACAATTCTTTTGTCATGTTGGCAGATCCTGGGTCTATTGAGGAGTCTTTAGTTAAAAACATTTCTAAGATAAAAAATAAAAAAGGCCAGATTCCTTATATATTAATAGGTATACCATTAAGAGATTTTGGCACAGACGATATTTTTGGTTATTTTATGTTTTTTTATTCAATGGATTATATATATAGGTCTTTTAGAGGAATTAATTTTGGGATACTCTCTAGTGGTCGTGCGCTAGCTTATGATACTACGGGTAGATTTTTGGTTCATCATACAGTACTTCCAGGCGATGTTTTAACCGATCTTAGTGCCTCTTATTCCAATATTCTTAAAAAAACATCTGAAGATTTGTTACAAAAAAATCAAGAAATTTCAACTGTTTATTATTATGATCCTAATAGTAGCAAAAAATATGTAGGAATTAGTCAAAAGGTGTTATTAAACCTGTCTAATAGTAAATTTATTCTCTTAATGAGGACTTCAGAGGATGATTTTTATTACATGTCGCGAGCTACGTCTTTGATCTTGGGTGTTAGCTTTGCATTTACATTGCTTATTCTTGCTATTGCAACTCTTTATCTTGTGAAAAAGTTGAGCTCTTCTTTGAATAAGATATTAGAATATTCTGAGCGACTTGCCTCTGGCAATTTTACTGCTGATGTTAATTTTGATAAATGGGATACTGTGGAGTTGTATAGTTTGTACGAAGGCCTTGAGCAACTCAGAACTAATTTTTCTTCAGTTGCGAAAGGGGTTATTGAAAACCTAGATTATCTTTATGAAAATGCGATTCAAATAGCAAATGCAAGTCAGAATTTAAGTTCTGGTGCTGTTGAGCAGGCTTCTACTTTAGAGCAAATGACGGCAAATATTGAGCAAATATCACAAGGTGTTTCTGAAAATACCGAAAATGCGTCTACTACTGAAAAAATTGCTGTTAATACTAATGAAAGGACTAAAGAGGGGCATAAGTCTGTTGTTAAAGCTATTGAGGCAATGACTGTAATTACTGAAAAAATTGGAATTATTGATGAGATAACAAGGCAAACTAATTTGCTCGCTTTAAATGCCTCGATTGAGGCCGCACGAGTGGGAGAAAAAGGCAAAGGGTTTGAAGTGGTAGCTGCTGAGGTTAGAAAGCTTGCAGATCAAAGCAAGGAATCAGCAAGAGAGATTATTGATATTGCAAACAGAAGCTTGACTGTTGCAAGTCGTGCCGGGGAAAATTTTGAACAAATAGTTCCTGGCATGGAGCAAACGGCCAGACTTGTAAAAAATATTTCTAATGAAAGCTCTAAGCAAAGCGTTCAAATAGATCAATTTAAAAATGCAATAGAACAGGTTAGTCAATTGGTTCAGACTACAGCTTCAAGTAGTGAAGAGCTTTCTGCAATGTCTGAAAAAATGTTAGAGAGTGTAAAAGATTTAAAAGAATCCGTTGATTACTTTAAGATCGAAAAGTAAGAGAAAGTTTTTTAATTTTCTACTTACTTTTCAAAAGATTATTATTCTATAATTTTAAAAATTTTAGCGCCACCTAGACATGCTGTATTTTTATAAAAAATTGCAAATTGTCCCGGAGAGATTCCATGATCTTTTGTGTTTAGGGAAATTTCAATTAAGTTATTTTCAATAAGTTTTAATTTGCATGAATATTTTTTTTCACCATGCCTTATTTTAATTTTGAAATTTTCAAAATCTGAAGGTTTGTCATTTATCCAATGTATTTCGTTAACTAGAAATTTGCGCTTTGCTTGTTTTAAATAATTCTCGTTATGGGAGATATATATAATATTTTTTTCTAGGTCTTTTTCTACGACGAACCATGGCCCATTGCTAAGTTTTATTCCTTTTCTTTGTCCAACTGTAAAAAACCAATATCCGTTATGAGTTCCTATTATTTTTCCCGTTTCTTTTTCAATTATATTGCCTTTTTTCTCGCCAAGATGATATTTGATAAATTCGTTGTATTTGATTTTTCCTAAAAAGCAAATACCCTGACTATCTTTTCTATCTTTGTTGGGCAAATTTATGCTTTTAGCTATTTGCCTTACTTCGCTTTTAAGTAATGTTCCTAAAGGGAAGCATAGTTTTGACATTTGTTTTTGAGAGATATGAGATAAAAAATAGCTTTGGTCTTTAATTTTATCTTTTGCTTGTTTTAAAAAAAATTTTTTCTCTTTTGATTGTATTTTAGCGTAATGCCCTGTAACAACTAAATCATATTGTTCATTGATTTTATCAAAAAATGCCCCGAACTTTATTCTTTGATTACAAAAAATATCTGGACTTGGGGTATTGCCATTTTTTAGTTCTTCAATAGTATAGCTTACTACTTTGTTATAATATTCTTTTTGAAAGTTTATTATTTCGTAGGGTACATTAAATTTGTTACATACAGCTTCAACGTAATTTAAATCTTCTTGCCAAGGGCAGTTTCCAATATAAGACAGTTCATCTTCAAGCCAAATTTTTAGATAGTAGCATTTTATATTTGTATATCCTTTGTTTATAATTCTATAAAGGGCAACAGAACTATCAACTCCTCCAGATAAAAGTACGGCTATTTTCATAAACTTCCCTTTTTAGGTTTCATTATATAAGATTTTGCTAATTTTTGTAAATTATAATATAATACTTAAATCCATTAATGCATTGAGAGGATATATGAAAGTAGGTATTAGTGATATTAGAATTTTTTTACCTTTAAATTATTTAGACTTTTCTGTTCTTTTGGGAAATCCTTTATATTCTTCTGATGAAGTTTTTTTTAAAAAAATCAATAGAGCGATAGATGCAACTTTGCAAAAAGGCTTCAGGTTTACTAGTCCCAACGAGGATAGTGTGACCATGGCAAGTTCGGCTGTTAAGCTTATTTTTGACAACAATAATCTTGATTTAAGCAAAATTAGAATGCTTTTGGGTGGAACTGAAACAGGTGTTGATCATTCAAAGTCAATTTCTTCTTATGTTTTTGGAGCTTTAAAGCAGGCTGGTATTTCTCTGGGAAATAATTTTCTAACTTTTCAAGTTCAGCATGCGTGCGCTGGTGCTGCTATGTCTTTACATAGTGTAGCAAGTGTTTTAAGCCATTCTAATAATTCTGAATATGGAATAGTTTTCTCTTCAGATATTGCGCATTATAGCAATCTTACTACGGCTGAGATTACCCAAGGAGCTGGTGCAACTGCAATTCTGATTGAAAAAAATCCAAAATTACTGTCGATCAATTTATCTGAATTTGGAGTTTATACCGATGATGTTGATGATTTTTTTAGGCCTTTTGGAAGCTTAGAAGCTAAGGTGCGAGGTCGATATTCAGTTGAATGCTACAATAATGCAAACGAAAATGCTTTAATAGATTTTGCTGTCAAAAAACAACTTAGTATGAAAGATTTGTTTTCTAATTATAGATTTATTTTGCATGTTCCTTTTGCTAAGATGCCTATAGATTCAATGCATTACATTTTAAAAAAATATTATAGTGATGACGAATCTGTTAGAAATGCTTATTTAGAGTCAATAGATTTTTACGATGGAGTTGAAGCTGCTATGGAAGTGGGGAATTTGTATACGGGTTCAATTTTTCTGTCTTTAGCATTTTATTTAAAAAGAGTATTTTCTAAGAAGGATATTTCAGGAGAAAAGATATTGTTTTGTTCTTATGGATCTGGCAATATTATGATTATTTATGAATTTACTGTTGAAAAAGGTGCTTTTGATGTTGTTAAATTATGGGATCTTGATGAGCTTATAAAAAATAGAAATAATGCAAATTTTGAAGAATATAAAGATTTTTTTCAAAATAAAATAGTTCCTGGTGAATCCAGAGGATTTTATTTAAAAGAATTAAGGGATGATGGATACCGAATTTATGGGTATCGAGCCTAATATATTAGAAAATAAAAAAAGACATATTGAGATTTGTTTAAATAAAAATGATGTTAAAAGCAGCTGCAATTTTTTAAAGTTTGTTAAGTTAAAGCATAATGCTCTTAGTGATTTTAATTTTTCTGAAATAAATATAAAAGAAGAAATATTTGGATACAATATTAGCATGCCTGTTTTTATTTCCTCCATGACAGGAGGCGGTAAAGAAGGCAATGATTTTAATAAATCTTTAGTTAGAATTGCAAATTATTTAAAAATTCCTATTGGCTTAGGTTCTTTTAAACTTTTGTTTAAGTATCCCGAGTACATAAGAGACTTTACTCTTAAAAGATATGCTCATAATATTCCTTTGTTTGCAAATATTGGTGCTGTTCAGGTTGTTGAGTTTGGTATTTTTAAAATAGCTGAAATGATCAAGAGATTGGAAGTTGATGCAATTATTGTGCATCTTAATGCAGGGCAAGAATTAATGAATGTTAATGGAGACAGAAATTTTAAAGGAATAAAAGAATCAATAGCTAAATTGTCTGGCTTTCTAAGTATTCCATTGATTGTCAAAGAGACAGGTTTTGGAATCTCGCCAAAAGACGTTAAGGAATTATTTAGGCTTGGGGTTTCTTATATTGATCTTGCGGGTAGTGGTGGAACCAATTGGGTTCTAGTAGAAGGTATAAGGAGTAATAATTTAAACATTGCATCTTGTTTTTCTGATTGGGGCATTCCTTCGATTTTTACTTTGCTTAGCATTGATGATTCTCTAAAGGCTAATATTTTTGCATCTGGTGGATATGAGACGGGCATGGATATTGCTAAAGGCATTGCTCTTGGGGCTAAACTTATAGGTGTTGCAGCGGCTGTTCTTAGGGCTTTTTACGACTCAGGAGAAGATGCGGTATTTAATCTTTTTTCTGATTATGAGCATGTTTTAAAAATGTCTATGTTTTTAAGTGGAAGCAAAAGTTTGTCAGAACTTAGAGATAATAAGTATTTTTTGAGTAGCTATTTACTTGCTGAGCTTGGAGTTTTTAAGCAGTTTTATGAAGCTTAGTAAAAATTTTAGACATAAAAGTGTTTTAGAAAAAAGGCAAGAGATAAAAAGTTTGTTGGGATTATCTTGTAAAGATTTTTTTTATAATAATGCCAATGAAGATTTTCTTTTTAATGTGATAGAAAATTATATTGGATATTTATCTTTTCCTATTGGAATTGTAAAAAATTTGAAAATAAATGGCAAATATTATTCTTTACCTATTGCAACAGAAGAATCTTCTGTTGTTGCTGCCTTAAATTTTGCGGCAAAAATTCTTGAAAATGCTAATTTGAGGTATTCTTTGGGCGAAGTGTTGGGAATTTCTCAAATTTATATAAAATCGGGAAAAGATCTAAGTAAAATTTTTGTTGATCTTGGTGATAAAATCAAGACTTGGCTTGAACCTCTTTTGTTCAATATGAATCAAAGAGGAGGTGGATTTAGAAGATTGTCAACTAGGTATATTAAAGAGCTTGGTATTCAAAAATTGAATCTTTATTTGGATACTTGTGATGCTATGGGTGCTAATTTTCTAAACTCAATTGCAGAGCGTGTAGCAGAATATATTTTTTTGGAATTTGGATATGAGTGTGTTTTAAAAATTTTAAGCAATGATATTAGTGAATTTACAGCTAAAGCTTGTTTTACTTTAGATTTTAAGCATTTGCTATCAAATAAAGAGGATTCTTGGAATTTGGCTAAAAAAATTGAACTTATTTCTAGCATAGGTTTCTACGAAGAGGAGCGAGCTGTTACTAATAATAAAGGTATTATGAACGGAATTACAGGAGTGTGTCTTGTGACTTTTAATGATACAAGAGCGCTTGAGGCCTCTGTTCACAGATTTGCTTCAAAAAGCGGAAAATATTTACCTCTTAGTAAATTTTATACCATTGATAATGCTTTGGTTGGAGAAATTGAAATTCCTTTGCAAGTTGGAACTAAAGGTGGGGGTACATCTTTTAACGAAGCTTCAGCTTTAAGTTTTAAAATTATGAATGTAAATAGTAAGAGCGAGTTTATTGGTATTCTCTCTTGTGTTGGACTTGCTAGTAATTTTGCTGCATTAAGGGCGCTTGCATTTGATGGGATTCAAAAGGGTCACATGAGATTGCATGTTAATAAAATACTCTACCTTTTAAAGACAAGATATAATATTTCTGATTTTGAGAAAGACAAATTATTATTAGAAATGGAAAAAATGAATATTTATTCTTTTGATTTTGCTTTTAAAATTTTAAAGAAAATAAGGTTAGAGAATGAAAGTAAAGTGCAAAGTTAATGCAAGCCTGGCTTTAATTAAATATTGGGGCAAGAAGGATGTTTTTTTAAACATTCCAGCGACTTCTAGTCTTGCTGTTAGTGTTGATAAGTTTTATTCAATAAGTGAGCTTGAACTTTCAGATCGAGATGAAATAATTTTAAATTCAAAGCCAGTTGTATTGCAAAATAGAGAAAAGGTGTTTTTTGATTATGCAAGAAAAATTCTTAGTGAACCGAATGTTAGATTTAAAATTAAAAGTGAAAACAATTTTCCAACAGCAGCAGGCCTTGCAAGTTCAAGCTCAGGTTTTGCTTCTATTGCTGCTTGTATTTTGAAATATTTTAATAAATATTCTTTTAATAGTGCATCTAATCTTGCAAGAGTAGGTTCAGCTTCTGCAGCAAGAGCTATTTATGGGGGGTTTACTATTTTAAAAGAAGGCTCAAAAGAATCTTTTCAGTTAAGAGATCAATCTTATTTTGATGATTTGCGTATAATATTTGCCATAATTGATAGCAATGAAAAAGAATTGTCTTCAAGAGTGGCAATGAATATTTGTAAGCGCCACGAATTTTATTATGATGCTTGGATTGCTTCTAGTAAAAAGATCTTTAAAGATGCTTTATATTTTTTTTTAAAAAAAGATTTTATTCGTTTTGGAGCAACTATTGTAGAAAGCTATCAGAATATGTTTGCTTTAATGTTTGCATCTTCTATTTTTTATTTTAAAAGTAGTACAATAGATTTAATTAAATATGCTGCTAATTTGAGAAATGAAGGAATTTTTGTATTTGAGACAATGGATGCAGGCCCCCAAGTAAAGTTTATTTGTTTGGAAAAAAATTTAAATACTATTTTAAAAGGACTTAAGCAAAATTTTAATGGCATTAATTTTATTGTTTCAAAGGTTGGGTGTGACTTAGAATGGATTTAATTAGTTTTTCCGTGCCCGGAAATTTGCTTTTAATGGGGGAATATACTATTTTAGAGGAAAAGGGATTGGGGTTGGCAATTGCCATCAACAAGAGAGCATTTTTTTCTTTTAAAAAGAGCGATTCTTGGCGCTTCTTTAGCAAGAAGAAAGAGATAGACGATTTTTCTTTAATAGAAAATAGAAATGATTTTATTTTTAAAATGTTTTCTTACTTGAATCAAAATTGTTTTTTTGATCTAGATAGATTTGCATATGATGTATATATCGATACAAGTAATTTTTTCTTTAATGATGGAACTAAAAAGGGATTTGGCTCAAGCGCTGTTGTTGCTATTGGTATAGTATGTGGGCTTTTTTTAATTTATAATTCTGTTAATTTTGCTCAAAAAGGTGAAATTTTTAAATATTGTTTGGAAGCTTACAGGCACTCTCAGGGGGGAATAGGTAGTGGATATGATATTGCTACTAGTATTTTTGGAGGTGTTATTGAGTTTGAAGGTGGTTCTACTCCTAAATGTAGACAGTTAAGTGCTTTAGAGTTTAATGATTTTTATTTGATGCGGGGTTTGCAAGCAGTTAAAACCACCGATTCTATTTATGAATACAATAAACATAGAGATTCTATTTTAGATTTCATATTAAAATGCAATTTGGAGATGAGAAAACTTGTTTTAAGTATTAGTAATTCTAAATCCGCATTAATTTCTAGTTTGAGAAGAGCTAAAGAATTGGGATTGGCAATTGGAGAGGTAATAGGAGTTTCTGCAGCTTTGTCTCCAAGTTTTAAACATCTTCAAGATCAATGTGATTTGATTAAAGCTTTGGGAGCTGGAAATGAAACTTTTTTAGTTTACAGGCCCAATCTTAAAGCTTTTGATTTGTCGAAAATTATTCCAATTGTTTTAGAGCCTGAAGGCATTAAGTTTGAAAGCGATAAATGCTAAGAATAAGAAAGCCGGCTAAAATATTGTTTTTAGGTGAGCATAGCGCTGTTTACGGGTTTCCAGTTATTGGAGCTACAGTTCCAATTTATATGGATCTGATTTACAATGTGTCCAAAAATTGGAAATATTTGGGAAAACCCTGTGCTAAATTAAATAGCTTAATAAGCTTTATTGTTACAAATTACAGCAAAGTTAATCCGATTGAGTTTGCCATTCTTTCTGAAATTCCTATTGGAGTTGGTCTTGGCTCTTCTGCCAGTCTTAGTTTGTGTTTTGCAGAATATATTACAAGCCATTTTGAATATAGGGACTGTAATAAAGTTTTGTTGGCAAATCAAATTGAAAACATTTTTCATGGCAAATCTTCCGGGATGGATATTAGATTAATTGATCTTGGTGGAACTTTTTATTTAGAGACAAAAGAAGATGTTTTGAGTTCAAAAAAAATAAAAGATTCTGGTTTTTATTTTTTAATGGGAGCGATAAAAAGAGATTTTACGACTAAAGAAATAGTTGTTAATTTAAAAAAACAGTTATTGTTAAATGATGATTTATTTGTTTTTATTAAAAAACTTGGTCTTGCTGCAAGCAATGCCTATGTTTCTTTTAAGAATAAGGATGTATATTCTTTAGCTAACGAAATGAATATTGCACACTGTTGTTTAAAGCGTTTGGGATTATCTAATGATGCTCTTGATTGGCTGATAAGTAGGGGGATTAAATTGGGTGCTCTTTCTGGTAAGTTAAGCGGCTCTGGTAAAGGAGGAGCGTTTGTTTTTCTTTTTGAAAGCCTAGAAAAAGCTAATAAAGTTCAAAAGGAATTAAATAATATGCTTAAAAATTCTAAAATAAACTTGGTTTTAGGGTTGAAAATAATTAAAGCTTAAGTTATTTTTGGGCCCAGAGAGATTCGAACTCCCGACATCCTGCTTGTAAGGCAGGCGCTCTGACCAACTGAGCTATGAGCCCTTTTGCTAATAATTAGTATACAGTATAAGTTTTAATGGTGTCAATTCTTCTCTTTTCTTTTTCCAAAAAGAACTACAAATATATTTACATTGTCAGCTGTTTTTAATCTATAGCCGCCTATTTTATCGGTATCTTTATTAATAAGAGCTTCTTTATGGCTTGGACTTTTAAGCCATGCATCAACTACTCTGCTAAGTTCAATTCCTGATGCTAGTATCTCTCTTGTTATGTAAAAGGATTCATCGTATTTGCGTATTCTTTGCATTGGGGTTGTACCAAAAAGAGTATGAGTTAGTGTTTTATTTTCACCTAGTTTGATAGCATATTCTTTTGCAACTTTTTCAAGAGTATCATCTATTTCTAAATGGTTTAGATTTAATCTTTTTCTCAATTCAGCAATTTCTGAATATAAGATTTTCATGTCTTCTTTTGTATCTATTGGATGTATTGTATTTAAATTGCATGCTTGAGATAAAAACACTACAAAAATCAAAATCAATTTTTTCATTAAATATCCTTTTTATTTATTATGGCATTAAAATTATAATTATATCTCATTATGTATTATAATGATTATATCAAGGAGATAGTTGTGGAAAAGTATTTAAGTTATATAAAAGAACATGATTTAGAAGAGATACACTTAAAGTTACAAGAACTTTTAGCAAGTTTACATATTTTTTATTCTAATTTAAGAGGTATTCATTGGAATATAAAAGATACTAATTTTTTTGTTATTCATGAAAAAACCGAAGATCTTTATGGATATATTGAAAAGATTATTGATATTGTTGCAGAACGTTCAAGAATGCTTGGATATGATTCTGAATTTAGATATTCTGAATTTATAAAAAAATCCTTTATTAAGGAGCTTGACGTTGAATCAACTTCTGATTTTTTACTTTCAATGCAAAGTATTGTTTGCGGTCTTACTGAGATCTTGAAAAATATTTTTGGAATGAGAAAATTGATTGATACCGCTTGTGATTATGGTACTGCTAATATTATGGATGACATTATGAGTGATCTTGAAAAGCATTTGTGGATGCATAAGGCATTGCTTGAAAATTGTGATTGTTTTTGTCACGATGATAACGACTCTAAATGTTGCGAGTGCGATATAAAATAACAATTTTATTAAAAGGTTTAACTTATACCGATGCTTAGTTTATCTGTATTAAGGCTGTAGTTGTTGTTGGGGATTTTATGGGGATTAGAAATATTGGAATTATGGCTCATATTGATGCCGGCAAGACTACTACCACAGAAAGAATTATTTATTATACTGGCAAAAGTCATAAAATGGGGGATGTAGATTCAGGAAACACTGTTACTGATTGGATGCCTCAAGAGCAAGAAAGAGGAATTACTATTAGTTCAGCTGCTATTACTTGCCATTGGAAGAATTGCCAAATAAACATTATTGATACTCCAGGGCATGTTGATTTTACCGCAGAAGTTGAAAGATCTCTTCGAGTTCTTGATGGGGGTGTTGTTATTTTTAGTGCTGTTGATGGAATTCAAGCTCAAACAGAAACTGTTTGGAAGCAGGCAGAAAAATATGAAATTCCTAGACTTGCTTATGTTAATAAGATGGATAGATTAGGTGCTAATTTTTTTAAAGTTGTAGGAGATATCGAAAATAAGTTTAAAACTATTCCTTTAATCTTGCAGATTCCAATTGGAAATGAAAGCAATTTTGAAGGAGTAGTTGATATTATTTTAAATAAAGAGCTCCATTTCTCAATGGAAAATGGAATTCCAAAATTAACTTATAGCCAAATTAGAGAAGAATTTATTGAACAAGTGACTTTTTTTAAGAAAAAGTTAATAGACATTCTAAGTCAATTTAGTGAAGAAATTACTCAATTATTTCTTGAAGATAAAGAAATTAGTTTGGATATTATTAAGAGTGAGATTAGAAGAGGTACTATTTCTAGATTTATTGTTCCCGTTTTAATGGGAACTAGTTTAAAAAATATTGGAATAGAACCTTTGATTGATTCGATTGTGGATTACTTGCCAAGTCCTTTTGAAAAAAGTTTTGATGCTTTTTCTTTAGATGCAAATAAAAAAATTTTAGTTGATCCTAATGAAAGCAAAAAGTTGTCAGCTCTTGTTTTTAAAGTTCAATATTCAAGTGTAATTGCTGCGCATCTTTATTTTGTTAGAGTTTATTCTGGCGAGATCAATTCTAATAAAAAAATTTTCAATGCTTCAAATGGTAAGCGTGAAAAGTTTACAAAAATTTTTAGAGTTTTTTCAAATAAAAATGAACAAATAGATTTTGTGAAAACAGGTGATATTGGCGCTGTTTTAGGATTAAAGTTTTCTGTTACAGGGGATACTCTTGTTGAAGAAAACAATAATGTTTTGCTTGAATCTGTTATGTTTCCAGAACCAGTTGTCTTAATGTCTGTTGAGCCTGAAAGATCATCAGATGAGGCTAGACTAAAGGAAATTTTTGAAATAATATCGAAAGAAGATCCTACTTTTAGTTATTCTGAGAGCAAAGAAACAGGACAATTGATTATATCTGGAATGGGTGAATTACATCTTGAGATTATTTTGACAAGAATTAAAGATGAATTTAATCTTAATGTTTACACGGGAAAACCTCAAGTAAGTTACAGAGAGAGTGCTGGTAAAATTGTAGAAGAAGTATTTGAATTTAACAATATTTTTGCTGGCAAAAATATTGATTTTAAAATTGGAATAATCATTAAACCTTTGTCACGAGGCGAAGGAAATAAAATCGGTTTTGAATGTAATGTTGATTCTGCAATTAAGACCGCAATATCAAGGGGAATTACAGCTGCATTTGTAAGCGGAGTTTTTGGATACCCTATTATTGATATTAATGTTAGCATTTTTTCTATTGTTTGTGAGACTGGTAAGATTAGTGCAAGTGCTTTTGAATCAATTTCAGGATTTGCTTTTCATAGCATTTTTCAAAAATCAGATCCTATTAAACTTGAGCCAATAATGTTATTAGAAATTAGAACACCTATTGAGCATACAGGAGAAATTATTTCTACATTAAATGTTATAGGGGGTGTTATTCATTCAGTTAGCAATATTGGAGAGTATGATTTGATAAAATCAGAGGCGGCTTTTGAGAAACTTTTTGGGTATGCTTCTATTTTAAGAAGTTCTACTAAAGGGAGAGGCAGTTTTACTATGGAATTTTCTTATTTTAAGGAAAAAGTAAGTTAAAGTTATTGGTTTTTAAGGCAAAATGGTTTTTCTTGTGTTTATTATTTTTTAAATCTAATTAATTTTTATTGATGAGTTTTTATGTAAAAATGATTTTATTCCTTTTTTGTCAAGCTATAAGTTTTTGATAGTTTATGAGCGTGATATTATGATGTAAAATATTTTTTAGCCTTATAAAGGGATGTTTGTCTTTTAAAAATAGATATAACTATTATATTGGCTTTTTTGATGTGATATTTTATAATATTTTTTTATTTTAAAAATAAAGGAGGTGTATTATGCAGGGTGAAAATATGGTTTCAATTAGAGGTGGGAATAGAAGAAAAATTCTTCTTAGTTTGAAAAATATGCAATATTCAAGAACAGACTTAGCTCGTAAATTAACCTTAACAAATGCTGCAGTTACTATTTTGACTAATCAAATGATAAAAGAAAATCTTTTGATTGAAGTTGGATCTAGAGTGTCTGATGTTAAAAGACATGGACGAAAAGAAATACTTCTTGATATTAATAAAGATTATGCGTATTCAATGGGAGTTATTATTTCTAGCAATTATTTTCAAATAGGTATTGCTAATCTTAAATGTGAGGTTTTAATAAGTGAAACCCATTCTTTTGAGCCCCCAGTTAGTGCTTATGATATTTTAGAAAAAATAAAAGATCATATGATAGAAATTATTTGGAAACATAATTTCTCAAGAGATAAGTTTATTGGTTTAGGTTTTAGTATCACAGGGTTAATAAAAAATAAAGAATCAGGCATTGTTAACGACAGTTATGGAGCATGGATTGAAAAAGATGTTCCTGTTAAGAGAATACTTGAGGAATATTTTTCACTTACAGTTTATCTTGAAAGTTATGTTAAAAATTTATCTCTTGCCGAATTTATGGGTAGGAATATAGATAATATTATGTTTTTCGACTACACAGATACTGCCGAGCTTTCGATTTGGTCAGGTGGTAATGTTTATCCTGGTTTTAATAATAAGTCAGGCATGGTCAGCCATATGATAATTGATTATGAAGGAGAAAAAAATTGTCCAACTTGTGGTAATAAGGGTTGTGTTAATATGCTAATATCTAATTTTGCTTTGCAGAGATTGATTTCAAAAGAATTTATGAATGGTGAGATTCCTGAGCTTTATGAGAAGTATGAGGGTAGATTGAAAAAGGTTACAATATATGATATTTTTTCTCTTTATGAAAAATATGGTTTTATAAATAAAATTATGGAAGATACGGTTAAATATTTAGCAATAATTATTATTAATATTCAAAGAATGCTTGATTTTAATTATTTAGTACTCTATGGTCAAAGTTTTAGATTAAAAGCTTTTTTTGATTTGTTAAAAGAAGAAATTAAAAAGCGAAATAAAGAGAATATAGTATTAAAGCTTAGTTCATTAGATACTGAAGTTTCTGTTGTTGGACCGGCTTCTAGTGTTATTTTTAATAAATTTTATTTGACAGGAGGAGATATTGATTAATATTGCCTTTTTTTGTATCTTATATTTGATAAGATTATTTTTGAGAATAAAGGTTATTTTTAATGCTTGAAAGTTTGGGATCAAATTTTAAGAACTTTATAAACTATCTTTCTGGAAAGTCTACAATAAATGATAAAAACATTGCAGAGGCTATTGAGATTATTAAAAATTCTTTAGTTGATGCTGATGTTAACTTAAGAGTTGTAAGGCGTTTTTTAAATTCTATAATTGAAGAATCCAAAGGAGTAAAAGTTTTAAGGGGCATTGATCCTAAATCTCAGTTTATTAAAATTGTCAATGATAATCTTGTTAAATTTTTGGGAGGCAAAAATTATGAGCTTAGTTTGCATCCTGTCAATAAACAATCTTATATTCTTATGCTTGGACTTCAAGGTTCTGGCAAGACTACAACATGCGCTAAGCTTTCTTTAAGGCTTAAAAAAGAAAATAGAAAGGTGCTTCTTGTAGCTGCTGATACATTTAGAGCAGCGGCCGTAGAGCAGTTAAAAATATTGGGTAGCCAAATAGGTGTTCCAGTATTTTCACTTGAAGGAGAAAAAGATCCTATTAAAATTGTTAAAGCGTCTATGAGGTTTGCTGAGTCTGAGTTTTTTGATTCTGTAATAGTTGATACTAGAGGGCGACTTGAGGTTGAATCTTTGTTAGTTGAAGAGATAAGAAAAATCAAGGAGATTTTGCAGCCCGCAGAAACCATTTTGGTACTAGACTCTATGATGGGTCAAGTTGCGGTAAATATTGCTAAGGAATTTAATGAAAATGTTGGACTTACCGGTGCAATATTTTCTAAGTTTGATTCAGATACTAGAGGGGGTGCTGTACTATCGTTTAAAAGTATTTGCGCAGTTCCTATTAAATTTATTGGTGTTGGAGAAAAAATTGAAGATCTTGATTCCTTTTACCCAGAAAGAATTGCTTCTAGAATTCTTGGTATGGGGGATGTTGTTAGTCTTGTAGAGAAGGTTCAAAGTGTTGTTGACAAAGAAGAGGCTATTAAGCTTGAGGAAAAAATTAATAAAGCTAGTTTTAATTTTGAAGACTATCTAAGCCAATTTAGACGCATGAGGCAAGTGGGAGGGTTTTCTAATTTTGTAAGTTATTTACCAGGTGTTTCAAAATCAATGTTGAATGCTGATAACTTAAATGAAGAAATTTTTAATAAAGAGGAAGCTATTATTCTTTCTATGACTAAAAAAGAAAGAATAAACCCGGTGATTTTGAACAATCCTTCAAGAAAAAAAAGAATAGCTTTGGGAAGTGGAACAACTGTTTTTGATGTTAATAAGCTCATAAAAAAGTTTAGTCAAACAACTTTGTTTATGAAAAAAATGAAAAATAAAGATTTTCAAAATAAGATTGCGTCCCTTTGGGGAAAATAAGGAGGAATAAATTTGAGCGTTAAGATAAGATTGAAGAGAATGGGAGCTAAAAAAAGGCCTTATTATAGGATTGTAGTTATGGATTCTGCTTCTCCTAGAGATGGTAGAGCAATTGAAGAGCTTGGTTATTATCATCCTGTTGAAAAGCAAAAGCAAATAAAAATTAAGGAAGATAGAATTAAAGATTGGATAAGTAAGGGAGCAATTTTAAGTGATACAGTGAAAATGCTTTTAAATAAAAACAACTTGAATGCGAAAAGTCAGGAGGTTTAGATGAAAGAGTATGGGAATGAAATTGAACTTATAGAGTTTGTAGTAAAGTCTCTTGTAGATAAACAAGATGAAGTGAAGCTAAATGTAATTGAAGGGGAAAAGTCAACTATTTTAGAATTAAGGGTTTCCCAAAGCGATGTAGGTAAGATAATTGGAAGACGAGGTCGTATTGCACGAGCTATTAGAACTTTGCTTGGAGCTTGTGCCGCTAAAACCAATAGGCGAGTGCAATTAGAAATATTAGATTGATTTATGTTTATTAAAGGCGTGATACTATCGTCTTATGGAGTTAATGGGTATGCTAAGGTTAAAAGCATATCCAATAATTTTGATGATTTCATTAACCTAAAAAACAATAAGGTTCTTTTAAAAAAAAACAATAGTTTTTCCATTGAAGTTAAGGTTGTAGATGTTAATGTAAAGAATAATTCCTTATTTTTAAAGTTTGAAGGGATTAATACTCCAGAGTTAGTTAAGCCTTTGATTGGTTTTGAATTGTGGGTTGATGATTCGCTTGCATCTAGCTTAAAGGAAGGCGAATATTATTTGGGAAAATTGATTGGCTATGCTATTGTTAATGACAATAAAAAGCTAGGAGAAGTTGTAGCTTTCTTTGAATATTTAAATAGTGTATTCCTTGAAGTCAAAGCGGGTATTAAGTTTTTTTTTATTCCTTTTTTGAGCATTTATATTGGAGATATAGATGCAGAAAAAAAAACAATTGAGCTTAAGGTTTTAGATCTTTTAAGATGAAGTTTACAGTTATATCCCTTTTCCCAGCAATAATTAAACCATTTTTTGAAAATTCAATAATGAAAAAAGCTATTAACAAAGGAATAGTAAGTTTTGAGCTTATTGATGTTAGGGATTTTTCAAAAGATAAGCATAAAAGATGTGATGATTTGCCTTACGGAGGCGGTGCTGGGATGGTATTAAAGGCTGAACCCATGTCTTTTGCCCTTGAGCATGTAGAAGCTACTAAGAAAACAACAATATTTTTAAGTCCTTCTGGCAAAAAGTATACCCAAGAGCTGGCATATTCCTTGTCAAAAGAAAAAGAAATTGTTATAATTTGTGGAAGATATGAAGGGATTGATCAGCGTATTATAGATTTATATGTTGATTTTGAGATTTCTATTGGAGATTATGTTTTATCTTCAGGAGAGATCGCAGCTCTTGTTTTAATAGATAGTGTATATAGATTGCTAGATGGAGTAATAAATCCTAATTCTTTATTAGAAGAATCATTTGGTGTGAAAAATGGGTTACTTGAATATCCCCATTATACCAGGCCTTATAATTTTATGGGGATAAAGGTTCCAGAAGTTCTTATTTCAGGGCATCATGAAAATATAAAGAATTGGAGGCTTTTTAAAGCTAGAGAAAAAACTAAGAAAAACAGATATGATTTATACCTTAAATATTTAGAGATAATAGGAGAAAATAATGGATTTGATAAGAAAAATTGAAGCTCAGAATAAGAAAAGTGAGGCTTTTGTCTTTAATGTGGGAGACACTGTGAAGGTTGTTTATAAAATCATTGAAGGTAGTAATGAAAGATTGCAGAGTTTTGAGGGAATTATTATTTCTTTTCAAAATAAGGGAATTGGCAAAACATTTTTGGTTAGAAAAATTTCTTCAGGAATAGGTGTTGAAAAAATTTTTCCAGTATATTCTCCTATTATAGAAAGAGTTGAAGTTTTAAGAAGAGGCAAGGTTAGAAGAGCAAAGCTTTATTATATGAGGAATAGAATCGGTAAAGCTGCTATGAAAATTAAGGAGCGTCTTAATGTTAAAAAAGTTAAGCATTAATTTTTAAGTTATTTTAAATATTTTAGTAAATTAAGTCATGAAATAAAGCAAATTGGATTTTAATTAAAAATTATTTTTGAGTAGTCTTTTGTTTTGTAAATTTTTATTCAAAATTCAGGGTTTTTGATGTTCTAAAAAATAATTTTGGTAATCTTAAGCGTGTATTTATTGCTATTAAAAGCATTAATTAGTAATTCTTATTAATTTTAATGCAAGTTAAAGTGTATTTTTGTCTTTAAAAAAGCTAAAGGTTTAAAATTTTGATTTGTTGAAAAACTTTTAAGTTGTGTAAGTAATTTTGTCTTTAAAATTTTTATTTTTTTGGAGAGTAAATATTTATTTGTTATCGTTAGGGAGAGTTGATTTTGAAATATACTCAAAGTAAGTTTAAGGGTAACAATTTTCAGAAATTCAATAAGCGTTTTTATGGGTTTAAAAATAGAAGATTAAATTCTGAGAGTAAAAGTCAAAATGTTGCCCCAGTAAACAGTTCTAATAATAGATCGACTGTTTTAAATGCAGATAAACAAAATGTTTTTAAGGGTAAATTTAGAAGAAAAAATATAAAATTTAAAACAAGAATAAATCTTGATGTTACTTGTTGTATTTGTGAAAAAAAATAAATGATCTTGTTTTCAGTATGTCTTTAAAAGTTGAAAATGAAGATAAGCCTGTTCATTTTGATTGTGTTATCAACAAATTAACGGTTGAAAATAATCTTTCAAGTAATGAAAAATTAGTTTATAGGGGTGTTGGTAAATTTTTTATTGTGGATACCTCTTCTAGAGGCGAATATTTATATTTCAAAATTATTAAAGAAATTGAATTTGAAAATTTAGAAGAACAACCAATATGGCGCAAAAAAATTCTTAAAGATGTTAATAAAGGGTTTAGGATTTGGTGATATGAAGGTGGCAGTTTTCCCAGGATCTTTTGATCCAATTACTTGGGGCCATATCGATTTAATTAAAAGATCATTGGCTATTTTTGATAAAGTTGTTGTTTTGGTTGCTAAAAATAAATCAAAACAATACTTACTAAGTGATAGCGAGAGGTTTGATCTTACAAAAGATGTTATTTTGTCTTTAAATTTTTTAAATGTATTTGTAGATAGGTATAGTGGCTTTATTGTTGATTATGCATTAATTAATTCTATTAAATTTATTGTTAGGGGAATTAGAGCTTTTAATGATTTTGATATAGAGTTTGAGAGGTATCTTGTTAATAATAAGTTAAATTTTAAAATTGATACTATATTTTTACCAAGTAGTGCAGAGCATTTATACATAAGGTCAAATTTTGTAAAGGAATTGATGATGAAAAAGGATGTTGATCTTTCTCATTTTGTTCCAGAATTGGTGTTTAATAGATTGAAATCTAAGTTTATTGACAAATGACTTGGTTAATATATATATTATTAAGATAATTTAATCTGTTTAAAAGTAGTAGGAGAAAGTAATGGCTGTTCCAAAATTTAAGCCTTCAAAATCTAGGAGTAGAACAAGGCGTAGTATAAATATGAGGAAAAAAATTCCGCAATTTCAGGAATGTTCTAATTGTGGCAATCTTGGAGTGAGACACAGAATTTGTTTAAAGTGTGGATATTATAGGAATAATCAATATCTGGAAATAGGTTTGTAGTTGTAGCAAGGAAGGTATGTTCATGGATAATGATGAAATTTTTAGCAAGGTTAGATCTATTATATCTGAGCAACTTGATAAAAAAGAAGATGAAATTACTCTAGACTCTAGATTTGTTGAGGATCTTAGTGCAGATAGTCTTGATATTTATGAGCTTTTGTATTTACTTGAAGAGGCTTTTGATGATAAGATCCCAGAAAACGAAGCTAATGAATTTGAGACGGTAGGTGATGTTGTTAATTTTATTAAAAAGAGAAAAGGTTGATGAAAAAAAATTCTTCCGATTTTTGTTTTGGTAGTGAAAGAAAAGCTCAATTGAGTGAATTTTTGGAGAATTTGAGCATTGATTTTAATAATTTTGATTTATTAAATACAGCATTGAGCCATTCGTCTTATTCTAATGAGCTGGATCAAAAATCTGGCAATAATGAGAGGTTAGAATTTTTGGGAGATTCTGTGCTTAATTTGATTATCACAGACCATCTTTATAAAACTTATCCAAATAAAAGTGAAGGAGAGCTTAGTAAGGCTAGATCTTATATTGTTAGTGAAGATTCCCTATCTAGTATTGCTAGAGAGATTGATCTTGGTTCTTATATTTTACTTGGAAGAGGGGAGGAGAGTAATGATGGTCGCAATAAAAAAGGCATTCTTGCCGATGCTATTGAAGCTCTTGTAGGTGCTATTTATCTTGATAGTGGGTTTTTGGTGGCAACAGAATTTGTGGTTGGGCTTTTTGACATGTACATAAGATTAATGTTTAATAGGGGTGATTTTAAAGATTATAAGAGCTTGTTGCAAGAATATGTTCAAAAGAAATATAAAATCTCGCCAAATTATAAACTAGACAAGGAAATAGGTCCAGATCATGATAAAGTCTTTTGTGTTGAACTTTATGTTGGAGAAAAGTTTATATCAAACGGAAAGGGTAAATCTAAAAAGGAAGCCGAAATGAGAGCGGCCGAAGTAGCTTTAAAAGCCATGGAAGATATTAATCTTTAATGTTTTTATTTTATTTATAAGATAATTTTTGGTATTAAGCTTAGGATTTTCAATTACATAGCTTAGCAGTAGGTTTAAGATTTTACCTATATTTTTATTTTCTATTTGTTTTAAATTTTGAATATCTTTCCCGTTTATTTTTAAATCTTTTAAAGAGAGAGGGCTTTTTAGCAATTTTTTTCTTTTTATATTTTTTATTATAAATAAATATTTTTTATTTTTCCCTTTTAGTGCTTTGTATATATCAATTATTTCTTTATAATGTTCTCTTGTGCTTTTGCTAAGCAAGTACCTAATATCACTTAATTTTTTAACATTAAAAATGTTGTTATTATCGATTATGCTTCTATAAAATAAAATTAACCTAATTTCTTTATTTGAGAATTTAAGTAAAGTTAATTTTTCTTTTAGTTCTTTTACAGGTTTTTTAATTGTTAGTATAGTGATTGCCTTTAGATAAAATTTGTCTTTGCTAAGTAGAGCAGTTTTTTTTATTAATTTTGTTTTTATTTCTAGATTGAAAAAATTCTTAAAAAAATTGATTTTTTTAAGATAATAAATTCCTTTTTGTATATTTGCGCCTTCTAACAATTTGTGAAATTCATTTTTTATTCTTTCCTTTGAAATCATTAAAATATTTTCTTTTTTGTATTTCATTGAAATTAAAGTATTTTTTTCGATGTTAAAATTAAGTGTGGATGAAAATCTTGCTGCTCTTAGTATTCTAAGGGCGTCTTCTTCAAATCTTTTATTTGGGTTTCCTATGCATCTTATTATTTTCTTATTAAGATCTTTTTTCCCATCATAGTAATCTATTATGTTAAAGTTAAAAATATCCATTGCAATTGCATTGATTGTAAAATCTCTTCTTTTAAGATCTTTAATTAAGTTTCTAGTATATTCTACTTTTTTTGGAGCTCTGTTGTTTTCATATTCTTTTTCTATTCTGTATGTAGTGATTTCAAAAATTTTTTTATTAAAAATAATACCAATTGTGCCATGTTTTATTCCTGTTTTAATGTTGTTTGGGAATAATGTTATTATTTCTTCGGGAGTTGCATTTGTTGCAAAATCAAAATCGCAAGGTTGTTTATTAAGTAGTAAGTCTCTTAAAGCGCCTCCAACTAAATAAAATTCGTAGTTGTTTTTTTTAAATATTTTACCAATTTTAATTATGTTTTGATTATTCTTGCCCAAATTCATATAAAATTATATTATAGTGTAAATATTTTTTTTCTGAAATTGATTTACAATTTTAATTTATTTGAAGTATGTTGTAAGTAGTACTTTTATTTTTTTAAAATGGTTTTATTGAGGTTTTATGAGTGGTAATAACAATAGTGTATACAACGCTATAGGTCAGCTTTCAAAAGAGACTAAAAATAGGTTGATGAATGATATAAGAAAAAATTTAGGCTTAAATTCTTCTGAGTTTGTTTTGCCAAATTGTAGCAATGAGCCTTATGTTGATTCTCAGCTTGAAAAATTTCTTTCAGGGCGTTTAATGGAAGAATCATTTCTTATAAGAATGTGGTTAACTATTTTAAATTTTTTTCAGAAGGATAAAAGTAAAGAAGATATTTATAAAAGTTATGTTATAAAAAACCTGGAAAATCAAATTAATGAAATGTGTAAAAATCCAGTAATAGATTTTAAGAGAGAATGCTTGTATATTGGCTTTGTAGAAATGTTTTTTGGTGTTTGTCGATATTCAATGGAATTGAAAGAATTTTTTAGGAAATTAGAAAAAGGTGGCGTTGTTGTTGAGCAAACTATTTTAGAAATTATTCAAAATAAAGTTCTTAATTCCAAGAAAAATTTGGAAGATTTTTTGGATGAAGGTGAATATGCGCTTTTTCTAAAAAAAGAAAAGACTCAAAATGATTTAGAAGAATCTCTTAAGGTCAAGATAAATGAGTATATTAATTCTATTCCATCTAGTACTTACAGAACTGTCTCTGATATGTTTGAATTTTATTATGTTTTTAATAGTTTGGCGTTTTTCCCTTACAAGTCTTTTTTTTCATTTTTCAATGTAGATCTTTTAGATAATATTGAAAGTATGAGTATCGTTGATCTTGAGGTTGGATTTGGAACTAGTTTTTCAAGTGTTAGTAAGTATTTGAATTATTTTTTTGACATTTTGTATACATTAAAAGATATTGAGATAGATGAGGATATTGTTAAAAGTATCATATCAAATTATTTTTTAATATCTGATGATATTAGTAATTCAGAAATAATTTCAAGAGAAGATCATTTATCTCGAGTAGAATATGTATTTAAAAATGTTTTATCTGTTGTATCTAAAATTGTTGGTTTGTCGAGAACTTTACCTTATTTAGATGTTTTTAGGGTGTATTGTAAAAATCCGGTTGCATCTCCTAAAAAATATGTGCCCTTTTTTGATGTGAAAAATTTTTATGAGAACATTTTATTTTTGAATGTTATGGGTCAGGCTATCAAAAGGCGTGATAGCTCTTTAAAAGTTCTTGTTATCAAGGAAATAAAAAGTCTTGTTAGAGATCCTAGCGTAATTTTAAATTTAAAGGGTGAGATTTTTAATGAATTAGATCTTAGTCATTATAGTTTTAAAAAATTATATTTTCTTAATGATTTTTTTAAAAATATATATGATGTTAGAATGGTGGAGGTTTTAAGAACTATAAATAATGTTGTGCTAATTAATAATCATGATTTGAGAAATATATATGTTGACATTGAAAATAATATTACTGCTTTGAAAAAAGAAATTTATAATATTTACTTTGAGATTGATTATAAAAATGAAGAATTTGAAAGGCATAAAAGAGAGAGCAAAATTGATGACTCTTATAAGGAAAGGATTTTGAAGTGGTGCTTAAATGAATCGACTTCTATTGATAAGATTTCAAATAGATTTGTAGATTATTTTATTGAGCTTAAAAAAAGATGTTTGACTCTTTTGGAAAATCATAATGTTTTTATTCGAAAATCTTTAACAGTTTCTTATAAGTCAATGGTAAATGAAAATAAAAAAATTACATTAGCTGATGTTATTGGCAATCTTTTAGAAATCATCGATCAAGCACTTTTTATAATAAAAAATTTATAAATCCCATGGAAGCTTTTAAAGTAAAAAATCTAAGACGTTTTTCAAATTTTATTAGAACTTTGGTTATTGTATTGTTTTTAAATTCTTTGTTGAGTTTATTCGTTTTTTTGGCTGGTTCTTACAATATTTTTGTTTACAATTTTCAGAAATTTTATCTTGATCTTACTATTGTTTTAAGCTCTGTTTCTTTTGGGCTTGAATCTACTAGACTGATATTTTTTTATTTATTGAGAAATAAAAAAATTAATTATTATTTAATTTTAATTTTTAGTTTTATGATTTTTTTTTGTGCCCTTGTTTTTAAAATTTTTCTTTCTGGCAACAAATAGATTAATAGAAAGATTGCATTAATTATTTGCCATTATTATATTGACTAATGAATTTTATTTTTATAAACTAACTATTAGTTTGTTATTTGCCGACTTAGCTCAGCTGGCCAGAGCAGCGGTCTTGTAAACCGCAGGTCGTCGGTTCGACTCCGACAGTCGGCTTTTAGGGGCGGTACCGAAGTGGTTAACCGGGGCAGACTGTAAATCTGTTGGCTTTGCCTACGTGGGTTCGAATCCCACCCTCCCCAATTTAGTTAAATTATAAGAAATTACCTTTTTGTAATTTTTAGATTGCAATCAAAAAGATTGTAATCCTTTAAATGTGATATATCGTTTCATTATGGTGCTTGTACTTTTGTCTATTTAGAAAAGTTATTTTTATTGGTTATAAGTATAACGTTAGTATCAATTAAAATTTTAATTGATACTAGTGAGTAATTAGCGAATACTTTTGTTTGGCTAGGAGATTCTTGTGCTTATTAAAATTGGGAAAGTATTTATTCTTTTGTTCTTTTTAGGATCTATTTTGTCAATTTTTATATATTTTTTAAATCTATCTTCTTTAGCAAATGGTTTAGTTTATGAATTTGATGTTGAGAAAGGTTGGGGAGTTAAAAAAATAGCTAAAGAATTGAAAAAACAAAAATTAATTAAATCCGAATTGCTTCTTGTTTTTATTTCGTATATTTTTGGCAGTGACAAACAATTTAAAGAGGGAAGATATTCAATCAATGGTAATCTTTCTACATTTGAGATATATAAAGAGTTTTTAAAGGGATCTTCTAATGTAAATATTGATGTTACAATACCTGAGGGGTATACTAGCAGAAGAATTGCTTTTAAGCTTAAAGAATTTGACGTCATTGACGATGTTCAAGATTTTATTTTTTTGATCAACGAAAAATCGTTTATTTATGAGCTTGGATTTGATTATGATTCTCTTGAAGGATTTTTATTTCCAGATACTTATAAATTTTATAAGGGTATAGAAGTAAAGAATATTGTTCGTATGTTTGTCGATAATTTTTTGAATAAGCTTAAATCTATAGGTGTTGTTTTTAGTGATTATTCAAGTAAAGATCTTTATAACAGAGTAATAGTAGCATCTATTGTTGAGCGTGAGTATAGGGTTAAAAGTGAAGCTTCAATAATGTCTTCGGTTTTTTATAATAGAATAAAATCTGGTATGGCATTACAATCTTGTGCTACTATTGAGTATGTTATTACAGAGGAGCTAGGACGAAATCATCCCAAAAGAATTTATTTTTCAGATTTAGAGATAGATTCTCCTTATAATACATATGTTAATAAAGGGTATCCTCCCACTCCAATTTCAAATGCTGGTATTATTTCTTTACAAGCAGCTTTTTTCCCAAAAAATACGCAGTATTTATTTTTTGTGGTAAAAGACTCTAAGTCGGGGACACATCAATTTTCATCAGATTATTCTTCACATCTTCTAGGGGCAAAAGATTATATTAAAAATTTTATTACTAAGGATTAAGGAGTATGAAGTATTTACAAACTACAGCTTCAATTAAATCTAAATTTGATATTGTAGCTATTGTGGAACAGTATATTAAGCTTATTAAGTCGGGATCTACTTATAAAGGGCTTTGTCCTTTTCATGCTGAGAAAACCCCTTCTTTTTTTGTAAATTCTTTGCAAGGATATTTTTATTGTTTTGGATGTAAAAAGGGTGGAGATGTTATTGGATTTTTAATGGATATGGAGAAAATCAATTACAATGATGCTCTTAAGATTTTATGTGAAAAATTTGGTGTTTATTATAATGATTTAAAAATAAGTCGAGAAAGTGAAAAAAAAAATGAAGATAAAGACACAGTTTCAAAAATTTACTCATTAAATTCTAGATTAATCAATACTATTAAATTTTTTTTGAATAAAAACAAAAAAGCTTTAGATTACGTTTTAAAAAGTAGAGCAATATCTAAGGAAGTCGTTGATTTATTTGAACTTGGATATTTACCACTCAATGTTAAAGATGGTTTAGAGCTTTATGATTTTTTAATTTCAAAAGGATACTCTTCTGAAATACTGAGAAAAAGTGGCTTATTCTCAAAGACAAATCCCAAAGCTTCTATTTTGTCTCAAAGATTGATTTTTCCAATTAAAGATTTTAAAGGAAACGTTGTTGGTTTTGGGGGTCGAGATTTAGATGGTAAAGGTTCTAAGTATATTAACTTAAGCGAGACTGAAGTTTTTAAAAAAAAGGAACTTCTTTATGGATTTTATGAGGGGTTTGATGAGATTAAATCTACAAAGTCAGTTATATTGGTGGAAGGATATATAGATGTTCTTGCTTTTTTTACATCTGGGATTAAGAGAGCCGTATCTACTCTTGGCACTTCTTTTTCAAAAGAACATCTGGCTTTGATTCAAAGATATGCTGATGAGATAATATTTTCTTTTGATGGCGATGATGCTGGACTTTCTGCAACTTTAAAAGCTTATCAAATTTGTTTGCCATTTAATATTAATGTTAGTGTTGTTAAAATGGATGTTGGTCGTGATCCTGCAGATATTCTTAAAGATGAAGGTGAGGGGTTTTTACAGGAAATTTTAAATAATAGATGTGATGCTTTTGACTATCTCTTAGATGTTTATTCTAATAAATATGATTTAAATAAAACTGTAGATTTAAATGCTATGATTAATTTATTTTTAAATTTGATAAATTTATCAAAAGTAGATACTCAGAAAAAAATTTTTTTAGACAAGCTAAGCAATAAGCTTGGTATTGGCGTGACAACTTTATTAAAAGATTATTATAGAATAAAAGAAAGATTTGTAGTTGACAATAATAAAAGAAATTTGTATGCTCATAATGATGATTCTTATGAGAGGTATCTGATAGTAGCTTTGTTGAAAAATTTTAGTTATTTTGGTATAATAAGGCGCAATATTATTGATAGTGATTTAATTGATATTAATGCTAGAAAAACTTTTATATGCTTTGAAGATTTATTTGAAAATAATGAAGATTTTTCATTAATGGATTTAAAAAGAAATTTAAAGGACAGCTATAAAGTTAGTGAGTTTTTTTTTGAAGAAATTTTAAATTCTGAATTTGAAGTGGATGATGAGACACTCATTCATGTTTTGCTTGCAATCAAGAGGAGAAAATTAGATTCTCGTGTTTTGCTTTGCAAAAGAAAATGTGATGAGGACTCTTTGGTGAATGCTAAAGTTCAAATAAATGAATTAATGTTTTTAAATATGCAGAGAAAAAATTTAAAAATCTATATAGACGATGTTCCAGGGAGTTGAATTTTGTCGGATTTGGAAAAGAAATATTCGAAGCTGATAGAGGGTATTGTTACTCATTTGGGAGATAGAAAATCTCTTAGTTTTAGTGAATTATCAAATTTGCTTCCCGATGATATATTAGAACCAGAGATCCTTGATTGTATTTGCTCAATACTTGAAGATAGGGGAATAAGGTTGGTTAATAAAATTTCGGAATTAGATCTGGTAGGAGCCGAAGATAGAAATGATGAAGAGGAAGAGGTGGAGATTGAATCTGATAGAAATTTTATGATTTTAGATGATGGTTTTCAAAGTGATGAGGAAGATATTGATATTGATGGCAAGCTGGATGATTGTGATGAAGAAGATATTTCTGTTAAGGATGATTTGGGTTCAGGGTATATTAAAAGTAATGCCTTAAAAGATAGTCATTCAGAAGATCCAATAAAGCTTTATTTAAAGGAAATAGGAAAAGAGTTTTTATTAACGGGGAATCAAGAAGTTGAACTTGCAAAGCAAATGGATTCTGGAGAAAGCATAATTGAGAATATTCTTAAAAATGAAGGACTTGTTATAGAAAACTATTATAATCTTGTTAATACTATTTATTCAAGAATGGAAAGAGAAGAGTTTTTTAAAAGAGAAAAAGATAAAGATAAAGAAAATAATCCTGATTATTATAATAAAAAAAAAAGAATTGCCTCTTTTTATAAAGTTCCTTTAAAACCAATTCAAGATCGTTTAATAAGTTATGTAGATAATAAGCATAGGGTATATGAGCTTGGGGGGGATATTTTTGAAAAGAATTTAAAAAAGGAAAGATTAGCCTTAAAAGAGCTTTTACGAGACATTCCTTTATATCAAGATGAACTAAGGATTTTTTCAGATGATTATATTGACTCTGCTAACAAAATAAAGGATTTGCAAAGGCAGCAAAGAATAATTCTAAGTAGGTTGAAAATTGAAAAAATAAGAGACTTGAGAGTGCTTGGAAGAGATTTGACTATTGCTGAGAAAAGAATAGAGATTGAAAAATCTCTTAAACTTAAAGAAGATGCTATTAAAGAGCAGATTACAGAAGCTCAGCTTGCTCAAAAAGAACTTGAGAGAATTGAAATGTATTATGAGTATCCAATGGATAAAATAATAAGCATGTCAGAAGAGATTGCTAAGGGAAAACAAATGATGCAGCATGCTAAAGATCAGTTGATTAAGGCTAATTTAAGGCTTGTTGTAAGCATTGCTAAGAAATATGCAAATAGAGGTCTTCATTTTTTTGACCTTGTTCAAGAAGGTAATATTGGATTAATTAAAGCTGTTGAAAAGTTCGAATATAAAAGAGGTTTTAAGTTTTCAACTTATGCTACTTGGTGGATCAGACAGGCTATAACAAGATCTATTTCTGATCAAGCTCGAACAATTAGAGTTCCTGTTCATATGATTGAACAAATAAATAGGCTTAATAGGGAAACTAGATATTTAATTCAAGTTTTAGGGAAAGATCCTACAGATGAAGAGCTTTCAGACAGACTTGGATGGGAGCTTAAAAAGGTTAAAACTGTAAAAAGTGTTTCAAGAGAGCCTGTTTCTCTTGAAACGCCAATTGGAGAAGAGGAAGATTCTGTTCTTAGTGATTTTATTGAGGATAAAGCAATAAAAAATCCTGCAAATCACACGTCCTTTGTGGTTTTGCAAGATCAAATAAGAGCAATTCTTGGAACTCTTCCTGAAAGAGAACAAGAAGTTGTCAAAATGAGATTTGGACTTGAAGATGGCTATTCTTTAACTCTTGAAGAGGTTGGACTTCATTTTAATGTTACAAGAGAAAGAATTAGGCAAATTGAATCTAAGGCATTAAGGCGGCTTAAAAATCCCAAAAAAACTCAAAAATTAAAAGATTATCTTGAAGATTTAAATTAAACATGGGAGGGTTGATGGATAATAATATTGATACATTAAAAAAACTTGAAGTTATATATAAGTCTAAGTTTGAGCTTGAAGAAAGACGAAAAAGTATTCCCAAATATTTGGAGATGAAAAAAATTCAGATTGAAGAATTATCGAAAGTTCTTATTGATTTGCAACAAAAGTTTAAGGAATATCAAAGAGAAGACTCTGCTTTAAAGTTAGATATTTTAGATATTAATTCAAGAAAGAGTAAGGCAGAAGAAAAAATTGATAGCATTAAAACACAAAGAGAATATGAAGCCCTTGAAAAAGAGCTTCAGGTTATTATTGACGATGAAGTTACAATTAGAAAAAAGATGACACATGTTAATGGACTTAAAACTAAAATAGAAAAGGAAATGTTAGATGTTACCGAGAAACATGGCAAAGAAGAAGAATGTTTTAGGGCTGAAAGCAATAGTTTAGAGTTAGAGCTTTTAGAAATTGAAAAGAAACTTTTAGAAATAGAGAGTGAAGAGTCAAATTGTGCTTCTAAAATGAATGAAGATTTTTTATTTAAATTTCAAAGGATAATAAGAAATAAATCAAACGGAGTTGTGCCTTTGATTAATAATGTTTGTAAAGGCTGTCATATGATACTTCCTGTTGAATTTGCAAATAAAGTAAGACGTGAGCCCAACGATATTAAATTTTGTCCTTATTGTAGTAGAATACTTTATTATCAGGATAAAATTCGAATAAGTGATGAAATAATTCCTGGTAGTTTAGCAGATCTTATTGAATAAAATTTGTTAATTTGATATTTTTTATTTAAGCTGGCAGTCAGCCATCGCTTAGTTTTATAATAATTAAAGCTTAAGAGGAAAGTCCGAGCTCCAATAAGAACATAATGCTAGGTAATGCCTAGGGGTTTTTTTAAACCTAAGAAAGTGTCGCAGAAAATTACCGCCATAAAAGGTAAGGGTGAAAAGGTGAGGTAAGAGCTCACCGCTTATTTAGCAATAAATACAGGCAAGATAAACCTCATTAGGAGCAAGATCAAGTATGTAAGCTCCCTTTGTTCTTGAGGATATGCTTACGGGTAGATCGCACGATTTTTTTAGCGATAAAAAAACAAGAGAGATGATGGCATAGTACAGAACTCGGCTTATGGGTGTCAGCTTAATTTCATAAGTCTAAAAGAGAGTTTTAAATGGAAATAAGATATTTAAGATATGTTTTTTATTCATTTATGATTTTCATTTTTATTTTTTTAATTTATTATATTTTATTATATTTCAAATCTTTTTCTAATTCTTATTTGAAAGCAGGACCAACAGAAGTTGATTTGCTTTCGTTGTGGGATAAAAAAGAATATAAAGAAATAATAGATTATGCTGAGAATGACATTAAAAATCATAGATTTGATTTTAATTTAAATTTACTTTTGGGATTTTCATACTTTTATTATTCTTTAATAGTAAATGAAGAATATTTGAAAGGAGAATTTTTAGATAAATCTATAGAAAGATTAAGATTTTTAATCTCTATAAATGATGGAGTCTCTATAGGCCCTTTGTATTATATATTGGGAAAAGCATATTCTCATAAAGGAGAGTTTTATAGCGAACTTGCTGTAAAATTTTTGAAGAAGGCTTTAAGTGTTGGTGGTTTTGATTTCATGAACATTAAAGAAGATGTTTTTGAGTATTTGGGGTATTCGTATCAGCTTTTAAGAGATTACAAGTCTAGTTTAAAGTTTTTTGAAAAAGCCTACAATGAAAATAAATCTGATTTAGTGCTTTGGAGTTTGGCTTATGTTAATTACAAGCTGAATGATATAAATAAAAGTGTAGAGTATATAAAAAAAATAATAGAAGAAGAAAAAGTAAAATTGTCAAAGGGTGAGAGAACGGATGAAAATTTAATTCAAAAGGTATATTTGCTTTATGGGGACATTCTATTGGATAAGGGCGACTATGATGGTTCTTTTAATTACTATAATAAAGTTCTAGAAATTAATAGTTCAAATTCTAGCGTTTATGTTAAAATAGGAGATATATATAGGAAGAGAGATAAAGATTATCCTAAAGCTAGAAAATACTGGAGAGAAGCTCTCAATCTTAATCCTTATTTAGAAGCAGCAAGAGAGAGGCTTGGAATTACTTTGGAAGATTTTTAGGGAGGTTGATTTGAATTTGTTTAAGTCTTTTTTAATAGATATTGGTATTGATCTTGGAACATGTAATACGTTGGTTTATATTAAAGATTATGGTGTGGTTATGAGTGAGCCTTCTGTTGTTGCAATAGATATTACTAAAGGTAATAAAGTCGTTGCGGTTGGTCGAAATGCTAAAAAAATGCTTTGGAAAACTCCAGAAAATATTAAAGCTGTGCGTCCACTCAGAGACGGAGTTATTGCTGATATTGAGAATACAGAGAAGATGATTAAATATTTTATTAATCAAATTTTTTCTCGTAAGAAATTGTTTTTTAAGCCAAGAATGGTAATAGGTGTTCCAACTTGCATTACAGAGGTTGAGCGAAGAGCTGTAAAAGAGAGTGCAATGAATGCTGGTGCAAGAGAAGTTAAGGTAATAGAAGAATCTCTTGCAGCTGCTATTGGATCTGATATTCCTATTTTTGAACCTACAGGCCACATGGTGTGTGACATTGGGGGTGGAACTACAGAAATATCGGTTATTTCTCTTGGCGGCATGGTTGTAAGTAGGGCGATTAGAACCGGCGGTGATGAATTTGATGAGAGCATAATAAAGTACATGAGAAATTCTCATAATATTATAATTGGTCAACAGACAGCAGAAAAATTGAAAATTAAGATAGGAAATGTATATCCTGATATTCAAAATTTGAGGGTAGAAAAAATAGATATTAAGGGTACCGATGCTGTAACTGGTCTTCCTAGAAAGCAACTTGTTGATTCTATGGAAGTAAGGGAGTCTTTACAGGAGCCTATTAATGTTGTTGTTGATGAAGTTAAGCGTACTCTTGGTGCAACACCCCCAGAGCTTGCCACAGACATTGTTGAGCGCGGCATCATTTTAACAGGAGGAGGAGCTCTTCTTAAGGGTTTAAATAGGCTTCTTTCAAAAGAGACCGGAGTTCCTGTTTACGTTGCAGATAATCCGCTTCTCTCTGTAGCTGTTGGTGCTGGATTATTTTATGATTACGCTAATAGAATAGATATTAGTAAAAATATTTACAGTTTTATCAATGAATAAGTTATGAATTTTCTTGTCAAATTCAAGAATTTTATCAAAGTGCTTTTAGTATTGATAGTTTCTCTTGTTTTTATGATTTATGATTCAAGCAGTGTTCAAAGAAAAAAAACTGATAATTTTTTGTTTTTTACTCTTAATTCTTATATTCAAAGTAGAATGCATGAGGTTTTTAGTTTTATTTCTAATGTTTTTGAAACCGTCAATGAATATAAAAATTATAAGGACAAGATAGAATTTTATAAAAAAAGGATACAACAGCTTGAAATAGTAACTCAGAATATACAGTCACTAAGGCAAGAGAATGTTCGTCTTAAAGAGCAATTAAATTTTTATTCATCAAGTTCTAGCGATTTTATTTCAGCAGAGATTATATATTTAAATTATTCAAATATATCGACTTTAATGGCTATTAACAAAGGATTCAATGATGGGATAGAAAAGGATATGATAGCAGTTGCTTATCAAGACGGCTTTAGTGGTCTTGTAGGCAAAGTTGTAAAGGTTTATTCTAATACTGCTAAAATTTTGCCTTTGACCAATTATGAAAATTTTGTGTCTGCAAGGATTCAAAGTAGCAGGTTTATAGGTCTTGTAGAAGGTAATGGTTATGGCAAAAAACTTGAAATGAATTATGTTAATAAACTTGCTGAAAAAGATTTGAAGATAGGTGATTCTATTGTTACTGCTGGGTTTAGTGAATATCCAGTTGGCATTTATATTGGAAAGATTACAAATTTTCATATTCTTGATTACAATTCTCTTTTAAAAATAGAAGTAGAACCAGCAATAGTTTTAGATAAGCTTGAGTATGTTTTTCTTGTTAAAAACAACAAAGAGATTGGTAAATAATGGCGGCATTTTTAACATATTTTATTTCTAGTGCATTTTTAGGTAAAATTTTTCAACACTATTTTGCAACCTATTTTTATTTTTCAATAGATATTTTTTTAATTTTTCTAGTTTTTAATTCTTTGAATTTTATTTTTAATGTGGGATTATTATCTAGCATTTTATATGGTCTTCTTATGGATTATTTTACAGGACTGCCACTTGGATTTTTTGTTTTTGGGTATACATTAATATTTTATTTTAACAATAAAATAAAGTTATTGATGCCTAAGAATATGCTTAGCATGACAATATTTTTTATCTTTTCAAAAGTTATATTATGGTTTTTGGCTATTGTATTTTATGATTTTGTAGATTTAAAATCTTTTAATTATTCAATTTTTAACCTTGACCTTGTTGTAAATATAATGTTTATTAACTTTTTGTACCCAATTCAAAATTATTTTACTAGAAATTTTTATTCTTTTAAAGAGGATTATTAGTGGGTGTTATAACAAATTTTAGATACAAATTTGGAATATTTTTCTTAATAGTAATTATGCTGTTTTATCTAGCGATTTTATTTAAAATGCAAATTGGTAAGCATTTGTTTTACGATAGGGAGGCCAATGTTTTTTTATCAAGATTGGAAAAAATCAATGCCTCAAGGGGTGAGATCTTAGATTCTAATTCCAATATTTTGGCAAATAATTTAACCATGTTTGTTTTAAAGATAAGTTTGCAACAATATTATAATATGCCCGTTGCTACTAGAATTGAGATGGTAGACTTTTTGTCAAGCACTCTAGATATTGATAAATCTATTATTTTGTCTAAGCTGCAAGAGCCTGGTGGATATCTTAAAGATGTTGAGATAATGGAACTTACTCCAAAAATGTTGTTTAGAATTTCTGAAAAAAAGTTTGATTATCCTGCTCTTTTATGGACTTATTCTTTTAAGCGCAACTATTTAGTTGATGATTCATATTCACATTCAATCGGTTATGTTGGGCAAATAAATCAAAGAGAACTTAGAACGTTTTATAATGTTAGTGGTTATGACAATACTTCTACGATTGGAAAGTTGGGTATTGAACAAGTTTATGATAATTATATTAGAGGGCAAGAGGGATTAATTAAATACAAAGTGGATTCTAAGGAAAGAAAAATAGATGACGGTTCTATCATAAAGAATATGGTTCCAGGTAATGATGTTGTACTTAATATTAATAAAGATATTCAAGATCTTGCTAAGAATGCTTTGGGCAAAAGGCATGGCTCTATTGTTGTATTAAAACCATCAACAGGTGCTGTTCTTTCTCTTCACAACTATCCTTACTATTCTATGAGAGATGTTTACAATAAACATAATAAGGAAGATTACTCTTTTTTAAACAAAGCTATTCAATCTGTTTATCCACCGGCGTCTATTTTTAAGTTAGTTGTTGCTGCTGCTATTCTTGAGGAGAGAGTTATAGATAAAGATCGTAAAATTTATTGTCCTGGATATTTTAAAGTTGGAAATAGAATTTTTCATTGTTGGAAGCCCGGTGGTCATGGGTATGTTAATTTAGAAGAGGCGATTGCACATTCTTCTAATGTTTATTTTTATACACTTGGACTTAAGTATCTTGGGGTTGATAAAATTAGAAAATATGCAAAAGAATTTGGATTTGGAGAAAAAACAGGAATTGATTTGCCAAATGAAGTATCTGGTCTACTTCCTAGTCCCGAGTGGAAAGAAAAAACTTTTAATCAATCTTGGGTAGGAGGAGATACTGTAAATTTTTCAATAGGTCAAGGATTTTTGAATGCTACCCCTATTCAGATTGTTAATATGGTTGCTATGATTGCAAATGAAGGTGTTGTATATAAGCCTAGAGTTGTAAATAAAATTTTAAAGGGCGGTACGAATGAAATTATTCTTGAGAATAAGCCAGAAATACTAAAAAAGACAAATCTTATTAGTAAGAACACATTTAAGCTTCTAAAAAAATATATGAGGAGTGTTGTAACTTATGGTACAGCAAAATATGCAGTTATTACGAAAGCCGTTAAGGTTGGAGGCAAAACAGGTACTGGTCAAACTGGTATAGATGGTTTTGAAAATAGTTCTTTTATTGGACTTGCTCCTTATAATGGCTCAGCTGATAATCAAATTATTGTTTTTAGTTTGGTTGAGGCAAAAAGCAATGTAGATTGGTGGCCTGCAAAATCTACAGATTTAATAATGCAAGGTATTTTTGCAAATCAAAGTTATGAAGATATTCTTAAAGGCTATAGGCCTTGGTATATTAGGTAGATTAATGGTTTTTAGGAAAAATTATGATTATTTAGCTTTAATAAGCTTATTTATAGTTTCTTTTGTTGGTATATTGTTGATTTATTCTAGCGATTATAATATTAGTGGGTCTTTAACTAAGAATGAATATATAAAACAAACCTTTTGGGTAATTATTGGATTTTTTTTGATTTTTATAGTGGGTAAATATGATTTAAAATTTGTTTATAGCATGGTATATCCTTTATATTTTTTATTAATATTAGCTTTAATTTTTACTGCATTTTTTGGAATGACTGTAAACGGAGCAAGGTCTTGGATTGGTATATGGAAGTTTGGAGGGCAGCCTTCTGAATTTGGTAAAGTTATTATTATTTTAACACTTTCAAAATTTTATGCTGAAAAAAAAGGTTATAATGAATTTTTTATTTTTATTGCTGCATTTTTGTTAATTTTTCCATCTGTAATTCTTATATTATTGCAACCTGATTTTGGTACAGCGATAGTATATTTAACCATTTTTATATTTATTTCTTTTTTTGCAGGAATAGACTTACATTATGTTTTAGCATTTGCGTTGACAGGGTTTTTATCTTTTGTTTTTGCAATTTTACCGGTTTGGTATGAATATAAAGTAAATATGGGTAATGTATTTTATCTTATTTTTTCAAATCCTTTTTATTTTAGAGTAGTAATGGGGGTGTTGCTTTTAATACTTTTGATTTCTGTTATAGGATTTTTTATTGCTAAATATGGTTTGAGTATTAAAATAATTTATTTTTATGTATTTTTTGCAAGTTCTATTTTATTGGTTTCAATAGTGTTTTCAAAAGTCCTTTCAAAGTTAATGAAGACTTATCAGATTAAGCGGTTTTTAGTATTTTTAGATCCGGCTATTGATGCTAAGGGCGCTGGTTGGAATTTAAATCAGGTTAAGATAGCAATTGGTTCTGGAGGTCTTTTGGGCAAAGGATTTTTAAAAGGACCTTATACCCATGCTAATTATGTGCCGTCTCAGAGCACAGATTTTATTTTTTCTATTCTTGCTGAAGAGTTTGGATTTTTAGGTGTTAGTACGATTTTAATATTATTTTTTTTTCTTTTTTTTAAATTTTTGATAATAATGAATAAAAGTCAAGATAGATATATGGCTTTAGTAATATCTGGAATTTTGGGACTTTTGTTTTTTCATACTTCTTTTAATGTTGGAATGTCTTTAGGAGTTCTTCCTATTACTGGGATTCCTTTTCCCTTTCTCTCTTATGGGGGTTCTTCTACTATTACATTTTTTTTAGCAATGTCTTTTTATTTTAATATTGAATCAATAGTTGCTATGGATTGAGAATTTATTTTTATTTTTTTGTTTTCTTATCTCTATTTTTTTAGAAAATTTTTTTGTATATTTTAACTTAGTAATTATAAATATTTGAGGTACGTATTTTTGCGTAAAAGTGATGAATATAAATTTTAATTTTTTAATAAAAATCAAAAGATTAAGGGTATTGTTGTGAATAAAGATCTAAATAAAGAAGATATTCTTTACAAAAAAAGACATTCAATAGCCCATGTTATGGCAGAAGCTGTGCGTGATTTATTTCCAAATACCAAAATTGCAATAGGTCCTCCTATTAAAGATGGTTTTTATTATGATTTTGAATTTAAAAAGCAAATTACAGAAGATTCTCTTTTGGACATAGAAAATAGAATGAGAGAGATTTTAAAGACCGGGAGTTCTTTTGAAAAAGAGATAATAAGCGTAGAACAGGCTCTTGAAATTTTTAAAGATGAGCCTTACAAGATTGATTTGATTAAAAATTTTGATTTACAAAATGAAATTTCTATTTATAAGAGTCATAAGTTTGTTGATCTTTGCAGGGGTCCTCATGTTGATAATATGAATAAAATTGATCCAAAGGCATTTAAGCTTACTAGCATTGCTGGAGCTTATTGGCGAGGTAATGAAAAAAATACAATGCTTACCAGAATTTATGGAACTTTGTGGAATAATGAAAAAGAGCTAAGATCTTATCTTAACTTGAGAGAGGAAATAAAAAAAAGAGACCATAGAAAGCTTGGAAAAGAACTTGATTTATTTTCTATTCATGAAGAGATTGGACCAGGACTTGTTTTTTTTCATCCCAATGGAGCCAAAATAAGAGCTTTAATAGAGGATTTTTGGAGAGAAGAGCACTCTAAAAATGGGTATGATATTCTTTTTACACCCCATGTTGGTAAATCTTGGCTTTGGCAAACTTCTGGCCATTTAGACTTTTATAAGGACAGCATGTTTGAAAAAATAGAAATGGATAAAAGTGATTATTATCTTAAACCCATGAATTGTCCTTTTCATATTGCAATTTACAATACAGGTAGACATTCTTATAGAGATTTGCCATTTAGATGGGCCGAACTTGGCACTGTATATCGTTATGAAAAGATAGGTGCTTTGCACGGCATAATGAGAGCCAGAGGCTTCACTCAGGATGATGCTCACATTATATGTACCCATTCTCAAGTTGTAGATGAGATTAAAGAAGTTCTTAGATTTGCTATTTATATGTGGAATAAATTTGGCTTTAACAACTTAAAGGCATATCTTTCTACAAAGCCCGACAAGTCTGTTGGGAATGATGCTGATTGGGAAATGTCTTTAAAAGTTCTTGAAGAGGCTTTAAGTGATTTTAAAGTTCCTTATGAAATTGATAAAGGGGGAGGTGCTTTTTATGGGCCTAAAATTGACCTTAAGATAGTTGATTCGCTTGAAAGAGAGTGGCAGATGAGCACAATTCAATTTGATTTTAATCTACCTGAGAGATTTAATATGACTTATACTGCTGAGGATGGTAAAGAAAAAAGACCATTTATGATTCATCGAGCTTTGTTGGGATCTATTGAAAGATTTTTTGGAATTCTTGTAGAACACTATGGCGGAGCGTTTCCTTTATGGTTATCTCCTATTCAAGCAGTAATCATTCCTGTTAACAATATTGTAGAAGATTATGCTATTAAGGTTTTTAATAAATTTAAAAATGAGGGGATTAGAATAAAACTTGATAATAGCTCTTCAAGAATGAATGCTAAGATTAGGGAATATCAGGCTAAAAAAATACCTTATATGTTTATAATTGGCGAGAGAGAGGTAGCAGAAGAAAGAATATCTATTAGAACAAGAACAAATGAGCAAATAAATGGAATTGAACTTAATGAAGCTCTTAAGTTTATTTTATTAAAAGTAAAAGATAAGGAGATTTGATAAATTGAATAATTTAATCAAGGTTATTACTCCTAATAAGATAACATTAGCTAGGATTATACTTTCCTTTATTATATTAATTTTGTTTTTTTTGGAAAATATATTTTTTCCATATTTGTTTTTTGGAATTATTTGGTTTTTAATCATTTTTAATGAATTTACTGACTTTATTGATGGGTATATTGCAAGAAAATATGGTCTTGTTAGCAATGTGGGTAAAATTTTAGATCCTTATGCGGATGTTTTGCAGCATTTAACATATTTTGTTTTTTTCTTTTACAAAGGAATAACCCCCTATTATTTTTTTGTAATATTTATTTATCGTGAAATTTCTATTGGTTTTGTTAGAAATTTAATTATTCAGTTTAATATAGTTCAACAAGCCAATTTTTTGGGGAAATTAAAGTCGCTTCTTTATGCTGTTTGTACTTTTGCAAGTCTTTTGCTTTATACTTTAAATCAACTTAACTTTACAGAATCAATTCAAAATTTTATTAGCTACATTTTAAATTTTGAATTCAAATTCTTATTTATTGTTCAAGCAACGTATGTTTGTGCTGCTCTTTTTGCAATTTTATCATTTTTAGACTATGCCTTAATATTTTTGAATGTAAAAAAAATATGAAAATAAATAAGACATTAATTTTGATATTTTTATTTGCAAAACTTTCTTCCATTCAAGCTCAAGTAAATCAAATATTAACGGAAATTAGTCCGCTGAGTATTCTAAATAGAAGTGGAAAGGGAAGTGTTTATTTAAAAGTCAGCAAATCTTCTGATTATATTTTGACTTTAGATAAAAATTCAAATTCTGATTTTGTTTTTAAAATTTATGATATTTCTAATAAAAAGTACATAACTGATAAAATAAAAAAAAGTGATTTTAAAATAAGGTTAGATAAAAATTCTCTTTACGCAATAATATACGTTGGCACTAAAAATGAAAACATAAAGTTTTCGCTTACAGATTTAGATTTTTCAATTTTGAATAGCAATTTTCTGAAAGCTAAAACATCTAAGATTGAAAAAGAAGATTTATTTTTTACTTTAAAAGAGCTACCCGTTTTAAATTTAACTGACAAGCTTAAAAAATATGTATTAAGGACTTATAAAAGCAATATTTATATTGCTTATCAGTTAGAAAATAGCGAAGACATTAAGGTTGCTGAGTTTATTGAGAATGTTGGTTGGTTTAATCTTGATTCATCTGTTAATGGAAATATTGTTAATATAGTTAATTTTGATTTTTCAATTAATTCAAAAGGAAATTTATATATTGCTTTTGTTACGAAATCAGGGTCTGATTTTACTAGTGAGCTTGTAGTTAAAAAATTTAATAGTAGAAAATGGATTGATATTAGTCCTGGGTACATGGAAAATTTTGGATCTTTATTAAATATTAGCATTGATTTAAAGGATAGGTTGTATTTGACATATTTAAGGAAAATTGGAGATGAATATAAAATAAATTTAATCTCAAATATGGGTTACGGAAGTATTTGGGCTGACGTAATACATTCTTATTTAAGTAAAGGTGATTCTAATGTTAATTCATCAAACATTGGGTTAATATCTGAACCTTTTTTGGGTATTTTTTATAATTATAAGTCAAATGATGAGATTAAATCTGAATTTATTGTAAACAATGAAAGTGCTTGGGTAAATGCAAATATTCCTTCTGTTTATATGGCTAATTTTATTAAAGGTTTTTTTGATTCTAATTTTAATCAAATAATTATGAGTTTGGTTTCTGAAAATAGACCTATTATAAGCATTTGCCCTTTGAAAAGCAATAAATGGATCAATATAAGCCCTAATGTCGAAATGGAAGGCTCAAGTATTGATATTGGGCTTTATAAAAATAATTTGTTTTTAGCTTTTGAAGACAATAATAATGTGAGATTGATTTATCTTAAGAATAAAAATTGGTATTTTTTAAATAAGTTGGAGCATTTTAAGAGCAATGTTACTAGCCCCCAGATTGGAATTTATGGCAATCAAGGGTTTGTAGTTTCTACTTTAAGCTATAATTCCAATGAATTATTTTTTACTTTGGTTCGCCAATGAAAGTAATTCAAAGTAGGATCTAGTTTCAATATTTTCTTTTAATCCAAATTGATTGATTATGTTGCCAATTTCTTTTTTTGCTAAATCTATATCATTTTGATCGTTAATTATTTTTTCTATTTCTAGAAAAAATCCAAGATTTTTTATTTCGTTTATCTCTACATTTAAATTATTAGTTTGATAAATTAAACTTTTTTTTATCTTTTTGTATAGCTTTTTAAATTTAAGCTCTTTCATAAGGATTAAAAAATTGTTAATGCTGTCTATTTTGAATTCTATCTCTTTATTAATTTCTATAGTATTGTTGTTGTCTAATATTTTTTTTTTAAATGTGACAATTTTTTCTAGAGTATTTAATTTTCTTATTCTTATAATTTTTTTTTGGTTTGAGTAATAGATGTCAGTTTTTATTTCTTCTTTAATAAATTTGAATTTTTTATTTGCTAACTTAATAATTCTTTTCAATTCTTTTGGAGGAATAAATACTTTTGATTCTACTTCAAACATATATTAAAAATAATGTAATTATGATAATATTTCAATGTTAAAATATTATGCTATGTAAGATAAATTTTTGATAATTTAAACAACTTTTTGTATCATATGTTGAAATTTGAATTTAGCGACAGGTTTTTACTTTTTAGTTATTTTGTTTTAATTATGTTTATAGGCTCTCTTTTGTTAATGTTGCCTATTTCTTGGCAAGGTGATGGCAAATTAGCATACATTGATGCTCTTTTTACTGCTGTTTCTGCTGTAAGCATTACGGGTCTTGTAACGGTTGAAGTAGAAAGCTTTTCTACTTTTGGATTTATTTTAATAATGTTGCTAATCCAGCTTGGAGGGCTTGGATTTATAAGTATTACTACTTTTTATTTGCTTATACCTAAAAAGAAAATGAATTTAACGGATGCAAGAATAATAAAGCAGTATTCTCTTTCAAATATAGAATATAATCCTATTAGAATTTTAAAAAGCATATTGTTTATAACTTTTTCAATTGAAATGATAGGTTTAATATTAATACTTATTTGTTTTAAACTTAGGGGAGTTAATATTTCATTCTTAGAGGCTTTATTTACGACAATTTCTGCTTTTTGTAATGCGGGTTTTTCCATGCATTCTGAGAGTATTTATGCGTGGCGAGATGTTCCTGAGGCTATAGTTGTGGTTTCTATTTTAATAATTTGTGGTGGGCTTGGGTTTATGGTCTATAGAGATGTAAAGAATACTATTAAGAACAGAAAAAAACTATCACTTCATGCTAAAATAGTTTTTTCTTTAAGTTTTGTTTTAATCATAATTGGCGCAATTTTATTTTTTTTCACGGAGATGCATAAATTAAAAGATGGTTATTCAATAGGTACTCTAATATTTAATTCAATTTTTTATTCGATTAGTACTAGAACAGCTGGTTTTAATTATCTTGATAATTCTTTGATAAGTGGAAGAACCCAAATAGTTTCTTTGCCGTTTATGTTTATTGGCGGGGCGCCTGGATCAACCGCAGGGGGAATTAAAATTACAACATTTTTTTTAATTGTATTAGCTGTTGTTAAAAATCAAAATGGCAATGGATACATTATTGGATCTTATAAGGTTTCAATAGATAGCATAAGATTTGCACTTTTATTTTTTGCAAGAGCTATTTTTATTGTAAGTTTTTCTTTTTTTATGCTTCTTTTTTTTGAAGGAGGGTCTGGCAATTGGAAAGTTATTGATTTGGGTTATGAAGTATTTTCTGCTTTTGGAACAGTTGGTCTTTCGGTTGGAGTAACTCAGGATTTGTCATTTTGGGGTAAAGTCATTATAATTTTTACTATGTTTGCAGGACGAATAGGTCTTTTTTCGATGGCTGTTTTTGTTTCAAGAAAGGTGCGTTTTGAAGAATTTACAAGGCCAAGGCAAGACATTTTGGTTGGGTGAAACATATGAAAACATTTGTTATTATTGGACTTAGTAATTTAGGAATACATTTGCTTGAAGATTTAAGCAGACTTGATTGTCAAATTATTATTATAGATACATCTAAAGAGCTTATTGAAGAATATGATGTGATATCTACAGAAAGCTTTGTTGTTGAACAGTTTACTAAAAATGCTTTGAAAAGAATAATTCCTGTAGATACAGATGCTGTTGTGATTGACTTTGATGATGATCTTGGCAAAAGTGCTCTTGTAACCCATTATTGTAATCTTTTAGGCTTGAAAGAAATATGTGTTAAGACAGAAAATAGGGATGATGCTGAAATATTAAAAACTCTTGGTGCAACAAAAATTATATTTCCAAGTAAAGATGCTGCAAGAAGATTAACCCCATTATTAGTATCTCCTAATCTTTCAACTTATAATATTATTGGGTATGATATTATTGTAGCTGAAACTGTTATTCCCAAAGAATATGTTGGAAAAACTCTTTATGAAGCTGATCTTAGAAGAAAATGCGGGATTACAGTTATTGCTGTTAGGAACTTAAGTAATTCTAGATATGAATTTGTTGATGGCGATTATTTTTTTCTAAAAGATGATAAAATTGTAATTTGTGGGAAACCAGATAGTATTGAAAATTTTACAAACAATAAAGATTTAATTAAAGATTTAATTTCGGTTTCTAAAGAGGATGAAAATTTAAATAAAGATGCTGAAAAAAAATCGAGATTTGTAGGGATTTTTAATTTTATGAAGATTTTTCAAAAAGATCGTAAGGATAATTAGGGTTCAAGAATGACTAAAATTATTCCTGTAGCAAGTGGTAAAGGTGGTGTTGGAAAAACATCTTTTGTTGCAAATGTTGGTTATAAGCTTTCTAGTTTGGGTAAAACCGTAATACTTGTTGACCTTGATCTTGGAGGTTCTAATCTGCATACTTGTTTGGGTGTTAAAAATAAGGGCGTGGGTATTGGTTCTTTTATTAATAAAAAGGATAAGAATTTTTCAGATTTAGTATGCAAAACATCTTATGATAAACTTTACCTTATCCCAGGTGATGCTCTTTATACGGGAACAGCCAATCTTTCTTTTTCTATTAAGAAAAAGATTATAGAATCCATTCAAAAAGATCTTATTGCTGATTTTATTTTTTTAGATTTAGGATCTGGAACTTCTTATAATACAATAGATTTTTATTTAGCATCTTATAGTGGTATAATTGTTACAGTGCCAGAAACCCCCTCTATACTTAATGCTTATTCTTTTTTAAAGAATGCTCTTTATCGTCTTTTATATTTAGGATTTCCGCAAAAAAGCCCTGAGCGCGATTATATTGGTAATTTTTTCAAAGATAAGATTGAAGGGACAAAGCTTGGATTTAAAGATTTGGTTGTTGGGATTGAACTTATTTCTTTGAGTTCTTCTTTGAAAGTTAAAAAGATGATGAATAATTTTTATCCTAGAGTGGTTTTGAATAGAATAGAAACTAGTGAAGAGATTGCTATGTGTGAAAATTTGATCAATGTTGTTAAGAATAATATTAGTATACCAATAGAGTTTATAGGCTTTGTGCCTTTTGCAAAAAGTTTTAGAGAGGCTATTAATAATAGGGTGCCATTTATTGATTTTGAGAAGAATTCAAAGTTGAATAAATATTTTGAATTTATAGCTGGCAATTTAATCAAATCGCCTATTGAAGGGTCCCCTTATATTTATGATGACATATACGATATGATTAAAGATCAAAGTCAATTTATTAGAAAGTAATTAGGCTATAATGCTATAAAGGAGTATTGGGTGTATAGAATTAAAAATGAAAATTTAGATTTTAAAATAGATAGTTTAGGAGAATGCAAGCAAAATAATCCTTTGATTGATTTTTATGCTAGCGAGGGTTCTTCACATTTTGTTAATGAAAAAAATAAAATTAAGTTTAGTGTATATAGAAATGAGGATGCTGGGGATAAGTATGAAGATGTTCTTTTAGAAAAAGCTGGACCTAGAGAAAAAATTTATTTTGTGCCCAGACATGTTAAAGCGGCTATTACTACTTGTGGTGGACTTTGTCCTGGCTTTAACGACGTTATTCGTTCTATTGTGCGAACTTTATGGAAAATTTATGGGGTTCGCAATATTTATGGGGTAAAATTTGGATATCAAGGTCTTCTTCCTGAGTCAAATTCACCTTTTATTAATCTTAATCCAGATGTTGTTGATGATATTAATAAATTTGGGGGTACTATTCTCGGCTCTTCAAGGGGCGGTATTAAACCTGTGGAAATAGTTGACACTTTAGAGAGAATGAACATTAATATGATTTTTAACATTGGTGGAGATGGTACTCAAAAAGGGTCTCTTCTTATTGCTGAGGAGATAGAAAAAAGAAATTTAAAAATAGCAGTTGTGGGTATCCCTAAAACTGTAGACAATGATTTTATGTTTGTTCAAAAATCTTTTGGATTTGAAACTGCTGTAGAACAAGCGGTTGCAGCTGTTGCTGGTGCTCATTTTGAAGCTAATAGTGCTTATAATGGCATTGGACTTGTTAAGGTTATGGGACGGGATTCTGGCTTTATTGCCGCTCATACTGCGCTTTCTTCTAATGATGTTAATTTTTGTTTAATTCCAGAGCTTGATTTTGACATAGAAGGTCCTAATGGATTTCTTGTTCATCTTGAAAGACGACTTTTAGAGAAAGAAAGTTTAGAAGAAATTCCTCATGCAGTAATATTGATAGCAGAAGGAGCAGGTCAAAAGTATTTTGACAATTTTCCCCGAAAGAAAGACGATTCTGGAAATTTGCTTTATGAAGATATTGGGCTTTATATTAAAGATAAAATTACAGAATATTTTAAAGCAAAAAATATACAATTTACTCTTAAATACATTGATCCTAGTTACATTATTCGAAGTTCACCTGCTAATGCTAGTGATTCTCTTTATTGTGCTAGGCTTGGGTCGAATGCTGTGCATGCTGCAATGTCTGGCAAGACAAAAATGTTGATTAGTTTGTGGAGTACAAAATTTGTGCATATACCGATTAAGATGGCAGTAATTGACAGAAATAAGGTTAATCCAAATGGTTCTTTTTGGAGAGATGTTCTTTCAAGCACGGGACAGCCGATTAGCATGAAGAATTAAATTCTTTCTATTTAGCGGCATTTCCAGCAATGTTTAATACATCCCAGGTTCTTGAGAATGGTGGAGAATATGAAAAATCCATCATTCCCAATTCTTTTGTTGTAAGTTTTGAATAGATTGCAATTGATAAAGCATGAATTCTTATTACTGCTCCATTTTTTCCTATTGCTTGTGCTCCAAGGATTATTTTGGTATTCTCCTCATAAATTAGCTTAATATAAAGATCTTCTTGGCCCGGATAATAATTTGTATGATTTTTATCCTTTACAAAAATCGTTTTATATTTTATTTGAAGCTTTTTTGCATCTTTTTCTGTAAGTCCTGTTCTTGCAGCTTCTAAAGATAGTACTTTAATTGAAGCTGAGCCCAATGTGCCTTTAAATGGAACATGATTCCCAGCTAAATTTTCACCGACTATTCTTCCAAGTTTGTTAGCTGTTGTTGCCAGGGGTATATATTCATTTTTTTTGCTTACTATATTATAAATAGTTGCGCAATCACCTGCAGAAAAAATATTTTTTATACTAGTTTCGCCGTACTCATTTACAATTATTGCTCCATTTGAAGTAGTTTTAAGCTGATTTTCCAAAAATTCAGTAGCAGGTTTTATTCCAGTAGCAAGTATAACAACGTCAGCTTGATAAGTATTTTTGTTTGTTACAACCCCTTCTACTTTTTTTTCTCCTATTAAACTTTTTACAAACTCATTTGTATGAAGATCAACTTCTTTTTTTATTAATTCTTCTTCCATTATTTGAACTATTTCTTCGTCAAAGGAATCTGTAAGGATGTGTTTGTCTAGCTGAATTAATCTTACATTTTTTCTTTTATTTTTTGCTGCTTCTATCATTTCAATTCCAATATATCCAGCACCAATTATCACTATATTTTTAATCTCTTCGCTATCCATTAAATTTTTTATTTTTTGACCATCTTCTAAATCTCTCAGCGTATAAAAATTTTTTAGATCGATATTATTGATTGCTGGGATAATAGGTTTTGCACCAGTTGCTATCATGAGTTTGTCGTAAGTATTACTAAAAATGTTTCCCGTTTTTTGATTTTTTATTACAATTGTATTATTTTTTGCATCTACTTTGATCACTTCGTGGTTGGTTTTAACAGAGATTCCAGTTTTTTCGAATTCTTCTTGTGTTCTTGAAATCATTATATTTGGATTGTCAAAAAATCCTCCTATAAAGTAAGGCAGACCACAAGTTCCAAAAGATACAATATTTGTTTTTTCATAGATAGTAATGTCTAGATTTTTGTTTAAGCGCTTTGCTTTAGCTGCGGCACTAGTTCCTGCTGATGTGCCCCCAATAATTATTATTTTCATGATTGTTTTTCCATTTATTTACTTATGAACTCTTTTTTGTTGTATATATTATGGTCGAATTGTTTAAGTTGTTTTGCAGATATAACGCCAGCAAGCATTGAACCGCCCACATTAACAGCTGTTCTTCCCATGTCAATTAAAGGTTCAACAGATATTACAAGCCCGACCAATCCTACTGGAAAGTTCATTGCTGAGAGCACCATTAATGAGGCTGTTGTTGCGCCTCCTCCAGCGCCTGCAGCCCCAAACGAAGTTATTATTATTAATCCAAGAAGTGTGAGTATAAATGAAGTATCTGTAGGGTTTATCCCTTGAGTTGGTGCTATCATTACCGCAAGCATAGCGGGATGCAGTGCTGCACAACCATTTTGTCCAATTGATGTTCCAAAGGAGCTTGATAAATTTGCTATTCCTTCGCTTACTCCAAGGTTTTTAGTTTGAATTTCTATATTAATAGGTATGGTTGCAGCACTAGATCTGGATATGAATGCAAATGTTAGTGCTGGAGATATTTTTTTTAAAAAAGTAATTGGGTTTAATTTGTTTATTGCAATTAATGTCATATGCATAAGGAATGTAATACCTATGGCAATGTAGGAGGCAATTACAAATTCTCCAAGCTTTATTATGCTTTTGGCTTCGCTGGTTGCTGTAATTTTTGTCATTAAAGCCAATATAGCATAAGGCGTTAGTTTTAAAATTAAAGTTACTATTCCCAATATTATGTCTTGAAGTGTTAATATTATTTTTTTGAAAAATTCTATTGATTCTGGTTTTTTGATAGATATTTTAAGGGCAGCTATTCCTACGATAGCTGAAAATATTACAACCCCAATTGTTGAATTTTTTCTAAGTCCTGCCAAATCTTCAAATATATTTTGTGGAATAAGTTCTGCAATTTTTTGCGTGATTGGTGTTTGATTTAATATTTCAAGGCCTTTTTGCAATTTTTCACCTTGTAAAATTTCGCTGGCTTCTGCTTGCAGTCCTTCGGCTGTTAATCCTAACATTAAAGCAGTGAAAATACCAATTATAGCAGCAATGCCTGCTGTGAATACTAGTGTTAATATTACTAATAGACTCATTTTTCCAACGTCTTGACTGTTGGTTAATTTTATTATTGCAGAGATTATTGATGTTATTATTAAGGGGATTATAACCATTTTAAGAAGTCTTACGTATCCTTCCCCCAAAATATTTATCCAATTGATACTTTCGTTTGTTATAGATGAATTTGTGCCATGAAAATATTGAATAGTCGTTCCAAACGCTATTCCTAGTCCCAACGATATAAACACTCTTTTTGTAAAAGAAACATTTTTTCTTTTGCAAAGATAAACTATGCTTATTAGAATAAGCATTATTATAATATTGATTAATGTATATAATATACTTATCTTATCCATTATTACCTCTTGTATAAGCTTAGTGCATTCTTTTTTAAACTTAAGGGTATATATTCAAAATTAATTAATTTTGTTTTAATATTTTTTTAGAATAAGATTCTATTACTTCATCTTCAAAATTGTCATTTTTTAAAATTTGATTTGCAAGAATTTTTCCCAGCTGAACCCCTTCTTGGTCGAATGAGTTTATATTTAATAAAAATCCCTCAAACATTACTTTATTCTCATAATGGGAGAGTATTGACCCTATTGCATAAGGTGTTAATTCTTTTGAATATATTAGTGCAGAAGGTCTCTCGCCTTTGAAATTTTTATTTTTATTACTGTTTTCTTTGCCTTTTGAAAATGCTATTATTTGGGCTATTAAATTTGCTTTTAATTTGTCATTGCTTGAGCTATTATCAGATATTATATCTTCTTTAAGTTGTGTTTCATTGAAACCTATGAAATCCATTGGAACTATGTCTGTTCCTTGATGAAGCATTTGAAAGAATGAGTGTTGAACATCTGTTCCAATGCCTCCCCAAATTATTCTTACAGTTTTGTAGTTTATTGTTTCGTTAAATCTGTTTACACTTTTCCCATTACTTTCCATTTCAAGTTGTTGTAAATGGAGATAAAAATTTTCCATTGCTTTAGAATAAGCAATGATGCAGTTACTGCTGTAGTTGAGAACATTTCTTTCATATATACTAATTAGTGCTGCTAATAGAGGCGCATTGTCTTTTACGTTTTTATTTAATGCTTTTTTGTCAGCTTTATTGGCTCCTTTTATAATTTCTTTTACAATTTTTTCTGTAAAGCAAAGAGTGAGTAGTGCAAGTCCAACTGCTGATGTTGGAGAAAACCTCCCGCCTATTGAATCATGCATGAAGAAATATTCAAGATATCCTTTTTCTTCTATTGCTAATAAGCTGTCTTTTAATGTTATAATTACTATTTGTTTTTTATATTCTTTTATACCATTTAATTTTAATTTGTTTATTAAGAATTGCATATTAGCTTTGGTTTCCAATGTGTTACCACTTTTTGAGACAATAATAAAAAGTGTTTCATCAACATTAATGCTACTTAACACTTCTTCCGATTCGTCTGGATCAATGTTTGAAATAAAATAACCATTCATTAAGGCTAGATTATGTTTTTTTGCATAATTTTTTATTGAGCTATAAAGAGCTTTTGGTCCTAGACTAGATCCACCAATTCCTATTTGAACTACATTTTTAAACTTTTTACCATTTGCGCTTTTAATATTTCCAGAATGGATTTGCTTTGCAAGGTTATATATTTTTTCAAGTTCTGATTGGAAAAACTCCCTCATATTTTCTTTATTGTCCTCTATTACATCCTTGCCAATTTGTCCTCTTGTAAGGTGATGTAGGACTTTTCTATTTTCACTAATATTTATCTTTTCTCCATCAAGTACTTCTTTATATTTTTCTATTAAATTTGCTTCATCGCTTAAGTCTTGAAAAATTTTAAGATGATTTTCATTAATTTGCTTTGAAGCATAATTATAATGTATGCTATCTCCTTCTATTGTAATGTCGTACTCTTTTATTCTTTTTCCAGTTAGTGCAGTTTTGAGCACTTCTGGAGCAATTCCTTCAAGGATTTTAAAATTTTCAAGTTCATTAAGATTTTTGTAATTTATCATAAACACACCCCTTTGCTATGGTTTAATTTTTTTATTTTTTCTTTTTCCACATGTTTTTAATTTTTAAGATAATAAATTTAAGAAATCTTATTATTATATTGCTTTCAGAGTAAATTTTTAAGTAATCTTCACCCGAGCTTGCTTCACTTTTTGTAAATGATTTTCTAACATTATTTTCATCAAGTTCAATTTCAAGTAAAGTTTTTTTGTTTTCAATTGAGATTACTTTTACCTCAGCTTCTTTATAGCCGATTTCTTTTAAGGCTTGATATCTTCTAAATCCTGCTATCAAATTTTTATTTTTATCTATTATTATTGGGTAAATTAACCCATGTTTTATAATACTGTTTTTAAGGGTTTCAAGATCTCCTACATTTTTTCTAATTCTTTTTTTTATTTTTATTTGATCGATATCTATTAACATATTGTTTTAATCCAATTGGATGTCTTCTCCGTTGACGTCTTTATTGTTAATTTTTTCATTTTCATTGGTATTTGAATTTAATTCTTTTATGCTTTGTTCTTCTTTGTTTGTTTGATTAACAATGACTTCGTCTTCAATGTCTTTGGTATTTTTGAAAAGCATTTCTTCGTTATTGTCGTCGTTATTTATTGAATCTTGTTGTGAGTTTTCATTTTCTATTTCATTTATGGGTTCTTGAATGTTCATCTCTATTTGATCTTCATTTTTATTTTCATTATTGTTAACACTTTCAAGATCGTTGTTATTGTTGTTATTATTTTTTAGGCTTTCAAGATTATTATCAAGATATTCAAATTCAGGAGTGTCAAAATTTATTTCATCGCTATTGTTAATTTCATCAATTCCATATATGTTAAATTCTATTGTATTTTTAAATTCCAGTTTATTTTCATAGTATTTTGATTTTTCAATTGGCTGGGTGCCAGAAATAAATAGTTCATTTATTATTTTCTCGTCAGCAATTTCTTCTGGCAATAATCCTGTTTCTGCTTGTACGGGTACGCTAATTATTCCTGCAGGTTTTACAAAAACTTTTTTAGGTAAGTTTTTGTGATATTCTGCCATGAATTCTCCCCAGCTAGGTCCCGCCAATCCTGTTCCTGTTCCGGATATTCCTAGTGAATATCCTTTTTTGTCAAATCCAACCCAAAATGCTGTTGTTATATAAGGAGAGTATCCTATTGCCCATCCGTCTGCCCAATTTTGCGTTGTACCTGATTTTCCAGCAATGTCAGATTTAAAATTTTTGAGATTTGTATATCTTTGATTTGCTAAGGTTCCATATTGAATTGTTGATTTCATCATATCTGTAATGATATAAGCAGTTTGAGGAGACACTATTTGAGTTTGATGTTCTTTACTTTTTATTTTGGCTAATATGCTTGCTTCTTTATTTGCTATTATTCTTCCGGCTCTGTCTTCAATGTATCTTATCCCGTAAGGTTCTATTTCGTTGCCACTATTTCCCAAAATTGCAAATGCTCTTGCCATTTGGATTGGAGACACCGATATTACGCCTAGTGCTAGTGGGTAAACTTTTGGAAATGTTTTTTCTACTTCTTTTGGATCTGTTATGCCTAATAATTTTGAGGAGTAGCTAATTGCAGCGTCAAAACCTAGTTTTTCTAATATTCTTAATGCTGGAATATTTAAAGACAAAGCTAATGCTTGGCGTGTTAAAACATTGCCCCTCCATTTGCCACCATAATTTCCTGGGGCATAAATTTCTCCGTTTTTATCTAGAAATGCTACCGGAGAGTCTGAAAACATTGTTGCAGCTGTTATTTTTTTTAGATCAATTGCTGCTGCAAAATACAATGTTTTAAATGCACTTCCAGGTTGGACTTTTGCTTGTGTGGCGCGATTAAATTCATTGTCTTTAGCATGTCCGCTTCCCCCAACCATGGCTCTTATTGCTCCGCTTGTTGTGTCTATTGCTATCATTGCTCCTTCAGGCTGCGCAATGAGTTTTGGTGTTAATTTATTTTTGATAATATATTCTTTTGTTGCCTTGTCTATTTTATCAATTCCAAGTATAGCCCCAAAGCTTGCAATCAGATCAATATTGTCTTCGTAAAATTTTCTTTTTCTTAGTTTTTTATATTGCCTTCCATTTATTCTTAAATTTTTAATTCCTAATAAATCTGATATTGCATCTACTACAGGGACAATTTCTGAATTAATAATTATTGTTTCAGAGGATCTGTTTAAATTGTGCATTGTTCTTGCTTTGTTAATCATATCGTTTGTAACTTTATCTGCATGTTTTTGAGCTTCAAGGTCAAGAGTTGAATATATCGAGTACCCATCTTTATATATGTTTGCATCATCTGGTAAATATTTTAATATTTTTTGCCTTATGTATTCAGAGAAATAAGGGGCTTGGTCTTTTTTGCTTGAAATTGCAGATGTATCAGCCATTCTAGTCCAATCGTAGTTTTGCCAATATTCATTAAATTCTTTTTCAGCAATTTCGGCTTTTACTATTCCATTTGATACAACTTGATTTAAAACTGCGCGTTGTATTTTTTTTGAAAATTCTGGGTTGTAAAGAGGCGAATAAAGTTTTGCATTTGGGAGTTGAATTATCATCATCACGGATTCTGCTGTATTGATTTTATTTACACTTTTGCCAAAAAAGAATTTTGATGCTGCAACTATTCCATAGTTTCCGTTCCCAAAATAAACTTTATTAAGGTACTTCTCTAGTATTTCGTATTTTGAGAGTTTTTTTTCAAGTTGAATTGCCCACCATATTTCATGTAATTTCCTTAAAATAGATCTTCTTGCTTGATTTGTGTAGAGAAGCTTTGCAAGTTGTTGGGTTAATGTGCTTCCGCCTGAAAAATATCTACCAAGAACAATATTAAATGCGGCTCTAAAAATTCCTATCAATGAAAAACCTCGATGAGAAAAAAAACCAATGTCTTCTCGTATTAAAAGTGTATTAATAAGATTGTCAGGCGTTTTTCTTAAGGGCATTAATTCTCTATTTTCATCAGATATAAATTGAGTTATTTGCTTTCCATTAACATCTAAAAGTCTTGAAGGAATTGCTGGGTTTATATATCCAAAATTTTTATCTTTTTGTATGTTTATAGTCTTAGATATTGCTAATGACAGCGTGATAATAGAAAAGCTAACTGTGAAATATGTTAAATAAATAAGTAGCTTATGCTTATTTATTTTTTTCAAATTAAAGCTATTTAAGTTCATACTTTTTACTAAAGTATACTATAAGTGCATAAGAATTAATAATGTTGTGAGTTGATTGTTATAGTGTAAAATTATTGTTATAATTTTACACTATGTAAACAGCATTTTTTAAGTTTTGTTAATTAAATAGATGTTATGAGAGTTGGGTGGTGGTATATTTTTGATTTTAAGAGTAGATTTGTTGATTGTTGATTAAGCTTGTTTATAGCTTTTTTGTTTTAAACTTTATTGGTGTAAAACTGTTTGAAACAGTTTTAAATGTTGTTTGGTATTGTTATTTTTTATATTCAAAAAAAGGAGAAAGGAGAGGTTTATGCTTTTATCGAGAAAAATAAGAGATTATGGCGCTAAGTATAGGGGTAAAGAAATTAAAATGAGTACAGAGATAAATAGTTTTTTAAATCTTCGCAATACTATTGAGATGAGGATAGGTGCTTATTCTGTGCTTGGAGTAATTTATTCTATTTCTATGGATTCTCTTAAGCTTATTTTTCAAGAAGATACAGTATTGCCCGCTTTGGCTAAAAATAAAAATTTAGGTTCTATTCAACTTAAGAAAAATTCAGATCCTAAGAGTAGCGCGGCTTTTTTCCCCTTTTTGTCTGTTAAACTGTTAAGTGCTTCTGCCTATTCTTCTCAAGATAAAGAATACAATTTATTAACATTGGAATTTTTATCTCCTGTGCCAGAAGAGATTGCTATTAAAGTTGGAAAGCTTCTTGATTTAAAACTTGGACAAAATCAAAGAATTCATGAAAGAATTATTGTTGATAAAGATTCTATTAGAAAGCTAAAAATTGATTCTGATAAAGCTTTTATTAAGTTTAATGGGTCAAAACATAAATGCTTAATAAAAGATTTATCTTATGGGGGTGCTTTAGTAATTTCTTCTTTTGATTATGGGGATGTTAATGAAGATGCAATTGATTTGATTTTTAGTTTTGAATTTATGGATAAAGAGATTTTTATTGAAGGTAAATCAAAAAGTTTAAGCGTTATTCAGACGCCCAATGGAAAGTTTTTTGCGCTTGGTATTGCTTTTGATGAGGAGAAAATACCGCTTGAGTATACTATGCTAATCCATGATTATTTTAATTAATGAACCTATTTGAACTGGCTTTTCTGATTCTATTGTTTATTGAGTATCCAAGTTCTTCATCTTTTACGAATTCACTAAGAATTTGTTTGTAGTTATTTTCAGAATTGACTAGTTCTTTGTAGAGATTTTGTGCATATTCTTCAAGAGTATTAAATATTGTAATGTTTTTTTTATCCCACAAAAAATTAAATAAGTAGGATTTTAAAGTAGATTTTGTGATAAGTATTTTTGTATCTTTGTTTAAATATTTTCTTATATTGTCTTGACTTTTAAATAAATAAACAGGAATTTTTGGTTTGTAATGCTCTATTATGTTGCCAGGCGATTTTTCTAACTCCATTTTTGTTTCTGCGTAACTTACGGTATATTTTCCTTGAAGCTCTTTTTCTATCATTTTTTTTGTTATTGCACCTGGTCTTAATATTAGTACGTTATCTTTTAGGTCAAATCCGATCACAGTCGATTCAATTCCAATATTAAAGTCTTTGTTTTCTTTTGTTTTTATTATTCCTCCCACAAGGCCATTTAATTCTTTTAAGGCCATTTCGAAGTTTGTTGAGCTTGGTCTTTTTGATATATTTGCAGACGGTGCTACTATGGGAACTTTAGATGCTTTGATTAAGTTTAAAGCTATTTTATTTGCGGGAATTCTTATTGCTACTGTGTCTAGGTTTCCACTTACAAATCTGGATATCTTTATTGATTTTTTAAGAACATAAGTTAAAGGTCCTGGACTAAACTTTTTGATTAGCATTAGAGCACTTTTGGGAATATATTCTGATAATTCTTTTAATTTTTTTACTGTGTCAACGTGAACTATTAAAGGATTGTTAATAGGCCTTTTTTTTACTAAAAAAATCATTTTTACGGCATCTTCATCGTAAGCGTTTGCACCGATTCCGTAAACTGTTTCTGTTGGAAATACAACAAGCTCTCCCTTTTTGATAAGTTTTGCTGCTTTTTGTATTTGGTTACTGCGAATTATTTCTGTTAATATCATTTTTTAGACTTTTTTCTTTTTATAATTAAATCAAAAAGAATGTAAATAAGCAATTTGTGAGATCAATTGTTTATTGAAATATGTTTTTATATTATAATAAACATTATGAGAAATTTAATTGGTGCCATCGTAAGAGATAATAGAAACTTTGTTTTTCTCTTTGTATTTTTTTTTGTTGCTTCTCATGTAAATTCTGCTACAGTAGGTCTTGCTTCATGGTATGGCGAAGCTTTTCACGGCAAAATTACTGCTAATGGCGAAAAATTTGATATGATGGCTCTTACTGCTGCTCACAAAGAATTGCCTTTTAATACCGCTGTAAAGGTTACAAATCTTTTGAATAATAGATCAGTTGTTGTAAGAATTAATGATAGAGGTCCTTTTAGGAAGGATAGAATAATCGATTTGTCAAAACATGCCGCTGAGAAGCTTGATTTTTTAGGAATAGGAGTTGCTCCTGTAAAAATTGAAGTAATTGAAAGTGTGAATGAAAAAAGACCATCTGTATCAAAATCTAGTGACCTTAAAAAAGCATTTAATACTCCTGAGATTGAAAAAGAAAAGAAAATCAAGCAATCAGAAGAAAATATTTCTGTTGAAAATAAATCTTCAAGTTTATTAGCAGATTATTCAATATCTGCAGACAAAGAAACAGATTTTTACATACAAGTTGGATCTTATAGAAAAAAAGATTATGCCGATAGGGCTTATAGGATATTAAAAAAAGCGGGTCTTTTTGTTGTAGTAAATTCTCATGGGCCGTTTTATACTGTTTTTATTCCTACCAATGCTGACGATGTTCAAAAAAACATTGAGCTAATTAAATCTGCTGGATATAAAGATACTTTAGTAAGAAAAACTAAGGTTCCAGGCGAGAGTCTTATTATGGATTAATTTTTTAAATTATTTTTTTTATCAAGATTGTTTATTGACTTTTTAAAATTTATGATTATGTCATTTATTGCTAGTCCTTTTGTAGTAGTTTTTTGTTCTAAAAATTACAATATTATTTGTAAAAATCCAAATCTATTAAGCAACTGTTTTGGCTTAAAGTTGTATTTTATTATTATATAGTCATTTTATGAAGTTTTTATTTGATATTCCCCCTCCAATTATGATTTTAGCTCCAATGGAGGACGTTACTGACACTGTTTTTAGAAATTTAATTCATTTAATAGGATCTAAAGAAGGAGAGCCCCATATTTATTTTACTGAATTTATTTCTGCAAAGGGAATTTTAAACGGATCAAAACAATCTATCCAGCATGTTTTTTTAAAACCCAATGAACTCAATCGGCCTTTAATTGCTCAAATTTGGGGCAATGTTCCTGAGCAATTTTATAGAGCAATAGAAATATTAGGAGGCATGGGGTTTTGGGGAATTGATATTAATATGGGTTGTCCTAAGAATAAAATAATTAAAAAGGGAGTTTGTTCAGCTTTAATTAATAATAAATCTTTGGCTAAAGAAATAATTCTTGCAAGCAAAGAAGCTTGTGCAAGATTTAATTTACCTCTTAGCCTTAAGACCAGGCATGGATTTTCATATCCAGAAATTGATGATTGGTTGGGGTTTTTGTTGGGGTTTGGAATTGACATGTTAACGGTTTATCCAAGGCTTGCTGTTAATCAGAGCAATGGCCCTGTTAATTTTGATATTTTTCATCAACTTGTTAAATTGCGAAATAATCTTAGCCCTTCTACGTTGATTATTGGCAATGGGGATGTTTTGAGTATCAAGGATGCTAGATATTATGTTGATAAATATTTAATTGATGGGATTATGTTTGGTCGTGGAATTTTCAAAAATTTAAATTTATTTAAATTGTCTTCAAAACACTTTTTGGATAGTAATTTAAATTTTAGGTTAAATATATTAAAATTCCATATAAAGGATTTTTATGCTACTTGGGGGCTTGAAAAAGATTTTAATAAACTTAAAAAATATTTTAAGATATATTTTACTGAGAAGGAAAGACAGAGTAAATATTTCTCAAATCTTATAAATTCAAAAACTTATGAAGAGCTTTTTGAAAATTTAAACGTTATTGATATGGTAGGAGATTTTTAAAACAATGAATTGTAGACCTCTTGAAAAATATGATCCTAAGGCATTTGAAGACGAAATTTACGACAAGTGGCTTAAAAATAATGTTTTTTTGCCAAATAATTCTTTATTTGAAAAATTTAGTATGGTTGCGCCTCCCCCCAATGTTACTGGTGTGTTGCACATGGGGCATGCTCTTAATTTTGTTTTGCAAGATATTCTTGTAAGGTATAAAAGAATGAAGAAGCACAATACGTTGTGGCTTTTTGGCACAGATCATGCTGGGATAGCAACACAGGCTGTTTTTGAAAGACATCTTAAAAGCGTTGGTAAAAGTAAGGATGATTTTGAAAGAGAAGAACTTATTCAAGAAATTTTTAAATTAAAAGATAAGCATAGAGATGTAATTGTTAAGCAGATAAAAAAACTTGGGGCGTCTTATGATTATTCAAGAGAAAGGTTTACTCTTGATGAGGACTGTTGTAAGGCTGTTAACAAGGTTTTTAAAGATTTATATTCTAAAGGGTTGATTTATAGGGGCGAATATCTTGTTAATCTTGATCCTGGATCTGGGAGTGTTGTTAGTGATGAGGAGATTGAATATAAAGAGGTTGATGGTAAGCTTTATTTTGTTAAGTATTTTCTTGATGATTCTTCTTTTATTGAGATTGCAACAACTAGGCCCGAGACTATGTTTGGGGATACTGCTATTGCTGTTAATCCCAATGATGAGAGATATAAATCTTTAGTTGGTAAAGAGGTTACAATTCCTTTGACAACTAAAAAGATAAAAATCATTGCAGATTTTTATGTTGAGAGTGCTTTTGGTACTGGGGCTTTAAAAGTTACTCCTGCGCACGATCCTAATGATTTTGAAATTTCAAAAAGGCATAATATTCCTAAGGTCAATATTTTAACTCCAGATGGAAAACTTAATAAAAATGTTCCTTTACAATATCAAGGATTAAGAATGAAGGATGCAAGATCTAAAATAGAGACAGAATTAATGGAAAAAGGGTTTTTGCAAGGAGTTAAAAAACATAGACAACAGATTGGGCATTGTTATCGATCGGGTGAGGTTGTTGAACCTTATTTGTCTACTCAGTGGTTTGTGAGTATGAAGCCTTTAGCAGTCAAAGCTTTAAAGGCTTTGGAGAATGGCGAATTAAGATTTTACCCTAAAAAGTGGGAAAATACATATAAATATTGGTTATCAAATATTAAAGATTGGTGTATATCAAGGCAGCTTGTTTGGGGGCATAGAATACCGGCTTGGTACAATATTGAAACATCCGAACTTATTGTTAGTGATACTGATCCTTCTTTAGATGAAAAGAATATAGGGAAGAGGTTTGTTCAAGATCCAGATGTTCTTGATACTTGGTTTTCTTCTTGGCTATGGCCTTTTTCTTCTCTTGGATGGCCTAATGTTACTGTTGATCTTAAAAATTATTATCCAACAAATACTTTAATTACAGCTTACGATATAATATTTTTTTGGGTTGCAAGAATGGTAATGGCGGGATTAGAATTTACAGGGCAAGTTCCTTTTAAAGATGTTTATATCACACCTCTTTTGCGTGACAAGCAAGGTAAAAAAATGTCAAAGTCTTTGGGCAATGGAATAGACCCCCTTGATATTATTCGCGAGTATGGAAGTGATTCTTTGCGGTTTACTTTATCCTTTTTGTCTGTTCAAGGTCAAGATTTAAATATTGATACCAAGGATTTCATGTTTGGAGCTAAGTTTGCAAATAAAGTTTTTAATGCTTCCAAATTTATTCTTTTAAATTTAAAAAATAGAGAAATATTAAATGATTTGAAATTTAACGACATTGACAAATGGTTGCTTACAAGCTTAAATTCAACTATTTTTGGTGTAGAATCTTCTTTTGCAAATTATAAATACAATGAAGCTTCAAAATTCGTTTATGAGTTTTTTTGGAATGATTTTTGTGATTGGTATATTGAAATTAGTAAAATTGATCTAAATAGTGAAAATATTGATATTCAGAATATGGCTATTTCTAAGTTGCTATTTTTTCTTAAAAAAGCATTGTTAATTTTGCACCCGTTTATTCCTTTTGTTACAGAAAAAATTTATTCTGAATTTTCAGAAAAGGGAGATATTTTGGCTTTAAATGAATATCCAAGTTTTGATATTGCCAATAATTTTCAAGAAGAATTTGAAAGTTTTAAAGTATTTAAAACTTTCATTATAGCTGTTAGAACGCTTAAGAGTGAATTTAATATATCTTCTAGCATTGAGATTGATGTTGCTTTGAAGTTTGATGCTGACTTTAAATATGAGGGATACTTTAAGACCAATGAAAGCATTGCAAAAAGAATGATTAATTTTAAAAATATATTTTACAATAAAAATTATGATGGCATGCTTGGTGTGGCTGTAGTTGGTTTTGAAATTTATGTAGATGTTAAGGCGTTAATAGATAAAGCTAAGGAGCTAATAAGGCTTGAAAAGCAGCTTGAAAGGTATAAAATGCTTAAGATTGCTGTTTCAAAGAAACTTGAAAATGAAAATTTTTTAATGAATGCTCCTAAGGAAATTATTGAATCTGAAAAATTAAAATTTGTAGAATTTTCTTCTTTAATTAATAAGATAAATAGTTATATTGTTAATTTAAAAAATCTGTAAAAAAGTTTAAAAATTATTATGAAATTGAATTTGCTATGGTTAGCTTTTTGGCAAAAGGTGTGTTTGCTATTAAAAATAGCATTTTGTACTCTTAATTGTTACGTAATGTTTGAGGAGATAAAAAGTTGGAATCTTGTAGTTTCATGAAGCTGTTTATTATTGTTGGTACGTCTTCTTCTTTTATGTAAATTGATGGGAACGTTTTTCTTTGATCAAAGATAAAATCAAAATCAAGAATTAAATAAATTTGATTACTTTTGCGAGTTACGCTTAATTTTAATTCAAAGTCATCATCGTCTTTGGATCGTTTATTGGGATTTTCTTTAATCATTTTTGTGCCTAATAATATTATTTCATTTTCTTTAATGTTTTTTGGTCTGCTATCAAATAAGCTTAAACTTTTGATTATATTGCTAGTATTTAAAAGATTAAAAAAGTCGAAATTTCTTCTATATCCGTTTTCTTTTAGGATAAGTTTAACTTCTGAATCGTGATCTTTAATGTATGATCCGTTATGTTCAATTTCAATAATGCCTTCAAGGCTTGCATTGTTTAGAACTTCAGAGTATTTTTCTTTTTTTATTAATATATCTTGTATAAAGAATAAATCTTTGATTGTGTCTTTTGCAAAAATATAATTATTAGATATTAAAAAGATTAAGGTTATAATAAATATTTTTTTCGACATTAACATTCTCCTTTTCTCTATTTGATAGTATATCATATTTGTTGAAATTGGGTTTTTTCAATTACTTATGTTAAAAGTAATTTTTTAATTTTTTTGAGCTTTTATCATATGTCTTTTATTTCCAAACCCTTTTTCTATGTGAATGTATTTAAAATTAGCAAGTTTTAAGCCATCTTTTACAATTCTTGCAGAGGAAAATGTTGAAAGCTTACATCCCGGGCTGCTTTTTTCAGAAATTAAATTAAATATTTCATTGTTCCACATTTCGGGATTTTTTTTAGGATTAAATCCATCTAAAAACCAGTATTCTACATTTTTTGGGATTTCTTTAATTTTTGTTTTAGCGTTTCCAATTAAAATTTTTAAATTAACATTTTCTGTTATTTTTAGTTTTAAATTTTTTTTTGGAATTTTAGGATAATGTTTTAGCATTAATTTGAAATAAGCATTTTCTTTAGCGAAGAGCTTTGAAATTTGCATTATTGTGTTTTTTTTGAGTGGAAATTTTTCTACAGAATAATAATTAATCTTTGAGGTTATGTTGTTTTCTTTTATGAATTTTAAAAGACATATAAAGTTTAATCCTGTTCCAAATCCTAGCTCTGCTATTAAAAGACTTTTTTTTGTTTTTAATTCTAAATCCAGATTGCAGCCTTTAATAAATGTATAAAAACTCTCTTCAATTCCATACTTTGGGTTGTAATAGATGTCATCGAATTTGCTTGAATATATGGTTCGCTCTTTAAAAATTAGATTTTTCATTTAATTTCATTTTTTCAAGCTTACAAATCTGTAAGCTTGAAATTTTTAATTTGATTGATCAGAATAATAAGTTTTTATGATAAACTTTTAATTTTTGTTGAAGATTATAAGTTTTAATAAAAATTTTTGATTTATAAATATTTGCAAGTTTTAGTAATTCTTCTTTTAGAAATACGAAATTCTCTACCATTTCTACTTTCTCTTTAGACCATGAGCACTTTTTATTCATACTAAAACTAGAACCTTATTTTTCAATAATCTTTATAAAAAATCTTTTACAAAGATTAAAGCTAAGTAGCTAAACTTAGCTTTTTACTCTTCTATTATTGCAACTATTTCTTTTGCTTTTAGTATTAAATGTTCTTTATTCTCGATTTTTACAGCAGCTCCTGCATATTTTTCGTAAAGCACAGTGTCGCCAACTTTTACAGTGATCTCTTCTTTGTTAGAGCCAATGGCTACAACTGTTCCAATATTTGTTTTTTCTTTTGCATTTTCTGGTATGTAAAGTCCTGAGATTGTTTTACTCTCGGCTTCTTTGATTTTTATTAAAACTCTATCAGCTAAAGGCTTAATATTTTTCATTTCAAACATCTCCTTATGTTAATAATATTAAATATACGAAAAAATTGAGAGTTGAGTCAATATATTTATATAGTGCTTGAAAATTAAATTAATTTTCAAGATAATTTTGTTATTAGAATATCAATTTTAGGCAGGGTAGTGGTTTGATAACTGTAAATAATTTGGAAGTTGCATTTGGAGAGAGGGTTCTATTCAAAGATGTAAATATTAAATTTTCTTCTGGAAATTGTTATGGAATAATTGGTGCTAATGGGGCAGGGAAAAGCACTTTTTTAAAAGTACTAGGCGGAATGATTGAATCTACTAAGGGTGAAATATTTATTCCTAAAAATCAAAGAGTAGCGGCTCTTGAGCAAGATCAATTTGCTTATGATGCGTATAAGGTTATCGATACTGTTATTATGGGTCACAAAAGACTTTATTCTGTTCAAAAAGAAAAAGATGAAATCTATAATAAACTTGATTTTAGTGATGAAGATGGAATTAGAGCTGGGGAGCTTGAAGCAGAATTTTCAGAGCTTGGAGGCTACGAGGCTGAATCGGATGCGGCAGTTCTTCTTAAGGGTCTTGGAATAGATGAGTCAATTCATAATAATTTAATGAGTGATGTTGAAGGGGCTTTAAAGGTTAGGGTTCTTTTGGCTCAAGCTCTTTTTGGTGAGCCTGATATATTGCTTCTTGATGAGCCTACCAATAACCTTGATCTACAATCTGTTAGATGGCTAGAAGAATTTTTAATTAATTTTGAAAATACAGTTATTGTTGTATCTCACGATAGACATTTTTTAAATCAAGTTTGCACTCATATTGTTGACATTGATTATGGAAAGATTCAAGTTTATGTTGGAAATTATGATTTCTGGTATGAAACAAGTCAGATTTTAAACAAGCAACTAAAAGATGCCAAAAAGCGATCTGAGGATAAAATTGCTGAACTTAAGACATTTATTCAAAGATTTTCCAGTAATGCATCTAAGTCCAGACAAGCAACATCAAGGAAAAAGTTGATTGAAAAAATAAAAGTTGAAGATTTAAAGCCTTCTTCAAGGAAGTTTCCTTATGTTAATTTCAAAAGCGAAAGAGAACTTGGTAAAAATGTTCTTACAATTAAAAATTTGACAAAAGAATTTGAAGGAAATTTAATTTTAAATAAATTTAGCAGTATTATTGAACCCCAGCAAAAGATTGTTTTTTTGGGAAATCCCATGTTTGCAACTTTTTTGTTCGATATTATTACAAACGAAGATAAAAATTATAAAGGTCATTATGAATGGGGATCTACTGTTAATTTTTCATATTTTAATAAGGATAATGGAAAATATTTTGATTCAGATTTAAATTTAGTTGATTGGTTACGTCAGTATTCAAAAGAACAAGATGAAACTTATATTAGAGGGTTTTTAGGGCGAATGCTTTTCAGCCAAGACGAGGCTTTAAAGAAGGTAAATGTTCTCTCAGGAGGAGAAAAAGTAAGATGTATGCTTGCCAAGGCTATGCTTAGTGGAGCAAATGTTTTAATTCTAGATCAGCCTACAAACCACTTAGATCTTGAAGCAATTACATCTTTAAATGCTGGACTTAAAGAATTTAAAGGAGTTGTTCTTTTTACATCGCATGATCATCAATTTATAGATACTGTTGCCAATAGAATTATTGAGTTTACTCCTAACGGAATAATTGATCGATATATGACTTTTTCTGAGTATATTGATGATACTAAGATTAGGGATTTGAGAAATAACCTTTATGGTGATAATGCTAGTTTTAGGCTTTAGTAACAGTTTTTTTAAAGCTCAAAAGGTTTTTTGTTTTGAGAGGCATACTTTTTATATTTGTGTTTTCAGCTTCTTTTTTAAAGCTTTATTCTAGTATCAATTTATATTTTCAAAAGGCATTAACTGGTAAAGTTGCAGGCAATCCAATTATTGATGAAAAACGTGATACTATTACGGTTTTAACAAAAGATAGATGGTTGACTACTTACACAATGTCATTTGATAAGAAATATTCTTATAGGTTGAATAGAATTCCATATCCTTTTCTTTTGAAAGATTTTGATAATGGATATTATGTTATTACAGTTAGAAATGAAGTTCAAAAGATCAAGAGAGGAAAGCTTGTTTGGAAGTGTAAACTTGATTTTTCACCTTTGAGTGCTCCTGCCATAGGGAATGTTAGCATTTTAATTCCCCTTGTTAATGAAAGGGTTGTTTCTATTGATTTAAATAGTGGAAAAAAAATGTTTGAGGTCAACATAGGTGGCAGGCCCGCTACTTCTCCTGTAGTTTTTGATAATGGTGATTTTTGCATTGCAAGTGAAAATGATGAAATATTTTTGTTTGATTCTTTGGGTAATAAGAAATGGTTTTCCAGATTGGTTGCTTTCCCTTTTTTGTTGATGATAAATACAAAAAAGGAAGTAGTTGTTGGGCATAAGTCAGGACATATTGTTTCTTATGAGAGAGATTTTGGGGAGGTTGTTGGCTCTATTAAATTAAACTTTCCTATTAATTTTTTGTTTGAAAAGTTTAATGGTGAATATGTAGCAATTTCAAGTGTTGGTATGTTTTTTGATTTGAATAGAAACTTTAAGCTTAAATTCAAAAAAAAGATGAACTTTGAGATTGAAAAAGCTGTTCTTTATAATAATAGAAATCTTTTAGTTTCAACCAAATCAAATGGAATTTTATCTTTTGAAGAAGATTTTAGTATATCTTTTGTAGATGCTAAACTTAAGGATTTGTCAGGACTTAGTGCTAATTCAGGTATTATTGTTTTAGGGGGAGGTGATTGGGTTCTTAGTACTTATTATTACGAATATGACAAAGATCTTGATGTTAATGTGTGGAATCATTTTAGAGGTAATAAATACAATCAAGGTAGAATAGGTTTAAAAGAGAAAGGTTTTGTAGATTATGATAAAAATTATTTCCTTCTCGATGAGATTCTTAATTCTAGTTATAGTGATGCTGCTTATGATAAATTTTTAGGGATTTTGGATTCTCTTGCAATTAAACATGGAAATTTCCCCAAAAAATATTTAAACTTATATGAAAAAGCTTTTAATGTTTGGCTTTTGCCGGAAAAGGGATTTAATAGGATTGTTTCAAGGGGTAAGCTTTATAGATATTTTGCATGTGTTAATGATGAAGCTTCAATTAAGAGTTTTATTAATTTAGCAATTAGAGAAAGAGACATTAATAATATAATTACCATAGTGCAAACTATTACCAAATTTGAAAGTTATTATGGGCAAGATTGTAGTATATATAATTACATCCAACATATAGTGTTAAATTATCAAGGCAATTTGGAAATAGCTTATTCTGTGATTTTAAATTTGAGAAATATAATTTTAAATTCGACAGACAAACTTCTTAAACTTTGTAAGAATAAGTATATAAATTTATTAATGTTTATGAGACGGCAAAATTTTTCTGAAAATATTAACAAGCACATTAATGAAATTATTTCAAGCATTCAAGATTGAATTATCTGTTTTGCATATAAATCTGATTATGTTAAAATTAGGTTTAAATTAGTGAATTTAGTTGGTAAGGTAGATTATAATTAAATTTATAGGAGAATTTCTTTTATGAAAAAAATGTTACTAATCTTTAGTTTTTTTCTTATTTTTTTGAATGGATTTCCTCTTAATGCAAGGGAAGTTGATAAGGAAAAATTAAAAGACTTTGTAAATATGGATCTTGAGTTTGTAAATTATAAAGGTCCTTATGATTCTACAAATACATATGAACAAATAGTGGGTATTGGGGAGTTTTTAGCAAGACCGTTGATCAATTCCAATAGCAGCTCAAGTTATTATGGTAAATATTTTATTAATAGATTTATTGACGATCAAGATAAAAAAGCAAGTGTTGATGTTTTTTCTATTGGTGGTAGGTCAGAGCTTGATAGCATATTGAATCTAAGAAGAATTCTTACAGGGTATTTAATAAAGGCTTTCGATTATGAAAGGTCTAGTGCGGAATTAATTGCTAAGGTTATTACAATATATAATGCTGTTTATAGAGGAGATTTGGATTATTATAAAGGGTTTTATATTGAGTCTGCTTTGAAGTCTTTAACCAAAGAAAATGCAGGTCTTTCTAGAGTATACAGTCAATGGGCTGGGAAGACACAAATATTTATTCCTCTTAAAAAGAATATTTTATCTGGAAATATTGAGTCTGATATTGATATTGACAGTTTGGTTACAGATAAGGTTGTGGCAGTTCTTTTGAGTGAGAATGAAGCGGGTGTTAACTTTGCAAGAGATATTACAGACATTCAAGGCGAAACCCATAAAGCAGATCAAGATAAAATTGATGTTGAATTAGATAATGTTAATGAAAGTGATTCTAATATAACAGAAACTATTGAGAATTTAAGGGATCAGCTTGAAAAGGCTACAGATGAAGAGCATAGAAAGGAAATTGAAAGTCAGGTAGATGCTAAAAAGAAACAGAAAGAAGAGTTAGATGAAAAGGTAGTTAATCTTGAGAAAGCTCAACAAAAATTAGATTTTGCTGAAGATAAATTAGATGTTCAAAGAGATACTGTTAGAGAAAAGATTCAAGAGGATATTAACGAGATTAATAAAGAAAAGAATTTGCCAAAACCTGGTGATGTAAGTTCTCCTAAAGTTGATAAGCAGCTACAGATAAAAGAGAGCCTAGAAGATTTGCAGGAGCAGCTTAAAGAAACTGTTGATGAAAATCAAAAAAAAGAAATTGAAAAGCAGATTGAAATCAAAAAAAATGATGAAAAACTTTTAAAAAGTGAAGATCATAAAGCAATAGATCTTAATCGAGAGTTAAATTCTAAAGCTTCTAGTAAAGAAAAGAAAGAAGAAATAATCAAGGAAAATTCGAAGGCAAGTTTAGGGGATTTAAATAATGACGAAAACCGTATGATGCCTGAAGATCAAAAATTATCTGAGGATAAAAGATTAGATAGCGAAAAAACATCAAAACCTGTTTCTGAGGTTGAAAAAGTAGATAAAATTTCCAAGTCTAATAACAATGGGGCTGATGAGCCATCATCATTAGATAAGCCTTCTTATAGTGACGGTGATTCAAAAGAGGGTGTAAATAACAAAGATGTTGATTTGCAAAAAGCCAAGCCTCAAGTTAAAATTCAACCTACTTCTTTGAATGAAAATGAAGAGTTAGCTACTATGTCTGCGGATTCCAGTAATCCTGTATTTTTAGAGGTTATCGATCCAATTACAAATTTAGGCACGCTTCAACTTATTGATTTAAATACTGGTGTTAGACTTAAAGAAAGTACTCAGCAAGGCATCCATCGGTATGGAATTTATGAGCGTGAAAAAGATTTAGTTGTTATTAAAATGGATTCAGGAAAAGCTAAACTTCAAATACTTGATAAACTTGAGAATTTAAAAGTGATATCAGAGTCTAATTTTGAGATTAATAAGAATTCATCTCTTTATGTTGACTCTAAAATGATTTTAGTAGTTGTTAAGGATAGTAGTAATGCTTGGAGATTGGCTAAATTTTCTCCTAAAAATTTAGATGAGTTTGTTCTCTCAGAGAATAAAATTTTGCCTTTTACTAGCTTTTCTGTGAGAAAGAATTTTATTTATTTGCAGGATGAGCTTAAAAGTCTGGTTACTTTAGATTTAAATACTTTAAAGAAAGTTAAATAATTTTGTAGCTCGATTAAAGTTGTATTAATTATTAAAAAGCTAAAAACTTTGTTTTTAGCTTTTTAAAATATTTTTTCGGGATGGTGGGATTCGAACTCACGATCCCCTGCTCCCAAAGCAGGTGCCTTAGCCACTAGGCCACATCCCGAATGAAGCGCACCAATTAGGACTCGAACCTAAAACCTACAGATTAGAAGTCTGTTGCTCTATCCAATTGAGCTATTGGTGCATTTTAAATGCTAATGATGAGTATATCATTTTGCAAAATCCTTGTCAATAAAGTCTAGACACCTTTGCTTTGTATATTTTTTATTTTTGTTTTGTGTTTATAATGTTTTATAATTTTTTTATGATTAATCTTGATTTGATTGTTGATGAAACTTTGTTTAGGTATCCCGATGTTAAACCTTTTTTAAATTATAAAAATAATTATGAGCTTTTAATAATGGTAATTTTAAGTGCAAGAACAACAGATAATTTGGTAAATAAAATTTCTCCTTACCTTTTTGAAAGGTATGGAAATTTTGAAAGTTTATCAAGAGCAAATGTGAGAGATGTTGAAAAATTAATTTATAAGACCGGTTTTTATTCAAGGAAAGCTAAAAATATTGTAAATTGTTCTATTGATATTTTGGAAAAATTTAATGGTGTTATTCCAAATAACATTTTTGATCTTGTTAAACTACCCGGAGTAGGTCGTAAAACAGCAAATGTTATTCTTGGATCTGTTTACAATAAGCCTGCAATTATTGTAGATACTCATTTTAGCAGAGTTATTACAAGGCATGCGCTTTCTTTGGAAAATTCTCCTATTAAGATTGAACTGGATCTAAAAAGAAGAATAGAGCCTTGCAAGCAGTATAGATTTTCTATGGCTATCAATAAGCATGGAAGAGAAATTTGCACTTCTAGAAATGTAAATTGTGCTAATTGTTTTTTAGAAAAATTTGCTCCAAGAGTTTGTTAATTTTTTTATTTAAGATGATATTAAATGTTTCATTTTTTTTCTCAGCTGTAAATTTATTATTGCTAGTACTATATTTATACCTATTAATATTAGTAGGGGATTGATCCATATCCACAGGTATTTATTACCCATTTCCATATAGTTGAGTAATTCTCCAAGACTGGGGTATAGACTTTTGTCTTGTTTTTGTAAAAAGCTTACTACCTCAAAAGTGGTAAGACTTCTTGCCATTTGTAATGGGATTATGGATGATATTGATGAGAATACCTCTGGAAAAATGTGGCGCAATATTATTCTAATTTTGCTTGATCCTATAGCTTCGCTGGCTTTAACATAATCCAAATTTTTTATTATTAATGTATTGTTTCTTGCAATAAACGCAAACCTAATCCATCCATGAATTAATGCCAATAGTGTTGCTGTTTGAAGCATATTGTAAGTTTTTTGTTTTAAAAAGTAATAAAAAACTAGAGACACAACATAAAAAAAAGGCAACGTTTGTAATGCTTCGATTAGTTTTGAAATTAGCATGCAAATTTCAAATCTAAACATGCCAATTATTGTTCCAATGAAGATTCCAATTATTGCGGAAATTGTTGCGTAGCTTAGTGAAAGTAAAATAGAATTTCTGGTTGCAATTATTAGTCTTGCCATAATATCTCTGCCTTTTTTGTCAATTCCTAGTGGATTATCTTTTGTGGGTGGCATAGGCATATTTTTGGTAGATTTCAAATAAACTTTATTTGGATCTTTTTTGTAGATTGCAATTTTTGAATTTTCATTAATCAGTGCTGGAGTAATGATTAGCAATACAATAAATATGCTAAAGAGTATGATATAAATTTTTTTTGTTATTGTGTCTGGTTTCATTAGCTTAGCGTGTCCTTATATGGGTTAATTTTGTAAATTAATATATCTGTTATTATATTTGGAATAAGCATAATGAAAACACCAATAAAAATTAAATCTATAGAAATAGCATAATCGTTGAATTTTAAAGCATTTAAATATAGGGCTCCAACTCCATCAATTTCAAACATTGATTCAATCATTGATGCTCCAAAAAAAGCAGTTGTGATAATGGGTCTCATGTTTGTAAGTAATGGCGTTATTGATGGAATTAATGCATGTTTTAAAATTATTTGTAATTTATTTATTCCTCTTGATTTTGCAGCTTTTATGTAAAATTCTGATAAAGTTTTGTCAAGAGATTGTTTGAAAATTACGGAATTAAATATGAAAAATGAAAAAAACCATGCAAATCCACCTATTATTAAATTTTTTGGATTTAAATTAAGGTAATATATTAAAGACAATATTAAAAATACTGTTAAGTTTCTTGGCATGGAGTGTAGTAATAGCATTAAATATTCTAAAAGATTATTTATTAGGTTGTTTTTTATGTAAATTTTCCAAATTACAATAAGGACTATTGCTGCAATATAAGAGAGTAGGGCGCCTGGAATTGAGACTTTTAAAGTATTGAATATTTTTTGAAAAATTATTTTAATGGTTGGGGCTCCTTTGCTCAGTAGAGAGTATCGATAATCACCCCATAGTATTCCTTCATTTTTTGTTTTGTATACTATATATGAATTGCCAGCTATATGCTTTAAAAAGCAATTTTTTTCTAATTTTGATTTAGGGTTAAAGCCATGTATTAAGGTATATTTTTCTATACTTTTGCATATTCCAATGTATTGCAAGTATTTTTTTAAGATATTTGTTTTAACAAAAGGAGTATACTGGTGTTCATTTGAAAAAAAATTTACTAACGATACGCAAAAAAATGATGCACAAATTAAATTAATTAATAAATATATTATATTTTTTAAAATAAATATTTTCAATAAAGACTAATCCTTAGAGTTGTTGGAAGCAAGTTTATTGCTTTTTGTATTTTTTTTGGTTTGGATAATGCAACTTGATAAAAAATAATAAATTAAACCTATTGCTATTGATATAAAGTAAAAATTTTGATTCTTGGAAAGGGGTTTTTGTAGGGTTAATATTTGGCCTTGATTATATTGATCTTTATTATTGTTAGTTTTTATTACTGTTGAGTTTTTTGGGTAGTAGCCTAATTTGTTGGCTTCTTTTAAAATTTCGGATTTAGATACTTGTAAGTTAATATATCTTGCTTTTAATTCTTTTTGAATTTCTTTTAGTTTTTCGATGTGGTTTTTTATTAAGGTCAAGTTGTTGTCCAATTTTTGATAATTAACAAATCCTCTTTCTCCAAATATGGGAGCCATTATAAAGTAGCTTAGTATTCCCGAGTAAAAAGACATTGCAATTTTTTTATAAATGGTCATATAACTTGTAATTATATTCTTAATATACTATATTTACAAGTAGTTAAAGTTGATTTAGATTGTAGTTATATTGAATGGTTTTGTTTGGAGAGCAAGGTTGACGTGAAAAAGAGTATTTTTTTTATCAAAGAAGGTCCCAAAGAAGTTGATTTTGATATGGAAAAAATATTTTTAAGAAATGAGTCTGTTGATGTTGTTTCTACGGCTTCAGATAATCTTAAAAATTTTTTAGATGAAAAACTGTTAAAACTAGATGACATATTAAAAGAAAGACATGGGGAGTTGATTAATTGTTTAAAGGATGTTGAGCTTCGTGTTGAGAGGGTTGAAAAAGAAATGCTTGATAGTGGGCTTAAGCTTGTTCAAAGAGGTTTTAGTACTTCCAATTTGAAAGATTTTGAAAAAAAGTCGTCTGATATTGACGACTCATTTTCTAAAAAAGAAGACAATTTGCCTAATATTTCTATTGGTCAAGAAGAATTAGATGCACTGCTTGAAGGCATCAATTATCCAAAAGAAAGTGAAGAAGTTCAGCACGATGTTAAATTTGATAGAGATAAAGATTTGAATTTGACTAGCAATTTACAAGTGTCTGATAATTTTTCTAATGATTTTATTAAAAGAGAAGGCATTAATGTTGGCAATGATAATGTGTCCGCAGAAAAGATTGAGTTAAATAATAATAATGATCATAATGAAAAATTGGAAAATTTTGTAGATAACAAACAACATTTAGATTTAATTGATGAGAATGGGAACATCAAGCGTGGGGACAGTGGTAATGATACGATTCTTGAGAGTTCTGGTGAACGTCTTGAGTTAAAAGAATTTGATGACTTTGAAAATATTTTAAAAGAAGATTTAGGTTCTCAATTTGCTGAGGACTCTTTATCTAATGATGGAGAGAAAAATTTGAATGATAATTTGGGAGATAAAGCAGATCAAGATCAAAGTAATGATATTGCTAGTTGTGAAAAGCCCAGTTCTCAAAATATAACTGAGGACCCTTCTTTTTCTCATTTTAATTTTAATGATGTTGAAAGGGTTGTGAGCAAGTTTAATGCTGAAGAATCTTTAAGTAATGTTGCGCTAAATAGCGATGAAAAAGCCGTATTAATAAATTTCATTGATAGGGTAGAAAGTGAGCTTGAGTTAAATCCCAATAGAAATATTTTTAAAATTAAACAAGAGTATGAAGTTTTAAAAAAAGTTAAATTTTTACTTACTAAAAGTTAAAGAATCCATTCGTTTAAATTTTAGTTTATTTTTCTTCTATAAACTTTTTAAGTTAATTTTTAATAGCTACATGTTTTTATTTGAACCAACATGTTAATTTTAAAAGATAAACTTATTGGTAAAGTGAAACAACATCTTATCTTTTGATAAAATGTTGTTAACTTTTATGCTTACATTTTGATTATATTTATTTTTGTATGTTTTGCTTTTTATTTTTTTAAATACATAGCAAGATTAATCTGTATTGTTGTGATGTTCGTGGTGATCTTCTTGATTATCATTGCTAGAAATATTATCTTTTTCTATTAATTTTTTTTCTAAGTTAAATACATCAAAAAAAGTCCATTTGCTAGTCATGTAGTAATATTCATCTTTATCTTTTTTGAGTAATATGTCTTTGTCATTTTCTTCGTTTTTATTAAGATAAACTTCAATATTGTTAACACTTTTATTGCTCCATTTGACTTCAATTTTGTATTGAAGTTTATAGTCATCTATTTTTGATTTATCAATTTCAAGTCCATCAGCTTTAAATTCAGCAATAATATTTAAAGGCCTTTCCGTTGGCATTTTTTGGTTATTTAAAAAATAAAGGCCATCTTTAGCGGTAATCTCATAGTTATTATTTATATTATTTTCATTTTCTTTTTTCAATTTTCTTATTATTTTGAATGATAAATTTTCTAATTTTGTGTTTTTTTCTTGAAATAATGTAGTATCTGAAAATGTATTATAAGAATTACCTTTATATGATAAAAAAATATTTTTTGTTAAGTAAACGTTTTCGTCACTACCTTTAATGTATGCCAATCTTGAATCACCCTCTCCTGATTTCCCAACAAAAATCTCTGTTAACAGTTTGCTATTATTGTCAAATAATTTGAAGCTTGGATTTTCCCCAATTCCAAGTTCTTTGTGTTTTTTTTGATCCCTGCTTACAAGTTTATTTTTTTGAAGTTCGTCTAATGCTTTGATTAAAGAATTAACTTTTTTATTGTCAACGGGAATATTTTGTTTGTTATATGTTAGCATCCAATCTTTACCAAGTTTTGTTAGCGTTCCTTCAAGTTCTGTTTCAATTTTAGAAATTAAATTTACGTCAAAATTGAAAAATTTTTCTTCCAAAATCCTTGCTACTTTATTTTCATTTGAAAAAATTATTCCCAATAAGAATGTAGATGTTAACACTACTATTATCAATATTTTTATTTTTTCTTTATTAATTGAGAATATTTTTGATTTTGTCATAAACACTCCTTTATTCTTAATTTGCTTTTCTTTTTCTAGTAAATCTAACAAGTCCAAATATTAATATTATTATTGGAAGAATAATTAAGTTAACAATTATTAATGAAAACTTTGCATTGACCATTTCGTTTGAGGAGCTTGGAAATTTTAATTTAGCTCGCACTTCTCTAGACTTAATATTAAAAAATTCTTCCTTTTGCATTAAATAATCTGAAATTCTTCCTGATAGTTCAAAGTTTGATGGAGAACCGTTGTACATATAATCACTAAATATCATACTTGATCCTGTTAGGATTATTTTAGAATTTTTTGAATATTGTTCTTTATAAGGACTTTTAATTTTTCCTTCAATCGCATATCCTAGCATTTTGAGCTTATTCTCATCAAATTTATTTGGTACTTCGAATGCATTTAAAGATACGCTTGAAAGATTAGGTTCTTTAACTTGCCATGATTGTTTAGAGCTTGCAAAGAGAGGTAAAAATTTTACTTCTGTTGCATCTTTTTTGACAAGCTCTAATGAGCTACTCCAAGGAATTGTAGCATTATAAAAATTTTTCAGTAATGGCATATCTTTTTTTACAATATTACTTTTGTCTATTAATATCCATGGATAGTAAGTTTGGAAGTTGCCGCCTAAAAAGATTGTGGGTGCTCTTTTGTCAAGAATAATGTCATCGTTGTATTTTATACCATAACTTTCAAATAGATCAAATAGTTTGGATTTAATAGGAGTTATGCCATATGGATTTTGAGGGTTGTAGTCAATTGCGCTTGTTGCAATAAATATTTTTCCATCGTTAACAATAAAATCATCAATTTTTTCTACAATCTCTTTGTCAATTTCTTTAGCACCAATAATGAATAATCCATTTATTTCTTTTCTTATGTCTTCTAATTTTTCAGTTTTTAAATCTATTTCTTTTATTTCAATGCCAAATGCTTTTTGCATTATTTCGGAAAAATTTTTGTGTGCTTCTTTTAAAGTGCTGTCTCCAAAAGCAAGTCCTAGAACTTTTTTTGTATTATTTATTAGCTTGTCAAGTCCATTTGCAAGGTCATATTCTAAATTACTGATTTCTGTTACAATCGGTATTACTTCTCTTTTTCCTTCGTAAATAATTTCAATTCCTGAGTATATTTTAAGTATTGAGAGTTGATTAATATCTCTTAAATCGATTTGCTGAGAAGGAATGCCAATGTGCTCTAATGGTGTTGAAATTTTATCAGCATCAAGTTCTTTATAAATTACCTTACCTTTTGAGGCATCAGAAAAACTTATTAAAAAATTTTTTATTTGATTTGGAAAAGCAAAATAGTTTTCAAGGCTTCCTGAATTGTAATATGTTATGTATATTGTTTCATTTGCATTTGAAAACAAATTTTTTGTAACTTTAGATATTGTAAAAGCTTTGTTCTTTGTAAAGTCTATTTTAAAAATGAAAATAGATATGTTGCAAAAAATCAAAAAGATTATTGTAAGGTTTAAAGTTAGGTTTAAAACTTCATTTTCTTTATTTTTCATAATTTTATCTCCATTTTTTTAGCGTTATGCTGTGTGTGGTTAGTATTAGAAACGTGATTGTGAATGTAATAAAATAAATAAAGTCTGATAAGTTTAGTATGCCCATATTAAAATAGCTAAAGTGATTAGTTATTGAAATAAAATTAAGCATTTCTCCTATTATATTTTCTTTTCCAAAGATCATGACCAATTTCCCAGAAAATAGTATTAATATCAGTGTAAATACGGTTAGAATGTAAGAGACTATTTGACTTTTTGTAATAGATGAAATAAATGTTCCCATGCTTAGTACCGAGAGAGAATAAAGAATTATCCCTAGATATTGAAGCAATATTATTCCAAGATCAAATTCGCCCATGAAAATTGTCATTATTGTAAGAGGTAAGGTAAGTGAGAATAGTATTAAGGTAAATATTTTAAGCGTAATAAATTTACCTAAGACTATCTCTTGAGGGCTTAGCGGCAGGGCATAAAGAAGTTCAATGCTCCCTGTTTTATGTTCTTCTGAGAATACTCCCATGCTAAGCGCTGGCAGCACTAACATCAAAATAATAGGCATTGAAGAAAAATAAGAGGTAAGAGATGCATTGTCTTTAATGAAAAATCCTGACAAAAAGATAAATGAAAAGTTTATGAATATTAAAAAAAATAGCATCACAACGTATGCAGTTGGGGTTCCAAATAATATTTTTAGTTCTTTTTTAGAAAGCGATAAAGATTGCTTTAAATCTATTTTCATTTTTTTCTCTCCTTGGTTAGTTTGCTAAATATCTTTTCAAGGCTTTCATGTTTTGGGATCATTGCTTTTAAGATTATATTATTTTTTACTATGTAGCTAAAAAGATCTTCTTCTGTTTTGCCTTGAGATAGCTTTAATGAAATGTTTAAGTCTTTCTCGTGTTCTTCAAGTTGTATTAATGTAAAAATATCATTTTTGCTATTGAAAATTTTTTTTTCATTTTCGGAGTTTTTTGAAACTATTAATTCTATTTCAATCTCTTTAAGTTTATTTTTAATAATGTTTTCTTTTGTGTCATCAGCAACAATTACTCCGTTGTTGACAATGATTATTCTTTTACAAATAGATTCTACTTCGCTTAGTATGTGCGAAGAGAATAATATTGTACTTTCTTTTGCTAGTTCTCTTAAGAATTCTTTAAATTCAATTATTTGATTTGGATCAAGACCATTTGTTGGTTCATCAAGTATTACAAGTTTAGGATTGTTTATTAAAGCACCAGCTATTCCTACTCTTTGTTTGAATCCTTTTGAAAGTTGAGAAATCAGTTTATCTTCAACTTCTGTTAATTTGAATATGCTTATTGCCTTGTCAATTTCTTTTTTTAATTTTTTAACACCTTTTATTTCTGATATAAACTTTAAATATTCTTTAACAGAAAGTTCTGGGTAAAGAGCTAGCTTTTCAGGAACATATCCTATTTGTTGCAGTATTTCTTTTGAATGCTCTACAATGTCTTTTCCAAAAATTTTTACATTACCTTTGCTTGGATAATGAAATGATGTCAAGATTTTGATTAATGTGGACTTTCCGGCTCCGTTTGGGCCAAGTATGCCAAGTACTTCGCCTTCTTCAACCTTAAAGCTAACATTAAATAGCGCAGTAAATGAGCCATACATTTTGCTAACTTTTTCTACATTTATCATATACCCTCCTATTTAATAATAAAATTATTTTTGCTTGCTTCAAGCCTCATCCCATCTTTTGTTAAAAAAATTTCTCCATCTGGATATTCCAATTTTGCCTCCTTTAGTAAGTTTTCAAGATCTTTTCTTAATGTATATCTTTCACTAAAATGAATAAGTCCTGTTTGTAAAACTTTTGCTTGCTTGACAATATTTGCAGCTCCACCAGCTGTTAAGTGAAGTTTTTTATCTGCTTCCTTTTTAAGCTCATTTTTAAATGTGCTCTCAATTATTACAAGGTTAAAATTTTTGATTTGCTGTATTAGCTCTTTAAAATAACCAGTATCTGTAATGTACGCAACTTTTAATCCTTTTTTAGATTTTCCAAGTATTTCTGATGGTTTTATAATTTTTCCGTTTATTAGTATTTCTTTTCCATCTTGCAGGGTTTTTCTAATAGGTCCTTTAGGGATATTTAACTCTTCTGCTTTTTCTGTATTGAATTTGCCAGGTTTATCTTTTTCTATGAATAAATATCCAACACATTCTATTGAATGTTTTAGTCTAGTGTATTCAATTTTTTTTGTTTTATCTTCATATATTATTTTTTCGGTTTTATCTATGATTATTTCTTTATAAATTATTTCATAGTTTTTATATATTTTAAGCATGTCTATATTAGTTTTTGCATAGTTTTTTATTCCAACAGGTCCAGCTATTATTAATGGGTCTTTTCTTGTTTCTCCACTTTGTGACATTAGCATTATTATTCCAAGTAGTCCTGTAATGTGATCAGCATGTAAATGTGTAATACAAATCATTTTTATTTTTTGCCAAGATATTTTTTGTTTTCTTAAAGACATTTGAGTTCCTTCTCCACAATCGAATAAAAAATTGTCCCCATTGTATTCAATTAGTACGGATGACAAATATCTATTGTGGAGAGGCCTTGTTCCCCCAGTTCCTATAATGTTAATGTTGAATCCCAAAGATTATTCTCCCGGTTTGTTTTGAAAATGTTAATTAATTTTAATTGTTTTGATAAATTTTGCTTCACTTTTAGTTTCTCTTTGGATAAGAATTATTTTAGCTTAACTTAAACATTATATTATTTTTTTATGAATTTAGAAATATTAAGATATGAAATCGCTTGTCAGTATGGATTTAAAAATTTTGATTTTAAGAATGTTGCACAATATTGTAATATTTTTCGTATCTTTTAATATTATAATGATTTGGAATTTTGTTAATTTTTTCAATATTGTCAACTAATAAATTGGATAAGTATGGTGCCATAGATATACCCCTTGTTCCAAAACCATTTAATATGAAGATATTTTTATGCTTTGGGTGTTCTCCCAAGAAAGGTTCTCTGTCAAGAGTTGAAGGTCTTATGTGTGCTTTTTGGCCAATGACTTTGCATTTTAGATTTGTTATTTTTTTAAATTTTTCTAATAATTCTAATTTTGCCCATTCATTTGTAAATGTATTCCAGGTGTTCCATTCGTAAGTACCCCCAAGGTAAAATTTATTATCCTTTAAGTGAATTAAAGATACGTGTCTATTGTAAACTTCTTTAAAATTTAATTTCTTGCATTCTAGAATAATTATTTCGCCTTTTGCAGGCTCAAATGGGAGGTAAGAAAAAAATCCTTTAAGTTTTTCTTTATATCCTTTTGCAAATATTAATTTTTCAAATTTGAAATCTTCTATTTTGAAAAAACTTTCTTCAATTTTAATTTTATTTTCATCGATATTTTTTTTTATGTATGATTTTTTTTTGATTAAATATTTTTTAATATTTTTTATATAGATTTTTGTATTAATCCTAGCGCCTTTTATTATCATTCCCCCGTTAGAGTCGTTTGAGAAATCATAAATTTTTCCATCTTTTATTTTCAAAATAAAGTTTGTCATGTTTTTATCATTTTCAAGTTTATCAATCAGTTCATTTTTTTGATTTTCGGTAGTAAATGGTCTAAAGATATTTTTTTCTATAAAAAAATTAGATTTAATTGTTTTTTCAATTTCTTGATAGTAGTTTTTTGCAAATTCAAAAATATGCGATTCTTTCCAGGCAATGTTCATTTTTCTACCCATAATAGGATTAATAAGTCCACCTGCTACTATTGTTGCTTTTGTATTTTCATCATCAAAAAGAATTACTTTTTTATTTCTTTTAAGCAGTTCGTAAGTAACGGTGCTTCCCGCTATTCCTCCTCCAATAACTGCAAATTCATAATGCATTATTAACTCCTTTTTGATTTTACTTATTTATAAATTTAGAGTATTTTTTGATTATAATGAAGTTTAATTAAAGATTTATTGGGTTTTTGCTTTTCAGATTTCAGAAATTAGGTGCAATTATTTAGTTTTTATGCTTTCTTATCATTTAAAAACCTTTTATTTTTAATTATAATATATCATTATGTTTTTGTATAAGGGATGTTTTATGACCGGTAAAGAAGATGATAATGCTAGTTTTTTGCATGATCAATCATTGAAATTAGTTTTAAAGAGCAGATCAATAGTGATTGCTGGCGAGATTACTAAGGATGTTTCTCGGCTTTTTCAGGAAAAAATATTATTGTTAGAGACCTTGGATTTTAAAAAGCCTATATTTGTGTACATTGATTCAGAGGGAGGCGATATTGATGCTGGATTTGCTATTTTTAATATGATTCGTTTTGTTAAGCCCAAAGTTTTTACAGTTGGAGTAGGGCTTGTTGCCAGCGCTGCTGCTTTAATTTTTTTGGCTGCAAAATTAGAAAATAGATTTTCACTGCCTTTTGCCAGGTATTTATTGCATCAACCTTTGAGTGGATTTAAAGGAGTTGCCACAGATATTGAGATTTATACTAATGAGTTAAATAAAGTTAAAAAAGAGCTTAATAATATTATTTCAAAAGAAACAGGTCAAAAAATTTCTAAAATAGAAAAGGATACTGATAGGGATTTTTGGTTAGACAGTGGTGCTGCAAAAAAATATGGACTTGTATTTGAAGTTGTTGAGACAAAGTGTCAACTTGAAGAGTTTATTTCTGCTTAATGTTTTATTTGTTTCTTGTAATTTTATAGATATAGATTTTAGTGTTTTGGAGCTTAAGGTTGCAAATTTTAATTTAAATGATAATTCTTTTCAAGAATTATTGGATTCTGCTTATAATATTCTCGATCAAAGTTTTGATTTAATAATTATTAAGAATCTTGAGAATAAAAATGTTCTTGATCTAATTAATAATAGAGTTTTATTTGGAACTTTTAAGAATGCTTATTTTATTGATCAAGGGAAAGGACTTTCTGTTAGTATTCTTTCTAAACGTAAAATAAATATTAAAGTTTTAAGTGTAATGCAAGATTGTGAAGATTTAAAATTAGGATTGCTTGTTGATTTTAAATTTAAGGATAAGCGCCATGGTATTGTTGTTTATAATTTAAGCAATGATTTTATTAACAATACTACTAGTTTGCAAATTAGTGAGCAAATTTTATATTTAAAAGCCAAAGTGGATAAATTAATGTTTCTTTTAGATGAATCTGAATTTGTTATTTTTGATTTATTAATCAAAAATGGATTTTTTAGTTTAATAAATGATTCAAACAATATTTCAATGTTGGCGAATAAAATTGATTTTAGAGTTTTTTCTAATTTTTTTGCTAGAGTTTCTTTGTATTCATTTATGTTTGCAATTGCAGATTATTTGCACAGCAATTATACTATTGAGAATTTTCCTCAAAAAATAGTTATCAATTGAGTTTTTGGATTTATTTTCTTGTTTAGCTTGACATCATAATATATTATTATTTATTATATTATTCTATGCCGAAGTGGTGGAAGTGGTAGACACACAGGACTTAAAATCCTGAGGAGGAGACTCCGTACCGGTTCAAGTCCGGTCTTCGGTATTCCCAAAGTTTTTCATTAACATTTTTCAGCTATTTTTTTGCTTATAAGCATTCCTAACATAAATGATATTCCTAAAGATGCAAAAGATGTGAATCTGATTTTAAAATTTAATTTCAATACTATTAATATCATTTGTAAAATTGATCCAAAAATTAGACCTCTTGATAAATAAATAAAATTATTTAAGTGATTATCTATTATTTTCTTTATTATTAATATTGATGTAACTATTCCTATTGTTACAGCTGTTGCAAATATTGTAATAAGAGCAATGTTAAATTCGGATATAATGAGTATTATTTCTTTATAAAAACCAAGCAGCAAAAGCATTGCTGATCCTGAGATTCCTGGCAAGATCATTGATGCTCCGCTAATTGTTCCAGAGGATATTAATAATAGGTAATATTTTATTGAGTTTTTGTCTTTAGGTATTGTGCTTTGTAATTGTATATTAGATTCTTTGATAATTAAGAAAAGTACAATAATGGCCATGCCAATAAAAAACAACAAATGCTTTAATATTTTTGTATTACTATTTATTTCTTTTATGTATATTTTTGGTTTTAGTGTCAACATATTTCCAAATGTTAATCCTATAAAAAACGCTATTAGCAATGCTTCTATTATTCCATTGTCAAAGATGTAAGCTTTAAATATTTTTGCAGCCAATAATATTGAGGTTAACATTCCTGTTGCCAAAATAGTTAAAAACATTAAATTCTTTTTAATTTCTGTGAGTTTTAAGATTTCTGAAATAGAGTTTATTATTTTGTAGTAAATTTTTAGTATTAAAGCCAGTGTTGCCCCAGAAACCCCTGGGATTATGTTTGCAATTCCAAGTAAAATTCCCTTGATATAAATATTAAGCATTTTTATTCTTAGACTTTAAGTATTTTTGATTTGAATGTTTTATCTGTCATCACCTTCACCATTTATTGTTCCATTTTCATGTCGCTTTTTTATTTTTTTTAGGTTTGTAAGGGCAACATCTTCAAGTGTAATGCCTAAATTATTGCTTAAAGTTGACAAGTACCATAAAACGTCCCCGAGCTCTTTTTTAATTGACATCAAATACTCATCATCAATAATGTAATTTTTGTCTCTTCCCAATTTTTTTATTTTTTCAACAACTTCTCCAGTTTCACCAGCAAGGCCAAGTGTTGTTAAAATTAATTCTTCTTTTTTATTTTTGTACTTAGCAGTTTTTTTTGCTTTTTCTTGGTATTCGTTTAGTTCCATGTTGAGAGACAGTTTATTACAGTTTGTTATTATTTGCAAGTCCAAACATGATTTATTATTTTTATGTTTTTTATTATATTTGATTCATTAAGCGTAAAAGAATTTGCAGTATGAGTAAAATTTTTTTGTTATTTAAAGTAGTTTTCTTTTTTTTGAAAATAATTTGTGTTTTTTCTTATCCAGAAATAAAAAATTTTTCAAGAAAAGATCCTGTTTTTTCTGATCTTAAAAGTAAAGTTTTTAAATATAATAAAAAAGAACATATTCCTTTGTTTTTTTACTTATATAAAGTTAAAAAAGGAGATACTTTTTTTAAAATTGCTAATAAAATAAATGGATGGCAGTCTGGCATTGCTACTGTTAATTTATTGGATTCTCCTTTTGTGAGTGTTGGGCAAGAGATTCTTATTCCTAGTAAAAAAGGAGTTTTTGTTTTTGATAGCAAAGATTATAGGTTTAATAATTTGCTTTTAGCAACAAGAGATCTTACTAAAGCCGAAAAAGTAAAAATCAAAAGAAACGACAGAGTTTATGAGTTTTATTTTTTTGATTTTGCCAAGAATCCAGATTTTGGACTTTTTTCAGGTACAGAGTTACTTTTTTTTTTTGAATTCCAATTTTATTTTTCCTTTAAAAAAATTTATTGTTAGTTCTGATTTTGGATTTAGAAATGATCCTTTCACTGGTAATAAAAGTTTTCATACGGGAATAGATCTTGCAGCTCCAATGAATACGGAAGTGTATTCCTCTTCTTCTGGAATAGTTATTGAAGTTGGATACAATGATCTTTATGGTAATTTTGTTGTAGTTGGTCACAAAAATAATATCAAATCTCTTTATGGACATTTAAATTCATATTCTGTAAAGACAGGAGATTTGATTAAATCAGGTGAATTTATTGGAAGGGTGGGGCAAACGGGACGTTCAACAGGGCCCCATTTGCACTTTGAAATATTAAAAAAAAATATTCCTATTAATCCTTTAAGGGTTTTAAAGTAATTTTAAAAGTAAGGCTAAGTTACAGTTAGCTAAATACAATATTATTAAATTGTATTGATTATTAATAAATAATGATGTATAATTATTTGTCTAATAAAAATATTTTTACACTTTTGCACTCAAGTTTTTAAAGAAAGTGTTTCATTTTAATATAATTATTGATATTAAAAAATTTTTTGGTTTCAAAACTATACATTTAACTTAAGGCAATATTATTTTTTTGTATTGATTATAATTTAATAATTTAAAATAAATCTTATTGATCAATGTGATATTCGATTATTTTATTATGTAAAGTTTTTCTTCCTATTTTTAATATTTCGGCGCATTTGCTTTTATTGTTTTTGGAATGAAAAAGTGTTTGTTTTATTATTTCTTTTTCAGCCTCTTTTAGACTTATTCCTATTGGTAGTGTTATTTTAAATGTAAGATTTTCATTATTCTTGATTTTTGCCGGTAAATCTTCTTTAGTGATTTGCTTACCTTTTGATAATATTAATGCGCTTTCAAGTACATTTTTTAATTCTCTAATATTTCCTGGCCAATCGTAATAATAGAGAGCTTTCATTGCATCATTAGAAAGAGTTTTTTCTTCTCTATTGTTTTCTTTTGCGACATCTTTTATTAGTATGTTTGTTAAATAGGATATGTCATCTTTCCTTTCTCTTAAAGGCGGTATGTTTATATTAATGATATTTAATCTATAAAATAAATCTTCTCTAAATTTTTCCTTTTTAATTTCTTCTTCAATATTTTTGTTTGTTGCAGCCAAAAGTCTAATGTCCACTTTAATTGTAGTTTCTCCCCCAACACGTTCAAAGGTTTTGTTTTGCAGTACTCTTAAAAGTTTAACTTGAATTTCAGGTGAAATTTCTGCTATCTCGTCAAGAAAAATTGTACCTTTGTTTGCAAGTTCAAATCTACCTTTTTTTTGGGAAATTGCACCAGTGAATGCTCCTTTTTCATGGCCGAAAAGTTCGCTTTCAAGTATGCTTTCAGAAAGTGCAGCGCAATTTACTTTTATAAATGGTTTGTCATTCCTATTTGAAAGATCAAAAATAGCATCTGCTATTATTTCTTTACCAACACCGCTTTCTCCCGTTATAAGAACAGATGCATTTGAGTTTGCTATTTTTATTACAAGTTCAAAAATTTTTTGCATTAGTAGCGATTTTCCCATGATTTTTTCATAGTATTTTAAATCTTTTCTTATCAGTATATTTTCTAAATTGCCATTTTCATCTTCGTTATTTTCTTTTTTATTTAATGATCTTTTTATTATTAGCAAAAGTCTTTCAAGGTCTAAGGGTTTTGTTAAAAAATCGTAAGCACCTTCTCTCATAGCATCTACAGCAGAATCAACTGTTCCATGGGCCGTTAAAATAATAAAAGGTATTTCTAAGTTTTTTTCTTTAACTATTTTGAGCAATTTTTCTCCAGATATCTGAGGCATTCTCAGGTCAGATATTATTACATCAAGATTTTCATTTTCAATTGTTTCAAGAGCTTCTTCTCCGTCGCTAGCAGTGAAAACAAAATATCCCTCATCTTCAAGATAAGTGGCAATTCCTTCTCTAATATTCTTTTCATCATCAGCTACAAGTATTTTGCTCATTTTCAATACCCTTCAATTAAAATATTTTTTTTATTTAGTTTAGGAAGTGTAATTGTAAAAATAGTACCTTTATTCTCTTTGCTTTCCATAAAAATTTCACCTCCAAGCTCTTTTATTATTTTATAAGAGATGGTAAGACCTATTCCACTTCCTTTTTCTTTTGTGCTAAATTGAGGTTTAAATATTTCTTCTTTTACTTCATCTTTTATCCCGTTTCCATTATCTTTTATGTTGATATGTATTTTATTGTCTTTTTCAAAAAGGCAAATTTCTATTTTTTTGATTTCTTTTTTTGTTTCAAGTAGTGCTTCTTCTGCGTTTTTGACGATGTTTATAATAACTTGTTTTAATAGTTTCTCATCAATGAGGATATCGCTTGTTTTGTTTAAATTAAGCAATAATTTTATGTTTTTGTTTTCTAATTCAGGATTTAACAATTCGCATACACTGTTTATTACTTGTTTAATGTCTTTTTCTTGTAAATTAATTTTTATTGGTCTGACAGTTAATAAAAATTCTGTTACTATTTTATCTACTCTGTTTATTTCTTCTTTTATGACTTTAAAATAATTTTCAGCTTTACCGTTTTTTATTTTTTGTTTTTTAATTTCCTTTTTCAGAAGTTGTAAATTTATATCGATTGCTCCAAGCGGGTTTTTGATTTCATGAGCAATATTTCTTGCATGCCTTGTAAAAGAGGCTAAAGCCTCAACTCTTCTAAACAGTTCTTCTTGTTTCTTTTTTTCTTTAATGTCTTCTATTAAAATAATGTTGCCTTCAAGTTTTTTCTCTTTAACATAAGGCATAAATGAAATTTTAATATATATGTTGTTTGAGATTGGAACTTCTAATCCGATTATTCTATCTTCTGTTCTAACTAGTTCTTTTATTAAATTTATTAAGATTGGAATTTGAATGTCATCAAGAATTTCTATTTTTGATTTAGATGTTAAAGCTAAAATTTGGTATAAAATCTTGTTTGAATAGATTATGTTGTTTTGTTTGTCAAGCACAATTATGCCTTCATTAATTGATGCAAATATTCCGTCATATATTTCTATTTTTTTGTAAATTTGTTCAATAAATTTAGTTTTTTGCTCATTAGACAATTTGTTTAGTTTTGTTAAAGCTTTTTTAAAAAAATTATTCATATCTCCTCGTAATTTAGCATCAAATTTTCTATTATTAATTTTTTATTTTGATTATAAGGGCGATATTTGTAAATATTTTTCAAATGTTCTGTATATTTGAGATATTGATTAATATTTATTTTGTTTTCTAAAAAATCTTTTCTAATGTTAATTGTAAGTTCGTTTAAAAATATTTTAAAGCTTTGATCATCTTTTATAAAATCAACTTTTTCAAGATTAAATATGGATTTTTTTTCTTTTATTATATTTAAAATTTTTGTCAATTCTTTTTTTATTTTTTTACTTTCTTCTTTGTAAAATGAGGCAAAATATTCCTCAATTGTTATATTTTTGTCTATTAGAAAGCTTTCTTTGAATCTTTGAATTCCTAAGTTTTTATCTGGTTTTGTGAAATTGTAGATTCTAAGTCTTGAAAGTATTGTTTTTGGTATTTTGTTTTTATTTCTTGCTGCTAAGATAAAGTAAATGTTTGAAGGAGGCTCTTCTAGTATTTTTAAAAGTGAGTTATGTACATTAAATGATAAATTTTCGATTTCGTTTATGTAGATTACCTTTGGTTTTTCTTTTTCAGAAAAAATCCACGTTTGAATTTTTTTTACATCAGAAACAGTGATACTATGATTTAGTTCTTTGTTTATGTTTTCTATATTTTTTATAATCTCATTTATTATGTTTATATTATATTCTTTTTTATAATAAACAGAATTAATGTAGTTAATATTTTTCTCTATTTTTTTCAAATTTTTTTCATTACTGAAATAACATTTGGTAAAAATTACAGTTTTAATGTATTCTAAGTATTTGTTTACTATCGTATATGAATTTGTAGAAAGATGTGCTTTTGCTTCTGTTGTATCGAGATTTGAGAAAATTAGCAAATTGGGGTTTGTTAAGTTTTTTCCGTTTAATATTTTTTTTGCAAGCTCAATTGCGCTGGTCTTTTTTGATGAAAACTTTTCTCCCAGTAAAAGAATAGCATTTGGCAATATTTTTTGATCATATGCATTTATTATGTCTTTGGCAATCTTTGGAAGTATTGTCATTGTTGGTTCCTTATTTTGTTTTTGGAATTTTAAAGAGATAGTTTATTCCGGGGTTTAAATAATCAAGGAGTTTGCTTTCTTTTAGAAAATATTCAGGCTTAAATATTTGTTGTGAGTGTATTATGTAAACTACAATTGCAATTATTCCAAAAGCTTCAAGTAAACCAAGCACTAAACCCAGCATTCTATTGAAGAATAATAATTTAAGTTGGCTTATTATTGATTCTAGTAAGGATTGTAGTATTAAAAATCCTATGTGTATGAGCAGGAAAAATACAAGTAATGCTTGAATGTAGGATAGTTCAATAATAGGTTCAACCAGTTTTCTAAACTCTTCAGTTTTTTTGTAAAGCAGGATTATTAAAGCAAAAACTTCAGCAAATCCGCCAATTTCTTTAATGAATCCTCTTAAAAATCCTCTAAATCCTAAAGATGTAAAAATTATTATTATTAATATGTCTACTATTCCGGTTATTTTTACAGGATCGTTTACTATCATTTGGATTTTGTCTCCTTAATATCTTTTATTAGCAATTTGGCTATTAAAGTTGAAGAATGCTTATTATTGAATTTTTTGATATTTGCTTTGAGAGAATTGATTTTTTCTCTATCTTTCAAAGTTTCTTTTATAATTTTTAAAATATTTGTATTTAAAATTTCATCTTCATCTATATAAATGCAAGCATTTTGATTTTTTAGTAATTTTGCATTTTTAATTTGATCCCCCCTAGAGCCCTTTTTGAATGGAATCAAAATTACACATGCGCAAGCATTCGCAAATTCCTTTATTGCCCCGGCCCCAGCTCTGCTTATAATTATATTGGAGAATTGAACTATGCTTGCCATTTCTTCTGCGTTAAAAAATTGTTTTCTTAAATAATTGTTTTCTCTTTGGTCATTTAAGTTTTTTCCTGATTGATGGATGAAGTAAATTTCAACATCCTTTTTAATACAGAGTGCAAGGTTATTTAAAGCATTAGCTCCAAGAGAGCCCCCAAGTATGCTAACAATTGGCTTATTAGTACTTTGAGTTAATTGTTTGATGATTTTGGGATTTGGAGTTAGAAATTCTTTTCTTATAGGAGATCCTGTGTAAATAATGTTTTTGTGGTTTTTAAAGTATTTTTCACTTTCTTTGAAGCTTATGTGTATTTTGTTTGCGAATTTAGAGTTAATTTTTGTTGCAAGTCCAGGATCTAGATCCATTTCATGGGTTATTCTTTTTATTTTTAGCAAGCTAGATGCAATAATTGTAGGAGTTGAGACAAATCCCCCAGTTGCATAGATAATCTGAGGTTTATATTTTTTTAAAACGTAAAAGCTTTTTATTATTCCAAGTATTACTTTAAAAAAGTCAGTAAAGTTTTGAAAAGAAAAATAGCGTCTAAGCTTTCCGCACGGAACTGAAATAAATTTAATATTATTTTGTTCTTTTATTAATTTTTCTTCTATAGAATTTTTTTTACCTATCCAAAAAAATTCAATTTCTGTGTCAAATTCTTTTAATTTTTGTATTATGGATATTCCTGGAAATACGTGGCCCCCAGTTCCCCCTCCGGTAAAAAATATTATTTTTTTATTTGTCATATACTTGTTTACTCATAAAAATAATAAAGCATTTTCTTTGTAATAGATTTTTTACATTTTTTAATAATATAATGCACTGCAAATATCGCCTTTGTACTAAAAAATCGATTCAATCTTTAAAATTGAATTTAATGAAATTTAAATTCAAAATGTATTTTTTAAAAAATTTTCAATCTGAACCCCTTCTTTTTTCAAAGCATTTTCTTTAATTGAATCTTTTATTATTAAGTGAATAGCTTTTGTTGTTTTTTCTAAAGCCTGTTCTATTTCGAACTTTTCCAGGTATCCTATAAGCAAGCTAGTAAATAAATCTCCTGTTCCGCTGAAATTTTGTTCTAGTTTTTCTAAAAAAAACTCTGAGTATTCGTTGTTTTTAGTATTGTAGCAAATGTTTCCCAAAAGATCTCCTTTTTTGACGCTTGTAACAACCACCACTCCTTTTGTATCAAGATTTAATATTGCCTTTATGATATCATCTTTGTTATTAAGTTGTGAGCTTCCGCTTAGCATTTCAAGCTCTGTGATATTGGGTGTTATTATGTTTGCATACTTTATTATCTTTCTAAATCCATTAATTATTTTATTGTCAAATATAGAATAAATTGTTCCATTGTCAGCAAATACAGGATCAATTACAATTTTTTCAAATTTTATCAATTTAATCATTTTTTCTATTATTATTTGTTGCTTTTCGCTTCCCAGAAATCCCGTATAGAGTATGTCAAAATGTTCATTTTGCTCTTTCCATATCTTGATAAATTTTTCCAAATGATCAGTTAAATCCACTATTTCAAATTTTTTATAAGCTGTGGAAGCAGAAAGGACAGCTGTTACAAAAGGACACACTTGCATATTAAACGAAGATATTACTGGTATGCATACTGTAAGAGATGTTCTTCCCATGCTTGAAATATCATGCATTGCTAAAATTCTTTTCACTATTTTTTCCCCTTATACTGGTTTTTATAATTTTCTATTCTTGAATTTGCATCAATTTCAATTGGACTTTCTCCATATTTTAAATACATATTATATCCAAGCCCCGCAATCATTGCTCCATTATCCGTGCAAAGATCAATAGGGGGGTAGTAAACTTGTATTTTAAGCTTATTTATTTTTTCTCTTAAGTATAAATTGCTTGCAACACCACCTGCTATTACCAATTTGTTAATTTGAGTATCTTTTATTGCTCTTTTTAGTGGAATTATTAGATTTTCAAAGGCAGCTTTTTGAAAGCTTGCAGCGATATTATTTTTTGTTATTGGATTATCTTTGCTTTTGAATTTTTCGAGTTGGTGTATGCAAGCTGTTTTTAGTCCAGAGTATGAAAAATCATACCAGTTTTCTTTTTTTCTAAAGGTGGTAACTGGAAATTTAAATGTGTTTTCATCTCCATTTTTAGATATTTGTTCGATGTTTGGACCTCCCGGAAATCCCATATCATAATGTTTTGCTACTTTGTCAAAGGCTTCTCCGCAAGAATCATCTAGAGTTCTTCCAAGTATTTCAACATCATCGAAATTTTTTTGTTTAGCAATCAATGTATGTCCGCCGCTTAATAATAATGATATAAATGGATATTCTATTTTTGAGTGCATTAAAGGGGCATAAAGATGACCCAAGATGTGGTCAATACAAACAATAGGTTTTTTTAATGAAATTGCTAAACCTTTGGCAAAGTTTAATCCAACTATTAAAGATCCAATAAGTCCAGGTCTAGATGTTACAGCTATTAAGTCAATTTCAGATATTTTAGTATTTGCTTTTTTGAGTGCCTTTATGCAAACAGACATAATAGCTTCTGTATGAAGCCTTGAGGCAATTTCAGGTACTACACCGTAATATTTTTTATGTTCTTTTTGATTTAATTTTATATTGCTTAAAATGTGAATGCCGTTTTCTACTACAGCTACGCAACAGTCGTCACAAGAAGTCTCTATTCCAAGTACTTTCATCTGATTGTTTCCTCGTAAAGATTTAATAAGTTGTCAAATTCGAATTCCTGGTTTAAATTAGGCTCTTCTTTTTTGAGGACTTTTAGTGTGTTTCTAGACCAAATATGCCCGATTACTTTTACTATTCCATGTTTTCTGGCAATATTTTTTGCTTTTTCAAGCTCTTTGAGTACGGACTCTTCTGTGTCTTTGCTATCAAGAAATATGTCCCTTTTTTCTACTCTAACTCCAATTTCTTTGCCTATTGTTTCTGGTACGCTTCCTGCAATAGTTACGCTGTCGAAAAAATATCTGTCAATCTCTTTAAGCTTTGTCAAAATGATTTTCATCAAGTCTTTATTTGAGGTGATTAAGCTACCCATGTGGTTATTCATTATTTTTGTATCAGGATACATTTTAAATGTTTTTTCGATTTTTTTGTGTATTTCTTCCTTTTTATCTTTTATGTTTATATGAAATTTTTCTATTGAATTTCTATGTTTTGATTGCATTGGGAAATGTATTATTACGGTTTTGTTATTATTTTTTAGTTTTTTGTATAGACTCATTGATTTTGGTAAAAATGGAATAATAGCATAATTTATTTCAAGATTAAGTTTTATAAATTGTTCTAACATAAATTCATCATAACCCACATCGTCGATTATTAAGTAAAACTTAGGTTTGATTTCGGCTTTTTTATTTTCTTTGTTATTTTCTGCTATTAAGTTGTCTTTTTGTATTTTTTGAGACCTGTCTTTAAGTGGTGCATTTGCAACTTTTAAATTGTTGTTAAAATAGAAAAAACTTGCAAATGCTTGAGTTGTTGCAATAACAATAGAAATTATAGTAAAAATTACAATAATAAACTTGTTTTTTTTAATATAAAATATAAACATTCATGACCACTGACTTAAAAGTAGATCAGAACATGCCATGAATGTCAATGTTAAATTATCTCTTCTTTTAGTTTTTTAAGAACTCTTTTTTCGATTTGTCTTACAGTTTCTGATGATATTCCAAGTTCCATTGAAATATCTTTTAAGGTGCTTTTTTTGGGGCTATTGTCTAGGTTGTATCTTTTTTTGATTATGTATCTTTCTTTTTCATTTAATTTTGTTTCAAGTACATAATTCAAATGTTTTATAGTTGAGTCTTGCTCAAGAGTAATTTCAGGGTTAAAAGAATTATCCTCGTATAGGTTTAAGAGCGTTGAATTTTCAGATCCTTCTATTTCTTTATCCAGAGAATATTCTTTTTCAAGATAAGGAATAATTTTTATATACTGGGCAGGAGATAGATTGAATCTTTTCATTATTTCTTCTTTTTTTGGTGATTTTTCTTCTTCTGTTAAATATTTATTTATTTGTAGTATTAGATTTTCTTTTCTGTATGGGACTTTTACCAATCTGGTTTTAGTATTTAATGCTCTTTGTAGCGATTGTTTGATCCAAAATGATGCATAAGTTGAAAATTTGGTGTTTTTATTTGGATCATATTTTTCAGCAGCTCTTATTAATCCCAGGTTGCCTTCTTGAATTAAGTCTTCAATTTTTAACCCTTTGCCAGCATATCTTTTTATTATTTTTAAAACAAGCCGCAAATTTGCGTTTATCATTTTGTTTTTTGCTTGTGCGTTGCCTCTTTGTATTTGTCCTGCAAGTTTAATCTCTTCTTCATGGGTAATTAGTTTGTGTTCTCTTACCGATTTTAAATATATGTTTAAATCCTCGTTGCTAAATATATTCATAATAGTATATTTTTCTCCCCTTTTTTGAATATTGTGATTAAGTTTTTATTAATTACTTAACTTTCATGCAAAAATTGTGCCAATTTAGTTTAAAAATAGCTTTAAATTAAATTGGATATATTTTTGAAGTAGCTGGGGGGAGGAGGGAGGAGTGTTTTTTTAAATTATTTATTTTTTTCCAATTGATTGTAAATCAAATCGGCAATTCCAAAGCTTTGAGATTGAGCCATTTGTTTTGCTCTTTGTTCGTAAAGCATGTCTTCAAAAATTTCTTCTACTTGGCCTCCGCTTAGCAAATTTTGATTTTTGTTAAGAGTTTTTTTCATGCTTTCAAGCATTTGCTTGATAAATATAGCTTCAAATTCTAAAGAAGCTTTTCGTAGTTCTTCGTTTTTTTGAAAGGATTTTTTTATTTCTAAAGTATTTTTAAAATTATTTATTTGATTTTTAAATTTTAGATTTTGTAAATTAATTTTAGTTTCCATTAACTTCCTCCAAGATAAGTTCTCCATTTAATTTATTAATTTTTTGTGCAGCTTGAATTATTTGAATTAATTCTTTATTGCTAAGATTGTTGGAATTTTTCAATATGAATTCGTTCAATTTCATCGAGCTTACTTGAATTGTTGTTTTATTGTTACTATTTAAAATATTTTGATTGTCTTTTTCAATAGAAAATGTAAACGTTCCTATTGTTGCATTTTCACTTGCTAGGATAATGCCATTTTTTTTGTCTATTAGTATTTTAGGATTAGTTTCTATTTGAATATTCTCAATTTCTTCTAATAGACCCATATTTTTTGCTTCTATTTCTATTGTACTATCTGATTTAATTTTGTTGTTGATTTTTTTAGAGGTCAATATTTTATGAATTTTATTTATTAATGTATAATTTCCTTTTTTAAGAATTATATTATAGCTATAGTTAATATTTTGATTTTCATTTATTATTACACTATCTAGAGTGTATTCAGATTCTTTTAATTTGTTATTGGTCTTTATAATTCCTGATGCAATTGCTATTATTTCTCCCTCTTTATTTTTAAGATTTGTTTTTAAAAGTATTCCATTTGTTAAATCTTTTGAGTCCAATATTGATGCGATGTAAGCTTTATGTTTTGAGCCCTTGATTATATTGCCGTTTATTTGGAGGCTAACATTTACTAGTGCAATATTTTTGCTTTCTATGTTATTAGGGCTTATTTCGTCTATTATTGTATTGTTTTTTTCTAAAATTTTATTTATAAGGTCTTTTTGTTTTGGAGAGTCTCCTTTTCCGGCAAGACCTACTACTATTCCAGTACCTGTTAAAAAGTTTGTGCTTGTGGGACAAATATTTGCAATTTCTTTTAATTTTACGCTTTCAGACAGGTTGTTGTTAAATGATTGTTTTGATATTGGTCCTGTAGAAGCTTTGTTTGTTTGGGCTAATAGACTTGTTGCAAATGCAATTAACATTAACATTAGTTTGATCATTCTTTACTCTGTTTATTTTATTTCTTTAATACCTATTATTTTATATCAATTATTGTAATTAATGAAACTTTTTTCGGTAGAATTACTAATTAATCCTTGATCTATTAAATATCATCTGTATTAAGGCTGATTAAAATTAATAATTTTTAGATTGAGGAAGATGAACCAAAGCATTATTCTTTTTGTACTTTATTTAATCTTATTTCTTCATTTTTGATTGTGTTTCGTATAACTTTATATTTACTGTTGTTTAATTCATTTAGACTTAAAACGTCATTTATCCTGGTTGTGTTAATTTTGTATTTAAAATAGATGTTGTGTTCATTAAGGATTTCATTTTTTTTTAGATTTTCTTTTGCAAATACAATGGGTTCGATTATATCAATATACATATTAATGTAATTGTGTCTTTTGTAGCTTTCAAAGTTTTTTGCATAATAAACTAGAGTTTTTTGAATTGGAATATTCTTGTATGAGCTGTTGTTTTTTACTTTAAATTTTATTTTTTTGAAAAATTTGTCGTCTATATTTATTTCAGATTCATCAAAGTTGAATTGAAGTATGTAGATATTTTCATTTGATAAATTTTTTGTGATGTAATAAATCATTTCAAAAATTATTGATTTTTTAGTTAAATTCGGAGGAACATATATTTTTGATAAGCTTTGATTGTTGCATATTTTTGAATACTCTTTTGAAAAGAAATATGCTTTACTAGGAGTAATGTTGAAGCACAAATCATGAGTAGCATTTATAATTGAGCTTGTTGTGAAAAATAAAAATAAAATAAAAATAAATAATTTTTTTTTTATTTTATTGCCTTTTTAAATTATTTGCGATTCCCAACATATTGTCAGAAGTCTGAATAGCCTTTGAGTTTATTTCATAAGCTCTTTGAGCTACTATCATTGTTACCATTTCTTCGGCAATAGATACATTCGACATTTCAAGAATACCTTGTCTAAGTCTTCCCATGCCTTCACTTCCTGGTATTCCCGCTATTTCTTGTCCTGATCCAGCTGTTTCTTTGAATAAATTGCTTCCAATGGCGTTTAGTCCTGCGGGATTAACAAATCTTGATATTTCAATTTGTCCAAGTTCTATTGGTTCGTTGTTGTTATCAATTTTTACCGACACTATTCCTTGCTCAGATATTGTAATTGAGTTTTGGATATATTCTTCTGGGAAAAATATATTAGGCAATACCTTGTATCCTTGGCTTGTTACAAGTTCTCGATTAGCATCGATTTTAAATGATCCATCCCTAGTATATGCATAAGTTCCATCAGGCAGAAGAATTTTATAAAATCCGTCTCCTTCAATAGCAACATCAGTGAGCAAATTGGTGGATTGCATTTTTCCTTGTTCAAATATTCTCTGAGTAGCAGCAATTTTTGTTCCGTGGCCAACTTGATTTCCAAGTGGTCTTAGAGTATTTTCGGTTGCGGGAGTTCCTGCTCTGTTTTGGGTTTGATAAACCAAGTCCTCAAATTCTGCTCTTATTTTTTTAAATCCTGTAGTATTCACATTTGAAAGATTATTGGCAATTGTGTCTACATTGTATTGTTGTGCAGTCATTCCACTTGCTGCTGTCCATAATGCTCTCATCATAAAATATACTCCTTAATATTTTCCAATTTCATTTATTAATTTTCCTAAGAGACTATCTTCAGTTTGTATTGTTTTTTGATTAGCTTCGTAAGCTCTGTTGATTTCAATCATTAAAACCATTTCTTTAACGGCATTAACATTGGAAGCTTCGAGCGCTTCTGTTTCTATTTTAGGCCTTAGCGATATATCAATTTCTTGTGCTTTGCCAGATGCTTTTGTATCAATCCATAAAGAATTTCCTTGTTTTTTGAGAAATCTGGGATTTTCAAAATTTACAATTCTGATGGTATCAAGCAGTTCATAATTTTCCCAAGAATTTTCATACTCACTGACAAGTCTTTTAGGGTTTGATTCAAAGCTTGAATTGTGGAAAATTTGTCCTTGGGGTGTTATTTTAAAATTATTTTTTTTCAGATATATATATCCTTTTTCTCCAAGAACAGGAAATCCGCTTTTTGTAACAAGGATTCCTTCTTTCCCAATGGTAAAAGAACCATTTCTTGTATACCTTTCTCCATCTGAAGTTTGTATTACAAAAAATCCTTGATCAGTGAGCGCTAAATCTAATGGATTGCCAGTAGTTTTTAATGGGCCTTGTTCAAATATTGTATATATTTCATTTTCTTCAACCCCTGTTCCTAGCTTACCTACAATGGGAGCTGTTTCAAGATGTCCTTTAGGAAATTTATAAAGACCATCATCATTTAGTCTTCTTATTAACATTTCTGGAAATGCTTTTTGAATGGATAAATCTTTTTTGTATCCAATAAGATCTATGTTTGCTAAATTATTTGAAACTACGTCAAGCTTGCGCCTTTCTGCCATCATTCCGCTGGCGGCTGTATAAATTCCTCTTACCACGGTTAAATCCTTCAAGACAATTAACTTTACTAATACTAGCATTATTTGTCTTATATAACAATTAATTGACCTATTGTTTTTTATTTAATTTTATATTTCTTTATTTAGGTTTTTGTCTTAATAATTTAAATTACAAAATAAGTTGTATAATGATGTTTGTGGCTAATTTTTAAATTATTTATCTTAAATGAGTAATTTAAAAAAAGAACTACAATTTAGAATTATTAGTTTTAAGGAGAATTAATGAATAGAGTTTTTTCAAAGTTTTTTCTTTTTTTTTGTTTTGCAATATTTTTATCTGCAAATTCAGAGAATTCAAATGAGAGTGAAATTATTAATAAGACTGAAAACCTTAATGCTGAAGATGAAGTTTTAGGGTATTGGGTTGGTTATAACGATGTGAGCAATATAAAAAATTCTATTATTTATATTTATAAATATAATGGAGAAGTTTACGGTCGAATTTTAATTGTGATAAAAGATGGTAAAAAGTATGATGCTGATAATCCTTCAGGAGACACTGTGGTTGGGTTTGAAAATCTTGCAATAGAGGGTCTTGATTTTATGTGGGGCCTTAAGTATTCTTCTGCTTCTAAAAAGTGGGATAGGGGTAAAATAATAGATCCTAAAAACGGTAAAATTTATAATTCTGAGATGAGAGTTGATAGTAAAACCGGAAATCTTATTACCAAGGGAAAAGTTTGGATTTTTGGCAGAAGTAAAATTTGGACAAGAGCTAAAGTTGACGAAATACCAAAAGTAGGCTTACATAATCTTGTTCCAGCGCCTCCTGTAAAAAAATAAATTTGGCGTTTGATCTTACTATTTTGAAAAAATACATAAACATTGTATGGGGGTGAGTAAGTTATGAAAAATAAAATAGAGTATTATGATCAATTTATTGCAAAAGTGCCTGATTTTCCTAAAAAGGGTGTTCTTTTTTATGATATTACTAGTGTTTTATTAAAACCCGAAGTTTATACCTCATTAATAAATGAGGTATATTCTTTTTATAGTTTAAAGAAAATTGATTGCATTGCGGTTGTTGAGTCTAGGGGATATTTGATAGGCGCTCCTTTGTCTTTGAAAATGCAACTTCCCCTTGTTTTAATTCGAAAAGAAGGTAAATTGCCCAGAGAGGTTTTTAGCGAAGAATATGAGCTTGAATATGGATTTGGGAGAATAGAGGTACACAAAGACGATATTAAGATGTATTCCAATATTCTTTTAATAGATGATATATTAGCTACCGGCGGAACTTTAAAATCGTCTGCAATTTTACTGGAGAGAGCTGGAGGTAGGGTTAAAGATATTTTTTGTTTTATTGAGCTTTGTAGTATTAATGGTAGGCACATTCTTGAAGGCTATGAGGTCAATTCTCTTGTAAGGTACAATTAATTTAATGCTTGACTTTTCTTTTTTATTAAATTTACAATATTTAGTTGAGGTAATGTAATGTATGCACTGGTAGAAATAAATGGTAAGCAATATAAGGCCATTGAGGGCGAATTTTTAAAAATAGATAAAATTTCTCCTGTTGAAAAAGAGAAGTTGGAATTTAATAGTGTTTTGCTTATTAATAAAGATGGAGAGATTAAAATAGGAAAGCCCTATGTTATGAATTCTCTTGTTAGATGTACCTATAAAGAAGATAAAAAAGATAAAAAGGTTATTTCTTACAGATATAGAAGAAGAAAATCAAGTGAGAGAAAAGTTGGGCACAGGCAAACCTATTCTTATATTTTAGTTGATGAAATAGTTTTTTAAGTTCATTGATTAATGTTTTAGTAAAAGTAAAAGACGATGTAATTATTTATCTTTTAGCCGATGGTCATGCTATGAGCAAAAATAATGTTAACGTTGTCTGCTCTTCTTTTTCTTTTATTTTGAGAACCTTTTTTAGTGTTCTTGATCTTGAGGGCGAGTCTTTTATTGTAAAAAATTTAAAAAAAGGCCATTTAGAATTTAAGCCTTTTTTTAAGGATTTAAGTAAAAAAAGTCTTTTTTATTATAGTAGATTTTTAATTAGAGGCATAAGTGATTTATGCTTTGAGTATCCTAATGATGTTAAGTTAGTTTTGGAGGAAAATTAATGGCAACAAGTAAAAGTGGTGGTAGTTCAAAAAATGGACGAGATTCTATATCTAAGCGACTTGGAGTTAAAAGAAGCGGTGGTCAGTTTGTTAAAGCTGGAGAAATAATTGTTAGACAAAGAGGTACAAAATTTCATAAGGGTAAAAACGTTGGCCTTGGAAGAGATTATACAATATTTGCGCTTTCATCTGGCAAGGTAGAGTTTAAAACTTTGAAAGGACGAAAATATGTAAATATTGTTTAGCATGCAACTAACTATTTTGTAGTTTTAATTGAAAAGTTGGAGAAAGTTTGTATAACTTTAAAGACTCTGTTAGCATAACGGTAGTTTCGGGCAATGGCGGTTCTGGATGTGTTTCTTTTTTGCGAGAAAAGTTTAATGCAAAAGGTGGTCCAGATGGTGGAAATGGCGGGAGTGGTGGGAGTGTAATTTTTAAGGTGAGGGAAAATCTTTGCACTCTGTCTTTTTATAAAAATGGTCATGTGCTTTGTGCCGAAAACGGTAAACCTGGAATGGGTTTCAAGAGAAGTGGCGCTAATGGTAAAGATTTAATTCTTTTTGTTCCCCCAAATACAGATATTTATAATGAAAATGATGGAACCCTTTTGTGTAGGCTTAAAAATTTAAATGACGAATTTGTTGTTTTAAAGGGTGGCAGAGGTGGTCTTGGTAATTGGAATTTTAAAACTTCAGTTAGAAGAGCGCCAAAGTTTGCTCAACCTGGAGAATCAGGTAATAGTTTGAATGTGCGGTTGGAGCTTTTTTTGGTGGCGGATATTGGGCTTGTTGGTCTTCCTAATGCTGGCAAATCTTCTCTTCTTAATAGAATAACTTCAGCAAAATCTAGAGTTGCAAATTATCCTTTTACAACAAAGATTCCTCATCTTGGTGTACTTAGATATTCTTGTGATGATTTAATCATTGCAGATATTCCGGGAATAATTAAAGGCGCTAGCTTTGGAGTAGGGCTTGGAACCAAATTTTTAAAACATATTGATAAAACTAAAATTTTAGCTTTAGTAATTGATATTTCTGAAGCAAATTTTTTGGAGTCATATAACACTCTTTTAAATGAATTGAAATCTTATAGCCATGAGCTTTTTAATAAAAAAAAAATTATTATTGCCAATAAGCTTGATTTGGATAGTTCTGAGAAAAATTTTGATTGCTTGATGAAAACCTTAGGAAAAGAAAAGATTATGGGTATCTCTATTTATGAAAATAGAGGGATTGATGAACTTATTAAAGAATTTTTTATTTTGGCTAAAACTTTTTAATAAAATTAATTTTTTATTGCAAGCTTTTTTTAAAGACTTGGTTTTTGAATGCCAAATATTTGATTTAGGTAAAAATAATTCATGAGAATTGCAATATTAGGTGGCACTTATAATCCAGTTCATATTGGGCATATTTTTTTAGCTAAAGAGATAGAGTATTTATTAAATATTGACAAGGTAATATTTATTCCTACTTGTAATCCGGCTCATAAATTGATTGGAGAGGACGTTAGTATTAAAAATAGAATAGATATGCTCAAGCTTGCATTAGAGAATGAAAGTAAAATGTTCATAGATGATTGCGACATAATAAATGGTGGCATAACTTATACTGTTGATACTATTTCTTGCGTTAAAAAAAAATATAAAAACGCTAAACTTTTTTTAGTTATTGGAGATGATCTTTTTCAAAATTTTGATTCATGGAAAGATCCCCAAAGTATTGTAAGCTCTGTTGATCTTGTTATTGCTCACAGAATTTATAAAGAGAGACTGAAAAGTTCTTTTAAGCACATTTATGTAGATAATAAAATAATACCAATCTCCTCATCAGAGATTAGAAATAGAATTGCAAATGGATTTCCTGTTAGCTATTTATTACCTTTTGGTGTGTTAAAATACATTAAAGATAATAATTTATATGTTAAAAAGGTAAATGTTTGAGAAAGGATTTAATTTTTTTAGTTTTAATTGTTCTAATAATAGCTAGTGTAGTAATTTTTTTTATTAAAAGTTCGAAAAAAGAGTTAGTTTACTTCGAGCTTAATACAAAAAATAATATTAGTTTTTTGTTTATTGTAGAAGATTCCAACAAAAATCTTGTAAGTATGCAAGAAATTTTTATTAATATAAAAACAGGAAATATTGGGTTTTTAGATATTCCAATTCATACCGGATATGAAGATTTAAAGGGTAACATATCTTGGTTTAAAGATCTTTATAAAAAAAATTCTTTCAATAAGTTTTTATCTAAAATTTATACACAATTATCCCATGAATCAGATTATTATATTCGTTTTCAAAAAGAAAATTTCGTCAAACTCATTGATTACTTGGGAGGGGTTAGACTTCTTGTTAAAAATCCGGTGAAAATTTATAGTTTCGAAGATTCTATTTTAATACCCTCTGGTACTTCCAATTTTGATGGTGATAAGGCGTATGATTATTTGAGATATTTTAATGATGTCAATCAGTTTGAAGAGAGAGTTGAGTTTTATAAAGAGTTTTTTAAGAAATTTCTTTTTCAAATTTCAGATTTTGGTATTGAAAATGACAATTTTTTTAAAATATATTCCATGTTAAATACTAACCTTTCAGAGGTTGTTTTTAAGTACATTGTTAAAAATTATAAAATAAATAATGATAAAATTATTTCTATTAATATTAAAGGACAAGAAGAGATTTTTAAAGATAATGATAATAATTTGATAAAAGTGGTTTTTCCTTATTATGGAGGTGCTATTTTAAAAGAATCGGTAGAGAAATTAAATAAAGAGTTGATTAATGAAGGCTTGCAGGAGATAGTAAAGATTGTTGTTTTAAATGGAACAAAAGTTGTTGGACTTGCAAAAAAAACAGCAAATATTTTTAATTCTTTAAAATTTAAAGTTTTAAAATTTGGTAATGCAGATAAAAATTCTTATAAAAATACCTTGATTATAAATAATTCAGATAATTTAGAAATGGCTGTTAGGGTTGGAGAAGTAATTAAAACTTCAAATATTAAGCCAATTTCTGAAGTTCAAACTAAAAAATTGTTAGAGCTTGATAATCTTGATATTAATCCTGATGTAATAGTTGTTTTAGGAGATGATTTTGATGGAAGATATGTTAAAAGTAAGTGATATTAATGCTTTGTGTAAAACAATAAGTGATTTTAATGGAATTGACGTTATAGGCATTAATGTTGGCAATATTTGCAATTGGACTGATTTTTTTATAATAGCTACTTTTGTATCATTTAAGCAAATGGAGGCCTTGTATATTGATAAAATAGTTAAATTTTTTAAAGAAAAGAAAATTAATCTTAATGTTGAGGGAAAAGGTTTGGTTTATGACTGGACTGTTATTTCAGGTGGAAATTTAGTAATTCATTTAATGAGCGAAAAGTCTAGAGAATACTATGAACTTGAAAAAATATGGTCCAAGGGAATTATTATTTATCCTTAATTACTGTTTAATTAAAAAAACTAAAAATATCATAAAAATATGTTTACAAAAAATAGAAAATATTTTAGATTTAAGGTATGTACTTTTTGCGGGAGGCTTATAAGTGGATATTACAGACATAAGGATTAAGAAAGTTGAAAGTAAAAATTCTGGTTCTAAATTGTTAGCATATGTTGCGGTTACTTTTGACAATTGCTTAGTTCTTCACAATATTAGAGTTATTAAAGGGCAAAAGGGAGTATTTATTGCTATGCCTAACAGAAGAACTAGAGTTGGTGAGTATAAAGACATTGTACATCCTATTAGTCAGGATTTTAGAAAAACTTTACAAACTTCTATTTTTAAGGAATATATAAGAGAAAATCCAGCTGATCTTGAGCTTGAATTAGATTTTTAGGTAGTTATTGACAAAGCGTGTTGTATCTTGTATGCTTGTCAATTGTAAGTATTAAGGTATTTGGGACGTCGACAAGCGGTAAGTCAACTGGTTTTGGTCCAGTCATTCGAGGGTTCGAATCCTTCCGTCCCAGTATTTTACATTAGGAGTTTTTTGGTGGAAAATAGCAGGGTTTTAAGTTGCGAATATAGATCAAGCTTTGGGTCTTCTAATGCTCGCAGAATAAGAGCTAAATGTGAAATACCGGCTGTTGTTTATGGACAGGGCAATGATGTTTCACATTTGAAAATTAAGAGTAGTGAGTTTAATAAGAAGTTTGCAAAGTTTACAGACAATACTGTCTTAATATTAAATGACGGCAAGCTTGAGAAATGTGTTTTTGTTAAAGATGTTGCAGAAAATATTGCCAGCAAGCTCATTTATCATATTGATTTTTATGAAGTAGATAGACGTGTTGAGCTTGAAAGATATGTTCCGATTAAGCTTACTGGGGCTTCTGTTGGGGTTAAAGAGGGTGGAATTTTGACTGTTTTAAAAGAGCAAGTTAAGGTTAGGTCTTTACCTTTAGATTTGCCAGAATTCATAGAGCTTGATTTAACTCCTGTTAATAAAGGGGATAGCGTTCTTCTTAAAGATCTTGTATTGCCTTCTAATGTTAGACTTGCAGAAAATGACGAGAATTTGGAAGTTGTTATTATAAAGTGATTTTATGGGGTTGTTGATACTTGGATTAGGAAACCCTGGAATAGAATTTTCTTTAACTAGGCATAATGTTGGCTTTTCTCTTTTAGATAAAATTGTTTCTAAGAACGGCCTTTTTTTAAAGAGAAAAAAAAAGTATGAATATTCAGAATTGAGAATGGTTTCTGGAAGAGTAATTTTGGTTAAGCCGTTGACTTATATGAACCTAAGCGGATCCTTATTCCCTTCAATATTTTCAGATTTTTATATGTGCATAAAAAATTTATTGGTGGTTCTTGATAATGTTGATCTTCCTTTGGGAAAATGTAGGCTTAAAGAGCGAGGTGGTATGTCTACTCATAACGGCCTTAAGTCAATTTCAAATGTTCTTGGAAGTTCTAATTACAGTAGACTTTATATTGGTGTCGGAAGCAATGTTATGTGTGATATAAAGAATTTTGTTCTTTCTAAATTTTGCAAGGATGAAATAGATAGACTTGAAAAATTGTATGACTTTTTAAGTGATGAGTTACTTGATATTAGCGAGGCAAATTTTAAAAATAAGGTTCAAAAAATCAATTCTAGTAATTTTTAATGCATTTTTTAGACAATAATATACAAATCAAAATAGATAAATTTTATAAAAAAAATTTTTTAAGTAAAAATAGGGTTATTGTTGCTTTTTCCGGAGGGGCTGATTCTACAACTTTATTGTTGAATTTAAAATATTATTTGAACAATAATATTGTTGCATTTTATTTTGCCCATTTTATTAGATCTGATAATGAGCAAAATCAAGAGATAGAGCATGTAAAGGGGTTTTGTGATTTTTATAATATTGACTTACAAATTAAGAAATGTGATATAGATATAAAAAGTGAGTCAGTTAGGTTGGGAGTATCTATTGAAGAGCTTGCAAGAAAATTCAGATATAATGCCTTGGAAAATGCTCTTAAAGAAAATGATGCAAATTATATTGCACTTGCTCATAATGAGAACGATCAAATTGAAACAATTATTATGAGATTTTTTCAAGGATCTTTTTTAGATGGTCTTGCAGGCATTCCTGGTGTTAATAAAAATATTATAAGACCTTTACTCGAGGTTTCAAGACTAGAAATTGAGAATTTTTTATCTTTAAATAATATTAGTTTTTTTGTTGATAGTACAAATGCTCAAAATTTATATCTAAGGAATAGGGTTAGAAATAATTTATTACCTTCTATAGAAAAGGTTTTTAAAGGGTACAAAAAATCTCTTAAAAGAATATCTGAATTTTCAAAGGAATTTGTAGATTATTTTGAAAAAGATGAATTTTTTCCCATTGAGAAAGGTAAATACTATTATTCTTTTGATTTGAAAACTTTTTTAGATTTTCCCAAGTATTTGGTGTTTAGATTAATTTTTAAAATTTTAAATTCAGAGGGAATTGTAGCTAAAGTTTCTTATAAATCTCTTAATGAAGTGTTTAAAGTAGAGATTGATAAAAAGAAAAACAATGTTTTGTTAAAAACCAATGATTTTTTTTTAGAAAAAAGGCATAATAAAATTAATTTAATTTTTAAAAGGGATGAAAAATTTTACAAACCTTTTGATTTTATTTTGGAAGTTGGCAAATGGCATAGTTTATCTTTAGGTAAGATTTTGCTAAAATGTTTAGAGTGTAATGCAGTTTCTGTATCAAGGCTAAAATGTTGTTCTTATGAGTTTAGATATAAATTTTTTAAGGATAGATTGAAAGCAAAAAAATTTTTTTCTAAGTTTATAAGGTGTAATCCGATTTATTTAATGTTATTAGCATTAGATAATAGGTTAATTGGAATTATTGATTTAAATACTTTAAACTTAGTATGGAGTGAAAAAAGCATTCTTAAAAAAATTAGTATATCTTTGATTGGAGGGCTTTTAAAGGAATGAATGGCAATAATAATATGAATAATAATGGAAAATCTAATAACAAAAAAAAGAATAAAAATTGGATTTTAGGACTTGTTGTTATTTTTTTAATTTCAGCAATATTTATGTCATATTTTATAAGGGGGGGGGAAAGCTATAAAAATGTTCCTTATAGCACTTTTCAGAGTTATTTAGACAATGGTTTGGTTGAATCTGTAGTAATAATTGATAAAAATTTGATTCAATTCGTTGTCAAAGGTTCTAACTTTGCAAAATCTTATTTTTCTACCAGTATTCCTTATCTTGATATAAATCTGCTTTCAGAACTAAAAAGTAAAAAAGTTGAGCTTAGCTCGGGTAAAAGCCAAGCTTCTTTGATTGGGGTTTTATTACAAACCTTGCCATGGATTTTGTTTTTTGTTTTCTTTTTCTTTATATTTCGTCAAACTCAAGGTGGTGGCGGAAAAGTTTTTACATTTGGAAAAAGTAATGCTCAAAAATATGAGGCTGGAAAGAATAAAATCACCTTTAAAGATGTGGCTGGTCAAAAAGAGGTTAAGCAAGAGCTTTACGAAGTTGTTGAATTTCTTAAAAATCCAAAAAAATTTGAAAAAATAGGTGCAAAAATTCCCAAAGGGGTGCTTTTGGTTGGTTCTCCTGGCACTGGCAAGACTTTGCTTGCCAAAGCTGTTGCTGGTGAGGCTGGGGTTAGTTTTTTCCACATGTCAGGTTCAGATTTTGTTGAAATGTTTGTTGGGGTTGGAGCAAGCCGTGTTAGAGATTTATTTGACAATGCTAGAAAAAATTCTCCATGCATCATTTTTATTGATGAGCTTGACGCTGTTGGTCGAAGTCGTGGTGCAGGGCTTGGCGGTGGTCATGATGAAAGAGAGCAAACTCTTAATCAGCTATTGGTTGAAATGGATGGATTTGGAACGCATACCAATGTAATTGTTATGGCTGCTACAAATCGTCCAGATGTTCTTGACTCTGCTCTTCTTAGACCCGGACGATTTGATAGGCAAGTAACAGTTTCTTTGCCTGATATTAAGGAAAGAGAGGCAATATTAAATATTCATTCTGCAAAAACAAAGCTTTCAAAAGATATTAATTTACAAGTAATAGCAAGGGCTACTCCTGGAGCTAGTGGTGCTGATCTTGCAAATTTAATTAATGAAGGAGCCTTAATAGCTGCAAGAAATAATCAAGATGAAATTTTAATGAAGGATATGGAAGAGGCTAGAGATAAAATATTGATGGGAGTTGCAAAAAAATCTATGACCATTACCGATAAACAAAAGCTTGAGACAGCTTATCATGAGGCAGGGCATGCTTTGCTTCATTATTATCTTGAATACGCTGACCCACTCCATAAGGTTACCATTATTCCAAGGGGCAGGGCACTTGGTGTCGCATTTTCGCTTCCAAGAGAAGATAGGCTTTCAATAAACAAACACCAAATTCTTGATAAAATAAAGATATGTTATGGTGGTTATGCTAGTGAGCAAATAAATTTGGGCGTTACAACAGCGGGTGTTCAAAATGATTTAATGCAAGCTACTAGTTTGGCTAAAAAAATGGTTACAGAGTGGGGAATGGGTGAAGAAGTTGGTCCGATATTTTTAGTAGACGATGAAGCGCCCATTTTTCTTCCAAAAGAGTTTTCAAAGGCTAAGGCTTATTCTGAGAACACTGCTGATAAAGTTGATAGAGAGGTAAAAAGAATACTTGAAGAATGCTTAAAAGAGGCATCAGACATCCTTTTAAAGCATAAGGATCAACTTGTTAAGCTTGCAAAAGAACTTGTTTTAAGGGAAACTTTGACAGACAAAGAAGTAAGAGAGCTTTTGGGTTTTGAAGCTAGTAAAGATGAATACGATTTATTTGCAGCAGACGACTCTACTGTAAAAGAAGTAAAGGAGGGAGATATAAAAGGTTAGGGCAGTTGTTTATGTTTTATTTAAAGATGGGTTTAATTTTTTTTATTTCTATAAATCTAGGTGCAGCTTTAATCAAAGAAGATGAGGATATTTCAAGTATTCTTTTTAATGAATCTAAAAATTTTTCCAATTTTCAAAAAGGAATTGATTTGATTTATGGATCTCTTGATTTCAATCTGTTAGCCTCAGATTCTCTTTATGAGCTTGCATTAAAAGAGGATATTGCTTTAATAGACAAAATTTATTTATTAAGAGAAGCAATTAAAATTAATAACTTTAAAGCAACAGCTCTTAAAGAAATATACACTTATTATTTTGCGTTGCTTTTAAGGCAAAATGAAAGTAAGAATATGTATAAAGAAATTATTACTTTGTATAGAAACTTAAATGAAGAATTGCAAATAGATAAAGATTTAATTTGTATGAGACTTGAAGCTTCTGGAAGACTTGAAAGTTTTGGGGATGATTTTAAAAAAATTTTATTTAAAGCTTTTTCCTTGTATGGCAATGATTTTTTATTTTTTAAGTGGTTTTTAAAAGAAGATAGATTTTTTTTTAGCATTTTTAATACCATAAAATCAAAAGAAGATTTTTTCTTTACAACCGAAAATATTAATTATATATTTAGAAATTCAGATTTTAATTATGACAATTCTGTTTCTTTGTTTTCTTTTCTTAAGGGAAAAATTAAAGAATATAATGGAATTCATGGTATTTATTTTTTAAAATACAAACTTTTAGAACCCGATGAAGCTTATAGGGTTTTTAAAAAATTTCCTCCTGAGACAATAAGTGAATATAAAATGTTTTATGATCTTTTAGAGGATCCTGATATGAAGAGTAAATTTTTAGAAGATTATAAAAGCCTGTCAGGAATTTATTGTATTGATAATGAAAATAACATTGTCATACTTAAAGATGGAGTTTTAGTAGGTGTTTTTTCAGGAATAGTAGATTTTGACAATAAATTTAGTTTAAATAACAAATTTTTTAATAAAGTTTATTTTAAAGACAAGTCTCCAGTTTATTATGAGAATAGTTTGCTTGGCTATAAAATAAATTATTCTGTTTACCCTTATGTTGATATGATTGAAGTTCAATACTCTGATAGAAGGGATGTTTATGTTTTTGCTTTGCATACTTTAAAGCTTAATCTTTTTAACAATTTGGGTTACAATTTTAATAATCTTGGAATCAGGGAGTTGTTTTTGATTAACATTAAAGATTTTTTTCTTCCCACCGCTTTAAATTTATTTTTTGAAAAAATTTCTGTTTTAGATATTAGATCAAGTTTGATAAGTAAAAAAAAATATTTTGGATCTAATTTAGTGGAAATTAAAAATTATGTGGTTGGAAGTTTAGTTTCAATTTATAGAAAAGTTAATGGTTCTAAAAAATTTAATTATATTGAAATTTATGAGAAGGATAAATTAAAAATAAAGAAAACTTTGTTAGATGATGATTGTTTTGAAAGTTATTATTCTTTTGAATGATAACTTTAATAGAAGTCTTGATTATTAATTTTTAAGTATTAATGTTGATATTTTTTTAATGCTCTTTATTTATATAATTGAATTTTTAATTTACTTCGGGGAGGATTTTTGGGCTTTTGTTTGGACTTTGCTAGCAAAGAAGATGCTAAATTAAATAATATTGTGTCTGTTAGTCATTTTGATTTTAAAGTGAAAGTAAATTTAATTCTTGTAGTTGGGCCTATGGGAAGTGGAAAAACAGAATATGCTGCAAAAATTTATAAAGATTCTCTTGTTGTAAGAAAAAAATCTTTCAAGGTGCTGGGCAATATTATTAAAGGAAATAGGAATAGGGTCAATGTCTTTTTTATTAGAAATTTCCTTGACAAGAGGAGATTTCAGGATTATCCAGAAAATGTAATACCATACAGAGGTGGTGGGAAAGATAAAATTGATGAGATTGGTTTTGCAAGCAGTTCTTTTGATATTGAAAACTTAATAGCTTCTAATTCTAATTGTGGTACTTTTATTATTGATGAGGCATGCTTTTATGATGAACGTTTAATTTTTGTTTTAAATAAAATTTCGTTAAATGAGAATATTTTATTTATATTGCCTACATTACTTTATAATTTTAGAAAAGAATCTTTTAATGATACTGCTAAACTTTTGGTAGAATATTCAGATAAGATTTATAAGCTTGGGGCTTATTGTGAGCACATTGATTGCATGGAAGAATCTTTTTTTTCGTATAGGTATTATTTTTATAACAACAAGGAAATTCCAGCTCCTTATTTTGATCCTTTACTTATTGTTGGTGGTGATGAAGAGATTGAATCTGCCATTTACCCAAATTACGCTACAAGATGTTCAATGCACCATTATCTTGTGGGCAAGGAGTATTTTTTTTCTTTTTTAAAGCCATTTGCTTTACTGTATTCACAAGGAGATAAGGAATTTCTTGAAAATGAAATTGTAGCGTTAAGCACTGATGTTGAAAATTCTAATTTTGTAAATTCTTTAGATAGCGAAAAAGCGTTTGAATTTAGGGCTGAAATTTTAAAAAATATTTTAGAATTACCTTTTTTAGCAGAAAGAGCGTTAATAACTCTTTTCTCAGAATATAGCATCTTGAGTAAAGATAATTTTAAAGATATTGTTTTTAAATTTTCTTTAAATAAGGATTATATAAATAAAATTTTTTTTTCCAAGGACGGTAAAGAATTTTTTTAATAATAGTTTAAACTTTTTTCAAAAAATTTTTTAGTTTCGTCAATTCTTAGTAGTTCTTTTTTAATAATTTCATAGTAATCAAACTCTTTAAGAGAAATTTTATGATATTCGTTTTCCCAGTTAGTTATTCCATCGTTTTCTAGCTTAACGGATTTGTAATTTTCGAGTTTTTTGTGATATTTTAGTGCTTCATTGTAGTAGTTAATAGCCATTTTATATAATTTTTTTGATTTTTCTAGATTGAGAATAATTCCATTTTTTTCTGGAGTTTTGAAAAAATATAAATTTCTTGTGTCAAATAAATCTCCCAAATGTAAATTTTGCTTAACTAGGAGCAGATTTACGTGCATTTTGAAAAGAAGTTTATATTTTGCCCACTGTTCTTTTGTTTCTATTTTAGTTAGTGAGTATTTTGGATTTCCAAATGGATATTTTAAGGCTTTTTGAAGAAAAAATATATTTTTTTTGTAGTTTTCAGGTTTTTTTTTCATTTGAGCGTTAAAGATTACATACCACTGTTCTGCATAATAAAATTTGGACGATGCATTTATTTTTGCAACTACTACTAAAAGAAGTAAAATTAGGTTTATTTGGAAAGTGATATTTTTAAAAATATAACTAATCATACGATTAATTATATTAGAATTTTATTAGATTAAAAATTTTTTTTGCGTTTTTATCTATATCATCTTTTATTGAATTGTCAATGTAAATTACATTAATTTTTTTTTCTAGTTTTTTAAATATTTGTAAATATTTAAGAGCAATTTGTTCGAAAGTTTTGTATCTTTCAAGCTCAAAAAGATCACTTTGTGTTCTATGTTTTTGTATTCTTTCATAAGCTATGTTTGGGGCTATTTCAATAAAGAATACTTTTTCAGGTAATGGAAAATTTTTATTTAATTCATATCCCAATTTTCCTTGATAGGCTATTGATGAGAATAAATAGCGATCAGTTATTATTTTTATGGATTTTGTGTTTAAAATTTCTAGTATTCCACCTTTTTTATATAAATGATCATGTCGATCTGCTGCATAAAGATATGCAAATGTTGATTCTTGTAAAGGATTTTTAAAATTCATTAATTGCTCTTTTATCATTTCTCCAATTATTCCGCTTGACGGTTCTTTTGTAAAATAATATTTTGATTCATCGTTGCAAAGAGTTTTTAGTTTATTGATGATGCTTGTTTTTCCGCTTCCATCAATTCCTTCTATGCAATAAAAGTTTTTCAATATTTTAATCACAAATATTTTTTATTCCTTTCTTTTGGGAGCCAATAACTAGGTTATTGATAATTATTATATAATAAAATTATATATGAGTGTATGAATTTGGGTTTTTTGAAAAAAAAGACATTTTTATTCTTGATTTTACCATTTTTTATTTTTGTTTTAATAATTTTTTCCATTAATCTATTTGTTCAAGTTCAAATTTATTCTGCAAAGTTTTTTGTTATAAAATATCTTGAATCAAAATTTGGCTTTAGGATTAAATATGATAAAATCTCACCGTATTTTTTATCATCTATCAAAATAGACGGTTTAGAGCTAAGCTTGGATGGAAAAGATAAAATATTAATGGATGTTGTTAGAGTAGATTTAAATCTGTTTAAATTAATTTTAGGTGATGAAAATATTATTTTAAATGTTTATGTTAAAGGGAGTAATTTGAATTTCGATATAAACGACTTTAGTTTGTCCGATGATTTAAATTCTAACAATGCCTATTTCGACAATGGAAATGTAATTTTAAATAAAATTTTAAACTATCTTTATAGATTAAATATTAATTTAGAAAATATCAATATTAATATTAAGCTCAATAAGAATAATAGTTGGTTGAGTTTTAAAGTTAAAAATTTTTCTCTAAGTACTTTAGATGACGATTTTTTATTTAGCTCTGTAGTTGACTTTAGTGCCGTTAAAAATTTAGAAATTAATTTGCCATCTAAGAGAGTTGGTGATGAAATTTTAGATTCAACTTTTTATTTTGAAGGGAAATTCAAAAAAGGCTTTGAGGATGGTTATGTTAATTTTAGTTTTTTTGAATTTAAAACAAGCTATTTTTCTTTGCTTGAGCAAGGATTTCAAATAAATTATTCAAAAGGAAATTTAAAAATTTTTAATTTACAAAGGGAAAATTTCGATTTTAATTTAAGTTATGACAAATCTAATGATTTTATTCGATTAGATGCTTTATTTTTCAATGTCAATCTTTTAGATTGGATTAGGTTAAACAAAGACTTTGAAGTTTATAAAGATTATTTCGATATAAGTTTGAATGGTCAGTTGGCATTTTCTTATGATTTTAAAGATAAAGATTTAAGATATGCAGGAATAATAGATTCTTCCTTAAATGTAGATGCTGTGGGTAAAGAAATTCAAGGTTTACAACTTGAAATCAAAGGGAATGATAGCATTGTAAGCGTTAAAAATGCTTTTTTAAAGCTTAAAAGAGGAGTTGTAAACTATAAAGGTTATTATTCTTTAAAAGACTTACTTCCAATAGGACGTCTTAACTTTAAGTCTGCAAAAATTTTAAACTTTAACGACCTAAATGGATATTTAGATTTTAATAAAGATAAAAATATTTTTTTGGTTAAGTCTGATAATTTTAGTCTTGGAGATCTTAGTTTTCAAAATTTAAGTTTAAAAACTTATTTTTTAAAGGATAAAATTCTTGTTGACTATTTGATTTATTTAGAAAATAAAAATTCTCAAATTTCTTTAAAAGGTGATCTTAATGATGAGGAACTTTCTTTAAATTTAGGCATTAAAGAGTTTCCTTTGCTTTTTTTAAAAGAAGTTATTCCTAGTTCTTACTTAATAAATTTTTTCCCTCAGGCTTTATTTTCGGGTAAATATTTAAATTTAGTTTCTGATTTTAATTTCAATAGATTTGATTATCATAAAAATATATTAAAAAAATTCAATTTCATGGTATTTTCAAAGTTAGGTAATTTTAAATTCATGTTTGACGCTAGTGGAGAAAAAAATTTTTACAAATCAAACAACTTTGATTTGCAGTACAATGATTACAATTTGCATTCCAGCCTGCTTGTTGAGCTATTTGAAAGTGGGTTTAATATTATCACGAATTTTTCTTATTTGGATAAAAATTATCCTTTGCATTTTAATGTTGATCTTAAAAATAAGTTTATTGTTGCCGAATCTCCTCTTGGCATCAAATTAGATTTCAATTATTTCGATTCTAAAATAATTTATACCCTTAATGTTAATGGCTTTAAGGTTTACAATAAAACTTCTGATCTTTTAATAAATATAAATTTTCATGGAAGCTATTTGGGTCTTAATGACGATTTGAAATTTAAAATAGATAAATTTAATATAATAAAAGCTTCTAAAATACCTTTTTATAATTTTAATTTTGATTTTAAGGGCTTATATGAATATGATAAATTGTACATTACCAATGTTAGGTTTATAAACAAACTTTCAAATTTGCAAGGATATGGACAATTCAATTTAAAAGATAATTTGAATGGAAGTTTAAATCTATTTTCTAGCCTAAATTCAGAACGATATTTCTTAGGGATTAATTCCGATGAACATGGAAGTTATTTTTTGCTTAAATTTCAAGATTTAGATTTTTACAATTTTAATTCTTTATCTCTTTTAGAAGGGAAGGTTAGTGGTAATTTTTTACTAAATTTTAAAAAGAATAATTTTAAAAATTATTCTTTGAGTGGATATCTTGAAGCCGATAAATTAAATTTATTGGGTATTCCTGTGCAGTTTTCTTTGAATTTAGGATTATTGGACAATAAGCTTAACATATATGATATAAAAGCCAAGCGTAATAAAAAAGAGTTTCTTACCGGTAGCCTAAGATATGATTTAAGCAGTTCTATAGGTGTATCTAATATGGTTTTTAATAGTGATTTGTTTTCTTATAAGTTTAATGCAAATTTTAAAAACTTTGAAAGTAGGGATGAAGAGCTATTTGGAGTTTTGAAAACCAAAACAGAGGGTGAATTCTCCTTTAGAGATATTAAATATAAAAATGAGTTTTTATCTAATCTTACAGTTGAATTTAGTAATGATTTTGAAAAATTCAATATGGCTTCAATTGATTATGATCTTATTAATATTTTATACCATTATGGTAGTGGAGAATATCGCTTTATTTTAAAAGATTATTTGCCCCTTAGTTTTAATTCATCAGGCAAAATAATAAAAAATAAAATTCTTGGAAATGTTAGAGATATTAAATTTGATTCAAAAATAATCACTAAAGATTTTTTAGATTCACATTCTTTATTTAATATCGACAAGCATTTTATTCTTTACGATCTTGTTTTAGATGGTGAATTTGATATTGATGGGGATTTGCATAATCCTAATATTAATGGAAGCTTAAATATTCAAAAAGGATCAATGAGTACTGAGTATTTAAGAGCTTCTAGAAAATTTGGTGGTGATAGAGCTTTAGAAATATTTGATATGCCAGTTAAAATTCAGGATAATAAAATTATTTTTAGTAACGAGTTTGACCTGGATCGATATTCTAAGGCTTTTGTTTCTACTAGTTTAAATTTAAATTTTTTAAGTGATACTATTATTGATTATTACAAAATAGATATTAATGTGACTGGTAGAACGGGAGCTCCTATTAAGTTTGACAAAATTGCTTTAAGTTTTACAGGTTATGCTTTAGGTAATTTCTCAATTGAAGGAAATGCCGATGAAATTATGTTTAAGGGTGTTTTAAATATTTCAAATGCTTGGGTTTATTCTCTTGAAAGTTCTATTGTTGATTTATTAGTAAATCCCTTCAAACGAGCAAAAAGTGCACAAACAATTGATGTTAATGTTCAAGATTTTGATATTTTGACCCATCTTGAAATAAATTTTGATAGCGGTGTTACTTTTCATTGGCCAGATAGTAATATTTCGTTTTTACAAACTACTATTTCAAGAGGGGATAAGCTTGTAATAAAATCTGATACAAAAACGGATGATTTTATTCTTAAGGGGGATTTAAATATTGCAAATGGTTTTGTTAATTATAATAATAAAAAATTTATTTTCAAAAGTGGCGCTTACATATCCTTTAATGAGAGCAGAACTAAATTTGATCCATGGATAAAGGCGGAGGCTACAAATACCATTAAAGATAGAAATGATAAACTACTTGTTACAATAAGTATTGATAGTCCTTTGAGTTTGTGGAAAATTGAGTTTATGTCTTATCCTTTTAGAACTGAACAGGAGATTAAATATTTACTTTCAGGCTCAACAATGGGGGGGGCTGAGGAGGGGGGATTGCGATCGGCAGGGACTAATGCTGCTGAAATGGCAATTGGAATAGTAAGTGACATTGCTCTTGATTTTTTAATTCAACCCATTGAAGATTATATGCGTTCTGTATTAAACTTAGATTTGTTGAGTATAAAGACAGATATATTGAAAAATTCTATTAATAGTAATTTTTTTAAAATTGGGAATCCTACTTTTGTTGATGTTCTTGATAATACAAGTGTTAAGGTAGGCAAGTATCTTGTTGAGGGTGTGTTTATTAGTGGGGGCTTTGGTTTTTTGAAAGAACAAATGACTCCTTTTTCAAAAGATTTGAATTTTGTTATTAATTTAGGTATTGAGTTTGATTCTCCATTTTTTTTGGTTAATTATGAGTTTGATTACAATTTTATGAAAAAAGGTTTAGATGGAATAGGAAATAATATAGGTATTTCTTGGAAATTTAGATATTAAATTGTTAAGAGGTTAAGATGGGTTCAATTAGAGGTTTGTTTTTTATAGGCTTTTTAATGTTTTTTATTGGTTTTAGTTTTGGTCAAGTTGAAAGTTACAAAGGAAAAATAATAAAGGGCATTAGTTTTGAAGGGCTTAAAAATAAAAAAGAGATAGATTTTGTTAATATTTTAAAACCTTATGTTGGCACGGCATATTCTAATGAAATTTTTGATAAATTGCAAATTGATCTTTACTCTCTTGATTATTTTTCTGGGTTTATTAAGCCAATTTTCAAAATAGATGGCGAAGATCTTTTTATCACATTTATTGTAAAAGAAAAATCATTGGTTAATTCTGTTGTTTTTTCTGATAGCAGCAGAGTTTTTTGGAATAGTGAACTTGTTGAGAAGGTGAATATTAAAGTTAATGAGCCTTTAAATCTCGCAAGTGTTAACAAGGGTATTGAAAAGCTTGAAGAGATGTATAAAGACATGGGATATCTTGAGGTTTCTGCAAATTTTGAAATCAAAGAAGAAGGAAATTTAGTTGATATTATTTTTAATATAGTAGCCGGACCCAAATATGTTATTAAAGGGATTGATTTTGAAGGAAACTTAAGCTTTAAAAGCAGCACTTTGAGAAAATCTTTAGCATCAAGAGTAGTATCTCTTTTTTCAGATGGCAAATATTTAAAAAGTAATATTGACAAGGATAAACGTCAATTAGAGTCTTTTTATAAAAATAATGGATATATTGATATTAAGATTATCAATAGTACTGTTGACATTAAAGATTCTCTTAAGGATCCCCAAAGATTAGAAAAGGAAGTTTTTTTGAAATATTTTATTTCAGAAGGCAATGTTTTTAGATTTGGAAAGCTTGAAATTTTTGGTAATTTAGTTTTTAGTTTGGAAGAATTAAAAAGTTTTATTACCTTTAGGGAAGGTGATATTTTTAATAATTCTAAATTTGAGCAGGATTTTACCAAAATTAAGGAAAGTTATTTTAAAGAAGGGTATATTTTTACAGAAATTATTCCCTCACAAAAGATAAGAGGGGAGTTTGTTGATTTTTTAATTAAAATTTTAGAAAAAGATAAAGCTCATATTGAATCTATTACTGTTTCTAAAAATAAAAATACAGCTTCTCATGTAATACTTAGAGAGATTCCTCTTCAAGAGGGAGATGTTTTTAGTTTGGATAAGTTTAAGATAGGAATGGTAAATTTACAGCAGCTTGGTTATTTTTCTAATGTAGTCCCCGATATTGTTCCAAGTGCTACGGAAGGGCTTATGAGAATAAATTTAAACATTGAGGAACGAGCAACAAGTAATTTTGGATTTGGTATGAATTTTGGAGGCAGTTCAAATTCTTCGTTTCCGTTCTCAGTATTTGGGCAATGGGAGCTTTCTAATTTTTTGGGAGAAGGTTATTATTTTGCTGCAAGACTTAATTTATCTTTTTTGGAACAAAGTCTTAGTTTGACATTTAGAGATAATTGGTTTTTTCAGAAAAGATGGACTGTAGGTGGATTTGTAGATTTTTCACATTCTGTTAATACTGCTTATCAGGATATTAATGGACCTATTTTTTCTGGCAAAAGAGAAGTTCCTGATCCATTTACAAGTTGGGAAGAATATCGAGATGCTAAAAGCTTTTCTGATTTTAATGCAATGAATTATTCTTTGCTTAAACTTAGTTTGGGGGGGTTTACAGGGTATACTTTTTCTAATTATCTTGGCAAGCAAACTCTTCTTGGTACTTTGCAAACCGCTTTAAAATATGTTTTTTATGATAATGAGGTTAACAGGCCTTCAAATTATTATTTAAGAGATAATTACAAAACTTTTAGATTTGAAAATTCTCTTAGTTTGAGTGCAGCTTGGGATACAAGAAATTCTACTTCTTTATCTAATAATGGATTTTTGCTCAAGCAGCAGTTTGATTTTTTTGGTGGATTTTTGTTTGGGCAGAGTCATTTCGTTAAATCTGCTACAACCTTTGAGAGATATTTTTCTCTTTTAGGATATGAGGATGTGTTTACTCCTTATTTTGATATTATTTTGACCCTAAGGAGCGTCTATTCAAATATATTGCCTCCTCTTGGCAATGGTTTTGAAATTGAAATTCAACCCCATCATCACATAGTTCTTAGTGAAAATTTTATGCAGGCTAGAGGTTGGGGAATTTTGAAAAATATTTACAGTTCCTTTGTAAATACTGTACAAATATCTATTCCTTTGTTAAAAAATATTTTAGTTTGGGATGTTTTTTTTATAGATTTTGCCTCCTATTCTTTAGAAGGGCAAGAAAATTCTTTATTTAGACCTTTTAGTAGTTTTGCTTTTAGCTGGGGAACTGGAATTAGAAGTCTTTTACCTCAGTTGCCGCTGTCTTTTGTAATAGCTTATCCTTTTTATTTTGATAATAATAAAGTTAACAGTTATTACAAATATTTTTCTGGATTTAAATTTTTCTTAGGAATTGAGATGAGATATTAATATAATGCTATGGAGAAATTTGTGTTTTTTTTGATTTTACCATTATTTTTTTTATTGTCTTTTAATGTTTTTTCAATAGATGTTATTAAAATAGGCATTGTTGATTTTGATAGGATTGTTATTGAAGTTTTAAATCCTCAATTGAAAGCTAATCTTGATCAAATAAAAAATCGATATCAAGAGCAAATCAATACGTTAAATTTAGAGCTTAAGAATTTAAAACAGATGTATGATAAGTCGATTGCTGATAATGATTTAGATAATGCAAGATCTTTTGGGAATCAATATAATTTGAAAATTGACGAGTTAAAAAGAGTATCTAGTTTGGCAAAAAATAATTTGGAACAGCAGAGATTGGTCAATATTAATAGTGTAAATAATAATAGTGAATCTTTAAGCAAAATACTTCGTGGTATTCAACATGTTGCAGAAATTAATGGGTTTTCTTTGATTATGAAAAAAAATAATCCCTATATTCTTTATCATAACAGTACTGTTGATATAACAGACAATGTTGTTAAGCATCTTTTAGAAAAGGACAATAAAAATCCTTAAGACTTTTTGTATTTTTAAATATTTTTTCAAGTATTAAAGATTTTTAGAGTTTTTTGTTTACTTTTAATTACATTTAAAGTAAAAATTATTACTTATTATAAAAATTTTTTTATAAATTTTTTAAAATCAATTAACTTTAAAACAGCAAACTTGCTAACAACTAGATTGCTTATAATTGCATAAATTATTGCTTTTAGAGTCTTTTTCTTATTTTATATTCTTTCTTTTTAATTGAATTATATTTATTTTATAATATCAATTATAATTCAATATTATTTAGGAATCATATGGAAAAAAATGTTACCCCAATGATGAGGCAATACTTAGATATCAAAAAAAAATATAAAGATGCAATCATTTTTTTCAGAGTAGGAAGTTTTTATGAAATGTTTTTTGACGATGCAATTGAGGCAAGCAAGCTTCTTAATTTAACATTGACAAAAAGAGAAAATGTTCCAATGTGTGGAGTGCCTTACCATACTAGTAAGGAATATATAAGAAAATTAATTTTATTTGATAAAAAGGTTGCAATTTGTGAACAAGTGTCTAATTCTGCTCTTGGGGGCCTTTAGAAAGAGAGGTTGTTGAGGTAATAACCCCAGGTGTTATTATTGATGAAGATTTTTTAAATGATGATGTTAATAACTATTTAGTTGCTATTAGTGATTATAAGAATTATTATTCGTTTTCTTATATAGATTTATCTACTTCTAGTCTTGGGGTGATGTTTTATGAGAATAGCTTTTTTGAAAAACTTAAAAGAGATCTTGAGAAATACTCTCCTAAAGAGATAATAGTTTCTGAAAACTTTTATTATGAATATTTAGAGAAGCTTAATCTTAATCGGTTTTTAATTAACAAAGTACCTGATTGGCACCTTAATAAGGATGTTGCAATAAAAACAATAAAGGAGCATTTTAACATACTTGGATTGAGTTCTCTTGGATTTGATGAGGAGAAGCCTTACTACATTTCAATTTTTCTTATTATAAATCATATAAAAAATAATTTAAAAAATTTATTAAGTAATATTGATAAAATAGATATTAATAATGATTCTTCTTACATGTTTCTTGATGATGTAACTCAAGTGAATCTTGAACTTGTAAAAAACAATAATGATTTTTCTTCTCAATACTCATTATATTCTGTGTTAAATGATTGCAAAACTGCAATGGGAAAAAGACTTTTGCGGGAATTTATTTTAAATCCAATTTTAAATATTTCTGAGATTAATACTAGGCTAGATCATGTTGAATTTTTTTGTAAAAATATTAGCTTGACTATGACTTTAAGAGAAACTTTTATTAATATATGGGATATTGAGAGAATAATATCTAGAATTCAGATGAAAAGATACATTAAAAAAGATTTTTTATTTATTGAAAAAGCCCTTTCTGTATTTTTTTTGGTAAAAAAATTATTCGATAAGCATAATTTTGATTATTGGATTTTTGATAAGTTTGAAGAGGATAGTGTCTCTAAAGTTTATTTTTTGATAAAAAGTGCAATTTCAAGCTCATCTGATGAACTTATTAAAAGAGGTTATGATTTAAAGCTTGATAGTTTGAAAGATTTAAAGATTAATGCTAATAAATATATTGATGAATATCTTGAATCAGAGAGATTGCTTAGTAAGATCAATAATCTAAAGATTAGAAAAACTAATAATAGAGGATTATTTTTTGAAGTTACAAAGAGTAATTATGCTCAAGTGCCATCTCATTTTATAGAAAGCCAAACTTTAAATTCTTCAAAAAGATATAAAACAGAAAAACTTATTTCTCTTGAAGTGGATATTAATAATGCTGAAGACAATGTGGTTGCTTTTGAGCAGGAAATTTTTGATAAAATAGCATCAAATGTTGTTGAGCATAATAAAGTTCTTAAAAAGGTTGCAGAATTTTTTGCATATATTGATTTAGTTGTTAATTTTGGTTATTTGGCAAAAAAAAATGAATATAAAAGACCTGTGTTGACGGGTAATAAAGAAATTTTTCTTGACAAGTCTCGTCATCCTGTTGTTGAGCACTATGTGAAGAATACTGAAATCTTTACTGAAAATTTTGTAAGGATTGATAAAGAAAGGTATTTTTGTTTAATTACTGGTCCTAATATGGCAGGTAAATCAACTTATTTGCGCCAGGTGGCTTTAATTACTCTAATGGCACATATAGGCTCTTTTGTGCCAGCTTCCAAGGCTTTAATAGGCATTACAGATAAAATTTTTTGCAGAATTGGAGCAAGTGACAATATTGCCAAAGGAGAATCCACTTTTTTGGTTGAAATGAACGAAACGGCTAATATTTTAAGAAATGCAACAGAAAAAAGTTTAATAATTATGGATGAAGTTGGAAGAGGTACTAGCACAAATGATGGGCTTGCTATTGCTTATTCTATTATAGAATATATTTTAGAGAATATTAAAGCTAGAAGTTTGTTTGCCACGCATTTTCATGAACTATCGGCTATTAATCATAAAGCTTTTATTAATCTTTCAATGAAAATTGAAAAGCAAGGCAATGATCTTGTTTTCTTAAGAGAAGTTGAAGAAAAACCATCTCTTAATTCCTACGGGATTTATGTTGCTCGAATAGCAGGACTTCCTTTAAAAGTAGTGGATAGAGCTAATGTTATCTTAGAAAGTTTGCTCAGTCGAAAGGATGGCTCTTGTTTAGAATTTCTTCCTTATAGTTCTTCTGATAACCATGATAAAGAGGTCTTAAAAAATGATACTGATGTTCATGTTAAGTTAAATGAGTATTTGGAGTTAAAAAATTTTATTTCTAATATAGATATTAATAATATTACCCCTTTTCAATCAATTGAACTGCTAAATCAAATTGTTTTAAAAGTTGTTTCTCAGTCCAGTTAGTATGAGCTATTTAAATGTTTTAAAAAGTATATTTTTGCCTTTTTGCGTTTTTTGTGGAAAAAGATATGTATCTTCTAGTGCTCTTTGTGATCAATGTAAGTCGCTTTTTAATTTTAAAATTCAATTCGACGAGAATTTGATTTATTTTTTTGAATATAAAGAACATTATAAATCTTTAATTTTGTCTTATAAGAGAGATGGTCAAAAGTCGATTGGTAGATTTTTAGCAAGTGAAATTGCTAAATGTTTGAGTAATATCGAATTTGATCAAATAGTAACTGTTCCTTGTAGCTTTAAAAGAAAATTATTTTATGGTTTTGATCACATGGAATATATTGGTATTTTATTAAGCCGCTTTGGTTTTGATTATATAAATGTTTTTTCAAGAAAGTATGGGAAAAGTCAGAAGTTAATGAGAGGAAATCTCAGATTTAGAAATCTTGAGAATAAAATTAAATTAAGATCAAAGTATAAAAATTTTCAATTTAAAAAGATTGTTTTGCTTGATGATATTGTTACTACAGGAGCATCTATGTGCGCTTGTGAAGATCTTATTGTGCAATTTGGAGCCTATAAGGTTATAAGGTTTTCATTGGCCAAATCTTATAATTTGGTTTAATGTTGACATTATTTTTTCTAAGTGTTACCCTTGATTTAAGGTTTAGTTATGTATTTAATAAGGTTCTTTTTAAAGAACCTTATTACTTTTAGGAATTTAGTTGATTGAACATTTTGACAAAAATAATGAAGTTTATAATTTGATAAAAAATTTAACAGAACGATCAAATGTTGAAATATTAGAGATTAATGTCTTTAGAAATAAAAATGGTGGGAAAATTCAAATAGTTCTTTATAGCAAGAATTTTTCTCTAGGCGTTGATTTGCTGACTGATTTGCACAAGATGATTTTATTAATTTTAGAAGCAAATCTTAAATATAGTTTTACTTTAGAACTTTCTACACCAGGAATAAATAGAAAAATAAAAAGTGACAGAGAGTTTAAAATTTTTGAAGGTAAAAAGATTAAGTTGATGCTAGATAACGAATTTGAAGAGGGTTTAATATTGGAATCAAAATCAAAAAGTTTTATTTTTAAAACAGATAGCAAAGAATTAAATGTTTTTTATAGTGATGTTAAGAAGGCTAGATTAGTTTAAGGAGGAAGTTTGGATGATAAAGGGCACGGGACATATGATTGTAAGTATTGCAAATGATCGCAGTATGAGTATAGATTCTATTAGAAAAACAATTAAAGAGTCAGTATTGATAGCTTATAAAAAGTATTTTGGAAGTAATGAGAATGCTTTTATTAAATTTGATGATGATACGGGAGATTTGGTGGTTTATGCAAAAAAGAAAATTGTAAAAGAGGTAAAAGATTCTTTGCATGAAATATTAGAAAAAGATATCTCAAAAGAAAATCTTGTAGAAGATGGTTATGCTTACATTGAAATTAATCCTAAGGTTTTTGATAGGCTTTCTATTCAGGTTGCAAAACAAAGAACCAAAAATGATTTGCAAGGAATTGAGGATAATGAAATTTTATCAGAATTTAAAAGCAAGTTGAATAAAGTTGTTATTGGGTATGTTCAGCAAAATAGGAATGGTGATCTTTATGTTAATCTTGGCAATACGGATGGTATAATTCCTAAAAAGTATCAATCGCCAAGAGAAGTTTACAGTCTTAATGATAAGATTAGAGTTTTAGTTTATAATGTCAAAAAGGGAAAAAATGGCATTGAAGTTATTCTTTCTAGAACCCATCCAAAGTTTATTGAAGAGCTTTTAGCGCTTGAAATTCCTGAAATTGAAGAAGGTATTATTAAGATTCATAAAATAGTTCGTGACCCAGGTTACAGAATTAAAGTCGCTGTTTATTCTGAAAAAGAAGAAATTGATCCTGTGGGCCCTTGCATAGGGCAAAAAGGAGTCAGAATTCAATCTATAATTAAAGAGCTTGAAGGAGAAAAAATTGATATTATCCCTTATAGTAAAGACATTAAAGAATTTATAAAGGATTCTTTGACCCCTTCTAAGATAGAACATGTTTATATTCTTGACGAGGATTTACATAAGGCTTTAGTAGTTGTTAGTGATGATCAACTTTCCCTTGCTATAGGTAAAATGGGTCAAAATGTTAGACTTGCTAATAGACTTCTTGACTGGGCTATTGATGTTAAAACTAGTAGTCAATTTGCAGAAATGAAGGCTAATTCGGAGTTTAAGCAAGAGACACTTGAAATGTTTGATAAAGTTATGCAAGATGTTGTTGAAGAGGAACAATTTGAGGAGATCAGTAAAATAAGCGATCTTAAATTACTCGATTCTTCTGTGATTTCTAATTTATCAAAAGAAGGACTTAATGATATTAATAATTTTTTACAAGCAGATGAGGGAGTGCTTTTTAATCTTGGAGTAAGTTATGAAAAACAAGAAGAAATTAACAAAATATTAAAAGAGGGAATGATAATAATTGCTAATGATAATGATGAGTCTATAGGAAAGGCAGAAGAAGATGAAGAACTTCTTTGCCCTGAATGTGGTGTTGTTATAAATGAAAGTATGACCTCCTGTCCGGGTTGTAAAATAGGGCTTAGTTTTGAGTTTGAGGAGGAGTAAGGTTGTCGACAAATATTGATGATATTAAAAATGACGATGGTAAAAAAATTAAGATTATTAAGTTAAAAAAAAAGGTAGTAAAGATTGTAACGCATAACGATTTAAGCGGTAAAAATAATTCAAATAATTCTATTGAGTTGCATAAGCAAAACAACAAAGCTGAATATTCACAAAATAGAGACAACAGAACTGGTGGGTATTCACAAAACAGAGACAACAGGCCTGGTGGATATTCACAAAATAGAGATAACAGACCTGGTGGATATTCACAAAACAGAGACAACAGACCTGGTGGATATTCACAAAACAGAGACAACAGACCTGGTGGATATTCACAAAATAGAGATAACAGACCTGGTGGATATTCACAAAATAGAGACAACAGACCTGGTGGATATTCACAAAATAGAGACAGCAGACCTGGTGGATATTCACAAAATAGAGACAACAGACCTGGTGGATATTCACAAAACAGAGACAGCAGAACTGGTGGATATTCACAAAATAGAGACAGTTTGGCCTCTCAACATCAAGGTTCAACAAAGAAAGCATATGTTACTAAAAATAACCCTCAAAGTAAATATACCACTTCTATGTCTTTTAGAAGAGTTATAAAAACTAAAGTTCCTTCTATTGTTAGCAGCGCACCTTCAGCAGATTCTGAGAATAGCAAAGAGTTAAATCGTAAGCTTGGCGAGAAGAAAAAACAGCAACAAGAAAGTCAAAAGAGCTATAAGAGGAAAAAAGCAGAAACCGAGAGCAAAACAATTGAACAAAAGGTTTTTGAGCAACTTCAAAAAAAGAAAAGAGAAAATTTAGCTAATCCCATTCCAAAATCAATTGACATTATGGGTAGCATTACTGTTTCTGATCTTGCAAGAAAGATGAATTTAAAGTCTTCTGATTTGATTGCTAAATTAATGGCTTTAGGCGTAATGGTGACTATTAATGAAAAGATAGATTCTGATACGGCAACTATTTTAGTTGAAGAATATGGTTCAAAAGTTAATGTTGTTTCTATTTATGATGAAACGGTTATAGAAGAAGAAGTAGAAGATCAGAGCAAAAGAATTGAAAAGCCCCCTGTTATTACAATAATGGGTCATGTTGATCATGGTAAAACTAAGCTACTTTCTGTGCTTCAAAATATAGATATAAATCAAACAGAGTCTGGTGGTATTACTCAGCATATTGGAGCTTATACTATTGTTTATAATGACCGAGAAATAACATTTTTAGATACTCCTGGTCATGAAGCTTTTACTATGATGAGAAGTCGTGGAGCTCAAGTTACGGATATTGTTGTTCTTGTCGTGTCAGCAATTGATGGCGTTATGCCTCAAACTATTGAGGCTATTAATCATGCAAAAGAGGCAAATGTTCCAATTATTGTTGCTATAAATAAGATTGATTTGCCAGATTCAAATCCTGATAAGATTAAACACCAGCTTTCAGAATACGATTTGGTACCTGAAGATTGGGGAGGAGACACTATTTTTGTGTTGATTTCTGCTCTTAAAAACATAGGGATTTCTGAACTTCTTGATATGATTCTTTTGCAGTCAGACATGATGTTATTAAAGGCAAATCCATCTAAAAGAGCTGTTGGGAAAGTACTTGATGCCAAGATTGATTTGGGGCGCGGAATAGTTTGTTCTGTTATTATTGAGAATGGAACTCTTTATGTGGGAGATTCTTTTGTAGGTGGAGCGTGCTACGGTAAAGTTAAGGCATTAATTAGTGACAAGGGTGTTTCTGTTAAGAGCGTTGGACCTGCTAAAGCTATTAGTGTTTTGGGATTTTCTTCAATGCCTCAGGCTGGGGATCCTTTTCAAGTAACTAAAACTGAAAAAGAAGCAAAATTGATCAGTTCCAAAAGGCAAGATCTTAAAAAATATGAATCTTCTAAAAATGTAAAGAAAGTTACCATGTTAAATCTTTATGATTCAATCAAAGAAGGAACCCTTAAAGAGCTTAAAATAATTTTAAAAGCAGATGTTCAAGGCTCAGTCGAGGCTTTAAAGAATTCTCTTGAAAAATTAACAAACGATGAGGTTCGAGTAAGAGTTGTGCATTCATCAGCAGGTGTAATAACTGAAACAGATATTAGTTTTGCTTCAGCAAGCGATGCTATTGTTATTGGATTTCATGTGAGACCAACTGCAAAAGCTCAGATACTAGCAGATCAAGAAAAAGTTGAGATTAGAAAGTATAATGTTATTTATGATGCCATAAATGATATTAAATCAGTTCTTGAAGGGATGCTTGAACCGGATATTGAGCAGCAATTTATTGGTTTTGCTGAAGTGAGGGCTGTAATTAATGTTCCTAAAGTTGGGGTAATAGCTGGTTGCTATGTTTCTAGGGGGTTAATAAAACGAGATGCGATTACTAATGTGATGAGAGATGGTTTACAGATTCATTCTGGCAAAATTTCATCTTTAAAACGATTTAAAGATGATGTTAAAGAAGTTGCTGAGCAATATGAGTGTGGTATTATGATTGATAACTATGCTAATATTAAAGAAGGAGATGTAATTGAAGCATTTGAGGTAAAAAAGGTAAAAAAATCTTTTAAAACTTAGTATTGTTTTATTTATATGTGTTTATGTATAAGAATATAAAAAAGTTTAAACTTGAAAGTTTAATTGCTCAAGAAATTGGCAATTTAATAGTGAGTAGGGGAATTAAAGATCCCAGAATTCATTCATTTTTAACCGTGGTTAAAGTAGAATTTTCAAAAGATTTAATAAATGCTAAAGTGTTTATGGGCTCAATTAAGGAAGGTGCTTCTTTAGATAATGCAGTTAAAGCTTTAAATAATGCTAAGGGGTTTATTCAAAGTCAAATTGTTAGGCGAATTAAAGTTAGGAGTACTCCTAAATTATTATTTGTGAAGGATGATTCTCTTTCTAAATCATTTTATGTTAATAAGATAATTGAAGGATTAAATATTACAAGAGAGAATTAAATTTGGAGAATGGATTTCTTTTAATTAATAAAGAACAAGGCAAAACTTCTTTTGAAACTCTTTTTCCTATAAAAAGATATTTTAATACAAATCATGTTGGGCATGCTGGTACACTTGATAAATTTGCAAGTGGAATTTTGATTGCTCTTGTAGGAAAATATACGAAGCTTGCAAACTATTTTATTTCTTTAGATAAAGAGTATGTAGCAGAATTTAGATTTGGAATAGAAACAGATACTCTTGATCCAAATGGAAGGATAGTCAGTAAAACCGATTATATCCCTAATTTAGAGGATATAGATTTAAAGCTTAAAGATTTTGTAGGAGAGATTTATCAAAGTCCCCCTAGATTTTCTTCAGTTCATATTGATGGTAATAGAGCTTATAAACTTGCTTTGAGCGGAAAGTTTTTTGAAATTAAAAAACGAAGAGTAAATGTTTACGATATTCAAAGATTAAACTATGATTTTAGCTCTTCTTTGCTTAGTTTAAGAATCAGTTGTTCAAAAGGTACTTATATTAGGAGTATTGCAAGAGATTTGGCTTATTCTTTAAATTCTTGTGCTTATGTTACCAGTTTAAAAAGAACTAAAGTAGGTATGTTCAGATTAAAAGATTCCATATTGTGTAAAAATTTAAGTAAAGCTTCCTTAATTAGTCTAGAATCTTTAAGAAGTTTTGAAAAGGTTTACATTGATTCTAACAAGATAAATCTTGTTAAAAATGGGGCTTATGTTGAAATTCAAATCAATATTAGCGAATTTAAGATTTTAGAATCCAGCGAAGGGGAAATGTTGGCGGTTATTGAAGGAATAGGTTTGAATAAATATAAATATGTAATTATATTCTAATTTTATATTTGTTTTTTTTAAACAATTTAATAATTTCTTATTAAAGATAATCTAAAAAGGTTAAATTGTTTTTGTGATTTTTAAGAAAAAATATTATAATCTATCATAGTAGTTAGTTTGAATTATAGCAAGAGGTTTGTTAGAGCTTTGCTATAATGGTAAGGAGTTGCTTTATGATAGATAAAAAGCAAAAGCAAAAAATAGTTTCTGAATTTGGGAAAAATGAAAGTGATACTGGTTCTGTTGGGGTTCAGATCGCACTTATTACAGGTAGAATAAAGTATTTAACTGAACATTTAAAGGTAAATAAAAAAGATCATAGCTCAAAAAGGGGCTTGTTAAAGTTGGTAGGGCAAAGGCGAAGTTTATTGCGGTATTACCAGAAAAAAGATTTAGAAGCTTATAGGATGTTGATATCTAAACTTGGTCTTAGAAAATAAAAGAGGTTGAATTTTGAGGAAAATATTAAAGTTAAAAATAGGCAGAGACGAGTTAGTGTTTGAGACCGGATTTATGGCTAAGCAAGCTAATGGATCGGTTCTTGCAACTTATGGAGGATCTTCTGTTCTTGCTACTGTTTGTTGTTCAGGCAATGTGAGAGAAGATTTGGATTTTGTTCCTCTTTCTGTTGAATATAATGAAAAATATTATGCAGCTGGTAAGATTCCAGGAGGATTTATCAAAAGAGAAGGAAAGCCAAAAGATAAAGAAATACTTGTTTCTAGGTTAATAGATAGGCCAATGAGACCTCTTTTTGATAAAAGATTTGGTCGAGAAATTCAAGTAATTCCTACGACTTTGGCTACAGATCAGCTAAATCCTCCTGATGTTGTTGGAATGAATGCTGCTTTTACGGCAGTTTTTTTGTCAGATATTCCGTTTAATGGTCCAATTGCAGCTGTTAGAATGGTTTATTTGAATGGTAAATTTATAGTAAATCCTTCCTTTGAAGAGATTCATGATTCTGATCTTGATATTGTTGTTGCAGGAAGTTTAAATGGAATTACAATGGTAGAAGGCGGTGCTAATGAGGTTAGTGAGGATATTTTGCTTTCAGCAATAGACAGCGCACATGAATATATTAAACAAATTTGCAATGCTCAAAAGGAATTTTTAGATATTGTAGGAAAGAAGGAAAAACTTCCTTTAGCTTTTGAAGAAAAAATATTTGAATTTAAAGATGAGCTTAGGGATTTTGTTTATACTGACCTTAAAGAAGCTTGTTTTGTTAAGGGAAAGCTTAATAGAGATAAAGCTATAACTTTGCTGAGAAATAAATCTTATGAGCATTTTTCTTCTCTTGAAAAGTTGACTGATAGCAATGAGCCCCTTTTTCATAAAGCTTTTGATGATTTTGAGAAGGAAATTGTTAGAAATTCTATTCTTAACGATAAGATTAGAACAGATGGTCGAACTCCTAATGAAATAAGGGATATTATTGCAGAAGTTGATATTTTAAATAGAACGCATGGATCTGCACTTTTTACTAGAGGAGAGACACAAGCTTTAGCGGTAACTACTCTTGGTACAAGTATTGATGAGCAGATAATGGATGATATTGATGGCGATAAGCGTCTTAATTTTATGCTGCATTATAATTTTCCGCCATTTTCAGTTGGTGAGACTGGTAGGCTTATGACTGGTAGGCGTGAGATTGGTCATGGCCATTTAGCTCAAAGAGCTTTAGAATCAATGGTTCCTGGAAAAAACGATTTTCCATATACTATTAGAGTAGTTTCTGAGATTTTGGAGTCTAACGGATCTTCTTCAATGGCTACTGTTTGTGCTGGGAGCATGTCTTTAATGTCTGCAGGGGTTCCTGTTAAAAGGCAAGTTGCAGGAATAGCTATGGGACTTATTAGCGAAGGGGATAAATATGTAGTTTTAAGTGACATTCTTGGAGAAGAGGATCATTTAGGTGATATGGACTTTAAAGTGGCTGGTACAAAAAATGGAATTACTGGATTTCAAATGGATATTAAGATTGAAAATGTCACTAAACATTTAATGAGAGATGCCCTTGAGCAGGCAAGAGTAGGCAGGATACATATACTGTCTATTATGGATACTGTAATTTCGGATTCAAGAGTTGGTATATCTAAGTATGCTCCAAAAATTGTTCAGCTGCAAATTGATATTGATAAGATATCTCTTGTAATAGGATCTACTGGAAAAACTGTTAAGGCCATAACAGATGAATTTGAAGTTAAGGTTCAAATTGAGCAAAATGGAAAAATTATTCTTTTCGGCGATGATGATTTTAAAATGCAAAAGGCTAAAGAAAAAATAGAGAGCATTGTAAGGGAACCAAAGGTAGGTGAAATTTACGAAGGAATCGTTAAAAAGATTAATAGCTTTGGAGCTTTTATTGAACTTACTCCCACAAAGGAAGGATTTTTAAGTACTCGTTTGAAATCTAGAGACAGTAAGTATGGTTCTGGAAGGTTTGGAATTGGTAATAATAGATATTCCAGATTTGGTGGTGGCGGAGATAATATAAGAGGCAATTCAGGGCTGGTTAGACCTCCAAAATTAGAAGAAGGTCAACGAATTAAAGTTAGAATAATTGATATAGACAAATTTGGAAAAATTGATCTTGAGATTGTTAGAGATAAAGATTATTAAAATAATATGAAATTTATTTTGAGCAATTTATTTAAAGGTCGCCTTATATGTTTTGCCTTGTTTTTTTCCTGTCTTACTGCAAATGGATCTATTCAAGATTCTCATATTAGTGATCTTGTAGAGAAAAAAAAAGAAGTAGTTATTATTGATAATAATGTTGTTAATGAGAGTGAATTTAAAAGAGACTATTTGATAGGATTAAAAGATAATGAATCTTTTTTTCTTAGTAATGCTTTTTTAAAAGAAGATAATCTGTATTTTAAAAAAGCCAGAGAAAGTTATGCTAAGAAAAATATTGGTTTGACAAATTATTATTTGAATAAAATAATAACCAATGAGAATCAGCATGGCAGAGAATTGTTGGCTAAGGCAAATTTGTTTTTTGGATATGTAAATTATGAGAATGGTTTTTACGATCTTTCTGAGTATAATTTTGACTTATTTTTAAAATATTATAAATATTCTCATGCTAGTTTAAGATCAGCTGAATTAAAATATCTTATTAAAGAAAAATCAGATGCAATTTCTGCATTTAAAGAGATTAATGAATTTTCCATCTCAGGCTATGACAAAGAGATTTATGATTTTTTAAGTAATAAACTTGGGATAAGTCATTTAAACTTAGAATCTTTAGGATTTCTTGATAATAGCGTTTTTGATGTATTTGTCTTTAATGAGAATATATTTGTAACTAATATATTGGGTGGACTTTTAAGATATAATATTAAAAAGCATGATTGTAAAATTTACCTTAAAGACAAGAAAAGCATTTTTTTAAATGGCATTAGAGGTTTTGCTGATTATAATGGAACAGTTTATATTGGGGGAAAAAATGTTGTTTATTATATAGATGATGCTGATGGAGATTTAAAGCAAATCAATGCTCCTGCTAATGCTGATTTTAGTAATATACAAGTTTTACTTGGTGTTAAAAATGGAATATTTGTTGGTACTTTGAATTCTGGGTTATGGTTTTATGATTTAAAAAAATGGAAAAATATACCACTTGGATCTAATAAAATTTCTTCAATGTGCCTTGATAGTTCAAAAAATTTATTATTAGTTGGAACGGTTGATAAGGCTATTTATAGTATTAATGTCGATAATTTGGAAAAGATTAAACATTTGGATTTTTTTAGCAAGAATGATAATGAAAAAAATATTAATTTTATAAAAGGATATAAAGATAGTTATTTTGTTGGAACATATGGCGGGGGTCTTTTTGAATTAAATTTAAATAAAAATAGCTATAAAAAGCACGTTATTGCTAATAATATTGATGTTAATTATTTTATGGATATGGAGATTAAAGATAAAAAATTGTTGTTTGCAACCTTTGATCATGGATTGTTGATTTATGATTCTGAAAATGACAATTGGGATTATTTTGGACCTAATAATGGGCTTCTTAATTTAAATTTAATAAAAGTTTCTAGATTTGAAAATTATGTTATACTGGGTACTCTTAATAACGGCTTGGTTTTTGTAGATGAAAATATTAAAAAACAGTTATGAGTCTTACATAATTACTGAATTTTTTAAGTATTTTTTGATTACGTTTTTATTTTTCTTTTTTGTATTTTTTATAAATCAAATTTTATTCTTCATGAGAATACTTCTTCAAAATTATGTTCCCTTTTTTAAAGCTTTTATTTTTATCATATATTCTCTTCCTATGGTGATTGCGCTTTCTCCCCCGTTTGCATCTTTGATTTCAGTAATTCTCACTATTCATAAATTCAAGATTCACAATGAAATTTTAGCTTTTCGTTCAATTGGTATATCAATTTTTGATTTACTTGTCCCATTTTTTAAATTGGGAGTAGTTATTGCTTTTATATCTTTTATATCTAACGATATTTTACTTCCACTTGGATCTATTGGTAGGTTAAAAATTTTTAATGAAATAAAAGAAGAAGTTCCCCATTTGGTATTAAAGCCTTATTCAAGCAAACAATATGGGGATTTAATTTTTGTTTCTGGTGAGAAATCGGAAAATGGTTATAAAAATGTAACTTTTTTTGATAATACTGGGCTTAAGGGATTTGATAGAATATTTATGGCAAAAAATCTTGATATTAGAAAAGAAAATTTTCAAGTTTATTTCATTTTAAATGATGTTCTATCTATTGCTTTAACAGACAGTGAGAGTGGGTTTTATGATTATTTTTATGCAGATGAGATGAAATATTCAATTGATCAGGTTACATTTAGTGACAGTTTTTTATTAAATTATGTAACTCCTTCGCAAATGAGTATGAGAGATGTTATAAAATTAATTAAAAAGCAAAACAATTTAATTGCAGATTCAAATATAAAAAATAATCTAGAAGGGGACTTTTTAAGTTTAAATTTTTCAAATCTTTATTTGAATTATTTATACAATCAAAATTATTATGTGGATGAATCTTATGTCTTTGAAAATTTAAACTATATGTATAATTTAAATTTAAATTTTAAACCATATCAAGATAGAAGCATGAATCAAAATTTGGCTTTGTTTAATCTTGAATTTTATCAAAAAATTAGTTTGCCACTTTCTGTTTTATTTTTCATTTTTTTGGCTTTTCCAATGGGAATGTATTCTAATAGGAAATATTCTATTATTCTAGAGCTTGTAATTTCAATTATTGTTTGTGTTTTTTATTGGGTAATGTTTATTGGTGGAAAGGTTTATACTGTGCAGTATGCACCAAATCCTATTATTGTTACTATTTTGCCCAATTTAATTTTAATTATTGCAGGAGCAATTCTCTTTTTGAGATTATTAAAAAAATGAAAATAGATAAGCTTTTTGTAAAAAGCATCATTCTTACTTTTTTATCCATGAACTTACTTTTCATGATTTTAATTATGCTTGGTGATTTATTTGTCAATCTTCTAAATTATCTTGAAAAGAATATTGGTTTTAAGGATATTCTTTATATTTATTATTTGTATTTGCCAAAAGCTTTCTCGGATGGAGTTGCTTTATCTTTTCTTTTTGCTATTTCTAATCTTATTGGTAATCTTTCTATGAGAAATGAAATAATAGGTCTTTTTAGTTGTGGAGTTTCACTTACCAGAATATTAAGGCCAATCATTTTGATTAGTGTGTTTATTTCAGTTGCTCTTTTCTTTTTTGATAATTATTTAGTAATAGATACTGTAGCAAGAAGAGATATTCTTATTAAAAATAGCATTGGTGATAGCAGATCTATTGATAAAACTATAATAATTAGAGATTTTGCTAGAGAAATTTATAATATTAAATCTTATGATATTGATGAGAATACTTTTTCCAACTTAATGATTATAATTAAAGACAGTAAAGATGAGTTTAAAACAAGGTATGATATAAATAAGGCTGAATGGAAGGATAATAAATGGAAGCTTCATGGAATTAGAGAGTTTGTTAAGGTTGGTAGAAAAATTCAGGAGAATGCCTATGATGTTCTTGATGGAACAGGAATTGTTAAGCTAGAGCCCGATTACATAAGAACTGTGATGCTCTCGTCAAAGGCATTAAATTTTACTAAACTTATTAATTGGATAAGTTTTCTCAAAACCGAACAGTTAAATTATTCTGATGCATTTTTTGATTTGTTAAATAGGATATTCTTTTCATTCAGATTGATTCTTCTTAGCTTTACTGTTGGGTTTATTGCCCTTGCTCTTAAAAAAAATATTTTTATACTTAGTTTATTAAATAGCATTGCTTTTGCCGTTGTTTATGTCATTTCTATTGTAATTTTTAATTTTTTAGCGGATCTTGGTTATTTACATATATATGTGGCAAGCTCTTTTACAACTATATTTTTTTTGATTATTAATTTTTTTGTTTATAGGATTGTTAGGAAATAATATTTAATGATTATTTAGGACGTTTATATGTTTAGCGTAATTAAGAATGACAAACATTCTAATGCAAGAGTTGGATTTTTAAATCTTCCTCATGGTAGAGTAGATACTCCTTGTTTTATGCCAGTTGGTACTCTGGGGGCAATGAAGGGATTAAAACATGCTGTTCTTGAGAAGTTAGAATGTAATTTGATGCTTGCAAATACTTATCATCTATATTTAAGACCGGGCATTAAAACTATTGAGAAATATGGTGGTCTACATAATTTTACAACTTGGAATAAAAATTTTTTAACTGATTCGGGTGGATTTCAGGTATTTTCTCTTTCTGGTCTAAGAAAAATTGATCTAAAAGGTGTGCATTTCAAATCTCATTTAGATGGATCGTATCATTATTTTACTCCTGAAGGAGTATTTGCTATGCAAGAAATTTTTGGTAGCGATATTATTATGCCACTTGATATTTGCAGTTCTTATGGGATTGATTATAATGAAGCCAATTTATATACAAATATTACAACCAATTGGGCTCGTAGTACATTCAAGTCCTATAAAAATAAAAAAGAGGGATACAATGGGCTTTTATTTTTAATAACTCAGGGAAATTTTTTTAAAGATTTGAGGAAAAGAAGCATCAATGATATATTAGAATTAGACAGTCCAGGTATTGCCATTGGGGGCATTTCTGTTGGAGAGCCAAGAGAAAAATATTTGGAAATTCTTGAATATAGTTCTTTTTTGATACCAAGGGAAAAACCAAGATATGTAATGGGCATTGGTACTCCCCACTACATACTGGATGCCATATACTATGGTATCGATATTTTTGATTGTGTTAATCCCGCAAGAATTGCTAGGCATGGGACTCTTTTGACAGATAATGGAATGATGCGAATTAGTAGAAAGGAGTATAAGGACGATACTTCCCCGGTAGAGAAAAATTGTGATTGTACTTTATGTACAAGGTATTCAAGAGGATATTTAAGACATTTAATAAAATCGAGAGAGCTTTTTGGAATAATTTTGGCAAGTGAGCATAATATTTACTATATGTTTCGATTGATTTCAAAGATAAGAACTGCAATTCTAAATGATAATTTTTTAAACTTTAGGACTTCATATTTAAAAAAGTATGAAGAGGGAAATTTAGATGAATAAATATGTTGTTTCTACAGTTTTGGTTATGATTTCCACTTTTTTTTCGCGAATAATAGGGTTTGCAAAGGTAAAGATTTTCTCTTATTATTTTGGTGCAAATCTTGATGCTGATATTTTTAACTATGTTTTCAATATTCCTAACAATTTACGCAAAATTCTTTCAGAGGGTGCAATGACCTCGGCTTTTTTGCCTGAATTTACATATGAAAAAAACAAATCACATGAAAAAGCTGTTTCTTTTTTCAGAACTGTTGTAACCTTTAATGTTATTTCTATTGGTTTAATTGTTTTAGTTATGATTCTTTTTTCAAAGCCTATTATGTATTTTTTATCTTATTATAGGGGAGAAAACTTAATTTTTGCAAGTTCTGTATTTAGCTATTTGGTGTTATATATTTTACTAATAAGTCTATCATCAATCTTTATATCTGTTCTAAATTCATATAAAATTTTTTTTATTCCTTCATTTTCACCTATTATGCTTTCTTTTGGAATAATATTGAGCATATTTTTATTTTATGATCGTTTTGGAATATATAGTGCTGTTATTGGTGTGATTTTTGGGGGGTTTTTACAATTTCTGATTCCGTTTGTAAATTGCCTTATGATTGGTTTTGCATGGAAACCAACGTTTTATTTTAAAGAAAAAGTATTTTTAAATTTTTTAAGTAGATGGGTTCGCATGATTTTTGGATTTTCTATTTCAATTATTACTCAACAAATTTCATTTGCATTGGCATCTACTCTTGAGATAGGAAGTGTTTCTATTCTTAGTAATGCTGTAGTTTATTATCAGCTTCCTGTAGGAATTTTTTATATTTCTATTGCAACAGTAATTTTTCCCAAAATGGCAGAGTATGCTGTTTTGGGTAATAATATAAAATTAAATACTCTTTTGGTAGATGGAATTAAAATTTTATTATTAATTTTTATTCCGGTATCTTTTTTGATGTTTATTTGGTCTGATTATATTTTAAATTTATTTCTTATGGGGGGTAAGTTTTCTATTTATGATACTCAAAAAACAGCAGGTGTTTTGAAATGTTTTCTTTTAGGCTTGCTTTTTTATTCGATGTTTAGTTTTTTTCAAAAATATTATTTTTCTATTCGTGATGCAAAAACACCATTTTATTTGAGTGTTTTATTTTCTATTCTTGATATTGTGCTTTCTGTTTTTGGTATTAATTATTATGGTTTGAATGCTTTGGCATTAGCTCAATCTATTTCTTTTATGATTTGTGTAATTGTTTTTTATTTTATAATATTAAAAAGTGGAGTTAAAATTGATTTAATTGAGATTTTATTTGTTCTTTTAAAGTCAATTATTACACTTTTTCCTTTATATGCAATTTATTTCTTTTTTGAAAAGTTTCAGTGGGATGTAGGTTTTAGCTTTAAAAATCTTTATTTTTTAATTGCGGCAGGAATTGTTAGTATTTTTATTTTGTTTATTTGTTATTCTGTTTTAGGAATAAATAAATTTTTTAGGTTTATTAGGAAGGATACTTTATGAAATACGTTGATTTTTTATTTTTTTTACTTATTTTAAATGTGTATGCTCAAAATGTTAATTCTCCAGTTCTTCCTAATCCCCCTTTGTTGCCCGAAATTACAGAAAATAAACTTGAGAGAGAAAATTCTTCTAAGGGTGAGAATTTTTCTAATGTTGGTTTAGATGGCAAGTATGTTAACGATACAATTCTTTATGGGCTTGATAGTCAAGTTACAAGCATTATAAAAGCTCTTAAAAAATCAAGCGATAGCCAATATAATTCTTCTCTTAAAAAAAGACTTGAGAAAACCTTTAATGCCGAGATTAAAAAGGAAATACTTGAATTATTTATTTCTCTTAAGTATTCAGGGGGTATTGATACAGCAAATTATATTCTTGAAAATTATGAGAGTAAAAGATATTCAAATGCTTTATTTGGCTTGGCAATTTTGTATCTTAAGGAATTTGATGATAAAGAGAAATTGAAAAAGACCCTTGTTGAGATTCTTGAAAATAAAGAGGGCAATGTGGTATCTATTGCAGCTTATTATCTGGGAGAGCTTAATTCTCTTGAGTATTCTAAAAATATGATGGAAGTTTTTGAAAAATATTCTGGAAATGATGGTACTAGAAGAGAAATACTAATTGCTCTTGGAAAAATGGCCGCTGTTGATTATCAGAATAGAATTTATGAAATTTCGATAGATAGTTACGAGAATCCATCAATTAAGGCTGCTGCAATTGAAGCATTGTCATATATTGCTCCAGATAAAGTAACTACAAACGCTGATTTGTATCTTCAGAGTAACAATAATAATTTAAATGTTAAATTGGCTATTATTGCTTCTTTGTCTAAAGATCCTTCTTTAAAGTCCAAAGAGATTTTACAGGGATTTTTAAGAGATTCTGATGATAATATTAGATTTAAAGCTATTAATGCAATTAAAGGACATAAAGACTCTTCAGCAAAGGATATTTTGATTTATAAGCTTAAAAGCGATCCGTCTCTTAAGGTTAGGGAGGCTTCTGCCAAGGCTTTGATTGATATGGATCTTGGGGACATTGAGATGAAAAACATCATGTTTGATTTGAAGATTGACAATGGTTTTAAAATTTCAATGTTTAGCTACCTTTTAGATAAGGATTCTCTAAAAGCATTATCAATTGCTTTAGAAATTGTTAGCAAAGAAAATGTTAATAGACCTTCAAATGTTTTAAAAGGCGTTGCTTCAATGCTAGCTGCTAAAAAGGGTAATTTTGATAATTTTTATTCTAAAATCATTGACAGTAAAAATGTTGATTTAAGGCATTTTGCACTAAAAGGAGCTGTTTATAATAAGTCCTCATCACTTTCTGATAAACTTAAAAAAATTAAAAGTGAAACGAACTCTGAATATATTAAAATGCTTTTAAAAGATTATTAATAATCAACCGTTAAAGCAGTATTAGTAAAAAATTTTTAAAATTTCTTTAGCTACTTCTGATTTTTTCATTTCTGGAAGTTCTTTTATGCTTTGTTTATTTATTATATAAACTTTGTTTAAGCTTGAACCAAAATATTTAAGTTCATTTGCAATAATAAAGTCTAAATTTTTCTTTTTTAGTTTTTCTTTGGCTTTTTGAATTAAATTTTTAGAATTTTCAGCGCAAAATCCAACAACAATTTGGTTTTTAAGTTTATTGTGTCCTATGTGTTGAATTATGTCAGGATTTTTTACTAATTGTATATATAATTTGTTGGTTTTATTTTTTTTAATTTTACTTTTGAAAATGTGTTTGGGCTTAAAATCGGCAACAGCCGCAGCCCCAATTATTATTTCAAATTTATTATATACCTTGAGAACTTCCCTGTACATTTCCATTGCAGTTTTTATTTTTATAATATTGACTCCCTCGGGCTCATTTTCATTAGTTGGTCCTGTAATAATTGTAACTTGAGCTCCTAGTTTGACAGCCTCTTGTGCTAAACAAAATCCCATTTTCCCTGTTGATGTATTTGAAAAATAGCGAATTGGGTCTATTAATTCTTCAGTTCTGGAGGCTGTTATAAGTATTTTTTTGTTTTTTAGGCAATTTTTTTGATTAAATTCATTCAATATTAGATTTATAATTTTGTCTTCATTTTTAAGGCGTCCTAAAGCATTTGATGAGCATGCCAAAAATCCTTTATCAGGCTCAATGAATTTATAATTATAATTTTTAAGTTTTTTTATATTTTCTTTTAAAATAGGGTTTAAATACATTGCACTATTCATTGCTATTGCAAAATAAGTAGGCGCTGTGCTTGCAGATATTATTGTAGTTAATGCATCATCAGCAATTCCGGATGCAATTTTAGATATTGTATTGTAGGTGGCAGGAATAATAAGGATTAGATGGGCCCATTTTGCAATTTTTATATGTTCAACCTCATTATGATCTAAATCCCATAAATTAGTAATTATTTTGTTCTTAGAAATGGTTTCTAAAGTTAATGGAGTAATAAATTTAGTTGCATTTTTTGTCATTACAACCTTAACGCTGTATCCCAATTTAACTAAACTAGAAACTATGTAAACGGACTTGTAAGAGGCTATGCCCCCACATATACCAATTAATATATGTTTATTCATATAATGTATATTATATAATATACATTATATTTGAATTTACAAATTTTGACGCCCTTTTGCTGAGGTTTTTTTAAATGAAAAATAGAATTTTGTACGCTATATTATTGTATGTTTGTATGTTTTTTTTATGGATTTGTTTTGCCTATTTTATCGACACATCAGCTACTATATTTAATATTCCCTTGTGGTTTTTTGGGTCAGGATTTTTGTTTCCCAGTATAAATTTTTTATTGGTTTGTTTTTTTATTTTAGCAATTAGTAAAACTTAATACATTATTGATATTTTTTTATTTTCATATTCTTTAAAAAAGAAATAGAGGTAATTTTTTGTTATTAAATAAATATTTTCTTGCAAATCGAAATATTAATTTTATTGTTATGGCTTTGTTATTTTCTTCTAGCTATATTAGTGCTAGTAGTTTTATTTCTGGTCCTTCTGCTGTTTATAAGTATGGGTTGTCTTTTATATTGTTAGCCACTATACAAATTCCTACAACTCTAATTGCTTTTATTATTGTTGGTGAAAGATTAAATCGCGAGTCAAAAAAAATTAATGCAATAAATATTATTGATTATATTAGATATAGATATGAAAGTGATTTTTTAGCGTTAATGAGTGGATGTGTATTAATTTTTTTTTCAATGTTTTTGATTTCTGCCCAATTAATAGGTGGTGCTAAACTTATAGAAGTTTTTTTAGGCATTAATTATGTAGCTGGTCTTTTATTTTTTGCTCTATTAATTTTTGTTTATGTATTTTTTGGTGGATTTAAGGCAGTAGCTTATGCGGATTTGATTCAAGGATTTTTAATGCTAGTGTCATCCGTTGTTTTGTTTTACAAGATGTTAGATTTGGGAGGGGGCATTAATAATTTGTTCAAGACAGCAATGTCTAGTTTAGATAAAAACCTTTTAATTCCTTCAAATGTTGGCTTAAAACCACAATATATAATTTCTTTTTGGATATTAATAGGAATAGGAATATTAGGTCACCCCCAGGTTATTAATAATTTTATAGCATTTAAAGATGAGAATGCTATAAAATTTTCTCTTCCCATTTCTACTTTTATAATCAGCTTTTTAATTATTTTGATGCATTTAATAGGATTTTTTGCTATTATTCTTTTTCCAGATTTAAATCCAAATGATAAAGTTGTTCTAAATGTAGCTTTAAAAGTTTTAAATCCTTTTTCTTGTTTTATGTTTTTTATGGGTCTTTTATCTGCAATAATGTCCACAGTAGATTCAAATTTACTCTTAATAACGTCTGTTTTAATGAAGTTAATAATTTATAAAAAAGATTTAAAAGAAGATGTAAAGGTTAAAAGAGTAATAATGATCTCTAATGTTTTTTTTATTTTAATAATACTTGTATTTTCTTTTTTCCCTCCCAATTTTTTATTCTTCGTTAATATTTTTGCTTTTGGGGCTTTGGAAGTTTCATTTTTTGCTATTATTGTTTTTGGACTTTATTTTAATTTTGTAAGCAAAATAGCAGCATTTGCTTCTATGTTTTTAGGCTTGATGTTTTATTTGTGTATTTTATGTTTTGGTTTGAATATTTGGTTTTTTCACCCCGTTTTTCCGGCATTTTTTGTTTCTATATTTACATTTTTGATAGTTAATTTTTTTTGTAAAAAATATAGCAAAGTTTATTAGGATGATTATTTCTTGCGTTTGGATAAGTATATTTTTTTAGAAGTTCTTGCTAATGATAATGGCAAGCGATTAGATTCAATTTTAATTAAAATTTTGAATTTGTCTAAAGTTAGGATAATAAAACATATTAGAAAGGGTGATATTAGGCTAAATGGTCTAAAATCACATTTTTCATGTAGAGTTTGTAAAGGTGATAAAATTTATTTGTATAAATCTTTAGCTCAGAGTTTGAACTTAACTGTGGATGAATATTATCAAAGCAATATTGATTTTCAATGCATTCAAAAAAGAATAATTTATGAAGACAGCGATTTACTTGTTGTGAATAAGCAAAGAGGCATTTTAGTTCATGGAGGTAAAAACTCTCTTGATTTTTTAGTGAATGCTTATCTTTTAAGGGAAAATCTAAGATCTCTAAGCTTTAAGCCTTCGGCAGTTCACAGGCTTGACAGGAATACTTCTGGTATTATTATTTTTGCGAAAAATATAAATACTGCAAGAAAGTTAAGTACGGCATTTAGTAGTGGGTCTATAACTAAAAAATATTTTGCAATACTTTTGGGTGAGGTTAAGTCAACTGTTGTTTATGAAAATCATTTATTTAGAAATAAAAGACTGAGAAAAACTTTTGTTTTAGAGGATGAAGAGCTTATTAATGCAATTACAAAGGTTAATCCAATATTGTCTTCCAAGAAAGCTACTCTTGCTGAGATTGTTATTGAGACAGGCTTTACTCATCAAATAAGGGCTCAATGCTCGTTTAACAATCATCCTTTAATTAATGACAAAAAATACCATGATAAATTCAATAAAAGCGATTACTTTTTACATGCTTTTTTGGTAAAATTTAATGGAGCATTCTTTAAAAAGAATGAATTTTACGCTAAGCCTAGTTTAGAATTTTTAAAACAAGTAAAAGATATTTTTGATGTTTATGAATTTTCAGAATTTTTCAAATAATTTTTTTTTAAAAAAAATATTGAATAAGGTTAAAAACTTTACAACTAGTATTAAGCATAAATTTGTTAGAGTGAAGGTATATGCGTTGGTAGGATCTGCTGGCACTGGCAAGAGTTTTAGATCCCATTTGGTAGCAGATAAATATTCAATACCTTTAATCATTGATGACGGCGTGTTAATTAAAAACATGAAAATTATTGCTGGGAGTTCTGCTAAGTTTGAAGACAATGTTTTTAGGGCAGTAAAGCGATCTGTATTTGAAGATGATGCCCATTGCAGTGAAATGCTTGAAGTTCTTGGAAGAGAGGAATTTAATAAAATATTAATATTAGGAACAAGTCTTAAAATGATAGATAAAATAATCTCAAGACTTTTATTACCAAATGTTTTTAAGATTATTTACATAACAGATGTTTCAACTAGGCAGGAAATAGAAAAAGCAAGAATTTCAAGACAAATGGGGGAGCATGTTGTACCAGCAGCTGCTTTTGAAATAAAATCTGTTAGACCTAATTTGTTATTAAATCCAATTAAAGTTTTTTTTAAAAGCGGATGGTTTTTTACTAGGAAGAAAAATTATATTCGATCTGTTGTAAGGCCTCATTTTTACGAAGAGGGGGTTTTGTCTATTTCTAAGAGAGCTGTAAGGCAAATTATTGAACATTGTGTTTCTGAGTATGATAGAAATTATATTGTTTATGATCTTAAAATCAAAAAAGACGGGGGTAATTACCTTTTTAAGCTGTTTTTAAATATTCCCCTTGGAAATAATTTACTTAATAATACAGAAATGCTTAGAACATACATTATTACTAATGTACTTAAGTATACAATAATTAATATATTATCTATTGATATAGTTATACATAAATTTTATGACAAAAAAGATTATTTAGAAGAGAGTTATGAAGGTTGATTTTGACAATTTGAATAATATTTTTTTTGTAGGAATAAAAGGAAGTGGAGTTTGTTCTCTGGCTTGTTTTTTAAATGCAAAAGGATATTATGTAGAAGGAGTAGATGTTCTTGATAAATTTTATACTGATGAGATTTTAAATAATAATAAAATATTTTATTATGAAAATATTTATGAGTTTTCATTAAAAGAGCTTGATAGGTCTTTTGATTTAATAGTATATTCTTCAGCTTATGATAAAGATGGTTTGCAAGTTTTACTTGAAGCGAAAGAATTAAATATACCTATTTTATCTTATCCCGAGGCTCTTGGCGAGCTTTCTAGAAAGTACTATAGTATTGGAATTGCAGGTTCTCACGGTAAAACCACCACTACGGCGTTTTTAGGCGTTCTTTTTAAAAAATTAGGATTAAATCCCAATGTTATTGTGGGATCGAGCGTCAAAGATTTTGAAGATAATTCTGCAATAGCTGGTATTAGTAATATTTTTATTGTTGAGACTTGTGAGTATAAAAAGCATTTTTTACATTTTAGTCCCAATATGCTTATTTTAACCAATGTTGATTATGAGCATGTTGATTTTTTTAAAAATTATGAGGCCCTTGAAGGCGCTTTTTTGCAATATATTAATAACTTGAAGAAAAATGGAATATTAATAATTAATTCTGATGATAATAATTTACTTAAAATTAAAAGGCAGATCAACAGAAAAGATATAAATATTTTTAGCTTTGGATCTAGAGATTTGTCAAATTTTCAAATAAGTAACATTGTAGTTAAGAATGAATATTTTTGTTTTTCTTTTTTAGGTTTGAACAATATTGAACTTAAGACCGTTTTATTTCATAATATATTAAATTTTTCAGCGGCACTTTTGGCTTTGAATCTTTTTTTAGAAAGCAGTGGAAAATCAATTTTTGATTTTGAAGATGCAGTAAAGAGAATTGCAAAAAATTATAGTGGTATAAAAAGAAGGGTTGAAGTTCTTAAAGAAGAAAAGGGAGTGGTTTATATGGACGATTATGCTCACCATCCTAGGGAAATTAGAAATACGCTTTTGGGTATTAAAAATTTTTACAAGAACAAGCGCATAATTTTGGATTTTATGCCTCACACCTTCACAAGAACAAAAGAATTTTTTGACGATTTTGTTGAAGTTCTATGTGCTGCTGATATATTAATTTTGCATAATATATATCTTTCTAATAGGGAGAATTTTAATCCGGATGAACTTTCTATTAAATTGTTTTTAAATATTAAAAAAATAAATAAAAATACTTATTTTTTTAAAGATGTTAAAGACTCTATTAATTTTATAAAAAGTTTATTAGCGTCAGGAGATTTGTTTATTACAATGGGTGCTGGAAATAATTTTATTTTACACGATTTTTTGTAAGGGTATTATAGTGAAAAGCATGACGGGATTTTTTTATTTGGAAAAGATAATTGGTAACTATATGTTTAGTGTGAATTTGAAATCTTATAATGGAAAATTCTTAGAATTTAAACTTAGGTTACCAGAAATTTTTTCTGGTTATGATCTTGATATAAGAAATTTGATTTCAAAATATATTAGCAGAGGTAATGTTTTTTTAAATGTAGGATATAAAGAATTGGTTCCTCGTATGAACTTTACAGTTAATCCTAATTATATTGAGGCTATTTCTAGACTTAGAGATTCTTTGGCACACACTAATCTTAATATAAAGAACGAACTAAGTTTAGGAGATTTTTTATCATTAAAAGGAGCTTTAATAATTGATGAGGATAGTGAGCATCAAGAGGAGATTTATGGTTTGTTTAAGGGTGTTTTAGAGGAAACATTATTTCATTACAATAATGGGAGAAATTTTGAAGGGGAAAATACTAAATCGGACATAGTGTCAACCCTTGTGCTAATAGAGCGAGATCTTAAGATTGTTAAGGATGCTTGTAATGATATAAATGTAAGATTATTTGCAAGTATTAAAGAAAATATCTCTAAATTAATGGATGAATTTAGAGATTTAAGTGTTGCAGAAGAAGCAGCTAAAATGGCAATTCGTCTGGACATCAATGAAGAGATCATGCGTTTAGATTCTCATATAGAAACTTTTTATAAAAATCTTGAATATGAAATATGTGGCAAAGTTCTTGAATTTATTTCTCAAGAAATGCATAGAGAAATAACAACTATGAGTAATAAGGCGGTTGATCTTGATATTAAAAATTTGATTTTGAATATGAAGTTAAATTTAGAAAAAATAAAAGAACAAATAAGGAACGTTGAATGAAAATAGCACTTTCTGGTAAGAGTGGTTGTGGTAATACTACTGTAAGTAGTATGATTGCAAAACATTACGGTCTTGAGTTTATTAATTATACTTTTCATGATATTGCAAGAGAGCATGAAATGCCTTTTTCAGAATTTTATGAGAAAGAAATAATAGGAAGAGATGATTATTATTGGGATAGGTATCTTGATAAGAGGTTGTCTGTACTTTCTAAAAAAAATAATACGGTACTTGCTTCTCGTCTTGCGATTTGGATTTCTAAGAGCGCCGATTTAAAAATATATCTTTATGCTAAAATGGAAGTAAGGGCTGAAAGAATAATGACAAGAGAAGGGGGCATGTATTCTGATGTTTTAAGTAGTACTTTTAGTAGAGATGAAAATGATAAAAAAAGATATTTGGCTATCTATAATATAGATATTGATGATTACTCTTCGGAAACCGATTTAGTGATTGATGTTACAAATATTAATCCAAATGAGGTTTTTGAATTAATTAGAGATGAAATTGATAAAAGAAACTTAAAAAATTAGTTAAACTTTATGTTTAGCTTGCAGGGAGATTAAATGACTAAAGTGCCTTTAAAAAAAATACAAGATTTTGATGGAAATTTTTATGAACTTGTTGTTGCGACTATAATACGCACAGAGCAAATCATAGACAATATTTCTTTAGCAGAGCATACTTTTTTTGATGATAAAATATTAGGACAAGCTTTTAATGATGTTTTGACTGGTAAATTTAGCTATTCAATTGAAGGAAGATAGAATAGTTTTTATTTTTGGTCCTACAGCTGTGGGCAAAAGCAATATTTTGTTTCATTTTCCAAGAAATAAAGCGGAAATTATTAATGTTGACTCTATTCAAGTGTATAAAGAATTCAATATAGCTTCTTCAAAGCCAAGTAAAAATTTAATGAAACATATAAAGCATCATTTAGTAGATTTTTTAGATCCGGAAAAAGAGTATACTCTTGGAATTTTTTATGAGCAAGCTTTAAGAATAGTAAAAGAAATAAGACAGAAAAAAAAAATTCCTATATTTGTAGGGGGTACCGCTTTTTATTTTAAGCATTTAAAGGACGGATTTCCTTCAACACCTTTGGTTACTTCTCAAATAAGAATTTATGTAAATAATCTTTTAGATCTTAAAGGCAAATCCCATCTTTTAAAAGAATTAGAAAATGTAGACCCCATCAGATTTAATATGTTAAATAAAAATGATATTTATCGTATTAAAAGATCGCTTGAGGTTTACTACCAAACAGGAATTCCTATTAGCCAATTTCAAAAAAAACAAAATAGCGAATTTAAGAATATTGTGATTATAGGCCTTAAAAGATCTTTTGAAGATTTGAAAACTAGAATATCAATAAGAATTAATGAAATGCTTGATAGTGGATTGCTTTCCGAGATTAAAGGTTTGTTTAGTAAGGGTTATAATGAAAATACTCCGGCTTTTAAAGGGATAGGCTACAATGAGTTTTTGTTATGGAAAAGTAGACCTTATTATGGTTTAAATGATATAATAAGTTTGATAGGCAAAAATTCGTTTTTATATGCAAAAAGGCAAATGACCTTTTTTGCCAAGATTTCTGATGTTTTATGGTTTCATCCAGAGGATGATTTAGATAACATTTTGAATTTAATTTTTAAAGTTGATAAGGAGATTTAGGGAGTGCCTTGCGGAAGAAAAAGAAAATTAAAAAAAATTTCTACTCATAAAAGGAAGAAAAAAAGAAGAAAAAATAGACATAAGAAAAAAAATAAGTAGTTTGCTGCATTGATCGGACTTTTTTCCGGTTATGTAGTGAAGCTATTTAGAATGTTCAATTATTAGATTGTTGACTATATTTACGTCTTTGCTAAAGATGTAGCTTTTAGTTCCCTTGTAATTGACTAGGATCCAATTTCCTTTAATTCCATAGCGTTCTGTTTTTTCTAGTGTTTTTTCAATTTTTACGACTTCATCTTTTCTGAGTAAGACTTCGTAATCATAATCCGATTCGCTGTTTTTCTTAGTGCTTTTACTGAGAAAAGCATAGTCCTTTATTATTATACCCATTTTATTGCTAAAGCCAAGAATACTACTTTTGGGTAAGTTCAATTTTTGGATGAGAGGAATTTTGTTATTTTTATTGCATGCTAAAAGAATTAAGGATATTAAATATAATGTTTTTGTATTCATAATTTCCTTGATTTTTTATATACTACTTTAGTGTGCTACTATAATAATATAGTATTTTTTAGAATTTTTAAGGATTGTTAATGAAGAAATATCTTTTTTTTATTTTATTTCTCATCTCTTCTAATAATTTAATTGTTTCTTATCCTCTTTCTTTTGGTGGAGGTTTTTCTTATCAATTTACTAATTATACTGATAAAACAGGCTCTACTAAATTTGCTTCAAATTTTACTAGGGCAGATCATGGGATTAATTTGAATTTATTTTTTGATGCAAATTATGCACTTTTTGAAATGTCTTACAAAGAGGCTTTTGTTACTACTCACAATGGGAGATATTTCTCTCTTGGTCTTTATGGAATGTATCCAATGATTTTCAAAGAACAGATTAGAATGCTTTTCCCGTTGATTGGGTTTAAATATGCCTTTGATTTGAGTTCTAATAACCACAATCTCTTTTTTTTAAGCATGGGGCTTGCTGCTGATCTTTTTATCCCCGACCTTGAAGGCTTATACATTAGACCTTTGTTTATGCTTTCTATCTCTCCATTTTCTAATTATAAAAATTTTTCTGGGTTAACAACTGAGATTATGCTTGGATTTAATATTGGTTGGAGATTTTTTAATTAGGAAGTTTTATTCCTAAATGAAATGGGACATATCTTTCTTGCCCAAAGATGTTTGCAGTGAAGTTTAGTTTGTGGGGAGCATTATTTGATTTTATAACAAGAGTGCTTGATCCCCCCCCATCTAGATTAATGGCGTTAGTCATGCCGTAGCTTAATGCAAAATCAATGGCTTCGTTAAGAGAAGCCCCTTTGCTATTGTTAACGCCTCTTCCTTCTATTGTAGCAAGAAATAAATACTTGTTATTTTTGTCAGTTCCTATTATTGTTCTTGGATGCTTTGTTTCTTTGAAGTTTTTTTTATAATTTCCGTTTTTGATTAAAACAAAAAATCCGCTAAATCCATAATCGGAGTTTTTTATTTCGTCTTCTTTGGGATTTAATATAATTTTATTGTTTTTTATTGCAATCTCCCCATAGTTAGTTATTTGTTTTGAAATCATTTTTTTATTATATATGTATAGTCCTTTTGGAAAAAACATGTTTTGTTTAACTTCGTATGGACTTGTGTTAATAGCAATGTCAACGTTGTTGGAAATTAAAAAATGGCTTGTTGTTTGGCCTTTAAAGTAGTAATTATTTAGCTTTTTGTCGTAAATAGGTTTTGATATGGTGAATTTTAGATCTTTATTTTCAATTTTCACTAGAACATAATTGCTATTCATGAAATAGCCTTTAATAATTTTGTATTTGTGTTTTTTAGCGATTGATTTGGACAGCATTAGTCCTGATGAAATACTTAAAATCAATATTAGTAGTGTTAATATTTTTTTATTCATTTCTTTTTATTTTATAAGAATAAATGCTTTTGGGATAGTTTGTTAGTATGAGATTTTTAATCTGTGTTGCTAATTTTTTATTTTTAAATTTTATAATACTAAATATTTGATAAATTATTTTGACATCTATATTTTTTTCATTATTTAAAATTTTTTTAATTTCTTCTTCATCAATATTGTCTTCATTTATTCTTAATTTTAGTGAAATGATTTCGTTTTTTATTTTTTGATCTTTAATCTTTTTTTTGTTTATTTTGTTTAAAAAATTATTAGCTTCTTTATATTTTTTTATTTTTATATAGTATTTTGTAATTAGCAGGTAATATTGTTCTAAGTCAAAATTCTTAATTTTATTTATTGTTTCTAATTCTTTTGGCAAATTATTAGTTAAATCATAAAGCATATATAGCTTTATTAAATTTTCTGTATTTTCTTTATTATTACTTTGTAATGCAAAAGGAGCAATTACTAGAAATAATAAAACATAAAAAAGGGATAGCCAGCCCATAATTTATTATAAACTTTGTTTTGAGAATAATGAAAATAATTTAAAATTATTGTTGGTATTGCTTTCAACTTTGAATAATATTTGATTATTATCTTTTCTATTATAATTAAGGTTTTTAAGGTTCAGTTTTTAAAAAAAGTAATTTAATTTTTTGTAAACTTTATTTATTAATTTTTTTATAAAATGCAGCTTTTGTATGTATTCTTTGTTTTCTATTAGGCTTTGTATGCTTTCCATAGATTCTTCTATTGCCATTATGAAATTTTGTTTGGGTTTTAGTCTAAAATTCCCCAAGCAATCTGTTTCCAATGCTAAAAAAAGAGCATTTTTTTTGGTAGGAGAGCTTATAAACTGCATTGTGCACCCCAAAAGATTTTTCATTTTTTCAGGTTCATCAATGTTTACATTGTTTGTTTCATATTTTTTTATGAAATGCCAATCTTTTCCCATGCCTTTGACTATTTCAATAGTTTCTGAAAATTTTTTATTGTTGAAAACTGTTATATTTTTATGCATCAATTGTATTTTAATTTTTTTCAAATCTTCATTATTTTGATTGTTTAATTCATTTTTTGCAATCATTTCTTTTAGTGCTTCTAGGCTAATTTTTATTACATAAATATTATTTTTGTACTCTGCTTTGAAAATTTTTTTTCCTATTTTGATTTCATCGATAATTTTTGTTTGTTTGGCATTTGTTGTTTGTTTCTCTTTGTCAGATGTGTTTTTATGTTTAAGTTCTTCATTAAGGCTAATGTCGTCAATCCATTCTTTTTTTAAGACGCCAATGGATCTTGCATACATTTTTGTAGTTTCTATAATTTCTCCTGCAACGAAATATTTCACAGAATCGGTACTAATAAGTGATCCGGGATGAATTATTACGTTTTGAGCTTTGATGGTTTTATATTTCTTTTTTGAGGTTTTAAAACAAATGTAATCTCTCATCCCCCTCATTATTGATTTTAAGTATCCTTCGTTGTCAAAAGCGCCTTTTTGTATTATTGGTATATTCAATTTGCTAACAATGTTTTCAAGCTGCATTTGTACATTTACTATCTCTTCAAGTCCTTGTAGATCTAAATAATTTTCCTTTGTGAAAGATTCTTTATTTGCAGCTTTTTTAAAATCTTCAAAGATATTAACAAAGCCAATTAAATCTCCCATTGGATTTTTATATTTTAAGTGAGCTTGTCTAGCTTCCATCTCTTCGTTTTGTGGTAGTAGAAAAATTCCACTTGTGGATAAAAATGATAGACCTATTGTAGTTTGATAGATAGCTTGTGGGTAATTTATCATTGCTTCAACCAATGCTCTTGAATGTGCTGGCACCAATGGGAATAGTATCATATATTTACCAATTTCTGTAAGTTCGTTCTTATTGTTTATAGCATCCAGAGATTTCAATATTTTGCTTGCAGTTTGAATCGAATGTGTTGATGGCTTTGAGATAAAGTCAAAGTGGGTAAAATCTCTGATTCCAATATCTGCCATTCTTAGTATTACTTCAGATAGGTCTGTTCTATATATTTCTTCTTTTTGATAATCTTCTCTTAGTTGATAATCTTCTCTTTTGTAAAGTCTGTAGCAAGTTCCTTTTGAAACTCTTCCTGCTCGACCGGCTCTTTGAGTTGCTGATGATTTTGAAATTGGAACTTCTTGGAGTGAATAGGTATGAGTTTTTGTTTGGAATTTGTTTGTTTTAACTTTTCCGCTATCGATTACTATTTTAATATTTTCAATTGTGATTGAAGTTTCTGCGATGTTTGTTGATACTATTATTTTTCTTTTATTTTTAGGAGTAGCTATAAATATTTGCTCCTGAGCTTCTTTGGGCATTCGACCGTATAAAGGAAGTATTATTAAATTTTTTTTTGAGTTTAATTCTTGTAATTCTTTTATAGTTTCTTTTATTTCTTTCTCTCCAGATAAAAATATAAGAATATCTCCTGCTTTTTTCTCTTTTATTACGTTTAAGACAATTTCTTTTATTTTTAATATCATTCCTTTTGACGTGTTTAAAAGAGGGGGATTGTATATTATTTGCACTGGGTACGTGATAGTTTCAATGCTAACAACCGGTGCATTGTTGAAATATTTTGAAAATATTTTTGTGTTTATTGTAGCAGATGAAACTATGATTTTAAAATCGTCTCTTTTTCTTGAAATGTCTTTAATAAGACCTAATATAAAATCGATATTTAAACTTCTCTCGTGTGCTTCGTCTATTATGATTACGTCATATTCATAAAGCAGTGTATCTTTTTTTAGCTCTTGCAGAAGCACTCCGTCAGTCATTAATTTGATTTTGGTTTTTGGACTTGTAATTTCTTCAAATCTTATTTTGTAGCCAACTTCTTCTCCAAGGTTTACGCCAATATGTTTAGCAATATATTCAGCTATTGATATTGTAGCTATTCTTCTTGGTTGAGTTACTCCAATTTTTCCTAATTTTGCAAAACCCGCCTCATATATTATTCTTGGTAGTTGGGTAGTTTTTCCACTACCTGTTGGACTTTCAACAATTAAAACATTATTTTTTTTTAATACCCTAATTAATTCATCTTTGTATTTATAAATCGGGAGTTTGAAATCATTCATATTTATAACAAGCTGAATACATATTTCTCATTTATTTCGTCGAGATTAATGTTGTCAGGCAAATCAATTTTCTTTCTTTTAATTTTAGCATAAAATCTGTCGTTTTTTTTGTAAATATATATTTTGTTGCCGATTTTGTTTTTAGAAAATGCGATCATTTTAACGATTATACCCACTTTATTAACTCTTTCGTTAAGTAGGCTGATGGCCTTCTCTAGTGTTATGTCATATGCTTTTACATCTTTTTTTAGTGAGCAAGCAATACTTCCGCTTTCAGTTTTAATATAATCTCCAAAAACACCAGTTGCAGCAATGATTTGTTCATTGGTTTGAGGATGTTTGCCGATCGATTTTGGTAGCGAGAGCAATTTTAAAGCAAGCTCTAATGTTATGCTTTCAGGATCAATTTTTTTAGTTGATGCTTTTTTTGCTTTTATTATTTTTAATTTTTTAGGTTTTCCCTTTTTTGTATATTCTTGAGGAGCATAAGTGTCTTCTCCAAGTTGTACAATGTTTCCATAAATTGTATTTTTAAAGATTACATTAAGCCCTGTTAAAGGATCAATACCGAGTATATTTGGTTTTGACTTTTTTTCATTTATTATTTTTTCTATTTCATCATTTTTATACAAATTTTCTAATGGAGTTGTTGTGTTAATTGAGTAATTATGTCCTTTGAATATTAAATAAGGCCCATATTTGCCAATGTTTATTGTGTAATTAATGCTATTATTTTTATTTTCTATGTTTTGACTTTCAATAACAGTTCTAAATTCAGAGGAATTAATTTTAGGTTCTAGTCGCATTACTGTATCTTTTAGTCCTTTTTTACCGTTATAGAATTTACTTAGATATTTTATTTTATCTAATTTTCCTATTGCTATTTTATCTAATTTTTCTTCCATATTAGAGGTGAAATTTAGTTCAATTAGTACTGGAAAATATTTCTCAAGAAGATTTATTACAGCAGCTCCTTTTATAGTTGGTATTAATGTGTTGTTAAGCTTGAATGCATATTCTCTTTCTAAAAGTGTTGATATAATTGTAGAATAAGTTGAAGGACGACCTATTCCTTCTTTTTCCATTTTTTGCACAAGAGATGCCTCTGTGTATCTAGATGGAGCTTTTGTTTCGTGCTCGCTTGTTTTCATTTTAACTATAGAAAACATATCTCCTTTTTTTATTAAGTCAAAATTTATGTTAAAATATTCATCTTTTTCTTTAGTATGCTTCAAAAATCCATCAAAAATTATTTTTGTAAAATTTGATTTGAAAATTAAGTTTTTATATTTAAAAGTCAGTTTTATATTTTCTTTTATTGCATCTTTCATTCCAGAAATAATGGTTCTGTCCCATATTATTTTGTAAATTTCTTTAGCGGTTTTGCTTTCTATTTCTATGTTTTCGTTTGGAATAAACATTTCAGAAGGCCTTATTGCTTCGTGTGCATTTTGGGCCATTTTTCCTTTTTTATAAATTCTATCTTCGTTCTCTACATAGTCTTTTCCGTATTTGGTTTTTATTATTTTTGTTATTTTGTCTCTTGCAATTTTAGCAATATTATGAGAGTCTGTTCTCATATAGGTGATGTATCCCTGTTCATAAAGTTTTTGAGCGTGTTGCATGATTTGCTTTGTTCCAATTTTAAGGCGTTTATTTATTTCTTGTTGAAGTGTAGATGTAGTAAATGGTTTTGGAGGTGATATTTTTATTTTTTTAGTTTCTATTGAGATTAATTCAATTTTTTGTCCATTTTCTAATTCTTTTTCAAGCTCGATCATTAAATCTTGGGTTATTATTATTGTTTTGGCGCTATTTTTAAGTTTCCCAGTTTCATTTATAAAGTCTTTGCCCTCTGCTATATTCTTGTCGTCAATTTCTTCTAATTTTGTTTCAAGCAACAAATCTTTTTTTTCGTGTTTACATTGAAGTAAAATTGAATAATAATTAGCTTTTTTGAAATTTATTCTAGTTTTTTCTTTTTCTATTAATAATTTTAATCCAACAGATTGTACTCGCCCAGCAGAAAGTCCATAAGCTACTTTTTTCCAAAGTAGTGGAGAGATGGTATATCCGTATAGTCGGTCTAATATTCTTCGAGCTTCCCCAGCATTAACAAGGTCCATGTCTATATTTCTAGTATTTTTTAGTGATTTGGTTATTGCAGTTTCTGTGATTTCATGAAAGATCATCCGTTTATAATTTTTAATTTTCAATACTTCTTTTAGGTGAAATGCTATAGTTTCTCCTTCTCTATCTTGGTCAGTTGCAAGATATATTTCATTGATTGTTTTTACCAATTTTTTTAATTTTGATACAATTGATTTTTTATTGCTAGGAATAATGTAGATTGGATTAAATCCATTATTATAATCTATAGAAATATTTGCCCATTCGTATTTTTTATATTCTTTGGGAATTTCTTTTGCATTGTTTGGTAGATCTACTATATGTCCAATGCATGCTTCTACTAAGAATGAGTCATCAAGAAACTTTTTTATTGTTTTGGCTTTTGTTGGTGATTCAACTATTATCAACTTTTTATTTTGCATAAATTCCCTATGTTTATATATTATAATACAATATATAAACATAATTTAAGAATTAAAAAAAGTGAGAGTATTTTTGTGAACAATTATAAAATTCTGCATACTTCAGATTGGCATATTGGAAAAAAAATTGAAAATTTTTCAATACTTAAGGAACAAAAAAAATTTTTAGCTTTTCTTTTAGAGTTTCTTAAAAAAGAAAAAATAGATCTTTTACTTATTGCTGGAGATGTTTATGATTCCAAGAGGCCTGGATTTGAAGAGCAAAGATTGGTGAATAATTTTTTTTATGAGCTTTCTTTTACTTCTTGTAAATGGTGCGTGGTTATTTCTGGAAATCATGATAAAAAAGATTATTTGAGTATCAATAAAAAACTTCTTTCACGATTTAATTTTTTTTTAATAACAGAATATGATTCTGATGAACAAATAGTTTTCTTAAAAGATAATGGAAATCTTAAGTTTATTGTTGTTTGTCTTCCACATATAAATGAAAGGCTTGTTTTAAGGCAAAATTTTGACAATGTTTTTGAATTAGAGGATCAGTCTTCTAGTAAGCTATTTCTTGAAAATTTAGAGAATGCTTACAGAGAAAAGATATCAAGTTTATCTAATTTGCTAGAAAATAAGTATAAAGGAATCCCCAAAATATTAATGGCGCATTCTTTTTTTGGAAGCAGCAAAAAGATTGAAACTTTAGGAGGAAGTTATATTATCCCTTTTAATGTTTTTGGAAATGGTTTTTCTTATGTTGCTCTTGGGCATGTTCATAAATTTATGAAACTAAGGGATAATATTGTTTATTCAGGATCTCCTATGCAATATTCATTTAATGAGACCCATGATAAATATATAAATGTTTTGCATTTTAATGACAATAAATTGATCTTACAAGAAGCATATCCGGTGCCTGTTTTTAATAAATTAATCTTTGTTAAAGGTTCTTTAAATGAAGTTCTGGACTTTTTAACTAATGTCAAAAAAGAAGAGTCTTTTACTATTTATTTAAAAATTGAACTTAATGAGGCGGTTGATACTAGTGCTGAGGAAACTATTTATGATTTAGCAAAGCTTAATTTTATGAATTTAGTTTCTATTTCCTATTCTTTATTCTCAAATCAGGATTTGCAAGATGATTCCAGCTTTATTGGAGAACTAGAAGTGCTTGAAATGGATGAAAAATATTTTTTTGAGAAAAAGTTGAGACGAGATTTTGAGAACGGCGTTATTAAGGATGTAAAATTCAAGGAAGAAGACCTTATTTCTCTTTTTAACGAGATTTTAACTAAAGGATATTTAGGCGAATATGAGGATAAATAAGCTCACATTTAAAAATATTGCTTCTTATAAAGGTGAGCATGAGTTAAATTTCGATACTCTTCTTTTAAGACAATCAGGTATTTTTTTAATTTCTGGTAATACTGGATCAGGCAAAAGTACTATTTTAGATTGCATAACTTTGGCGCTATATGCTCGTGTTTATAGACTTGGGAAAAAAATTGTAGATATTATATCAAAAGGCGAGACCAGCGCTTATGTTAAATTAACATTTACTATTTCTGGGAAGATTTATGAATCTTTTATTGAGCTTAATGTAAAAAACATAGAGACCCCTAAGAGTATGTTGCTTAATTGTGTTTTTGATAATAGAACTATTGAGGGTCGAACTGATGTTTTAGAGTATATTAAAAGTCTTTGTCGATTAGACTTTAATCAATTTTGTCAAACTGTAATTTTGCCACAGGGCAATTTTCAAGAATTTTTAACATCAACTCCTAAAGAAAAAACCGCAATAATTGATAATATTTTTAATTTGAAAAAATATGATAATTTGGAATTTTATTTAAAAAGTGACTTTGAGCGCACAAAGTTTAGTATAGATAAATTATTAAATTCTGAATCTTATGAAAAATCAATTCTTGATTATGATGAGCAGGAGTATAAATCTCTTAAAGATTATTTGGATTTAGTTGATATTGGTCGATTAAAAATTGATCTTAAAAATATTAAAAGAGCTATTTCTTTATGTAATCAGGCAATAGTGTCTAATGAGAGATATTTAGGTTTGGAAATTGAAATATCTTCTCTAGAGGATCAATTATCTTCTCAGATTGAGTATAAAAATTCTTTAGAGAGGGACTATTCTATTCAAAATAAATTAAAAGAAAATTTGGATTTGGATCGAAAAATTTATTTGTGTTCAGATTTTTGGAATTTGAAAAATCTTGTTGCTATGCAAGGCGAATTATTTAATGATAACAGATTACTTGATTTGGAACTTTTAAAAGTGATAAATAATTTAAAAGAAATTGAAGATTTGGATAATAATTTTAATTTTAATTATGTTAAAGAACTTTATAATAAAAATTGCAATATTTTTAATTTGAAATTTGTTGAGAATGATTATCAAAGCTTGCTTTTAAGGAAAAATATTCTTGAGGATGAAAAAAAAGAATTGTTGAAGTCTCAAATTAAAAAAAATGATGAGATTAAAAGCATTTCTTCTGAGAAATCTAATTTCGATTTTGACAAATATGTTTACTATCAAGCATTGAAATTATTTCAAACTTTTAACGATGAGTTGATTTCAAAATATAGAGCTAAGTTGGAATTTTTATTGAAATCTACTGACAAAGAAGGTTTTAATGAAAATAAGGAAAAAACTCTTATTAAGATTGATTTGTATAAAGAGTTGTTAAAGTGTCTTGATGATAAAAATTTTTCTATTGAGAGTGATAAAAAGAAACTAAAATATATTGAGGTTGAATATAAAAATTATCAACATAAAGACAAATTATCAGTTTGTGGTTTAAAAGAGCTTTACGCTTTAAATTCAAAACTTCATTTAATACAAAATCAAATTGATGAGCTTCAATATCAGCTATCTTGCAGACAAGAAGAAATGTCTAAGCAAGAGGTTAATGCTTTGGAGTTTGAAAAGAATAATGCTGAAATTTTAAGATTGATTGGAAAAAATTTATTTGATAAATACATAAATTATTCAAAGAGAGAAAAAATTTTAGCGTTTGAAAATAAGCTGGAAAAACTTGAACAATTTAAGGTTAGAAAAAAAGATTTAAAAATTGAGATTTTTTTAAAAAATAAAGATTTTGATCAAAATCTTTTGAAGATTAAAAGTTTATTATTAAAGCTTGATTTAAATTTAAGTTTTAACGATTATTCTTCTTTAGAAAGAGAATTTAATGTTATTTTGGCTAGGCAGAAAAGCATAGAAAATGAATGGAATGCGCTTGTTTTAAATATTAAAAATTTAGAAGATTTAAAAATTAAAACCGAAACCCAAATTAAATTTATAAAGAAATCTATATTGACTTTAAAAGCGAGATTAAACGAAGAGAAAAGTAGTTTTATGGATATAGTTTCAACTTTAAAAAGTGTGTTTTTTAGTTCATTTTCTTTTGAATCAGAAACTGTTTTGGAACAAATCAATAAAAATAGTCTTCAATTTTTGCAAAAATTGAGTTTGTCAATTAGCTCTAAACTTGAATTTTTATCCAGAGACGTCGAAAAATATAAAATAAAACTTTTAAATTTTCAAGCTCTTCAAAAAAAGATTGATCAACAAAAAATTAATTTAGAGGCGTTAAGAGGAGAATTAAATCTTGCTAAAGAAAGGAAAGATAAACTAGATGTTTTAAGAAAGGTGGTTATTAGATCCTCTGGATTAAAATATTATGTTCAAACTTTTTTAATTAATGATATTTTAAGGCTGGCAAATGAAAAGTATTTAAGGTGGATTTTTCCTGATTTTGAGCTTAAAACCAACAAAGAAAGCAAAGAGTTTGATTTTTTAATTGAAGACAAAAAAGATGTTAATAAAATAAGAACGGTAAAAACTTTGTCTGGGGGTGAGAAATTTCTTGTATCTTTAGCTTTGTCTTTAGCTTTATCTGATAAAATAAGGGATAGTGAGTTAAAAATAGAAGCTTTTTTTCTAGATGAAGGGTTTGGCAATCTTGATGAAGATACTTTGGCTCAAGTTATGCCTAAGCTTTCTAAGTTTCAAATAATGACCGGACGACAAATTGGCATAATTTCTCATGTGTCTTATTTGAAGGAGATGATTAAAGCACAAATAGTTATAAACAAGATTTCTAAAATTTCTTATATTGCTATGGAAAATTTATGATCATTTATGTAAAATTAGGTTTTAAGGATAGATATGAAACGTTATTTGGCAATTGATGTTGGCGGGACTAATACTAAGTATTCGCTTGCAGATTCAAGCGGTGTTTTTTTTGATAAAAATGAAATAAGTACAGGTGCTACTTCTGATGAACAAGTAAATATTTTAGTTAACCTTATAAATTCTTACAAAGAATCAAGTGATATAGCGGGAGTTGCAATTTGTATTCCTGGGTTTGTTGATCTTAAGGGAAATATTATTAGAGCAAATGCTATTTCTGGCTTTGTTAATTATCCTTTAAAAGAGAGATTAGAATCTTTAACCGGCGTAAATATAGAGATTGAAAATGATGCTAATTGTGTGGCCTTAGCAGAAAAATTTAAGGGCAATGCTATTGATTCTAATGATTTTATTGCCATAACCCTTGGCACAGGAATTGGTGCTGGAATTTTTACAAATGGCAAACTTTTAAGAGGAAGTTCTTTTATGTCTGGAGAGGTTGGATTTATGATTACTAGGGGTATTAGTAATAATATTCCTTTTAATTGTAGATGGGAGGCTATTTCTTCTGTTTTAGCCTTAAGGAAAAGAGTTGCTATGCGCTTAGAGAAGCCTTTAAAAGAGATTTCAGGAGAATGTGTTTTTGATCTTGCTGAAAATGGAAATATTCATGCCAAAAATGAAGTTGACAGATTTTTTGAGAATTTATCATTTGGTATTTTTAATTTGACTTTTATTTTAAATCCTGAAAAAATTTTGATTGGGGGAGGAATAAGCGCAAGGCCTGATTTAATAGACAGAATATATGAGAAATTAGAAAATTTGTGGTCTTTAGAAATGGCTTTTATTAATAATAATAATATAAAAAATCTTGTAACACTTGAGCCGACTAAATTTAATAATGAATCTGGTAAAATTGGAGCTTTGTATCATTATTTTACTTGCAAAAAATAAAATCTTTTTAAGGGTTAGTAAGAATTTTTAGGTTTGAATATTTGAAGCTAGTTTTGCTATGAGGTTTTCAACGCTAGATTTTTGAATATTAAATTCTATTTCTACTGTATTTTGATCTTTTATTGTAGCCTTTATTTGGCTTGATATTGCAAGATTAGTTGTGCTTGTCAAGACAGTTGGAATTAACTTTTTTGACAATATTTTTACTATTGATGGGTTGTTTGTTTTGATCAAAGATTTGAAAATATATTCATTTTTATTTAGGCTGTTTATAGATAGGGTTCCACTGCTAAAAGGGATTAAATTTTTGCTATTTGCTATTTGGTCTGGAAGTAGTAATGCTGAATCTTGAATCCAAAAAAACATTTCATTTTTTTCTATTTCCTTAATATATTTTGTTGTTAGTATATTGTTATCTTTTAAGGTTTTATCTTTTTGGTTTATTGTAATGCTGGTTCTAGCTCTGTTTGGGGTAATGTATATGTTTGAATTTTTAAGTTTCCATTTTGGATTTGTAAGTATATTGCCTATTGATTCTGTATTTCTATTTTTATGAATTCCCCAGAAAATATCTTTTGGGAAATTACCCATTACTAGTATAGCAAAATCGTTATTTTCTTTTTTATAGCTAAAGTATAAATCGCTTATAAGGCCTAGGATGGATTTATATTTAGGGCTTAAAGAGTTATAAATAGATCTGTTTTTAATTAAATTCACATGGGCATATAAATTTGCGTCAGGCAAAAGTTCCATTAAGTAATTTAGATTTTGCTTTGGGGGGCTATAAGGCAAGCTGGTACATCCCACTATGAGGTACGAAATGGCAATTATTTTTGTTAATGTTTTTAACATTTTTCAATTCCTATTATTGTAAACATGTCATCGTTAAGGTTTATTTTTTTTTCTAGTTTGCTTTTGTTTAATATGACATTTAATGTTAATGTTTCAGTTTTAATGTATTTTTCAAATTTACTTAGTATTTCTTTCAATGTTGCATTATTTTCTACGTATAGGTTTATTCTATCACTAACATCAAAATTTTTTTCTTTTCTTAAATTTTGAACCTGTCTTACAAATTCTCTTGCAAGTCCTTCTAAGTATAATTCTTGTGTTATTAGCGAGTCTATTCCTATTGTAATAGAGTCTTCATTGATTACTTTTAAGTTATCTTTTTCTTCTCTCTCTAATATTATATCATTTAGTGATAAGTAATACTTAGCATTAGCTACTTTTATTTCGCAAGATATTCCATTTATTATTTTTATTATATCTTCATTTTTGAGCTTGCTAATCTCGATAGATACCGCTTTCATATCTTTTCCAAGTTTTTTTCCAAGTTCTTTAAAGTTTGCTTTTGCTTTGTAAGTTATTAGCTCCTCTTCGTTAGATTTTATTTTCATTTCTTTTGCATTTATTTCATCTAATATTATCTCTTGCATTTCTATTAGCATATTTTGTTCATTTTGATTTTTTGTCACAATATATATTGTACTAATAGGCATGCGTATTTTTATATTATGTAATGATCTGAGTGATCTTGCCATTGAAGTTATTTTTCTTGCTAGATTTATTTTTTCTTCAATTGCTTTGTTGATGAAATTTTCATTTGCTTTTGGATAATCGTTAAGGTGTATTGATTGTTTGTCTTGGTCGGTTTTTAAATTTTGATAAATCTCTTCTGTTATAAATGGAATAAAAGGTGCAAATAGAATCATTAAAGTTTTGATTGCATAATATAATGTTTCGTAGGCATCATTTTTGTCTTTATCGTTTTCTGATTTCCAAAACCTTCTTCTCGATCTTCTTATATACCAATTATTTAATTTGTCTATAAATTCAAGTAATGATTCTATTGATTTTGTTAAATTATATTTGTCTATTTCTTTATTTAGTGTGTTTTTTAGGCTTTCAATTTCGCTTATGATCCATTTGTCAAGGGTATTGTTTTTAGCCAAGTTGAGATTTTTTGGAGGTTTAAAATTATCAATTATTGCATAAGTTGTGAAAAAAGAATAAGCATTCCAAATGGGTATTATTATGTTTTTAAGAACGTCTCTTACCCCACTGTCGCTGTATTTTAAGTCGTCAGCCTTGACTACAGGACTCATTATTAAATAAAGTCTTAAGGCATCAGCTCCAAAGGTGTTTATTACTTTCATTGGGTCTGTATAATTTTTAAAGGATTTTGACATTTTTCTTCCATCGCTTGAAAGCACAAGTCCATTTACAATGACGTTTTTGAATGCCGTGTCTTCAAAAAGAGAAGTCCCTAGGATTGTAAGAGTATAAAACCATCCTCTTGTTTGGTCTAGACCTTCTGCAATAAAGTCAGCAGGAAATACATTTTTAAAATTACTTTCATTTGCGAATGGATAATGATTGCTTGCATAAGGCATTGCTCCAGATTCAAACCAACAATCTAGAACCTCGCTTGTTCTGATAAATGTGCCGCCTTCTTTGCTTGGCCAAGTTATTTTATCTATTGCGTCTTTGTGTAAGTCTTCGATTTTTTGACCAGATAGGTTTTCAAGCTCTTGTTTTGATCCAACACAAATTTTTTTTCCTGTTTTTGAACATATCCAAATTGGAATTGGATTCCCCCAAAATCTGTTTCTGCTTATTGCCCAATCTTTTGCATTTTCTAGCCATTTTCCAAATCTTCCTTTTTTCAAATGAGCTGGCATCCAATTAATTTTTTCATTTATTTTTAAGAGTTTAGTTTTTATTTTTTCTACATTTACAAACCACGAGCTTATTGGTCTGTAAATAATTGGATAGTTTGTTCTATAACAAAATGGATATCTGTGTAGATAATTTTCTCTTTTGAATAAGAAATTGCGTGATTTTAGGTTTTCTATTATTTTTTTGTCAGCATCTTTTACAAAAAGTCCTTTAAAATCTTTTACTTGATTTGTGAATTTACATTCAGCATCTAGGGGATCTATTATATCGACATTTGTGTGTTTTTTGAGTATTCTGTAGTCTTCTTCCCCAAAAGGAGCAATATGAACAATTCCTGTCCCATCGTCAATTGTGACATAATCGGCTGTGTGAACCTTGAAAGCCCCTTTATCTTTTTGTTCTAAAAAGTAGTTAAAAATAGGTTCATATTCCACGCCTTCAAGCCTGCTTCCTTTAAATTTTTCTATAATGGTATATGAATTTTCATCATCATAATAACTATTAAGTCTTTTTGATCCAAGTATTAAAATCTCTTCTTTTTTCTTGTCAAAAATTTTAGAATATTCTATTTCTTGTCCTACTGCAATTCCAAGGTTTGAGGGCAATGTCCAAGGGGTGGTTGTCCATGCTAGCAAGTATTCGTTTTTGTCTTTTATTTTAAATTTTATTGTTAATGATGGGTCATTGACTTCTTTGTATTCTCCAAGGTTCACTTCAAAGTTTGAAAGAGGAGTTGCAAGTTTTGGAGAATAGGGTAGTACATAATAACTTTCATAGATTAAACCTTTGTTATAAAGATTTTTAAATACCCACCACACAGATTCCATGAAGCTTATGTCCATAGTTTTGTAGCCTTTTTCAAAATCTACCCATCTTCCAAGCCTCAAGATTATATTTTTCCATTCTTCTGTATATCTAAGCACTATTTTTTTGCATTCTTTGTTAAAATTTTCAATGCCATAATTTTCTATTTCGTATTTGCCAGAAATTCCCAATTTTTTTTCTACTTCGTATTCAACAGGTAGTCCGTGAGTGTCCCATCCAAAATTTCTTTTAACGTATTTCCCCTTCATTGTTTGATATCTTGGAATTATGTCTTTTATTGTGTTTGGAACAAAATGTCCAAAATGGGGAAGTCCTGTTGCAAAAGGCGGTCCGTCATAAAATGTAAATTCTTCACATCCTTCTCGTTGTTCCATTGATTTTTCAAAGATCTTGTTGTCAGTCCAAAATTTTAATATTTTTTCTTCTATTTTAGGAAAATTTGCCTTGTTTTCTACTTTTTTAAACATATTAATATTATAATTCTCCTTTATTCTATTATCATTTCTTCTTTTTCTAAATAAATTGTTATTTTATTTATGTTTTGATTTTCAGCTATTTTGGTGATAATATTTTCTTCTATTTTTTCTTTTATTGCGGCAATTACGCTTCTTGCACCCGAATTTTTTTTATAGTATTTTGTAGTTATGAATTTGTTAATATCTTTTTGTATTTCTATTTCAATTCCTTTAGAGTTAAATTTTGTTTTAAGGGCATTTAAGTAGTTTTTGCAAATTTCTTCTACATTGTCCTTTGTAAGGACGTTTAAGATGATTTTTTTTTGAATTCTGTCTAAAAGGGATAACTTAAATCTTTTTTCAAGATCTTGTTTTATTTCTTCTTTAAAGGTTTTTGTTTCTGCACTTTTTTGTTGATTTTTGTTGAATCCAATATTATTCTCTCCAAGAAGCATTCTAGATCCAACGTTTGTAGTCATTATTATAATTGTGTTTTTAAATAATATTTTATCCTCTTTACTATCAATAAGTTCTCCATTTTCAAGCATTTGGCTTATTAAGTTTAATATAGAGTTGTGGGCATTTTCAATGTTTTCAAATAATATTAGAGTTTCAAATGAATTTTTCAATTTGTTTGTCAGAATGCCTCCATCAGAGTAACCCACGTATCCTGGATTTGTGCCAATTAATTTTGAAATAGAGTTTTCTTCTCTGTAATCTGACATATCTAGTTTTAATACTGAATTTTGATCCTTTATAATTTTTTTAGATAGCTCATCAGTTAAAATGGTTTTTCCACATCCATTTGATCCTATTAATAATATTGAAGTTAAAGGTTTGGAATCGTCATTGAGTCCAAGTTTAACTTTAATAATTTCTTTAATAAATTCGCTTACCGCATGTTTTTGCCCAATAACTTTTTGATTAATTTTGTTCTCTATTGCTTTTAATTCCAAAATTTCTTCTTTTATATTAGTTGTTGTTTTAATAGATAATATTTCATTTATTGCTTTTTGTATATCATCCGATGTTATGACATTGTCTTTTGTAGGCTCTTCCTTTTTAATTGCACCGGCAATGTCTATTATATCTATTGCTTTATCTGGAAATCTTTTATTTATTAAATACTTGGATGAAAGTTTTACTATATTTGTAAGCGCACTTTTTTCATAGATCACTCCATGATAGTCTTCGAAATTTTTTGCAATATTTTTGATTATTTTTAGCGTATCTTTTTCATTGGGCTCTCTTACAGTAATTGTTTGAAATCTTCTGGCAAATGCTTTGTCTTTTGAAATATATTTTCGGTATTCATTGTAAGTAGTTGCTCCAATAATTTGTATTTCAGCTCTAGAAAGCGATGGTTTTAATATATTTGATGCATCAAGAGCTCCTTCAGAGTTTCCAGCTCCTATTAAAGTGTGTATTTCGTCAATAAATATTATTGTGTTTTTATTTTTTTCAATATACTTAATTATATTGTTTAAACGGTCTTCAAATTCACCTCTATATTTTGTTCCTGATACTAAGTTTGAAACTTTAAGCATTAAAATTGTTTTGTCTTGTAGTTTGCTACTTATTTTTTTTTGTACTATGCTTGATGCAAGTCCTTCAACTATTGCTGTTTTTCCTACGCCGGGCTCACCTATTAGCATTGCGCTATTTTTGTTTCTTCTTAAGAGTATATTTGTAAGAGTTTTAATCTCTTCTTCTCTTCCAATCAAGGGATCTAATTTTTTATCTTTTGCAAGTGCTGTTAAATTTTTGACATACTTTCCAATTTCAAAGTTTTCATTTTCAAGTCGTATTTCTTCATCAAATTCTTTGTAGGTTTCAATTAATCTTATTTTATTTTTTTCCATGTATTCCAATATATTTTGATCTTTAAAGTCGAAGCTGGATTTACTTAGTTTGTACTTTTTTAGAAGTTTTTTATTTTTTAATATTTGATAAAAAATTTCTTTTGACCCTATTAAGGATTTAGATTTAAACTCTTTTTTAGCTTCTTTTATGAGAGTAAAGATTTCTTTATTGATTTTTGGAATAATTATTTCATTTTTTTCTATTAAAATTTTTTCTAATTTATCTATTTCACATATAGCTTCTTGTTTAATGTTTTTAAGAGTTTTGGTATCTATAAATTTTATTTCAGATTTTTTAGGAGTGGTAATTATAGACATTAATAGGTGCCAAATTGAAACCTCTTTATTTTTATTTTTTCTTGCAATTTCTTTTGAATCTATTTCTACCAAATTTATTAAATTTTCTGTTATGTTAATATTTTTCTATCTCCATCTTTATTGCATTTATTATACCAAATATTTTATGTTTTTCCTTATACTCGAGTTTTATAGATATGTAAAATTTAATTTTTGGTTCTGTCCCAGAGGGTCTTACGGTTATTGCAATTTCGTTTTCAAGTATAAATTTTATTGCGTTTATAGGATATTTATATTCTTTTATTTCTGAAATTTCTTTTTTGAAGTTAATCTTTTTAAGAGTTTTATAGTCTAATTTTTCAATTATTTTAATTCCCGCGAATTGCATTTTTTGTTCTTTTCTTAGCTTTAACATTATGGCTTCTCTTTGAATTTCTCCGTTAGCCCCTTCAAAGTTTTTTTCTATATTAAATTCTTCATAATATCCAAATTCTTTGTATATCTTTTCAAGATAATTCTTAATTGTTTTTTGCTCAGCTTTTAAATCAAGCACTAAAGAACAAATCCCTTTTATTGCTGAAAATGCATCTTTGTCCCTAACCGTTTTTCCTATTAAATATCCATGACTTTCTTCGCATGCAAAAGCAAATTTTTTATTTGGTTCATTTTTTTCCATTTTATCAATTAAGCTTCCTATCCATTTAAATCCTGTGTAAGTTCTAAAAATTTGAGAACCATATTTTTCTGCAATTTTTTCTAGCATTTGTGTTGTTACGAACGATGATATTACAAATGTATTTTTAGGATTTATTTCTTTTGAGAGTATATAATTCATTAGAATGCATGATATTTGATTTCCGTTTAAGAATATCCATTCGCTTTGGTCTTTAAATGCTATTCCTATTCTGTCGGCATCTGGATCTGTTGCAAGGGCAATGTCACAATCTTCTTTTTTTGCAAGCTCTATTACTTTAAGCATTGATGTTTTTTTTTCTGGATTAGGATATTTTATTGTTGGAAATTCAGGATTTGGCATTATTTGACTTTTTTCCAAAAAAAGCTGTATTTTGCTATTTGCAAAGAGTTTTTTTATTATGCTTCCACCGGTGCCATGTAGTGCCGTGTAAGCTATTTTTAAGTTTGTCTTTTTACTGTTCTTTTCAAAATCAGGGAATTCTTTGTTTATTGTTTTCACGTACTCTTTGTCTATTTCATTGCCAAGTTCTTTGATAATCTTTTTTTCAATACCTTCTTTTATGGTAATTGTATTTATTATGTTTTTTACTTTTTGAATTTCATTAGTTATTAGTGCGTCATGAGGTGGCATTATTTGGATTCCACCTTTCCAGTATGCTTTGTAACCATTATATTCTTTTGAATTATGACTTGCTGTTATCATAACACCAACATCACAATCAAATTTTCTTATTGTGTAAGATAGTTGGGGGGTAGGTCTCAATCTTTTGTATATATATGTTTCAAAATTATTTGAAGCAAAAATTTGAGCAGCACTGTAAGCAAATTCTTTTGAAAAATGTCTTGAATCATAACTTATTGCAACTTTGGGGTTTTTATTTATTTTAAGTACATAGTTACATATTCCTTGGCTTATTTTTTTTATATTATACGTATTTATGTAGCATGTTCCAGCTCCAATGATTCCTCTCATTCCAGCAGTGCCAAATTCTAGATCTTTGTAAAATCTGTTTAAAATTTCTGGCTCATTATTTGTTTTTTGAATTTTTATTGCTTCTTTTTGGAAATAGATATCTTCTTCAAGAAGAATGTAATTTCCCAATTTTTTTTTGGCTTCTATTTTTTGCATCAATTATCCTTTTTATTTTATTTTATTTTTTTAAACAAAGATTAATTAAATTATATTGATTTATAATGAATTATATACTTGATATAGAATTTATTATTAGATAATTTATAAGAATGTATATTAAATTTTGGTCGTTAAATTAATGATAGATTTTTTTTTGAAGTCAGAATATCTTCCCGCTGGTGATCAACCTAAAGCAATAAAAGAGATTGAAAATTCTATTTTGCTGGGAAATAAGTATCAAACATTAAAAGGTGTTACAGGGAGTGGAAAGACTTTCACAATTGCAAATATAATTAAAAATCTAAACAGGCCTGCCTTAGTTGTCAGTCACAATAAAACATTAGCAGCACAACTTTATAGAGAGTTTAAAGATTTTTTCCCAAACAATGCTGTTGAATATTTTGTTTCTTATTATGATTATTATCAGCCAGAATCCTATGTTCCTTCGAAAGATTTATTTATTGAAAAAGAAGCTACCATTAATACTGAGATAGAAATCAAGCGAATAAGGACAGTAACGTCTCTTGCCAAAAGACGAGATGTTATTGTTGTTGCAACTGTGTCTTCAATTTATGCGCTTGGATCTCCAGATTTTTTCAAAAAATCAGCACGAGAATTTTTTGTAGGCCAAAAAATTTCTATTAAAGAAATATCAGATATTTTTGTAGAACTTTATTATGAGAGAACTTTAATAAATCTAGAGAGAGATAAATTTTCAATTAAGGGAGATATTGTTGAAATTTGGCCTAGCAGTGAGCATGGAGAGTTTGCTTATCGAATTTGTTTAGATTTTGATGAAATTGTTAAAATATACAGGATTAGTTCCTTTTCTAAAAAAAATTTAGGAACTACAAATAGTTTTACTCTTTTTGCTAAATCTTATTTTGTAATTCCTTATGAAAATGTATTAGAAGCTATACCTAAAATATCTTATGACTTGGATCTTCAATGTCAATATTTTAAAGATAATGGCAAGCTTGTAGAAGCCGAGAGACTTAAACAGAGGGTAGGGTATGATTTGGAAATGCTTAGAGAAACAGGATTTTGCTCGGGCATTGAAAATTATTCTAAATATTTGAGTGGAAGTACAATGGGAAGGCCTTATTGTCTTTTTGATTTTTTTTCGAAAGATTACTTATTGTTTGTAGATGAATCTCATGTTACATTGCCGCAATTTAGGGGAATGTATAATGGAGATTATTCTAGAAAATTAAATCTTGTTAACTTTGGATTCAGACTTCCCGCAGCGCTTGAAAACAGACCCCTTAAATATGATGAATTTGATGCATTAATTAATCAGGTTGTATTTGTGTCCGCAACCCCAGGTTTTGAAGAGAATGAGAAAAGTAGTGTGGTTGTTGATCAAATAATTCGCCCTACAGGTCTTGTTGATCCCGAAATTATTACCAGGCATTCTGATGGTCAAATGGAAGATCTTTATAGTGAGATTCAAAAAAGAGTAGCCCTTAAAGAGCGGGTTTTAATTACTACTTTGACAAAAAAAATGTCTGAGGATTTAACTGAATATTTAGTAAGTCTTGGTGTAAAGGCAAAATATTTACATTCAGAACTTGACACTCTTGAAAGAGTGGAAGTTATTTCGTTGCTTAGAAAATCCGAAATTGATGTTATTGTTGGTATTAACTTGCTTAGAGAGGGTTTAGATATTCCAGAAGTATCTCTTGTTGTAATATTAGATGCTGATAAAGTGGGATTTTTAAGATCTACTACTTCATTAATACAAACAATTGGCAGGGCTGCTAGAAATTCTAATGGACTTGTAATAATGTATTACGACAAAATAAGTGTGGCTATGCGGGAGGCAATTGAGGAGACTAATAGAAGACGCCAAATTCAGATTGATTATAATAAAAAAAATAATATTATTCCTAAGACAATTGTTAAAAAGGTTCAAAATATTTTAGAAAAAGAATTTAATAATAAAGATAAAAATATTAGTTATGATTTTGAAAAAATGATTTCAGACAAGAGATTGTCTAAAAAAAAGCTTATTAATAAGCTTAAATTTGATCTAGAAGAAGCTGTTAATGATGAAAGGTTTGAAGATGCAATTGTTTTAAGAGATAAGATAAAAGAGCTTAGTGGTAAAATTGGTGTGGCTTGTAATAAATAAAAGAGAGGTGTAATCTTTGTTAAAAAATTTGAAAAAAAAAATTATCGTCAGGGGAGCAAAAGAGCATAATTTGAAAAATGTTGATGTAGATATTCCAAAAGATGGTTTAGTTGTAATATCTGGCAAGAGTGGCTCTGGCAAATCTTCTCTGGCTTTTGATACTATTTTTGCAGAAGGGCAAAGAAGATATATGGAATCTGTTTCAGCTTATGCAAGACAATTTTTAGGTGTAATGAAAAAACCTAATGTTGATTATATAGATGGACTTTCTCCTTCTATAGCCATTGAGCAGAGAACAATAAGTAATAATCCTCGTTCTACTGTTGGAACAATTACTGAGATTTATGATTATTATAGACTAATATTTGCAAAAATAGGTAAAGCATACTGTCCAAATGATGGCAGATTAATAGAAGAGCAATCTTTAGATAAAATAATTAATACTATTTTAAATTATCCTGAGGGATCTAAGGTTATACTTTTTGCACCAATTATAAGGGGTTCTAAGGGTTCTCATAAAAAAGTTTTAGAAAAAATATTAAATCAAGGTTTCAATAGAGTTAGAATAAATTCCGAAGATTATTTAATAGAAGATGCACTTAATTTAAATTTGCATAAAAATAAAAAACATACCATTGAAATTATAGTTGATAGAATCAAGCTTGACAATAATGTTCGAGTTAGGCTTGCAGAATCTATTGAGACTTCTCTTGCTGTTTCTAATGGATATTTACGAGCGGAAATTGAGAATGATTTGGAAAAAATAGATAAACTTTTTACAGAGCATAACAGTTGTCCTTTATGTGGATTTTCACTTCCTTTGATAGAGCCTAGGCTTTTTTCCTTTAATAGTCCGTTTGGCGCTTGCAGCGAGTGTTCTGGTCTTGGAGTTACACTTGAGTTTGATTTTGAGAGTATTTGTCCGGACACTAATCTTTCTTTTAATGATGATGCTTTTATTACGTTTAAGACAAGTTCATCTTGGTCTGTGGCTATTTTTAAAGGACTTGCCAAGCATTATAATTTTAAATTAAATACTCCCGTAAAAGACATTCCAGATAAAGTTCTTAAACAGATTTTATACGGTTCAAATGAAAAAATAGATTTTATTTATCAGTCCAAAGAGATGGAAACAAAGGAGGTGGATGGAGGATTTCATTATTCCAAAAAGTTTGAAGGACTTTTACCTCTTTTAAAAAGACGATATCTTGCAACAGAGTCAGAGAGTACTAAAATTTTTTACGAAAATTTGATGTCTAAAAAAATCTGTAATTCATGCAAGGGTAAGCGTTTGAGTGTTGGAGCTTTAACTGTGAAAATCAACGGGAAAGACATTCAAGATCTTAGTAATTTATCTGTATTTGATTCTTATGTGTTTTTTGAAAATTTACAGCTTGATTTGGTGGATGAAAAAATATCTAAAGAAATTTTAAAGGAAATTAAAAATAGACTTAAATTTTTAATTGATGTTGGTCTTTCTTATTTGTATTTAAATAGAATATCGGGCAGCTTGTCTGGGGGTGAAGCTCAGCGTATTAGGCTTGCTACTCAAATAGGATCAGCACTTTCGGGCGTTATTTATGTTCTTGATGAGCCGAGTATTGGTCTTCATCAAAGAGATAACGAAAAATTAATCTCTACTCTTGTTAATCTTAAAAATCTTGGCAATACTGTAATTGTTGTTGAGCATGATGAACAAACTTTGCGCACCGCAGACTATATTATTGATATGGGTCCTGGTGCGGGAATTCTTGGAGGGGAAATAGTTGCAAAAGGAACTTTAATTGATATTTTAAATAGCAAAAATAGTTTAACTGGTCAATATTTGAGTGGAAAGTTTAAAATAGATGTTCCAAGCTCTAGAAGAAAGACAGATAAGGGAGAAATTTTGCTTTTAGGGTCTAATAAAAACAATCTTAAGAATATAGACGTAAGTATTCCCTTGGGAGTTTTTACTGTAATAACAGGCGTTTCTGGCAGTGGAAAAAGCACTTTACTTAATGAAGTGTTATATCCGGCTCTTGATAGCAGATTAAAGCTTAATGAAAAGTATTGTGATGGTTTTAAAGACATTATTGGGTACGAAAAAATCGATAAAATTATTCAAATAAATCAAAAACCAATAGGAAGAACTTCAAGATCAAACCCAGCGACTTATGTTGGATTTTTTACAGAAATTAGGGAGCTTTTTGCTAAACTTCCGGATGCAAAGTCAAGGGGTTTTAAAGCAGGTAGATTTTCTTTTAATGTTAAGGGTGGAAGGTGTGAAAAATGTCAAGGGGATGGATATCTTAATATTCAAATGCATTTTTTACCAGATGTTTTTGTTCCTTGTGATTTGTGTAAGGGCAAAAAATTTAATGAAGAAACTTTAGAAGTTAGGTATAAAGGTAAAAATATACACGATGTTTTAGAGATGAGTGTGTTTGAAGCTAAAAATTTTTTTGAGAATGTTCCAAAAATTCATCATTATTTAAAATTTTTAATTGAAGTTGGACTTGAATACATTAAATTAGGGCAATCCGCAACAACTTTATCAGGAGGCGAGGCTCAACGCATTAAGTTGGCTTTTGAGTTAAGTAAAAAGAGCACAGGTAAAACCTTTTACATTATTGATGAACCAACAACTGGATTACATTTTGATGACATAAAGAAGTTGCTAGAGGTTTTGCAGAGGTTAGTTTCTAATGGCAATACAGTAGTACTCATAGAGCATAATTTGGATGTAATTAAGCAGGCAGATTATATAATAGATTTGGGTCCTGGTGGTGGATTGGCAGGGGGGAATATTGTTGTTTCTGGTATTCCTGAAGAGGTTTCAAAATGCGAGAATTCCTATACAGGAATGTTTTTAAAAAATCTTTTGTAATATTGTTATTTTTTTTAACATTTTTTGATGTAATTTTTGCGCAGACTGTAAATGATGAGAATTCCAGAAAAAGAAGTAAGCTAACTTTAAGTCAAAAATCTTATTTAAGAGAACTTGAGCTTTCAACTGATGAAGATTTGAAAAAATGGGCCTTACAAGAAGGTCTAGAAGAAACGGATGTTTCAAAAATACGAGAATTGCTTTTAAAAAAGTTTGGAATAGATCCTGAGCTTTTTGTCAAAGGGAAAGGACTTGCTGGATCTGGTAGATATAAAATAATAATTGAAACTACAGACAATCTTGAAAATTTCACTTATGGACTTACTAAGGATGAAAGTATTGTTTTTGAAGGAAGAGTTAATATCTTAGTTGAAGATATTAAAGAGAATAAGAAACATAATATTAAAGGCGACAGAATAGTCCTTAATAGGGGATCTAAAAAACTTTATTCTATTGGGAATGTCGAATATATTCTTGATATGGATACCAATGAAAAGCTTTATTTTTATGGTAATGAATTTTTTGTAGATTTTGATTCTCAAAATTTTTTATTAAAAGATGGCATTCTTCAAAAAAAAATGCAAAAAAATCAAATAGATCATATTCTTTCGTTTGGAGGAAAAGTTTTAAAAAAGATAGACAATGATGTCACTATTTTGGAGCAAGCTTTTGCAACAACTAGTAAAATTCCAGAGCCTTACTATTCAATCAAGGCCGCTAAAATATGGGTATTGCCTTCAGGAGATTTTGGTTTTTTAAATGCTATATTTTACATGGGAAGAGTTCCAGTATTCTATATTCCTTTTTTTTTCAGACCGGGAGATAGTCTATTTTTTAATCCATCGTTAGGCTTAAATCAGCGAAAAGGTTTTTCTGTTTTTAATACTATTTATCTTTTTGGTAATAAATCTTCAAGTGAAGATTCTTCTTTTTTGGATTTTGATTTCAATTCTGTTTATAATTCAGGTAAAAAGCCTTATATAAGAAATGGATATTTAACTTATTTTTTTGCAGAAAATTTAGCATCTAATCTTAATAAAGATTATGTTAAGTTGATTTTTGATATTTATGCTAATCTAGGATTTTATTCTGGAATTTATTTTGATTTGGGCAATACTTTGGGGCATTTCAAAACTTTGGAAGGAAATTTTGGATTAGGTTTTACTAGGAATGTTTATAGTTATGATGGAGGATATTATCCTTTTGATAATAGAACTTTAAAACAATCTCTTTTTAGTTTTTCTAATCTTAACAAAGGAGATGTCTTTGGGTTTGAAGTTCCTTTTAGATATTTGCTTAAATTTAAAACAGAATTTCTTTTAAGAGATGCACTTTTTTCGGTTCTTTTAGAGCATTATTCTGACCCATATGTTAATATTGATTTTAAAGATAGAATAGAGAGTGCTACGTTTTTTTCTCTTTTAAATTTAGATAAAGATTCAGTTAAAGAGCAAACTAGAATTAGCACTTTTGATTGGAATTTGTCTTCTTTTTATAGCCGAACATTTGATAATAACTCAATTTTAGATTACAAATTAAATAATTTAGGCTTTAGTTTTAAATTATCGGAATATGAAAATCTTTACGTTAAATCTCCTTTGGAAAAACCAAAAGAGATTAATGATCCTACAAGAAAATGGTTTTATTTAGAGAGAATTTATGTTCCATATATTGATTTAAATTTTCAAAAAGATCTTTACAATAATCAATGGACGTTCTCAGCTGATACTAAAGAAATGATAATGCGACCAGAAATTAAAAATCTAGAAGATAAAGATAATGACAAAAAGGGCATGAAGGAGAAAAAGACCGAACAAATAAAAGATTTAAATAAAAAATTATATATTCCCCCAGAACCAATTACTTTGAAAAATATTGATCAATTTGATTCTTTTTTTATTAGATTTGGTATTAATCCTTATTTAAGAAATAATATTTTTTTTAATAATTATGGCATCACAAGTCCAAAAGACTTTAATTATGAAATAAAAAATTATTTATTTGATATAAAAAATAAAACAGATATAAAAATTCATGCTGATTTTTATAATCGTTTAATTACTTTTGAAAATTTATTATATCTTAATACTATTGAGTATAATCCTTTAAACAAAGATTTTAAAGTTGAAGATAAAGATAAAAAAAGTGAGCATTCTATTATTAATCAAGTAAATTTAAACTTGCTTCCTTTTATTAGGTATCCCTTATTCTCTAGGAGTATTTTAAAGTTTGAGAATAAGTCTACTTTGTATTCATTTAATAAAAAATATGATTCTGATGCAAAATCTTTGGTTAATAAAAATAGTAGTATTTTTTTCTCTGATCCGGAAACTTTTTATCAATCTTTAACAGCTTCTTTAATTTATGATTATAATTATTTTAGCGCTGAACTCTCAGGTGAATTAAAAAATACTTTTGAAGATATTAAGGCTTCTTCTGAGCTTAAACTTTCTTTAGATTTTCCTTATTTGTTGCAAGAAGCTGGGATTGGAATTAAATATCATAAAAAGTTTAAAGAAGATACCATTAAAAATCCTGGAATTTCTGTTGCTCAATCTTTATTAAATCCTTTGGAGCCCAAAAGACCATCATCACCTTATAAAAATTTAGAAATGTCTCCTGCTTTGTATTATAAAATTGAGCCAAAGTATTTTAATTATGTTAAATTTAGTTTTTTAGCTGCTTATGATCCTTTAATAAATAAAGTTTCTGAACTTTCGTTTAAGCTTAATGTTTTTGATTTTCAGGTTTTGTTTGCTATGAAAGATGACTTTGAATATAATTATGATCCTTTAAAAGGAGATTTTTCCAAAGTTGGCATTACAACTAAACTTGTTCCATACTCTTTAGATTCTAGCTACAAGAAGGAATTGTATGTTTTAAATTTTTTTGACAAAAAACTTTCTTTAACTTTAGGGATAGATGCTGGTTGGAAAATGAATCTGCAAAAGTTTACGGATAATGAACTTTGGTCTGCATTGACTTTTAAATTTAAATATACAGAATTTTTAGAAATTTACTTTTCTACTTTTTCTGTCAATACTAAGACTTTTAGATACTTTAAAGGATATATGGATCAAATTGGCTTTGAGACTGTCAATATCTTTACTGATTTGTTAAAATCTTTCAATTTCTTTAATTCCCAAGATAGAAAAAATTCACTTTTTAAAATTAAAAAATTTTCATCGGGCTTTAAATTTAATTTTTATGATTGGAAATTTGTTGGCGAATATAATTTAGAGCCGGATTTGCTAAAAGGATCTGACGGGATTTATTCTCCTATTTGGAGAAATAATTTTACAATTTATATTTCTTGGAATTTCTTTGCTCCTGTAAAAGCATCATTTGAAAGCAATAAAGATACAAACTATGAGCTTAGCATTAATAGAAAAACAAAAAAATAATAACGGTTTTCATGTATTAGCAGTATTGATTTTTATAGTTCTTGTTATTAAAATATTTATTGTTTTTTTTGTCTCAATCCCTATTTTTGTTATATTGAGCTTGAAAATAGACGGATATTTAATAACTGAGTTTAAGGCGTCGCTATTTTTGTTTTTAGAAACAATTTTTAGTGGATATGCTTTAAATTCAAATGAAGTTTTAGGGCCAATAAAAAACTCTCTATATTTATTTTTATACTTTGTTTGATCGTTTATTGTAAGATCTTCTTTTTTAAAGACAATTTTATTGTTGTTAAGACTAGTGTTTTGCCAATTTATTTTTACTATGTCTAAACTATTGTTTGTAATTTGAATATAAATATATTCATTTGTAGCTTTAATTACATCGATATTAATGTATTTAGAAGGAGATTCTAAAACTTTAAAATCAGTTTCATAATCAGGATTTATTTTTATTGTTGTACAACAATAAAAATAAATCATTGACATCAGGAATATTGTTTTTATGTATTTTTTTGCAATATTTTTACTTAGTTTTGTGAAAGCCAAGATCTGCAATATTTTCATCTCCTGGAATAAAAGAAATTTTTCCACCTTGTTCTTCAAATTTTTTCCTTAACTCAGTTGTCTTTTTGATTAAATTGATAGTAATTTGTTTTAATTTTTTGCTATTATAGATTCCTTTTGACCAATATTCAATTATTAATTTACTGTCGCCAAATATGTTTGTTATATTTTCTTTTAATGCTATTTTGAGTGCTGTGTACAGGGCAAGTAGTTCTCCAAAATTATTGCTAATCCCTTGAAAATTTTTGACATAATGATTTCCATATTCATTAATCAAGGATTTATCTAAGATTTTATCTAATATTGAAATCCTTTTTTCGTTTACAACCCTAATTTCTACACCTTTTCCCCTTCCTGTTCCAGAATCAAAATATATTCCAATTGGGCTCTGATAAATTTTATCCCCATTATTGAATAACCAATTTTGAGCTTGTTCTATTGTTTTGAAACTTTTTATTTTATTATTTTTTCCTTTAATAGTAGCTTTGCATTCTTCCCAGGATTTGAAAATAATTTTTTCATTACTATTTATCAAAATGCATGCATAATATTTGTCCATATGTTAGTATTAGCTCCCGGAGCACCAAAAGTTTGTTATATTGCAAGCTTTTCCAAAAATTTCTTCTTTCGATTTTTTAAATTCCATTGCATCTACTATTTCTTTGTTGTAACCAATGAATTTTTCTTTTAAGCTTGGTTTAATGAGCCTTTTTGGAAGTACGCTTGGGAGTATTCCTGTAATTGTATAAGACATGTAAAAATTGTAAGCGGCCGCATTTATTTCTCCGGGAGTAATTATTCCCGAAATTTCGTAATTTCTTGATACATTAAGTCCGGCTATTTTGTATATTCTGTCAACTACTAAAGAGCAATAGGTTTTGTTATGAATTTCTTCAAGATTAAATGAATCTGTCCATAAGTTAGAAGATATTAATGGAACCATATATCCAAAGTTATTGTCAATATATCTGCTTCTTCCAAAATTAATAGCTTTTTGAATTGTTCTTGTGTCTGTTATTGGTGAGAATATTTTTAATATTCTTGATTGTACATATGTTGAAAGTTTTTCATATCCTGAGCCTTGAGTAGATGCTGTATCGAATTTGATTTGATTGCTTGTAATTATTGATTTTATATCAAAACTGTCATTCCCATTAAATGCAATTTTTTTAGTAGCCTCGTATTTTTCTTCATCAAATATTCCTACATGTTGCCAAAAATAAAAAAATTCTGTCCAATCTATTTTTGGCTTTATTAGTATTATGTCGCCATTTGATAAAAGAGATCTTAATTTTTTAGGGGTTATTTCAATTCCTGTATTTGGGTCTATTATTTTTGGTATCAGATCATATTGATTGATATTATCAGAGTCAACAGCTGACCTTTTGGTCCTTTTTCTAGTTGGAGATGATTGTTTTGAATAATACAATTCATTGTGAAGATCTACAATTTTTTGCTTTTCAATTATTGTTTTTATTGTGCTGTTTTCAACATTTAAAAAGTGCATAAATTGTTCAAAATATTTTTTATCTTTTATTTTTAATAATTGATTTGCTATTATATGAGGTGCAACATATTCTTTCCCGTCTATTATTTCTTTTGTTATTGAGTTTATATTTTCTTGAGGAAAAAATGAATTGATATGACTTAATTGTATGTATCCCAAACTTTTATCATGGAATGTTTGTTCAATTGAGTTTAAAATTTCTTTTTCTAGGTGCATTTGTGATTCTATTAATGCTGTCAATTTTTCATTATCTGAATTTGTATGATTTAAATTTGTTTTTTTTTCAAAAGCAGTATCAATTTTAATTGTTAGATTGCCATTGACGCTGCTTTGATCTATAAATTTTTCCCATTCTGTTTCATTATTTAAATAATTTTTATAAGCATTTAAATAGTTTTTTATTTCTTCTAGTTTTTGTGGACTTATTTTGATTTTTGCGGCTGTTTGTTTTATTAAAAAAGAATTATCGTTATTGTTTAAGATTTCTTGGATACTGGATATTGGTATTCTATATTCTGTACTAGAAGGAGTCTTTATTAAAGAGCTTTCTAATGGTGTTTTTTGTGTCAATATGAATTCTGATGTGCTTGGATTTTTTGACTTATTATCCCCAATTAAGGAACAAGAGAATATTAAGATTTGCATAACCAATATTAATATGAATCCATTAATTTTCTTCATGGTAGTATTTTAGCATAGTTCTTTTCAATGTTTTTGATTTAGAGTTCTATTTTAGAATTTCTTTTTTATTTTTACTAAGCTTTCTACACAAATAATATTTTTTTAAAAAAATTAATAAATAGTTGATATTTCTTAATGCAAAATATAATATTTCAATATATGGCAATTTTTATAAAGGAGAAATCGATGAACGGATATTTAAATCCAATAAATATATTTTCGGAAATAGGTCGTTTGAAAAAAGTTTTGCTCCATAGGCCAGGAGAAGAATTAGAAAATTTGACACCTTTTATTATGAAAAATTTTTTATTTGATGATATTCCTTATCTTGAAGTTGCAAGACAAGAGCATGAAGTTTTTGTAAGTACTTTAAAAAATAATTCAGTTGAAATTGAGTATGTTGAGGATCTTGTTAGCGAGGTTCTTGCTTCTTCTGTAGAGCTCAAAAATAAATTTATATCTCAATTTATTTTTGAGGCAGAAATAAAAACAGATAGTGAAATTGATTTTTTAAAAGATTATTTTTCCAATTTAACTATTGAGAACATGGTTTCTAAAATGATTTCGGGCATTACAAGAGAAGAGCTTAAAAATTATGCATATTCTCTTGATGATTTGGTTAATGGCGCAAGTCTTTTTATTATTGATCCTATGCCCAACGTTTTATTTACCAGGGATCCTTTTGCTAGTATTGGCAATGGAATTACAATAAATAAAATGGCTACTAAGGTTAGGCACAGAGAGACAATATTTGCAGAGTATATTTTTAAACATCATCCCATTTACAAAGAAAATGTTCCAATTTGGTTTAATAGATGGGAAGAGACTTCTTTGGAAGGTGGAGATGAGCTTGTTTTAAACAAAGATCTTTTGGTTATTGGAATTTCCGAAAGAACAGAAGCGAAATCTGTAGAAAAACTAGCTACTAGCCTTTTTGAAAATAAGACTTCATTTAACACAATTTTGGCTTTTAAAATTCCGGAAAATAGGGCTTATATGCATTTAGATACAGTTTTTACTCAAATTGATCATAGTGTTTTTACAAGTTTTACGAGTGATGATATGTATTTTTCAATTTATGTTTTAACTTATAATTCAAGTTCCGGTAAAATTAGTATTAAAAAAGAAAAAGCTAAGCTTATAGATGCTTTGAGTTTTTATCTTGGTAGAAAGATTGACATAATAAAATGTGCAGGTGGAAACTTAATACATGGTGCAAGAGAACAATGGAATGATGGTGCTAATATTTTGGCTATAGCTCCGGGAGAAGTAATTGCTTATTCTAGAAATCACGTAACCAATAAGTTGCTTGAAGAAAATGGTATCAAAGTTCATAGAATTCCGTCTAGTGAGCTTTCAAGAGGTCGTGGTGGTCCAAGATGCATGTCTATGCCTTTAGTAAGAGAAGATATTTAATATTCGGGTTAAATGAATTAAATTAAATGACTTAAATGGGTTTAAAAACCGATTGTAAAGGTTAGGGGTTGTTATGTATAATTTACGAAATAGAAGCTTTTTAAATCTTTTAGATTTTACAAGCAAAGATATTAAATATTTACTTGATTTATCGATTGATTTAAAAAAATCAAAATATGCAGGAATTGAAATGCAGAAACTTAAAGGTAAAAATATAGTTATAATTTTCGAGAAAGATTCAACAAGAACACGGTGTGCTTTTGAGGTTGCAGCGTATGATCAAGGGGCAAATATTACGTATTTAGGATCTAAAGGTAGTCAAATAGGTGTAAAAGAGTCTATGATAGATACCGCTAGAGTATTAGGACGCATGTATGATGCCATTGGATTTAGAGGATTTTCTCAAGAGACTGTTGAATGCTTAGCAAATTACTCTAATGTTCCTGTTTACAATGGATTGACAGATGTTTCTCACCCAACCCAAATACTAGCTGATTTAATGACAATAAAAGAGCATAAAGGAAGTTTAAAAGGGATTAAAATAGTGTTTTGTGGCGATGGTAGGGGGAATATTGCTAATTCTTTGTTGAAAGGCTGTGCTATTATGGGACTCGATTTAAGAATTTTTGCCCCCAAAAAGCTTTTTCCAGACTCCGATTTGACGCTTAAGGCTAGGTCTTTGGCCCTAAAGAGTGGGGGTAAAATTACAATTACAGATTCTAAGGAAGAGGCTGTTAAATGTGCTGATGTTGTGTATACGGATGTATGGGTATCTATGGGCGAGAGTAATTGGGAAGATAGAATAAATCTTTTAAAACCTTATCAGGTCAATAAAGAGGCTATGGGTATGGCAAAAGATGATGCAATATTTATGCATTGTTTACCCGCTTTTCATGACTTAAATACTTCGGTTGGTAAGGATATTTTCGATAAATATGGACTTGATGGGATTGAAGTTACAGAAGAAATTTTTGAAAGTAAAAATTCAGTTGTTTTTGATGTTGCAGAAAATAGAGTGCATACCATTAAAGCTATTATGGTATCGACTTTGGGATAATAGTATTTTTATAGTATTTTTTATTTACATAAAATTAATTATTTAGGAGGAACGTTATGATCAAAATGCCGAGTAGTTTTACAATAATATTCTCTTTAATTGTATTTGTTACCATCTTAACATATGTGATTCCTGCTGGTAAATTTGATAAGGAATTTAAGCAAATGGGTGATGGATCTAAAAGGGAGATAATCGTTGCTGGGACTTATCAATTTGTGGATCGAGGTCCTAGAGGATTTTTACATCCTATTATGACTATTTTAACTGCAATGTCAAAAGGAATGGAGCATGCAGCTGAAGTTATTGTTTTTGTTTTAATTGTTGGAGGTGCTTATGGTATTATTATGAAAACAGGAGCAATAGATGCAGGAATTTATCGTTTAATCAAGAAGTTGGGGCATAAAGATAAATTGCTTATTCCTTTGTTAATGTTTATTTTTTCAGTTGGTGGAACTGTAACCGGAATGAGTGAAGAGACTCTTCCTTTTTATTTTGTTATGATTCCCCTGATAGTGGCTTTAGGTTATGATAGTCTTGTTGGAGCGGCTATTATTGCTTTGGGAGCTGGTGTGGGCACTATGGCTTCTACTGTAAATCCATTTGCTACAGGAATTGCATCTGCAATAGCCTCCATTAGTTTGCAGGATGGATTTTATTTTAGAATTGTTCTTTATTTTGTATCAGTATTAGTTGCTATAATTTACGTTTGTGTTTATGCATCTAGAATTAAAAAGGATCCCTCAAAATCGCTTGTGTATTCTCAAAAAGATGAACATTATCAATATTTTGTTAAAAAAAATGAGCTATCTACTAAAGATAATGCTCAGAATGATAATGCTCAGAATGCTCTTGAGTTTACTTTTGCCCATAAACTAGTTTTACTTTTATTTGGGTCTATGATATTGTTCTTGATATTTAGTATTGTTAAGCTTGGTTGGTGGATGCAAGAAATGACAATGTTATATCTTGGAGTTGCTATTATAGCAGCTTTTATTTGCAAATTGGGTGAATCTGAGATGTGGGATGCGTTTGTTAAAGGTTCTGAAAGCCTGATAACAGCAGCTCTTGTTATTGGGCTTGCTAGGGGTGTTATGATAGTATGTGATGATGGTTTGATTACAGCTACTATCTTAAACGCTGCTACTAACTTTTTATATAATCTTCCAAGACCTTTTTTCATCATTTTGAATGAAATTATTCAAATATTTATAGGATTTGTTGTTCCATCTTCATCGGGTCATGCTAGTCTGACTATGCCCATAATGGCTCCACTTGCTGATTTTTTGTCAATGCCAAGGTCTTCGGTTGTTATTGCTATGCAAACCGCATCTGGACTTATTAATTTAATAACACCTACAAGCGGAGTTATAATGGCTGCATTAGGGATATCTAAATTGAGTTATGGCACTTGGTTTAAGTTTGTTTTACCATTATTTATTATTGAGTTCTTTATTTCTATTTTAGTTATTATAGCTAATATTTATTTAAGTGTTTACTAGGAATTCTTTTTTAGAGCTATGAAGCTATGAAATAATGGTTTTTAAAGCTTTTATTATAAGCATTGTTACACCTTTTTATATCTATACTAAAAATCTTTTCAATGCTTATTAAAAGTCTTTGCAATTAAATTATAAATAGAGCTCTATTTATAATCCTTTTTGAGCTCTATTTAACCCTTCAGGTGGTGAATCTTTTATCGATAATATAGTTCTTTTGTATAAGCCTTTAATATACGTTTTTTAAATTTTTAATAAATTTAAAAGTCTTAAAACATTAAAGGTTTTTAATTGATAATAGATAATATTACATCTTGCAGCTTTTCTGCTTCCTCAGTTTTTTCTTTCATTTGATTGTAAAGTGTATCTACATGAGATTTAAGCTTATTAACATCTGTTTTTGTATTATTTTTATCATTTTGATAATCTAATAAAATTTGTTTTGACGTTTCTGAGACAAAGTTTATTGTAGATAATATTTTTTCAAATGATTCTTTAATCTTTTCTAAATCCGAAGTATCTAGTTTATTTAGATTATCTTTTTTGGGGTATAACTTATCAGTCACTATGTCAAGAACACCTCCAAGGTTACTAAAGATAGAGAATATTGGCTGTGTTTTTTTTATGAGTATTATAATATTTGAAAATTCTTTTAATTCATTATCATCAATAAGACTTAAAAGAGTATAAGTATGTCTTCTAAATCTTTTAGATCTATCGGTATTGCTGGATATTTTTTCTTCGCCTTCCCCCCAATCTAATTTATCAAAAGCCAATATTCCGTATTGGTCCGAAGGTTCTTCTTCCATTTTTTTTATATACTTTTCTTTTTTTGTGTTAGCTTCTTCTATTAAATTTATTAAATTATTAAGTAATGTTTTTTTATTTAAGTCTTCTTGTTCTACTTCTTTTTCTTCTATTTTTTTTTCTTTTTGATTGGGAATTATTTTTGCGTTAGGTTTTATTTTTTTTTCATTAGTTGGGTATTTAATATTTTTTTTACTGGTGTTAAGATCCGGGGTGCAAGCATTTAAAAATAGAAAAAGAAATATATTTACAATTACATAGTATTTCATAAATATTCTCCTTGAATATGGATTAATATTTAGTATAATAAAATATTTAATTTGATTCAATATTTAATATTTTATTAATATAATTAAATATAAGATTAAATATAATCCAATCCAATCCAATCCAATCCAATAGTGTTGGTTTTGCAAATATTGTTATAAATTCATCAATTTCGGTATCTGTTAAAAAAGAATTAATAAAATTAAAAGCTCTTCTTCCTATCTTGAAAACTTCTTCATCATTTTCACTATCCGCCGTGTCTTGATTTTCTAGATCAATTGGTAGCATTTTGTTTTTGTCTATGACTGCTTTAGTTGTCTCTATTAAATTTTTTATTTCATCAATATCTGGGTTTTTTGTTAGTTGTCTCTATTAAATTTTTTATTTCATCAATATCTGGGTTTTTTGTTTTATCAATGTTTTTTTTATTGCTGTTTCAGTATCATGATCGGCACTACAGCTGCTTAAAAGTAAAAAAAACACACATACGCAAAATTATGTTGTTTTTCATAAAAATATTCTCCGCAATTAGCATAGATTAATTGTATTATTATATTAGAGAACATACAATATAATAATGTATTTTTGTGGTCAAAAAATTCAAATTTTTTTAATATTTAATAGTTTAAAATTTATTTATTCTCGTAAAAATATCTTATTGTAACCAAATTTATATTATAATCATTTACAACCTTTTTGTATTAAAATCTAGGTTACAATCGTTTAGTTGAAAAAATATAAAGGTAAACATTAGTGGTAAGCAGTAATTATAATGCAATGATAAATGTGGGAATCTTTAAGAAAATTTTTCTAACAATTTATGCAGCAAATTTATCATTTTAATTTCCTTTTCAAATTGGCTTAACAAAAGACATAGATTTAATTTAAAGCAAATCTATGTCTTTATCTTTTTAGGGTATATTTAATATTATTTATTGTTCTTTTTCTTTAATATTTTCTAGTTCCTTTGCTTTATTTAAAACAACTTTTACAGTTTCTCCAGAATCTATTAGCTTCAATATGTCAAGCACTCCCTGGGCATGCTCTTTAGCTTTTTTTATTTTTTCAGGGTCCTTAATATCTACTATATTTGTCTTATATCCTCCTACTATACTTGATATTTTACTTAAGATGGTGCCAAGTATTTTTCTAACTTGAAGATAAGAACCATTATCATTATTTTTATTTTTATATAGAAGAACATAGCGGTTTGATTCTTCATCACTAGTTATGCTTGAAAAGTTATTATCAAGTATTTTTTTTGACAAATCTGTATATTGAGTCATTTTTATGCGAGCTATTAATCTTATTATTTCTTTTATATCCTCTACTTTCAAAATAAATTCATTTTCTTTATTATCAGTTCCAGATAATTTTGTGTTTAATTCTTCAGCATAAGAAGTAGATTTTTTCAAAGTTTGTGAAAGCTTATAAGCATTTTCTTTAAAAATTTTATATTTCTTAAGTCTTTCTTGCATTTCTTGTGCTTGTTCATTGGTATATTCTTGATATGCATAGCTCTGATTATTTGAATAATTCTTATTTGTATTATCATTATTAGAATCAAAAGATCTAGTATCATTTAATAAATCATTATCATTACCAATATTGCTGTAAGGCATATTATAATACCCATATTCATAAGAATCTTTGTCTAAAAATTTAATTTGAGAATTCTTAAGCTCTACTAATTCTTTATCTATTCTAATAGCAATAGAACTTGCTGTTTCAGAATCTATACCCCAATTAATTAACAATTGTTTAGCACTTTTGACATTTTCTTCCTTTAAAATAGAATCGAACACTTGATTTTTTTTAGATTTATCAAGTGCATTGAATATAGATTTTTCAGTTCCACTTAAATATTTACAATCTAAATTGCCCCAATAATTTTTCCCCAAACTAATAACGCTGTCTACTTCGTTTTCAACATTTTCTCTTCGCAAATCACAGCTTAATAAGAAAATGGATAACATTATAGACATTGATGAAATAAAAACTTTTTTACTCATAAATCTCCTCTCCTTAACTTTAACAATCTAAAATAATTAAAGCTTACTTATAATAAAAATTATTATAGTAATATAAGCGAATATACTACAAAAAGTAATTAAACTTTAAATTTTACTCTTAGCCAAACAAGCGAGAAAATACCAACTATACGTAATTATTTTAATTTATCTAACTTAAGTTTTTGCAATTCCAAAAAATCTGATCCAACCATATGTATTATAAATAGTATAATATTGCAATATTATTTAAACTAATAAGGATATGAAAATATGAAAATATTAATTTATAAATTAACAAAAAACATATGGAGCTTTTTATGAAAATCAAAAATATAGCAAACATATTGATATTTTTTTTATTTATTGTTTTAAATAGTTGGGGAAATGAGGCAAAAACAAATGAACCAAATGAGAATTTTCAAAACAATATTTTAATAATATCAGCTACAAAAGCAGAAATAGAAGAAATAAATAAGATTATTCAAAATAAAAAATCTATTTCAATAGAGGAACATAGAAGAAAAAAAAAGATTACCATTGGAAAAGTGCTTGATCATAATATAATTACCATAGCTACGGGAGTTGGAAAAATAAACACAGCTTTTTGGACAAGCTATATTATATCAAAATATAAAATTAGTCATATAATTAGTGCAGGAGTTGCTAGTGGCATTTATAGCAATAAAAATAAATTCATAAAAGTAGGAGACGTTATAATATCTACAGAAACAACAAGTTACGATTTTAATTTACATAGATTTGGTTATGAAATTGGACATGTTCCAGAACACCCTAAAAAATTTAAAGCAAATACCGCTCTTATAAGGAAAGCTTCTAAGATAAAAATAAACAATGCAACATCTTATATGGGCTTAATAATTACTGGAGACCAATTTATTGACCATCAAAATTTTCAAGAAATCCCAGAAGAATTTGAAAATGCAATTGCAATAGACATGGAGGGTGCTTCAATGGCTCAAGTAGCATACAATTTTAAAATTCCTTTTATAATCATTCGGGGAATATCTGATATAGTTAATAATGAAAATAACCATGATGATTATAAAAAATTTTTAAAAAAAGCTTCTTCTAGCTCAGCAAAAATAATAGAAAAATTAATTAGATTAATGTAAATATATAAAAAGCACACTAATTATACAATTTTTGTTTTTTTAATATGTTTGCGTTAAGGATATACTAAAATATTTTAGGCCATCTCATTTGATATTTAGTAGGGCAAAGATAGTTTCCAGAAGTTAAGCTTTAATCATTCTTTAGAATGACCATTCTTTTGGAGAGCCTAAAAAAAGTTATTATGAAGTAAAGTAAGAAGCTATTTGTAAGCAAAAGATTACAAATAGCTTCTTACACTTATTTGAAGGCAAGAATCATAGTTATGAAAAACAACTTGGAGCAAAATATGTAGAGGAAGAAAAGGATAGCATTATATTTTTGATAAATAGTTTGGTAGAATTTAATAATAAAGCAAAGTATCGATAATTTTTATTTTTTCTAAATCTGATTGCAATTTAATATAAACATACTTTGCACTATATTTTATAATAATAGATAAATTTTTAAGTATATGAAATACATTATGAATAAAAAAAATTTAGGAGAGGATAAATAATGGGTTTGTTTAAAATTGAAGCTAATTATATTGATATTTTTAATAAAAAAATTTATCCAGCTAGTATAACCATTGAAAATGGTTACATTGTTAGTATAGAAAAAATTGATGCAACGCTGGATGAGTATATGCTGCCAGGATTTATCGATGCGCATATACACATAGAGAGCTCTTTTCTTATTCCATCAAACTTTGCTCATTTGGTAGTCCAACATGGCACTGTAGCAACAATAAGCGACCCCCATGAAATAGCGAATGTCAATGGTATTGATGGTATTAATTTTATGATAAATAATTCTAAAAAAACTGAGTTTAAAATTTTTTTTGGAGCTCCTTCTTGTGTGCCGGCTTTGTCATCGGAATTTGAAACCTCAGGATATGTATTAGATGACCAAGATGTAGATAAATTAATGGAATTAAATGATATTTACTATTTGTCTGAAGTAATGGATTTTAAAGGTGTAATTAACAAAGATGTTCGGATTATAAATAAAATAAATTCTGCGCTAACTCGCAATAAGGTTGTTGATGGGCATGCTCCTGGCTTGTCTCCCGATTTAATTTCAAAGTATGTGTCTTCAGGTATTAGTACTGATCATGAATGCTCAACAATAGAAGATGCAAGATATAAGTTATCTTTGGGCATGAAAATAATAATTAGGGAGGGAAGTGCAGCTAAAAATTTTGAATCTTTGCATCCCTTGATTAGTGAATGTTCTGGTAAATATTGTGATTCTTTAATGTTTTGTTTTGATGATGCACATCCGAATGATATACTAAATGGACATATTAATTCAATAGTAGCTCGTGCAATAAAGTATGGATACAACTTTTTTGATGTTTTAAAAATAGCATGCATTAATCCGGTTTTACACTATAAAATCCCAGTGGGGTTATTAAGGGTAGGAGATTCTGCTGATTTTATAATTACTAAAGATATTAAGACATTTAAAATAGATAAAACCTACATTAATGGCAAATTGGTGTTTAGTGATGGCATATCACATATCCCATTAATAAGTGAGATTCCTATAAACAATTTTAATTGTAGTCAAAGATCTATTTTGGATTTTAAATTTTCCACTAAAAGTAAGATTATTCCAATAATCAATTGTATCAATAATCAAATTATTACTCATAAAACTATGATTGATAGCAATTTATTGGCACCAGATTTTCAATCTAATATTGATGAAGACATCTTAAAAATAGCTATAATAAATCGATATGAAAAAAATAGTAAAATTTCTATAGGATTTATAAAAAATTTTGGAATAAAAAAAGGTGCCATAGGGAGTACAGTTGCTCATGATTCTCACAATATTATAGTTGTTGGTACTAATGATGAATACTTATGTAAAGCAACAAATACAATTATTGAAAATAAGGGAGGCTTATGTGCTCTAAACGATGAAAAAACTATAATAATGAAACTTCCTATTTCTGGATTAATGAGCACTCTTCCGGCCAAAGAAATAGCTTCACAATATATAAAATTAAATGATTTTTGTAAAAATGTTTTGGGTTCTCAGCTTTATGATCCTTTAATGACTTTATCTTTTATGTCTTTAACAGTGGTTCCGCATTTAAAGATAAATGATAAAGGATTGTTTGATGTTGATGCTTTTTGTTTTTTAGATTATTAATTTCAAATTATTATAAAAAGGTGTTAAAGGATTAAAAATTTAATTGAGAAAATTATAGAAAAAGCTCAAAAGCTTTCTGTTTGTTGTTAAATTAACTAAGAGTTAGGTCCGGATGGTTTTATGTATTTTTTAAAAATAGATATTTCCTATATTGACATTTTTTACATAATTAAATTATAGAAAGTAATTATGTAATTGAGAAGGTGGTAATAGCGTTATTTTTTGGCAGTTCCAAATATCTTTTACTTGTTTTAGCCATAAGCTGTTTCTATGATTTTATTTAGAAGCAATAGTTTATTTGAATATTAATCTAAATAGTAAGAAACAGTTGTAACGATCCTTAATATTTTTTTTGGATAACGCTCTTGAGCACCCAAGCTTCTATCAATTGGAAGAAATTCAAAGTATCCTTGATTTGCATTTTTAATTTTTCCTAATTTTGAACTTGAATGTTTTGCAAATTCTAAAGCTGCCAATTTTGCATTTCTAATTGAATCTGACAACATTTCAGGTTTTATATCATTAATATTGTCAAAGTAATATTGTGGTCCGCCACTATTACTAATCAATATACCTTGATTATAAAGCTCGGCAATATTTTTTTCTGCTGCTTCCATTTTCTCAATATTCTTTGTATGAACATTAAAAGATATATATGCTCTATACTTATAAAGAGATTCTTTATAAGTATCTTCATTGAACTCCATAAATCCCATTTTTATATCATCTTCGCTAAATCCATGTTTTAAAAAAAAGCTTTTAATCCTAGACAAGCTTAAATTATTTGTTTTATTGATCTCATCAATAGTATTACCAGTTAGGCTATATCTAAACTCCCAACTAGAAGATGTTGATAAAATTTCTCTTTCGCTAAGACCCTTAACTGTAATATAATTTTCATTTTTAATGCCAATGCTTTTTATACCATGGGAAATTATAATTGAGGATATAAACAAAATTAACGAAAATAATAAAAAATATATTTCTTTTATCCCAAACATAAATTATGTCTCCTTAAAGCAAAAGTAAATAACATGTTAGAATTGATACATTTAAATTTATTTTAACATATTACTTAATATTAATAAATATAGATAAAATTTAACAATTTACAAATATTTGAAAAGAACAATTAAATTTAATTTTCTAGATTTAGAAGCAATTTAAAATTTTAAACTCTAAAAATTTTGATTTACTAAAATGTCTTTGGATTTACTATTGTAGAATTATTTTGCTTTTTATTTTAAATTATCAAAATATCAATATAATATTACATGTAATGATAATTAATTTGATATAATTCATTATGACTAATGATCTATTTGATTTGAGCTTATGGATAGGAATATCAATTTTTATATACATAAGCCTAGGAATACTTTATAGATTTTTTGGAAAATTGGGTCTTTTTTGCTTTAATGCAATATTTTCAGTAATATCAAATATTGTTATACTAATCAAATTAAAGGCATTTGAAATTTATTTAAATACATCAGGAATTATTTTTTTATCAACACTATTTTCTTTAAATTTAATAACAGAAAAATATAACAAAAAAGAAGCAATAAATTCGGCAATATTGTGTTTTTTACTAAAAATGGCCTTTACTATTATGATCCAATTTACATTAAAATTCGATCATAGCAAATCAGACCAATTGGGAATTCATTTAAAAATATTGTTTTATAATTTTGAATACATAGCAACAGTATTAATTGGAACATATTTGTTTTTTTTATTTCAATATATTAACGTATTGTTATACTATTATTTTAAAATTAAAATAAAATCTTTATGGATAATTCATCCTCTATCAAGGCTAATTTCTGGATTATTGGCTGGTTTAACAAGCTATATATCTATAAACGGATTATTAAAATTTTATCCCGAAGTAAGGGTAAAAGGACTTACAAATGGATCTCTAACTCTTACATTAATAATAATTACAATTGATACAATTTTTTATCTATTTTTAAATTCTTGGGAAAGAGTAGATGAAGTTTAATAATTAATAAGATTTTAATAGCTATATGAATTTCCAATGCTGTGGGTTGCCTTAACTTATTAATTTGTTTTTCCCACAATGAGTTTGAATTTTATTATTCCCCTTATATAAACTATCTTTTTATTTTATATTGTCTTATTCTTTAAAATAAACAAAATTATAAAACCTTTCATCTTAAGTTATTAATAAATCTTGAGAGTTGTATCAAATTCTTGTCCATTTTTTAGTTTGCCTATCCATTTCAGCATTTAAATTAAATAGCAAAAACAAAAATAATAATAAATTTATTTTTGTTATAATTGTTTGCCTTTTGTGACAAAGATTTGCATGGTTAAACCAAAAATTAATATTAATATGAAATTTTATTTTCTCATATTAACCAGCTTCCTAATAGATAGTTTTGATAATTAAATATCATCGCAATTTATTATGGATTTTGGGATGGAGAAGAATTTTTTTCCTAAAATATTATTTCAATCGCTTTGCTGCGCTAAGCATATATAAAAATTTAATAAGCTCTTGATTTTAATTGAGTATCTTAATATCATTAAGATAAAATGGGAATGTTTAGAGCTCTCTTAATTCAGCAGCAAGATACATATCCTCGGGAGTTTTTGTCTATTATATTGTGAATTGACATTTCTAAATCAAAGATTATAAAAATGTTGACTAAGTATTGTACAAGTTATTGTTCTGTATTTAATACAATATTTAATTTAATTAAATATTTAATATTATTTAAACATATATAATATTAAATATACTAAAGATTAAGCCATATTCAAGGAGAGTATTTATGAAATATTATGTAATTGTAAGTATATTTGTTGTTTTACTTTTAAATGCTTGCGCCCCGGATCTTAACACCGGTCAAAAAAATATTAAGTATCCATCTAATAAAAATAAATTAAAACCCAGTACAAAAGTAGTTCCTAATCAAAAAGAAAAAGACTTAATTAAAAAAACATTACTTAATAATTTAATTAATTTAATAGAAACAGCTAGCGCAAAGAAAGAAAAGTATATAAAAAAAATGGAAAAAGAACCCCCAGATCAATACAATATGTTAATTTTTAAGCAAATAAATTGGGGGAAAAACACAGAATACATGGATTCAAATACCGATAGATCTATAAGGTACAGAAGACATTCTTACACCTTTTTAGATCTTATTGATGATAATGAATTAAAGGAATTTTCAGATATTATAGGGCTTACACAAAACCCAATTTTATTTTTCTATGTCTTTAGCGATCTTGGTGGTGTTCTTGACAAAGTAGCTGATTACTTCTGCCCAAAAAAAATACTTTAAATAAACTAGATATTTCAAATTTAGAGAAGATTAAAGAATCATTTGAAAAAATATTATCTACAATAAAATCTGTTTCAGAAACATCAAAACAACTTTTATTAGATTATCAAAATGATAAAAATTTTATAAAAACAGATGTTAATAAGCTTAAATTTCATGTAAATACACTTCGTAATCAAATACTAGAAAAAACTATGGAGATGGAAAAGCTAGCAGAGATCATAACATCAATTAAAGATTATTAAATAATTACAAAGAACGCCCCACCTATAATTTCTGTGAAATTATAGGTGGGGATAAAAATAATCTTAATAATATTTTTATAATCTTTGACTTAGAAATAGTAGTTCACGTTAAGTTGAACTCCTATTTAAGGACATGAGTATATTATCTGTTGTTTAGTTGGTGTTAACTATGAAAAAAATTATTTATGGTAGTGTGGTTGCTATTGTTTTTACTATTTTCGTGCGATTTAAAAAAAAGATGGGGGCATAAAAAAATTAGAAAAGTTATTATCAAAAAACGAAGTAAATCCAAATAAAATGACACGAGATGATCCAACAGCATATGAAGCAATAGAAGCTTTTGATAATTCGAAGAATTTGATTTAATGACGCAAAGAAGTGAGCAAAATAGGGAAAGGCAATAAGAGAATAAAGACTCAAAATTAGATAAAGAAGAGGATAATTCATTGTTCAAGCATGAAACTTTAGTGGAACCACCGGAGTCCTAACTTAAGATAATAGTAGCAAAAACACTAGAAATGTTAAAATTATCAGATGTTATGCTGGCAGAAGAAAAGGCTGGATAAAGTAGAGAAGAGAAGTTTAAAAGAAGAAGAGAAAATATGTTGAAGAGGCGATTCTATCGTAGTAAATTATGGGGTATTGGGAGATTATCTTCGCTATTAATTAGTTTAGTTTTTTTGGAGGATGTTTCAATTCTTACTTTATACTAAACAATAATATATT